>NZ_JBFPKF010000012.1:0-214575 GCF_040948685.1 Paraburkholderia sp. BR14374 | reverse complement strand
TCAAGGCATTCTGGAAGCAGCGTCACCTGCTTGCGATCTTCGCCTTCTATGAATCGCTTCATCCGGTCACCCATGCTGAATGAGTTAATCCAGTCTAGGCGATCAACGCGTTTTCACACAAGCTCGACCCGAAGCGGCCGCTCACGCTGGTGTGATCTCAACGGCCGGTTGCCCGGTGGCTCCGGACGTATCGGAGATCGCCCCGCGCATTGACAGCGCGTTCGCGCTAGCTACTCGCAGAATCGCCGTCTGCGCTAAACGCCGCCCCGAACTTTCGTTCACCGCCTGTCCAGGCGCTTGCAGATGAGGAAAATGGCCGAGCCCCATGGATTCGTCACACATCAGTCTGACAACCCCAATCATTGGATGCGAGTCAACGCTGTGGTTGTCCGCATACGGCTTCGGGTGGGGATACTGCGCCTTTGAACTTAGGCCCAAGTTGTTCGCGAATACATCGGCGCCACAGATGACAGCCCGAAGCAGCTGATGCTTGCGTTCCAGTTTGAAAGCAGAGGCTAGTAAGCGCGGCGGAACAGAAAACACCGCCGGAAAGCGGAGAGCGCATCGAGATATCTGGCACGGACCTTTAGACTCGCCTCAGCAGAGCAACAGCCGGCGGGCCCACACGTTTTTGCAGGGCGGTCGAGCGCCCGCTCGCAGACTCGTCTGCGATTGAACTTCGGGTTGCAGGACACCCCGCGCGGTCTACAACGCCAAACATCAACAAGGACGTGTCGGCGGAACTGCGTACGAGGCGCGTACCGTCGCCTATAGCAGCATACCCAAAGCACCAACCAGGCCCACGCCACCCAGACCGAAAGCTCCGGAAATGACAGCCAGTCGATACCATCCGCGCGGACGATACTTCACTGGCAGTGCCACGACCGAAAGCGCGATCAACAGGCCTGTAACAAGCGGCGACAGCAATGCGTTCATGACCTGAGCAATGAGATTTAGAGCAATCAGATCCGGTACGTACCATACAAGCAGCGCACAGCCTACTACGGCCGCCACATAGAGCGCATAGAACCAGGGCGCTTTCATTGGGCGGCATTCGAGCGAGCGCCGAAGGCCGGCGACTTCTCCAACACCCCAGGCAAGGGCAAGCGACGAAACGATTGCCGACACCATCGCCGCGCCGAGTGCTCCAACGCTAAACAATACGCGTCCCGCCGTTCCACCAAGCAAATGGCTCACCGCGTCCGCGATCTGGCTTACGCTGTGTAGGGAGGCGGTTCTACTGCCATTGGCAACCAACGCGGCCATCGTTATCAGCACAGCGGCAGTGAGCGACTGGGTCAATACTGCACCGACGGCTGTCTCCAGTTTCTCGGCACCATAATCCATGCTCGACATGCCCTGCTCAACGATAGCGGACTGCTGATAAAAGACCATCCACGGACTGAATGCTGCGCCGGCCAATGCGGCAGCCAGATACATAAATGAGCCGTTGTACCAGGGAATATCCAGTACATGCCGCCATATCGTCACAGGGTCAGGTCGTGCTGCCCATGCGAAGGCGAAAAAAACCAGTTCGAAGGCGCCAATGAACAGCGCGGCATATTGCATGCGCCGGTAAGAGCCTGTCCCCGCGATCGCAATCAATGCAGTGGTGGCGAGAAACAGGGTGAGGGCACGCGGCATTCCATACAGTTCTCCAATTCCCGCAATGCCCGTGAACTGCGTGACGAGCGAGCCAATGGTTGCAATCACGAGTGCGGTCGCCGACACACAGCTCCAACCGATCCCGAACCGCTCGCGCACGAGTTCGCCGTAGCCGCGACCGGAAAAAATTCCAAGCCGTACAGTGAGTTCCTGCAAGAAATAGAGACACGGGATGAGCACAAAAAGAAGCGGTAGCAACCGGTATCCCCATGCGGTTCCCGCTTGTGCGGCAGCGACCACATTCCCGACGTCCATATCAGCGAGCATCACGAGCGTACCCGTTCCCCACACGCCAAGGGTTCTCAAGGACGCTACCGATTTCATGGCGACATGTTCTCCAGCAAATGGCCGTCGAGCGCAACCTTGCATGCATACTCCGGTCCATGCCTGAACGGTAGCGCGGAATGGTTGTTGCGCCCTTATGGATGAGCTATCTTTTGATAATGGCGAGACACCACGACGATGCCGTCGCGCACAACCGTGCACACGCATCGTCATATCAAGAGACGCGTATTTCAGTGATGGAGGTCAAAATGGCACGTCGAGATACGGAAGAGGAAAAACAGGCCGAAGCGAACGCGGCAGAGGCAACGACGGACGACACCGGACCGGCAACGGCTGACACAACCACGCAGGCCAACGCGGCCACACGCATTCGCCGCGGATTGCGTGAGCCAGCCCGTGTCGCAGCGGACGAATACAGCGGCCCTGTGATCGGATTCGTTCGCGACACAGTGAGCGGCACGCTCGTCGCGACGGGGACCGTCGCCACAGACGCAGTCGAGACTGTGCGCGACGTCCTGACAGGCACAGTACACGCGACGGAAGAGGTAGGCACTGAAGCGCTAGGTCTTGTCGGAACACTCGGGACAGGTATCGTCACCACGGTGCGGGACATTCTGGTCGGAAGCGTCGGCGGGGTCAGACAGGTGCTAGGATCAGCAGCGCCTAGCCGCGCATCCCAGACGACAGAGCGGGAACCGCTTCACGCGCGCGACGTGAGCACTTCCTGAGACGCGCGCAAGTTACCGCAGTGCACCGATGGCGTGCAGCAGAAGCCCTACCAGCCCGCCAATCAGCGTTCCGTTGATGCGAACGAACTGGAGGTCGCGCCCGACTTCCAGTTCGATCTTCGAGGTGACCGTCGCAGTGTCCCAGCCCGATACCGTGTCCGCGATAAGCAGACCAAGTTCGTGCCGCAATGCTGGAATGACGTCGAGAATCGCCTCGCGCGCACACGCAGTCAGGCGCTCACGCAAGCGTTCATCTTTCGATACGTCCCGTAGGGATCGTTGCACCGCGGCATGGAGCCTCGCTCTGACAAATGAATCGGGCAACTGCATGTCTGCGCGCAGACTCTCGAGGAGATCGCGTCGCACGCAGCCAATGCGTTGGCCGAGCGCCGCTGATTGAAGGGCCTCGTCGCGCAACGCATTCCACTTCGCAAGGTACGTGGGCGAAGCGCCCAGAGCAAGGAGTTGCTCGTGTGCCAACATACTGAGGCGGCGGCGCCAGGGATGATCCGGTGTACTCCGAACTTCGTCCAGTGCGTCGTCGAGTACGTTGATGACGGCATCGGTTACCTTCGCATCCACGGACATTCGCTGCAATATCCAGCCGGTTTCGTTCCGTACCCGGCCGCGGATCACATCCCTGTTGTCATCCACCAGCAGGCCCAGTTCCTCGAGCGCGGCGACGATGATGGTGTCGTAATCAATGCCTTGCGTCAGTCTTGCGAGCACGCCTGCCGCGAGCGGGGCCAGGTCGATTTCCCGCACGCGTTCAGAAATGATGTCGAGGGCCATCCGATCAAGCGTTTCGCCATCGAGCGCCTCGATCTCGTTCGGCACAAGGACGGTGAGATAGTCGGCGAGCTGGTCGACCTGCTGCGGTTCAGCGATCCATCGCAAGAACGGACCCGCCAGATCGACGTCGGCAAGCTTTACCGCGACCACCTCGGGCGACAGGAAGTTTCGTTCAAAGAACTGTCCGAGATTCTGAGCGATTCGAGTCTTCTTTCGCGGAATGATCGCCGTGTGCGGCAAAGGCAATCCGAGAGGGCGACGGAAAAGTGCTGTTATCGCAAACCAGTCGGCAAGCCCCCCTGCAATGCCCGCCTCGGCAAATGCCCTGACGTAGCCGAGTATTGGATGCAGACGTTCCAGCACGCCCGCGCCAGCGAAGAGCGCCGCCATTGCAACGAGAAGTCCGGTCGCGGCCAGTTTCATGTGCCGCAATTGGCGCATTCTTCCGTCGAGTTCCATTGTGGCATCCGTGCCGCCATGCAAGACCTGATTCATTGTAGAGGCAGAGGCGCTGGTTCGATCGTCGGCATGCCGACCTTATTCCTGTCTATCAACGCGGCTTCATAGTGGGGCAAATACATGAACGCACGCTTCTCCACAGCCCTGGCTCTCGACCTCCCATACGCAAACAGAGCGGCCACGGAATCTGTCAATGTCTTGCATGCACGTCTGCCCGGCCGCGTGCGTGCACATGTGCCCTGGCTTTATCGGGACCCGAAGGCTTGCGCTGCCTTCGTGAAACGGCTGGCCGCCACACGCGGCATGCTGGATGTCGACGCGAATCCATGGACGGGCAATGTCCTGCTGGTCTTCGATAAAGATGTCCCGCTCGCGCGCGCTATCCGGTGCATCGAGACCAGCGGCGCTTCAGACGACGCATATACCGCAGTCATCCCATCTCGCAGCGATGCATCCGTGCTTCACGCCGACTTTTCTAAGCACGGGCGCAGCGAACAGCGACGCCCGATCCCTCGGGTGCTCTCGGCGACCGCGCGCCCGTTTGAGGCCGCCCCTCAGGCGTGGCACGCTCTCAGCGTGAAGCAGGTGCTGTTCGCCGTCGGTTCATCGAAGCTACGCGGTTTGTCCGAGCATGCCGCACGTCGCAGACGGCTCATTCACGGGCCCAACAGGTTGCAGCCGCCGCCGCGTCGCTCAGCACTTGCAATGTTCATGAGCCAGTTCAAGAGTCTGCCCGTGCTGCTGCTGGCCGGCTCGGCCGCCGCATCGGTCGCAACCGGGGGGCTGGCCGATGCAGTCGTCATTCTGGGCGTCGTCCTGATTAACGCTACGATCGGTTATGTCACGGAATCGCGGACCGAACGCGCAATTGAGGCGCTCAGCGACTCGACGCCCCGCGAGGCGCTCGTCGTGCGAAGCGGCGTAATGCAGCGGATGGCTGCAGCTGAACTCGTCGTTGGCGACATCCTCGTATTAGCCAATGGCGCGTATGTGGCTGCCGATGCGCGCGTGATCCAGGCCCATGATCTGCGCACCGACGAATCCGCATTGACTGGTGAGAGCATGCCCGTACTCAAGTCGGCCCAGCGCATGGATCGGACCGACATCGCGCTCGCCGATCGTGCGTGCATGGTTCACATGGGCAGTGCAGTAGTCGGCGGTAGCGGTCTCGCCGTGGTGGTCTCCGTTGGAGCAGCGACCGAGTACGGCGTCATCCAGTCGCTCGTGGGCTCGACGAGGCCGCCCGCCACGCCAATGCAGCAGCAGCTGGAGCGCCTCGGAAACCTGACAGTGCGCCTGGGCGGTGCCGTGTGCGCATTGGTGTTCGTACTCGGCTTGGTGCGAGGACTCGGCGTGATGGCGATGTTCCGGGCGTCGGTATCGCTCGCCGTTGCAGCCGTTCCCGAGGGATTGCCGACGGTCGCCATGACCACGCTGGCGCTCGGCATCCGACGCATGCGCAATCACAAGGTACTGGTGCGACGCCTCGACGCGGTAGAGACGTTGGGAGCGGTTCATACAGTCTGTTTCGACAAGACGGGCACGCTTACCTTCAACCGCATGCGCGTTCTCGCGGCTCAGATTGACGACGAGCGGTGGTCCGTTGTCGATGGACTGGTCTACTCGAGCAGGCAACGCATCAACCCGTTCGAGCACGACGGATTGCTGCGCTTACTGCACGTCGCCGCGCTTTGCAACGAAGTCGAAATAAGCGGCAAGGGACGACAATATCGATTGAACGGATCGTCGACGGAAAACGCGCTAATGGAATTCGTGCTGTCGTCGGGCATCGACGCTGAGGCGCTGCGCGAGCGCCATCCGTTGGTCAGCGTCGCGCACCGCGCAGACGAGCGCAACTATATGTGTACATTGCACGGCGACGCGCGCGATGACGACCGCCTGATTGCCGTGAAGGGTAATCCCGTCGAAGTCATGACGCTGTGCAGCGAGCGTCTTTGGAACGGCGGACATGTGCCGATGACGGAAGCCGATCGCCAGGCGATACTCCAGCGCAACGTTGAGATGGGCGGCGACGCGCTACGCGTCCTCGGATTTGCCTACGCGACCGGGAGCGGAGCGCTCGGCCTCGAAACGCAGAATCTCTGCTGGCTCGGTATGCTCGGACTTGCCGACCCTGTTCGCGATGGCGCACGAGAGTTAATTGCGCTGTTGCGCGAGGCCGGCATCAAGACGGTGATGATCACCGGTGACCAGCGCGAAACGGCTCGCGCGATCGGCAGGTCGCTGGACATCGGCGCCGACGCCTTACCTCGCGTGGTCGAGTTGACCGCCGACGACAGAACGGAGTCGCCGGCATTGACCCAACTGGCGGGAAGCGCGGACATATTTGCGCGCGTCAGTGCTTCCGACAAGCTCAGGATCATCCGCGGCCTGCAAAACGAGGGTGAAGTGGTGGCCATGGTGGGCGACGGTATCAACGACGGCCCAGCCCTGAAAGCGGCCAACATCAGCATCGCGATGGGACGGCACACGACCGATCTGGCACGTGAAATCGCTGACGTCGTGCTCGAGGACGACAACATTCAAACTCTCACGGTCGCTATCGGGCAGGGGCGTACGATTTACAACAACATCCGCAAGTCGGTCCACTTCCTCGTATCGACAAACGTCAGCGAAATTATTGTCACGCTGGCTGCCGTCGGCGCGGGACTCGGCCAACCTCTGACGCCGATGCAGCTTTTGTGGATCAACCTGCTGAGCGATGTATTTCCAGCCCTTGCACTCGCCGTCGAACCGCAGGAACCCGATGTGCTCCGCACGCCGCCACGCTCCATTGGGGAGCCCATTATCAGCCGCGCAGACATGATGCGATATGGTCGCGAAGCGCTGACCATCAGTGCGGGCGCACTCGCAAGCCATGCGTTAGCCGCGGCCCGTCATGGGCCAGGCCCCGGCGCAGCAACCGTTTCTTTCATGACGTTGACGCTTGGCCAGTTGCTGCACGCCTATGGTTGCCGGTCGGATTCGCGCGGACCACTCAATATTTTCAGGCGACCGCGCAACCGTTACCTCGACCTCGCGATCGGCGGATCAATGGGGTTGCAGGTGGTAGCGGGAGCCGTGCCTGGTCTTGGCAAGCTACTGAGCATTTCTCGCATCGATATGCTCGATGCGCTGGCTGTCGCCCTTGGCGCGAGTGCGCCGTATATCGTCAACGAGGTGATGAAGCCGCCTGCCCGCGAGGAGAATGCGACCCGCACATCGCTGACATCGCACCTCCCGGTACCGCGCTAGAGCACTGCGGCTATCAAAGCGAGTGCGCAACGCTCAAGAAGTGCTTCAACCGCTTTATTGAAGAGCGCATCGGCAACAGGCGCGCCTGACGTGAGCGGTTGAGCGGACGCGGACATCAGAGGGAATGCGGGCAATCCACCTGCATCAACCAAGCCATGGGTCGCTAGTGCATCGAAAATCTTCGCGACGCTTACGATAGCCGGATCGAACCGAACGATCAGGCTACCCGTGAGTTTGTTCGCGCAAACGTCGCGCACGCCGTCGACTTCACGCAGTCGCGTCTCGACGAATCGTGCGCGCGCCTCGTTACCCTTCACGGACGCGATCTTCAGGCGAAGCCGACCGGGCACCAGGTGGTACTGCAGCGGAATATATTCTTGCATTTCACGGGCGCTTTCAGCGCGTCAATGCCGATGTACCGGCTCCGTGCGCTATTAGACCGCCGTGATGTGTCCGCCTTATGAATTCGTCCCGGCGGGCGAAAATTCGGGGCCGGCTCGTATCGATGCAAGCCCGCGCCGCGCGTCGTATGCGTACCAGAACAGTGTGACCGCCGGTGCAAGGATCTGTCCCCGTGCCGTCTGAAGTGCACCGAGGCCAGCCAGAGAAGTACTGAGCAAACGGGCACGGCGTTCCGCCGGCCCGCCCGCAACCGGCGCCACCGAACGAGCGCTGCGCGCAATCGCACGCTTCGGCTCCCCCGGCAAGGATTCGGCGGAATGAACCTGCAATGAGAACAGTCGCTGTTGCGAGGCCCATGCCGCAATCGAATTGAGCTCCGTTGCATGCATGATCAGCACACCTGCGGTCAGCGGCGATGCACGAACCTCGATGACGCCATCGCACTGTTCCAGGCGGCGCACGACCTCGGAAAAAAAACTGGCATCGTGCCGCCGCGCTGGGATTTTCAGACGCACCCGGCCGGCCAGCAGGTGCGATATATGTGCTTCCGGGATGGTCATTGAGGCGCCTCTTGGCGCTCTGTTTCGGTCATCTCGGGTGATGTCTCCGAGGGGGCCGGGCTCGCGGTGAATGAAGCGCTGGGCCGGGATTCGTCGAGTTCGGTTCGCGCCTCGGCGACAAGGTCTTCGAATACCTCTCGCATCTCGGCCGCCGCCTCGCGTCCCTTCTCAAATAGAACCACACCTGTCTTCATCGCCGACTTCGCGATGGGGCGGGAAAGCGCTGCCACTACGGGTAACACGACAGGCGCCAGCACGATGGCGCCGACACCAACAGCGAGACCCGCAAGCACGCTGCCCTTGAAAACGTCCTCGGGACCGGCCATGGTCGCCCTCCACAATAGAAGACCACTTTCAGATGCGAATGTAAGGAAAGCTCGACTGCCGTAGCTGATCAGCCTCGCGCGTCGGAGCCGACAGTCGACGATGTTGTTAAACGCTCGGGATGTAGCTTCACGTATGTATCGAGTCCGAGCCAAAGCAGAAACCAGCCCGGTACGCTTTCGATCATCAGTCCATGCCGCGAAATGGACCATACGCCAGCGCCGGCGAGGCCCAAAGGCAGCAATGCCTTGAAGTCGATGGGAACCCCGATCGCGCTGCGAAGCCGGACATTCAGATCGTCGACGGCAGACGCCAGGCTGCGACTGCCACCAGGTTGGCCAGCTTCCCCAATCGCCGACGGCGTTGGATGAACCGTCTCGGACACAATGACATCGAGGTCGCTCAGCAGACCGAGTATCTTTTCCCTGTTTAGCTGAGCATGGTCGTAGGGAATTGTCACGCTGCCTGTGGCGGGGTTCACGCTGACGGAGCGCACACCCGCATGTTCCTCGAGCCGTTGTTTGACCTGATCGAATAGTGCCGTATTCCGGAACGGGCGATCGACCTTGATACGGACGCGCCCACGGATCGAACTCGCCACCCTCGCACGAGGGCGGCGAGTCTTAGCTGACTGTTCCATCACGATCACTCTGCTGGTTCGTATCAACCAAGTTTAGGTCGAAGATCATCGATATTCGACTTCATCTTCGCAGCTCTGACGTCGGACCGCTCGAATTGCGTTCCCGGATACCGGCATGGGCGCGGCGGGAAGTTGTCAGCACCAATGCCTGCGGCGTGGGAAAGCGGCGTACGTTTTCGGACAGCCTGTTCGCTGAGATCACATTTCACGCGATATCGATTGACTCCTCAGAATCAACGTGCTGTAAGCTTGCGGAAAGGAGGTGGCCGCGTTAGACAGCGTCTCGTCCTTTTGGGCAGTAGCGTTCTTTCCGTCCAAGAAGAGAGCGCGCGTCGACATGCCAGGCGTACAGCCGTGGCGCGCTCGGCCGGTTCGGCTCGGCGAGACCATAGGCGCACCGCGTTGCTGCTGGTCGGGCGGCGAGCCGTGCGCTATGGTTCGTCTTCGTTCGACCGCGAGGTCCTCATGTTTTTCCGTATCTTTTCCGACGGTGTTCCCTCAGCCGCGCGCTCGCCTTACTGCGGAGGCGCAGCATGACGCTTATGTTTGTCGAACTTGCGCTCATGCTCGTAGTGATTTTTGTCGCGGCAGAACTATTCACCAATGCGCTCGAGCACCTCGGCGAACGCCTCAAGATATCGGAAGGGGTCACCGGTTCGCTTTTCGCTGCCATAGGCACGGCATTGCCCGAAACGATGGTGCCGTTGCTCGCGCTTGCGGGTGGTACGTCGAGCAAGAGCGTGAATGAAGAAATAGGTGTGGGCGCGATTCTCGGTGCGCCGCTGATGCTCGCGACGCTTACGACGTTTCTGATGACCCTCGCGGTCATTCGCGCACGTGGGTTGAATGGCGCGATTTCACCCGAGCGAACCGGGTTTGTGCGCGATCTGAATTACTTTCTGGTCGCGTTTGCGCTCGCGACAGTCGCCATGTTTGTGCCACACCACATTTGGTACGTCCGGGCGTTGTTTAGCCTCGCGCTGGTGGGCGTCTACGTCATCTATACGGTGATGACTTTTGGTGCGTCGGAACAACTGGTCCGGGGAGGGCATGGAACGGAGGCGCTGGTTGCCATGTTCCTTTCCCGAACGGGCCTACCAACCAATCTTGCGACCATTACCCTCCAACTGGCGATTGGCCTGGCGCTTCTTGTCGGTGGAGCTAAAGGATTTATTCGCGGTGTCCAAGGCGTGTCGCAGGTGCTCGGTGTGTCTGCCCTCCTGTTGTCGGTCATCATCATTCCGATTGCAACGGAACTCCCCGAGAAGGTAAATAGCGTCCTGTGGATTCGACGGGGTAAAGATACTCTTGCGTTCGGCAACATCACCGGCGCCATGGTGTTTCAGGGCACATTGCTGCCAGCTATTGGAATCATGTTGACGCCTTGGGAGCCGCGCCCAGAAGTGTTCACGGGGGTCGTCATTACCCTACTCGCCGCTGCGTGGCTGCGCTTTCAGGCAAGGGCTCGCGGTGTCGCAAACTGGGCGCTGCTGCTCAATGGAGCAGGATACCTAACCTATCTGATCCTGACACTGACGCGGTAGCCGTGTAAGTGTTGACCGAATCCCCATTGGCCGGCACTGCCACGTCATGGGATGCGTCAACTTTGACTAGGTGATATCCCGTGCGATTTTTCCTGGTCGTCCGTGGTGGACACGTCCGACCGAAAGCGCATGTGAACGGCGGTTCTTGGCCGACCGCCGCCCGTGCGGTCGGCCGTACCCGCCCTGAGCGGACTTCCGATGTCTCGCGGCGGCAATGGCTGCACGCAAAGGGAGGCAGTCGTTCGGTTGCGTACTGGTTAGGGACGGTCGCAGGTCTCCCGTTGTTCAGGGAAAAGGCGGGTTAATTATCAGTTTGATATCTCCGACCGGCTGTCGAAGGCTTCATCGAAGTGACGTGACAGAAAACGGCGCAATGGAATGCGGCTTCAGCACTACAATCTGAACGATGAAGCGCGAACTGAACTGCTAGGGTATCTAGTGGTTGCTCAACTCATCGCGCGAGCAACCACGGGGCAATGGCCTGAAGCAGCGCATGTCTGCGAATCTGTACTGCTTTGGCTCTCCGCCAATGGTGGCAATTGCGGTGCCCGGGAACGCTCTGACTTGTCGCGGCTTTCGGTCGCCGCGGCTGAACAGTTTGTCGGCTTGCCGCCGTTCGACGATGAAGCGAGTTTAATTCAAATGATCTTGGCCCTGAACCGTCTTGACTATCGCAAAGCCGACGTCAAAAAAATATTGGCAGTTTGCGTAAGCAAACATGCCAGCGTCAATGCACATATGTCAGCCGCGCGACTAAAGCCGAATGGCATGCTCGCCGAAGATGTCCATCAACGCCCGGGCGCTTCGCTGTCCTTGGGCTCGAAATTGTTGTTGAACACCACATGCGTTCGTTCAACCCGTTCCTCAAATTTTTGAATCCGCGCCGCTAGCTCGTAAAGCTCATCGTCGTTGTAGTCGTAGTTAATCCGCGATGAGGCCGCCGCGTCTTTGATATTCCATACTTCCTGATTCCGACCATGCAGCTGGATCGCCGCGAAGCCGATGCTTGATGTTTCCCGGATGGCGCTCCCACTTTGCCGACGTATTCGGTTCGTCCACAACCACGCTCACGAAACCGATCTCGGGCTCCATTGCAAGCGTCGCCTCCTGCGTTTTGTCGGAGAACCGCGATTTGTGTCGAAGCAGTACAGATTCTTGTCACTCGCCGGCAGTGCTGCCTGTATGTCCTTTGGCAGCATTGTCCTATCGGTCTGATGACCGGCAAAAAGCCGGAAAGCATTAATGTTGAATGTGAACCGGTCAGGGTACCCTCCGCCCGGAGCACAGAATTGGACGGGCTTGGGACCGCGTAGCAGCTTGAATCCCACCTCGACAAATGGAAACCGGTTGCGTTAATGGAGCGTGCGGTTAGAACCGACGTTCCAGGATTGCCGTGCTGCGGGAGCGATTTTTGCTGCGCCGGATATCGTCGGGCACATCGTAAGCCGCAAACATGCGCGCTTTGTCGATCACTATTGTTAGCGAGCTTTGGCGGAAGGCGAAACCGAGCCCAGTTCGACAGTCGGAGTGATGCACTTGTGTAAGTTGCCCCGCCGAGGAGACGACAATGACAACGAAGGCTTTGGGCCGGCGGTTAGCGCCGGCGGTTGCACTAGCGATCGGCCTTGCCGGGTGTGGCGGCAGTGGCGATTCGGCCGGAACATCGGCACAGGAGAAGGCGGTAGCCGGCTCCGCGGGTCTAACCTTGGACAGTGCGTCGGCCCCTTCCGCAATCGTCAAGCTGCAACGCTACAAGATTGATCCGGCGAAAGTCTTCGTCGCAGGTATCTCCTCAGGCGGTTTCGCGGCAGTGCAGATGCACGTTGCTCACTCGTCTACCTTCAAAGGAGCCGCTGTGTACGCTGGCGGGGTGTATTGGTGTGCAGGCGCCGGAGGAGCCGCAACGGCTTTGGCGAACTGTGGCGGCGAGACGCTTCCGACGAATCAGGCGTCGTATAACAGCACGCTGGTGCCATCCGAGGCGTACCTTGACGCGCAATCGTCCCTCGGGACCATCGACCCGGCGACGAATCTGCGTGGACAGCCGGTCTATCTGTGGTCCGGCACGCTGGACGAGGTCGTCAATCCACGTGAGATGGCCGACCTGGACTCGGAATACGCACATTACGGAGCGAATGTTCATTTTGACAATACGTTTCCCGCCGAGCACGGCTGGGAATCGCCTGACGGCGAACTTGCGTGCGGCACTCTCGGGAGTCCCTACATGGTGCGCTGTTCGGCCAATGGCGAAGTCTACGATTCAGTCAAGACGTGGTTGACGATGTTCCTCGGCCCATTGAAACCGCGCGAAAACGGGGCGCTGAAGGGTACGCTGTCTTCATTCGATCAAACGGAGTTCGGGGCGTCCGAAAACGTTTCGATGAGTTCGACAGGCAGCGTTTTTGTTCCCCAAGCCTGCGCGAAGGGTGAAACGTGTGGATTCGTGCTCGCTCTGCACGGCTGTCTGCAGGAGGCATCACTGATCGGCAACCGCTGGGTCACCGAGGCCGGCATCAACGAATGGGCCGACACGAACAAGCTTGTGGTCGTGTATCCCGACACGTTCGCGTCGTCTGCGCCGGGGCCGACCAATCCGAACGCATGCTTCGACTGGTGGGGCTACTCCAATCAATACGACCCGAACTATGCGCTCAAGAGCGGCTTGCAGATGTCCGTGCTCTATGGGATGGTGCAACGCGTGACTGGCCGTCCCTAGGGTCGTCCCGGTACGGTTCGACCCGGGCGCCGATGGCCGCCGACAACACTATCAACGGAGCGGATTTCGGTTATTGCAGTCCGCCGTCAGCTGGACCGTTTCACTGGTGAAAGTCTGGGTGGCCTAAAACCACGAGACCCGCGCATCACCACGCTCGCTGGCGATCAATTACACACGCCTTTCCTGGCCGAATCCGGGCCGACGGCGAATGCACCAAACCGACCCAACGCAGCGACTCGACGCTTACCATCGCTAGCGTCTCGTAACGGCGAACCTGAGTCCTAGGCGCCTCCTTCGGGACAACGCTGCCTTTTGTATAAACATTAAAATAGCAAACCGATTTGAAGAGATCCATTACCCTGAAGCCCGCTCCGCACGGGATGCTCCGGTCAGCGCTTCGACCAGTTCCGCAAGCGCAACCGGCTTGACGAAATGCCGCTCGAATCCTGCTTCGTTCGAACGCCTGCGGTCCTCGGCCTGCCCGTAGCCGGTCAGCGCGAACATCCTCACAGGCGCCACCATGGGCTGTGCGCGCAGCGCGCGGGCGAGCTGATAGCCGTCCATTCCGGGCAAACCAATGTCGAGTATCGCGAACGCCGGCGAGAATGCCGCCGCCACGTCGAGCGCGGTCGCCGGATCGGTCGCCGTCGCTACGTGGAACCCCATCTCGACGAGATAGGCTTCCATCGCCATGAGGCCATCCTTGTTGTCGTCGACCAGCAGCACACGCGCTCCGTTGCCGACCGGATGCGGCATGGCCGGCTGCTCCACGCAGTCGGTCGTGGGCGCCGGTGCGAGCGGGAGAGTAACGGTGAACGTCGCGCCCATACCCGGTCCGTCGCTGCTTGCGACGACCGTGCCACCGTGCAGCTCGACAAAGTTCTTCACCAGCGCCAGACCAACCCCGAGCCCGCCGTTCGAGCGGTCAATCGTCGTCTCTCCCTGCTCGAAAAACGAAAACATGCGCGGCATCAAATCCCGGCTGATTCCGACACCGTTGTCCGCGACCGACACGACGAGTTCAGTTGCGCTCGTCACGGCCTTCACATGAATGCGCCCGCCCGTCTGCGTAAATTTTGCCGCATTGTTCAGCAGGTTACCGAACACCTGAGTGAGACGGCATGCGTCACCGCAGACGATGCCACCATCGTCTGCGAGGTCCAGCGACAAGGTCTGCGAGCGCTGTTCGAGCAGGGGGTTCGTTGCCTCGACCGCGCGCGCGAGCACCGTCGCGATCGGCACGGGCTCGCGCGCCAGTTCGATAGCGCCGCGGGTTATGCGACTCACGTCCAGCAGGTCCTCCACGAGCCTCGATAGATGCGCCACCTGACGCTCGATGATCTCGTGTTGTCTGTCGGGCTTGCCGCCGTTCTGCTTGCGCACGAGCGCGAGCGCCGTCGAGATCGGCGCGAGCGGATTGCGAAGCTCGTGGCCGAGCATCGCGAGAAATCGGTCTTTTGCACCGTTCGCGTTGCGCAGATCCGCGAGCAGGGCTTCCCGCTCGGTGCGCGACTTCTCGACGGCCTCACGTGCGCGTACGTAGCCGGTCACTTCGACCGCACTGAGGATCACGCCGTCGACGTTTCCGGACGACGCGCGCAACGGTTCGAAATGAAGCGTATAGACGCGCTCGTCCGTGTCGCCGGGCCTGTTTGTCCGATACTCTTCATGGACGATCGGCACCCCATCGGCGAACACGCGCTGCAGCGCGGCGACAGTCGCGCCGCCCGCCTCTTCCGGGAAGGCGTCGAGATAAGGGAGGCCGATCAGGTCCGCGCGGCCGACCATCGCGAGATAGCGGGGATTCGTCAACTGGAACGTATGTCGGTTGCCGAGCAGCAGTGCCGACGCGATCGGCGAATTCATCAGCATGGCATCGCGCTGAAGCTCGGCGCTCTGTCGGCGGCGCATCTCGTCTTCGAGCGACGTCGCCCGCTGCTGCGCGAGCGCGAGCCTCAGGTGCAGGTCGTGAGCGCCCGCGTCGCGCAACTTACGGGTAAGGAATACGTGCTGGTGTGCGTCGCAAATGTGGCGAAATAGCGGCGTATGCTCGGCGCCGATGAACTCGCGGTCCGGATACGCGCAGAAAAGCGAGAACCGGTGCTCGCGGGCGAGTCCGTTCCACAGGTGTTCCAGACGCAGCGCTGCTTCGCCGAGGCCCTGCGCGTACAGGATCGCGACCATCTCCCCGAACGCGTGCACCGGCTGCCCCCGTCGCACGGTCCGCGCGACGAGCGCCCCGACCGTCGACATGAAGCGCGCTTCGTCCGGCCACCCGTCGACCATGAAGCCGTCGAGCGCCGTGTGCGCGTCGACGAAAATGGCATCGTGCTTACAACGCCTAGTAGCGTCGGCCGCGTCGAGCAATAATGCCATCGAGGCAATGTGATCAGCGGTGGCGATCGCGATTGCAATCCCGCCCGCGTTCAGCGCGCGTTGCAAAAACGCACCGACGTCTTCGATCAATTCGAGGTCGGACTGGTAGAACTGGACGAAATGGCTGGCATCGTGCTCCATGTGCCGAGCGGCAGCGGGGCTTGTGCTGATCGTCATCGTTGAACCGTATCAAAGCTTCCGCCGCGAGCCGCGAGACTCGCGGTCGAACATTGGGAGAAAACACTCGCGGGCATCGCTACGAGCGCGCAAGAACCATACCCTGCGCCGCGTTTGCAAACACTGAGGCGGGCGAACGCGTTGCGGTTGGAAGAGGGACGACACGGACTTCACTTACAACCTGAAGGTGCAGGGACCGGAGCGCCGATAAGGCTGACCCCGGTAGAAGCCCCGAGTGAGCACATTGAGGTCTCCACGGCCGTCTGACCGATGACGAAGCATGACGGTCACGTGAGTGGCAGACTGCTATCGGCGGCGAAAGGTTGCAGCTGGCCGAGTGCTGTCCGACTTGGTCGGCTGAGCCCGACCACCCTTTGCGGACATTAGGCGCTCGGAGGACAATGCCCTTGCGAATCTCTTCCGAGCATGCCCAACATGGCTAAATTTCGGCCCGATGGATGGCATACCGTCACGCCCCGAATCGTCGTAAGCGATCCGGAAAACCTGATCACATTCATCAAGATGGTGTTTCAGGCAGAGGGCGAATTCCATCACGGGCGGCCCGCCGAAATCATGATCGGCGATTCTGTCGTGATGGTTAGCGGCGGAGACGGCCTTCGCGATCCGATGCCGGCGTTTCTGTATGTCTACGTCGAGGACGCTGATTCGACCTACGAGCGGGCGATTGCGGCGAATGCGATCTCACTCGAAGTTCCGACCGACATGCCATACGGCGACAGGCGAGCGATGGTAAGAGATCCGTGGGGAAACAGATGGCAGATTGCCACACATCAGCGCGACCTTTCTCCTGCCGAGATCGGTTTAAGGTTGGCCAACGACAGATAGGCCGATATTTGTGGAGCACGGAGCGATTTGGGCGTCTCGTCTTCTGCCCCCAGTTGGCCCAACCGGTCCGGTAGCTGAATTGAGAATCTCTTGCCGGCCCGCAACGGATGATCGCGGCAAGTCGACCCAGTTCGGCCGGCGGATCCCCTATTGGGCGAAGGTCACCTCTTGCCGGTTAGCGGCCGTTGGCGACCTCACGCCTCCGTTGCGCGCCCTCCTTGCACCGGATACAGCAGCGCGGCGCGCCGGACGCTCACTGACGACGAGGATGCTCGAGAAAAAATCGCACCATCTCCGCACTGGCGTCGGGGCCGGATGGATCGGTATAGCTCCCGCTTGAAGAGCCTCCGGCCCACGCATGAGGCGCGCCGTGGATGATCCATAGTTCGGCATGTACCCCGGCTCGTGACGTCATGTGCCGGACCGTATGCTTGCGCGCCTGCCCATTAGCGCCCGACGGGCGAGCGGCTATCGGATCACTTGAGGAGAATCCGTGTACCAATCCGTTGGCGTTGGCAGGATGCACGGTCGCATCCGCGTCGCCGTGAAAAACGATGAGCGGGCATTGAGACGCCTGCGTGTCGTGAATGTCCGCTCGGCCAGGTCTGTGCGCTTTGGAGCCGGTCTTGCCGCCGCGCATTGCCGCCAGCGCGGACGGCAAGTCGTGCGCGCATCCGACGGGCAGGCCCGAATGAACACCCGCTGCTGCGTACAGATCGGGATAGGCTTGCGCGACGATCGCCGCCATCGCGCCGCCGGCCGAAAGACCGGCAACGAACACGCGTTTCGGATCGACGTTGTAATTTGCCATGACTTCGCGCGTGATGCCCGCGATCAGCGACGGCTCGCCGTGGTCGCGCTGCTGATCGGCAGGCCTGAACCAGTTCCAGCATTTCGAGGTATTTGCGCGTTGCGGCTGGGTCGGATAAGCGACGATAAAGCCGTGCGTTTCGGCAAGTGCGTTCATCCGCGTGCCGGCTGCGAAATCGTCAGCGTCCTGCGTGCAACCGTGCAGCATGACGATGAGGGGCAGGGGATCACTGTGGTATTGACTGGGGACGTAGACCTTGTAGTTACGCTGGCCCGCGGCGTTGACGTAGCGCCGCATGCTGAAGTGCCCGCGATCCTGCACGTCCGGTTCGGTTTGCGTCTGATGGGCGCGATGCCGGCGTTGCAGGAGGTCGGCGAAGCGCGTTGTCGTCCTGTTCTCATCCGGGTCTGCATGCGCGGTTGCCACGTCCGTCGGCTCGCCACGTATGGCGCGCTTGACGATCTCCGCGGCCGCAGCGGCGTCGTTGTTGCGAAAGAGGGCGAACGCCTCTTTCATCGAGTCCAGAAAGCCTTCGTTGAGTTTCATGTTTTTTCCGATAGCGGGAAAGAGTCAGGGGCGTCAGCGGATTCGATCCGCCAGCGCGGCCTTGACCGCCGGTGAGGCATGGAGCGCGCCTCGAACCAGAATCGAGTCGATCGCTGCCAGCGCAAGTTCGGGTGACACGTCCATAGCAATGCTCGCCAGTCCCAGCACCTGAATTCTGAGTCGCTGACGCGCGGCGCACGCTGCCTCGAGGTCTTGTTTCGAGAAATGCTGGAGCCCCAGTACAAGCTCACGGCGCGTTACGGTTTCCTTGACGGCAGGAGCATGAATCGACAACTGATTGCGGATGGCCGTACGGATCAGATCCGTGCGGTTCGAGTAAAAGCCCTCTTCGACGAGCAAATCGATTTGCCCCAGATCGACTGGACCAAGATTGATCGTAATTTTTTCGGTCTCGCTACCTCGCGAGCGATCCGGCACTTCTTTTGCCATATGCAGAAATCCTCCCTGCACCATCCACATGGATGGTTATAGGATGGTTTCAAGAGGGCGTCAACGCTGATCGCTGCGATTGGCCCGTGTGCGGTCTATCGGCAGAAAGACGCGCGCGGGGAGGTAACAGGCGATGTCGGTGTGCGTCGAGGCGACGCGAGGACGAGATGGATTGCGAGTCGTGTACTTCGTGTTCCAGTGCCACGGTCCAGGGCCTTACGCCGATAATCAGCCAGCGCGGTGCCAGCAACCGGATTCCGGGCACACGGCGGCTGGTGCGCCGTTCATCCAGATTTGCTCCTCCTCTAATCGCTGCGACGACGGGCGGTCGATGTCGAAGATCACCTTGAGTGCTTGCCCGACATTGGCGTCTTCGATCGGAAGCTCCCACGTCAAGAAAATCTGGGTGAAGTCCTGGTCCGGCGCGAAGTCGGCCGCAGAGAAACTCTCGCCGCCACGCGGAATCACGCCATGGGGCTGGCCCGTATCGAAAATGACGGCTGTTCCGCGCTTGAGGGGAATGCATTGACCCGTAGAGGGAAACCGCAAGTCCAGTCCCTTGTCTTCACTCAGGAACAGATTGCAAAACGCGGCACTGCCATATTGCTCACCATCATGGTGATATCTCGCGCCACGACAGGCCATCAGCGCCATGTCACTATCGGCGAGCACCGCGGGCAGTCCCAGGGCGCACATCCAATCGGACATGGCTTGCACGCAGCGCTTGTAGGCCGGCCAGCGCACTTGCGTGCGCGCCAAAGGCATTGCCTCGACATCCCCAGGTTCCAGAGCGAGTCGCGTCGATATCTCTCTTTGCCAATCTGCCACCACGGGCGCAGGGGGTGAAGGTACATCGAGCGTGGTCCATAAAACGATGTCACTTACGCGTCGACTGCGGATGGCGTCGCCGCTCCAGAAAAAGGAAGTCAGCATATTTCTCATTTCATGCTGTCGAAGGGAGTTCGTCGAGGCATTGTAATGATTCAGCCTAGTCATCCCGGTAAAAATCGGCGATGAAGCGTTCATCACCTGGTCACGTAGCCAAGTCATTCCAGCGTCGGCTGCCCCTTTGGAAACAGCCAGACGTCAATCCACTAATCTGATACAAAGGCGCGCAGTGAATAACCTGCATGGCATGCCAGGCAGGGTGCACAGCCAAGCGGTGTCGCATCGCTTCGTCAGCAGCGCGGCCCGCCTGCTGAAATGGTTACAAGATAAGTGTTGACTCTGACCCGCCTGGCGGGTACTGTGCCGTTCGAAGTTCAAGAAGTTCGATTGCTGTTCATCAATTGCTCGCTCCTCAGCGGTATTCGTTGTCCTCTCCCTCCTTGAAGCTTCAAGCGCTCTTTGACAGAGCAAGTCTTCATTTTTTCTCAAGGATTCTTCATGGAAACCGGTACCGTTAAATGGTTTAACGACAGCAAAGGCTTTGGCTTCATTACCCCGGACAAGGGCGGCGACGACCTGTTCGCTCATTTCTCCGAGATCCGGGCCGACGGCTTCAAGACGCTGGCGGAAAATCAGAAGGTGAGCTTCGAAACGAAGCAAGGCCCCAAGGGTCCGCAAGCGGCTAACATCAAGCCGCTGTAAAGATTGAAGGACCCGGCATTCGACGAACGCCGGGTTGCGGCGACACCCTCGCGGAGTTTTTGTCTCCCAAAGTTGGCGCGATCGCCGTTAGCTGCATCTGCTGATTCGGCAGCTTAGCGAGCGCCATACGTCTTGTTGCGCCTCATTCTCTCCTCAGGCCTCAACGCCATCTTTCGCCTTTCGACTGCTTGATGAATCGGCTCGAGTGGCTTTGGGTCAACGCACCCGTGCCCTTTCGTACGGTACGTGCGCACTCCAATATCATTAAAATTAAAATGCAAAACAAACAAGTTCAACAATACAACGGCTATGCCGTCCAATCCTCGGCGCATCGTTTGCCCGACGGTAACTTCTCATCCAACCTGTTGCTCGAACGCCTCGATAACGCGCGAGCCGAAGGCCGCTACTGGTTCTATTCACTCGACTACTTCACGAGTGAAGAGCAGGCGTTGCAGTACTCCAGCCAATGGGCACGCAATTGGGTCGACACCCGCGGTTAAGGGCGACTCCACAGTTCGAAACATCCAGCGCATTCGAAGCGCCAGGGCGGTTGCAACCAAAGGCGCTCAAACATTGCGCAGGTTTTAGAGCGGCACGTCGTCGGCACGCGCGGCTATCGGCCCACCGTCCTTCTGGCCCGCCGATAGTGGCCTGGAAGATGGCGGGGCTCAGCCCGTGAAAAAACCTACCACCGAACGCAAGCGCAAAAAGGCTGCGGCAGTGGCACGACTGCGCAAGTAGAGCAAACGGTCGTTGCCGCCAAAAAAGCGGTATTGCCTGGAATTTACCGGACAGGCATGCTAAAGGCGCCGGGCATCCCGCTAACCTCCGTATGGGGCTTCCTTCTGATCCTGGCCGATTGGCCGGTTGGGTTCGCATACCGGCCACGCGATTTTCTGCAATCGATAGACGGCTTCGGATCGGGCTCGGTCAGTCCGCTCCCCAAACTCATCGCTCGAAAGCGGTCACCGGAATTTCGCGGCCCCGAAGCGGCCAGTCGGCAGTGCGGACTCCCGACCCATACCGGACGGCGGTGCATTTTTCGATCTTTGTCTGCTCTTGGTGGCCAGGCAGCCGTTCGAAGTACCGCAAAGAATCCGTGCCTGCCCGGACCACACAAGGCGCGCCGGCGGAAAGCGTCGAAAAGCCCGGCATTCGCAGCGCTAGTCAATGTATAAAAATCCAGTCCGAAACAACCGCGAGCGTTTGCATCAGTCAGTGATGTGCGGCAAGGAACTCCGACATCTTGCGGAGCCCCGTCTCCAGCACCTTCCGATTGTTCGCATAGCCCAAACGCACATACCCTTCCATGTCTAGTGCGCTGCCGGGCGTCAGCATGACGCCGGTTTCCTGAATGAGTTGTGTGCAAAATTCGACGGAGTTCATCGACAGGTCGTACTTCAACAGCGCGGTCGTCCCCGACTTCGGCTTTACATACGAGATGGAGGGTTCCTCGGCGATCCAGGCGTCCACCAGTGCGAGGTTAGTGCGGACAATATCGTGGTTGCGGGCGAGAATCTTTGCCCGGTTCTCCAGCGCGATTGACGCAAAGTGGTCATCGATCATCCCAACGCTGATGGTGTTGTAGTCACGATGGATTGCGACGGCACGAATCAGGTCTGTTGGGCCGGCGATCCATCCAAGACGAAGTCCGGCAAGCGAGTACGTCTTCGACATACTGCCCGTGCTGATGCCGCGCTCGTAGACGTCTGCTATCGATGTGGTATAGCCGCTGCCGTGCTGATCGGTGCCGCGATAAACCTCGTCGCACAGGACGTAGGCTCCGCACGAACGCGCAATGTCACCGACCTTGATGAGGAATTCTTCGTCCATCAACGAGCCGGTGGGGTTGTTCGGGTTGTTGATCGCGATGAGCCGGGTCTTGTCGTTGATGAGACTGCGCAGTTCAGCCAGATCGGGAAGGAAGCCATTCTCCTCGCGCAGTTTCAAAATTCGTACATCAGCGCCGTAGCTTTCAGGAATGGAGTAGTGCTGCTGATAGGTGGGCAAAACCGAAATCACCGCGTCGCCCGGTTCGACCAACGTCTCATAGACCAACGCATTTCCACCAATAGCACCGTGCGTGACGATCACATTTTCGGGTGACTGACGGTCGTACATTGCCGAGATCGCCTCGCGCAATCGCGCTGAGCCTTCGATTGCGCCGTATGTGAGCTTGAGCCCGCGCAGCTCATCGAGGATGCTGTCCTGTTTGCCGGCGAGCGTCAACAACTGGTCCACGGTCAGCGATTCGACGCACGTTTCAGCAAGGTTATACGTGCACTTCGTCTCATATAGATCCATCCAGCGCTCGACGCCAAAGTCCTTGATTCTCATGTCACACTCCTTGATTGTTTAGTAACCTGTTTGAGTTCTGCAGCAGGTGGTAATGCCCTCTATTCGTCGACAGGCATCGGCCTGCCTAGTGGCAGAACCGTTCGGGGCGAAAGGGCGTTGCATCGGAAAACGTCGGCATTCCTGTCATCATCTCAGCCAGGAGCCGCCCCGTCACCGGACCGAGCGTGAGTCCATGGTGGTTATGCCCGAAAGCAAACCAGAGTCCGCGGTGGCGGGGAGCAAGACCGATCACGGGACGCATGTCGGGTGTGCATGGACGCAGGCCGAGCCATGGACTAGCGTCCATTCGGTGGCCAAGACCAAAAGCGGGTCGCGCCGCACGCTCCGCGCGTTCCAACTGGATACCCGTGGGCCTGGCTTCGCGCAGCGCGAGGACAACGCAAAGGACCGACATGCTCACCACTCTCTGCACACGCGTGCTGACTTCCGTCGCCGTCGGGCTGTTCTTGCAGGTAGCGCCGGGATGCGCGGAGCAGGCGGCGTCGACCGAAGCCGCCGCCTCGGCTTCCGCGCCGCCGAAGATCGATCCGCTGGTACTCACGCCGGTACCGGTCGTGCTGGACGGCCGGTTCGAAGTCGCGACGCCGGCCGGGCGGGGCATCGTCCCGATTCACGTGACACGCGACTGGTCGGTGCCGCAGCCCGACGTGACGCGTGCGGTCGTGGTCATTCACGGCTGGCCGCGGCGAGACCTGGCCTCGGCGGACAATGCGGCAATCAAGGCAGGGGCGGCGGCGGAGCACACGATCGTCGTCACGCCGCAATTCCTCATTGCCGCGGACATCGAGGCCCACCACCTGCCCGGCGGCATGCTGCACTGGGGTCGAGATGGCTGGAAGCCGCTCAATGCGGACGACACCGCCAGCGCCAGCGCCAGCGCGAGCAGCGCTGTTACGTGGGGGCGTTTGGCTGCGACAACGGACTTCGCGTTGTCGGCCCACACCATGTTCTTTTGCATTTCTACCGTCTCTGCTCTACCGGTGCCGTCGATCACGCGCTTCGCGCGTAACAGTCTGCGGTGCAACGGTGCTCATCAACGATCGGGTCCCGGTCCGCTCGAGGTCGGCGCGGTCGCTCCCTGGAGCATCACCCACTCTTTCCCGATCGAAGACGACGAGCACGGCCGCGTGACCGTCAGTCGCCTGATCAGCACCGGCGCGCTCGACTGCAAGGAAATCGTCTTTTCCGTCGATCAGAACGCAACGCGCGACAAGCCCGCGAGCAGCGCGTTTTACATCGCGTCGGCTTGCCGTGACGGTAAGGACTGGCGTTGGGCATCGGCCGAACCCGCCACCGAGCGCTGGGGTGCGCTGCAATGATATTGCGTTCGCCTGGCGTTCCGATGGGTGATCGGCTGCGGCTCATCGCGGCCGGCGCGATATGCCTGGTTCACGGCGAGCGCGTGCCAGCAGGACAAGGGCTGGAAGTGGGCGACGGCCGAGCCGGCGGTCGCACGCTGGGGCAATTTGCAATAAAGAAGCGGCGAATGTTGCTCGCCGCTTCCTCCCTCCGTCTCCTTCGCACTGAAACATCGCGGTCGTAGACACCCCTTCGACGGCCCCTATGGCGATTCTATTCGTGCCATAGCGATCAACCTGAATCCAGCGCGATCAAGGCGATCCCGCCGAACTCGCTGTGGGACGTTCGACGCAGGTGGGCCGGTGCCTCGACCAGCATGACCTCGAGCGTCGGACGCACGTGCAGTTCCTGAATGTGGCCGCCGACGGTGCGGCCGCCTTTTAGTCCAAGGAGTCCGTGCAGATGCAGCGATGGCCGGCCATCGTCTCCCTTGGCGACATCGCCCAGGATGGAGATCACCTCGCACTGCTCGTCCACGGAGATCGGCTCATAGGTCTTTGTTTCCCAGTTGAGCCATGCCACGACGCCGCACTGCAGCGCGCCTATCGCACTGACCCGGGCGCCTTCGATCCCATTGTTGCCAGCGAAAGCCTTGAGGCCGCCGACGGCTTCCTCCCCCGTATCGAAGACGACCACGTAGGTGCGGCCACCTTGGGCGTCGGTCTCCAGCAGCTTCGATTTCATGTTGGCTCTCCTCTGTCTTTATCGTCTGCTATGTGCACTCTGCGATTCCCGAATTTACAAAGGGCCGGGTGAATCGTGCGTGGCCCATCTTCCAAACACATGCGGCACTCAGGACAGTCGTGAGTACCGCGCAACTTGCCGGGGCGACAAATGACGCGTCAGCGGTCGGGCGTCGAAGGCGTGGATACGGCGGAAAGCGTCGAAGAAGTGCCGCGGCCCGCAGTCGTTGCAAGGTCCCCGAGCGCGATGATGCCGACGAGATGCTTTTCCCGATCCACCACCGGTAGCCGGCGAATCTGCGCATCCGCCATTTTCTTTTGGGCTACGTCGAGGTCCTCGTCTTCGAAGCACCAGTTGACCGGGCCGCTCACAATATCCTCGATGGGCGCGTCGGACGACATTCCTGCAGCGATCGCGCGCACGACGATATCGCGATCCGTCACCATACCGAGGAGGTTGGCGCCATCGCAAACCGGCAAGGAGCCGACGTTCAGTTCGTCCATCAATTTCGCCGCTTGCTGAATACTTTGCGCTGCGCCGATCGTGGCGACGTCGCGAGTCATTACTTGTGCTACTGAGGTCATGGTTTGCTCCTCGTAGAGGTTGAACTGTAGTTTCAATCGCAGCACGCGCCATTCCAGAAAAGCGCTTGGTTGTTTGGGTATGGGCATTGCGGCGACCTATTCGTGTCATGCCAGAAATGGCTTCTAAAAGGTGTGTTGCTTCGGTGCGCCAGCCGCTGCAAGTCAAGCGCCGCGCCCGAAGTCCACGCCGCCCACAGACAGTGTCATGCATAGCGTAAAACGAAATCCACGCAACCAGGCTGACGGCGCGCAGAGCCCCGTCTGCCCGACCTGCGGCACGCAGTATCCACCGTCGAGCACTCCGCCGCGACAATGTGCGATCTGTTGCGACGTTCGTCAGTTCGTGCCGCGCGAAGGTCAGACATGGACCGATCTCGCGAGCCTGCGCGTCAAGCACGCAAACGCGTTCAAGCGGCTACGCGCTGGCCTGTACGAGATTCGCACGCAACCGCCATTCGCGATCGGACAGCGTGCGCTGCTGGCCACCACCGCTGCCGGCAACGTGCTATGGGACTGCGTTACGCTGCTCGACGATGCCACGGTCGACATCGTCGATGCGTTGGGCGGTCTCAGCGCAGTGGCGATCTCGCATCCGCATTACTACGCGACGATGGTCGAATGGGCACGAGCCTTCGGCTGTCGTGTCTGGCTGCACGACGCCGACAGGCAATGGGTGATGCGCGACGATCCCGCGTTGCTGTACTGGTCCGGCGAGCGCATCGCATTGAATGACGAGGCGACGCTGTTGCGGGTTGGCGGACATTTTCCGGGTGCCACCGTGATGCACTGGTCGAACGGCGCGGGTGTGCTGCTATCGGGAGATGTGCTGCAGGTCACGCCGGGACGCTCGCACGTTTCTTTTATGTACAGTTATCCCAACTATTTACCCTTGTCGGCGAACTGCGTGCACGCGATCGAACAAGCGCTCGACGGCGAAGCGTACGACGCCGTATACGGCAGTTTCGCGAATGCGGAGATCGAGCGCGATGCGAAGCGGGCGGTGGCCGATTCGGTTGCAAGGTACGTGGCGCTTCTCGACGATCGCCCGGTGTGATCGTCGATTGCGCAAACGAAGGACGAGTGAAAGACCAGCGCGGGAGGCGGCGCGTGACGACCGCTTACGCGCGCGTAGGAAATGAAAGACATGGAAGGGTACAAGGCTTGCTCGATCGTCGGCACATCGAAGAAGGAGAAGCCCATGTCCAACGATCGATCGACGAGCGCTCCTGGCCGCGAGTCGTTAGCGCAAGACAACACGCCCGCGGACCAGGTGTCCCACGGGCGCCGCAAGGTCGTACAAAGCGCCGCGGCCGGTCTGGCCGCGGTCTTCGCCGGAAACGCGCTCGCAGCCGATCCCGGCGCGCCGGGTAGCCAAGCCGCTGACGCACCCGCAGCACCAGCAGCGCCTGCCGTTCCCGACGCGAACGCGGCGCTAAGTGATCCGCGCGATCTGTATCCGCACCCACCGTTTCAGGATCAGCAGCAGCCGTGGCCCGGCCTTGCGAGCCGCATGACGCCGCGTCCCGATCATGGCGAGTCCAGCTATCGCGGCAGCGGACTGCTGGCGGGCCGCAAGGCGTTGATCACCGGCGGCGATTCGGGCATCGGTCGCGCAGCGGCGATCGCGTTCGCACGCGAAGGCGCAGACGTATCCATCATCTATCTGCCCGCCGAGGAGCCGGACGCGAGCGAGGTCGTGGCACTGATTCGCGGCGCGGGTCGCAAAGCGCTCGCGATACCCGGCGACCTTCGCGACGAAGCGTTCTGCAAGCAGGCCGTCGATCGCGCGGCGAACGGCATGGGCGGCCTCGACATCCTCGTCAACAATGCGGGACGCCAGCACAGCCACGATTCGATTCTCGACATCAGCACCGAGGATTTCGACTGGACCTTACGCACCAATCTGTACGGCATGTTCTGGATCACGAAGGCTGCGATCCCGCATATGCCACCTGGTGCGGCGATCATCAACACGAGTTCGGTGAATGCCTACAATCCGTCGGTGAACCTGCTCGACTACGCGATGACGAAGGCCGCGATCGCGAACTTCACGAAGTCGCTAGCCAAGCAGATGATCTCGCGCGGCATCCGCGTGAACGCGGTGGCGCCCGGTCCGTTCTGGACGCCGTTGCAGGTCAGCGGCGGCCAGACGATGAAGAACCTCGAGAAGTTCGGCGGCGACACACCGATGGGACGTCCGGGTCAGCCTGCGGAAATCGCGCCGGTTTATGTGGCGCTGGCGATGACGCGCGCGAGCTATGTGACGGGGCAGGTGTATGGCGCGACGGGCGGCGAGGGTCCGCCGTGAGCGCATGGGACAAGGGATCGCTGCGCGACGCGATGCGTGGAACACGCCGTTTTCTACTTCGGGTATGCCCACGGCGAGCAACCGGCCCGATTTTCGCAAAGCCAGTAGTAGCAGGCGGCTTCGTGAGAGGCAAAATCATCACCGCGCTCACGGAGGCGTTCTCGCCATTGGGCAACGTCCATTATCGAAGCATGCGCACCGTCGGCGGTCCAGAGCGCTGCCATCAGATATTTGTCTACTTCGATCGGCGTCCCATTAACGATAACAGTCGGGATTGCCAGAGATTCAGTCAACATGGGCCAGGTCACGCTCGTCGATTGCAGTAGTATGACGGCACGCCGATTGCTAGCGCCCATATGGGTGGCGACGTGGGTTTGTGGGTAGGGAGGGCAACGTGGCTGGACGACAGTTGCATCGACTCAGCTCTCTGCGGGTCGCGAAAGAGGTGACGGGCCGCGGCACGTATCGCGTGGCGAACGCGTAAGCGCAGCGGCTTCTGCCTGCCGCGAAGCTGCCGTTACGCCAGCGCGACGACGGCAATCTCGACCAGCAGTTCCGGCGCGGCGAGCTTCGCCTCGACGGTCGCACGAGTGGGCGCGCAGCCCGGCGCAAGCCACACGTCCCACACGCTGTTCATGCCCGCAAAATCGCGCTCGATATTCGCGAGCCACACCTGGGCCGACACCAGACGCGTCTTGTCGATGCCTGCCTTTTCCAGAAAGCCGTCGATCTTCGCCAGCACGCTCGCGGTCTGGGTTTTCACATCGGGCGCACGATCATTCGACGTCTGGCCGCCGATGAACACGAGTCCCGCTGCCTTTACGACGCGGCTCATACGCTGGTTCGTTTCGATTCTCACGATGTCGGACATACCTTGCTCTACTCCTTGCTTTGACTACAGGAAAGCGCGCCGGGCGGCGCGCGGGCGTGATCAGTGCGCGGCGGCGCTGGCCATCTGCTGCGGCGCGGGCTGGCGCGTAAAGCGGTCGATTGCGAAGTCGTCGAGCGGCAGCGAAGCGTTGCCGTCGAGCACGAGTTCGGACACGAGCCGCCCGCAGGCCGGTCCGAGCTGGAAACCGCTGCCGCAATAGCCGAACGAATAGACGAGATTCGACGCGCGGCGGCTAGGCGAGAGCACGGGCAGTGCATCGTCGGTGAACGCCTCGACGCCGGCCCACGCGCGGTTCACGCCGAGATGCCGCAAATGCGGGAAGAGATCGACGACGGTATTGGCGCTACGCACGAGCCGCGCGAAATCGACTTCGCCATGCCGGCCGTGCAGATCGGCGATACCGATCAGCTTGCCGCCGATCACGACCGTGCCGTTGTCGAACTGCTTGAACGACAACGGACGCCCGGTCGCACCCAGCGTCGCGCGGCAGAACGGCGCGACGCGATGCGTGACCATCAGCATCAGCCCTTCGGGATGCACGGGCACGCGCTCGCCCACCTGTTCGGCCAGTTGTCCGGCCCACGCGCCCGCCGCGACGACGAGTTTTTCCGCGCTGAACTCGCCGCGCGGCGTCTGCGCGAACCAGCGCGTGCCGCGCTGCTCGATGCGGGTGACGGGCGTGCCTTCGAAGAACGCCGCACCATGCCGCTGCGCGGCGAGCCGGAAGGCGGTGGTTGTCCTGAACGGCAGCGCATAGCCGTCGCGCTCGACCCAGATGCCGCCCGTCACGTGTCGCGCGAGCGCCGGCTCGAGTTCGAGCACGCTCGCGCGGTCGATCAGCTTTTCATGCGTGAAGCCGTGCGCTTCGAGTTGCGCGACGCGCGCGCGGCATTCGTCGAGTTCGGCTTCCGTCTCCGCGATCTTCAACTGGCCGGACGGCACGAAGCCGCCGTCGTCGCCGATCGTTTCGCGGAGGCTGTGCCAGATTTCGCGCGACATCAGCGCGAGCGGAATCTCGGGCAGCGGCCGGCCGAGCGTGCGCACGCCGCCCGCATTGACGCCCGACGAATGTCGCGCGACGTAGTCGGCTTCGAGCACGATCACGCTCGCGCCGCGCGCGGCCAGATGGAACGCGCTGCTCGAGCCGTGCAGCCCGCCGCCGATCACCAGCACGTCGGCTTCGCGCACGGCGCTGGAAGAGGACAGGGCAGCGTCATTCACCGGCGAGTTCTCCGAGCGTCAGCGGCTTGATGGGCGGACGGATGCGGTAATAGCCGACTTCGCCCGGCGGCACCTTGCGAGCGTCGGCGATGATTTCGGTGACGGTCAGCCCGCACATGCGTCCCTGACACGGGCCCATCCCGCAGCGTCCGAACGACTTCGCCTGGTTCGGGCCGAGGCAGCCGAGTTCGACGAAACCGCGCACGTCGCCCGCCGTCACTTCCTCGCAGCGGCACACCACCACGTCGTCGCGCGGAATGCGGTTCGCGTCGCGCGGGCGGTACAGGCTGTCCAGAAACGGACGGATGCGCGTCACGCTCTCCAACGCGCGGCGGTGCGGCGCGGCTTCGCGCTCACAGGCGGCTGCATCGATTGCACCGAGTTGACTGGCAGCGCGCAGCGCGGCGAGCGCGCCCTGTTCGGCCGCCGCCAGCGCACCGCCGATACCGCCGCCGTCGCCCGCGACGAAGGTGCCCGGCACGTCGAGTTCGCCCCATGCGTCGGTGGTCGGTGCGAAGCATAGCTGCGCGGCGTCCCAATGGTGTTGGGCGCGCAACGACAACGAGAACTGCGTATTCGGCACGACGCCCTGATGCAGCAGGATCACGTTCGCGTCGATCCGCTGCGCACGGCCTTGCGTGGTGAAACTCAGCGCGGCGGCGCGCTCGACGCCTTGCGCGTCCTGCTTCGACTCGACGCGCAGATCGTCGGCGGCTTCGTAGATGGGAACGCCCGCGGCGCGCAGCGTACGGATCAGTTGCAGGCCCTTGCTCAGGAACGGCCACGCGCGCAACGCCGACAGCAGATGTTTCTTCGCGCGCCAGCGGTCTTCGTGACGAGTCGTGTCGACGAGTGCGCGGATCGGCACGCCGGCACGCACGTACTGCCAGCCGAGGAGATAGAGCAGCGGACCGCAGCCCGCCAGCACGGGCGGCTCGGCGGGCACCTCGCCCGCGCTTTTCAGCAGGATCTGCGCGGCGCCCGCCGTCAGTACGCCGGGCAGCGTCCAGCCGGGAATCGGGAACGGCCTTTCCAGCGCGCCCGTGGCCAGAATCACGCGGCGTGCGTCGAAGCTGCCGACCTTGCCGTCCTTCAGATAGTGCACGGCATGTTCGCGCGTCACCTGCCACACGGACGCATGCGCGACATGCCGTGCGCCGGAGCGCGCGAAGGCGTCGGCGAGCGCTGCGCCCGCTGCGTAATCTGGGCCGAGAATCTCCTTGCGGCGCGCATCGGCGCGGCCGATCGCACGATAGATCTGCCCGCCGAGGGCGTCCTGCTCGTCTAGCAGCACCACTGACAGGCCCGCGCTCGCGGCGCGCGTCGCCGCGCTCATGCCGGCGGGACCGGCGCCAACCACGACGACATCGACGGCTTCCGAGGGGAAACTCGACACGGTTTCGACAGCGTAATCAGCGGGCATGAGCGTCCTCCAGCGACACATCGACGGGCGGCAGATCGCGCGCGCCTTCCTGAGAGCGGATGCGCATGCCGGCGCGCACGGTCACCATGCAGCTTTGCCGGCTCGGCACGCCGTCGATCTCGACGAGACACTCGAAGCACGCGCCCATCATGCAATACGGCGCGCGCGGCGCGCCCGAGACGGGTGTCGCACGGAACCGCGCGATGCCGGCAGCGAGCAGCGCCGCCGCCACCGACCGGCCGCCCGGCACGCGCAGCGGCTGATCGTTGAACCAGATGTCGACCGGCGCATCGGCGCCGGGCAAGGCCTTGAAGAGCGGTGTGGAGGTCATGTCGGAATCAGTGAGCGGGGGTGAGCGCAGGGGATTCGAGAAAGCGCGTGCCGGACAGCGCGGGGATTTCAGCGGGCATCGCGCCGCCGGCGATCCACGGCGCAATGCGCAGCGCGTGCGCGGCGGCCAGCGTCACGCCGCTGTGGCAGGTGACGACGAACGCGCCGGGATGGCGTGCGGATTCGTCATAGATCGGAAAACCATCGGGGCTGTAGACGCGCAACGCGGCCCACGTGCGCACCAGCCGCACGTTCTTCAGCAGCGGAAAGGCGCGCACGCCGCGCCGCGCAATGTCGGATAGCACGGGCGTCGTCGTGAAATCGTCGAACCCGACTTCTTCCATCGAATCGCCGAATTGCAGCGTGCCCTCGTCGGTTTGGCGCACGTTGAGGGTCGGGTAACGCAGGAACGGCGCGACGCGTTCGCTGATCAGCACCTGTCCGCGATTCGGTGCGACGGGCGCATGCAGTCCGACGTGCGGCGCGAGGGCGCGATTGCCGAGGCCCGCCGCGAGCACGACGCGCGCCGCGCGGTAGGTGCCGCGTTTGCCTTGTACCGCGAAGCCGCCGTGTTCGGGTGTGATGCGCAGCGCTTCCTCGTTGTTGACGAGCTTCACGCCGCGCCGCTGCATGCCCGCGTGGAGCGCGCGCAGCAGCTTCAGCGGATTGACGTGGCCGTCCATCGGCGTGTAGCTCGCGCCGATCACGTCCGGGCCGATTTCGGGAATACGCTCTCGCACTTCGCGCGCATCGAGCAACTGATACGGGTAGTCGCCCAGTTCACGCTGCAAGGCGCCGAGACGCTTCGCGCGTTCGGCGATTTCGTCTTCGGAGAAAAAGAAGTGGAAGCCGCCCGGCTGGCGCAGCGCGACGTCGATACCGGTTTCGTCGCGCAACGCCGCAGCCAGCGACGGCCAGCGCGAAGCCGAGCTGCGCGACCAGCGTGCATACGGCGACAAGCCATAGCCCTTGCCCTGAATCCAGACCAGCCCGAAGTTGCCGCGCGACGCGCGCAACGCGCCGTCGTCCTGGTCGAGCACGGTGACGTTCGCGCCGTCGCGCGCAAGGCCCCAGGCAACGGCGGAACCGACCAGTCCGCCGCCCAGCACGAGCACGTCGGGGTTGTCGGAAACGTGATGAATCATCGAGCTTCTCCAATGAGGATGCGGTCCAGTCCGACCATGCGGTCGAGCAGCACCATCAGCACAACCGTGCCGACGATCAGCACCGCCGACACCGAAGCGACGAGGGGATCGATGGTCTGCGCGATCTGGTTGTACATGGCGACGGGCAGCGTGGTCGTGCCGGGTGTCGCGACGAAAATGGTCATCGTCAGCTCGTCGAAGCTCTGGATGAATGACAGTACCCATCCGCCGGCGACGCCCGTGCGGATCATCGGCAGCACGACGCGGCGAAACGCGGTGAAGCGGCTCGCGCCGCACGACAGCGCCGCGCGCTCGGCATCGCGATCGAGCCCGACGGCCGACGACAGCGCGAGGCGCAGCGCATACGGCAGCACGATGATCACGTGCGTCGCCACCAGCGCCCAGAACGAACCGCTCAGATGCAGCAGCGACAGAAAGCGCAGGAACGCGATGCCGAGCACGACGGCGGGAATCATCATTGGCGAGAGGAAGAAGCTCATCAACGCGCCACGGCCCGCGAAGCGATAGCGCGCAATCGCGAGCGCCGCGGGCACCGCGAGCGCGACGCCGATGGTCGCCGCCGCGAACGCGAGCCGCACGGAAAGCCAGAATGCCGACACGATGTCGTCGTTCTCGAGAATCGCGCGAAACCAGCGCAGCGACGCGCCGTCGAAGGGCATCGAAATGAAGCCCTTGTCGGTGAACGCAACCAGCATCACGACGACGAGCGGCGCGAGGATGAAAGTGAGAAACAGCGCGTTGAACAGCAGACCCCAGAATCCGTTCTGTTTCATGGCGTCACTCGAAAATATGCTTGAAACGGCGCTCGGCGAGACGGCTGCAGCCCATCACGATCGCGACGTTCGCAATGAGCAGCAACACGGCGATGCTCGCGCCGAGCGGCCAATTCAGTGTGCCGAGGAATTCGTCGTAGGCGGCGGTGGCGACCACTTTCAGACGGCGCCCGCCGATCAGCGCAGGCGTCGCGAACGCCGACGCCGACAGAGCGAACACGATGATCGAACCCGACAGCACACCGGGCATGATCTGCGGCAGCACCACGCGGCGGAACACGCGCAACGGCGAACCGCCCATCGACAGCCCCGCCCATTCGACCTGCGGATCGAGCTTTTGCAGCGTCGCCCACACCGACATCACCATGAACGGCACTAGCACATGCGTGAGCGCGATGATCATGCCCGTCATCGTGAAGACGAGGCGGATCGGCTCGGAGGTGATGTGAAAGGCTTGCAGTGCGTTATTGAGCACGCCGTTATTGCCAAGCAGAATCTGCCAGCCGAGCGTGCGCACCACGACGGAAATCAGCAACGGGCCGAGCACGATCAGCAGACACAGCGACTGCCAGGGCCGCTTCATCCGCGCGAGCACGATGGTTTCCGGCACGCCGAGCAGTACACTCAGCAGCGTCACGGCGAGCGCGAGACTCACCGTGCGCAAAAAGATTTCGCCGTAGTACGGATCGCTCAGCACTTCGACGTAGTTTTTCAGCGTGTACGCGGCCTGTACGCCGGCGACATCGCTGAACACGCGAAACGACAGCAGCAGCGTCAGCACGAGCGGCACGAACAGCAGCGCGCCGAACAGCAGCAGCGCCGGCGAAGCGAGCAGCCAGGGCGCGGCGCCCGCGCGTGAATCGTCAAGCGTTGCCATGAGCACGCTCCCGGGTCAGCACGCGCAGATCGTCGTCGGTGAACGAGAGTCCGACTTCGTGGCCTTCGTCGGGCGGCGGCGCGCCGAAGTTCGGCTGCGCGATATGAAGTTTGCCGAGCGCCGTATCGACTTCGAGCAGCCACTGGTTACCGATGAACACGCGGTTCGCAATACGTCCGTGCATGCGCGCGTCGCCATTCGCAAGGCGTACTTTCTCCGGGCGAATGTAGACGTGCACTGCGCCTTCGACATCGCGCCCTTCGTGCGGCACGTGCAGCGTCGTGCCCGCCACATCCACGACGGCGCAGCGCGGATTACGCTCCCGCACTTCGCCAGGCAGCGTGTTGGTACGCCCCAGAAAGGTCGATGCGAACGGCGTTGCGGGACGTTCGTAGGCATCGAACGGCGTGCTCAGTTGCGCGATGCGCCCCTTGTGCAGCACGGCGATGCGGTCGCTCATCGTCATCGTTTCGACCTGATCGTGCGTGACGAGGATCGTCGTAATGCCGAGGCGCTTCTGGATCGCGCGCAGTTCGATGTGCATTTCCTCGCGCAGCTTCGCATCGAGATTCGACATCGGCTCGTCGAGCAGCAGCAGGTTGGGGCGCATCGCCAGCGCCCGCGCAATCGCGACGCGCTGGCGCTGTCCGCCCGACAGTTCCTTCGGATAACGCGCGTCCAGGCCGTTGAGCCGCACAAGATCGAGCGCTTCGGCGATGCGCACCGCGCGCTCGTCGCGCTTCATGTTGCGCATTTCGAGACCGAAGCCGACGTTGCCCGCGACCGTCATATGCGGAAACAGCGCATAGCTCTGAAACACGACGCCCATGCCGCGCTTTTCGGGGCGCTCGTGCGTGATGTCGCGTCCGCCGAGCGTGATGCGGCCCGCGCTCGGCGTGACGAAGCCGGCGATCATCTGCAGCGTGGTCGTCTTGCCGCAGCCGGACGGCCCGAGCAGCGACAGGAACTCGCCGCGTTCGACGGACAGATCGAACTGCTCGACCGCAGTGAAATGGCCGTAGCGCTTCGAGATGCCCTGCAGAGTGAGAAAGGTCATGGCGTCGGTCCTGTGCGGAGTCGGGACGTAGGAACTGTGAAGCGGCTATGAAGCGGTTGCGCCGCTCAGCGTTCGACCGAGCGGTTCCAGCGCTCTGTCCATTCCGTGCGATGCTGGTTGATCGTGGTCCAGTCCATCGCCGTGAGCTTGTTCACCTGTTCCGGACCATACGGCACGCGCGCCGCGACCTCGGGCGTCAGCTTGACCGTTTTGTTGACGGGGCCAAGTCCGATTGCTTGCGCCTGCATTGCCTGCACTTCGGGGCTCAGCAGATACTGGATGAACTCCTGCGACAGCTTTGGCTGTGCGTTCTCGGCCAGCGCGCAGGCCGCTACCTGCAGCGCGACGCCCCCTTCCTTCGGATACACGAACTTGAGCGGAAAGCCCGTGTTTTGCAACGCGACGGCGCGACCGCTGCCATACGGCGCCATGATGACGTCGCCCGCCTGCATCAGGCCGTCCATTTCGCCGGGCGTCGGCGCCCACGACAGCACGTCGGGTGCGACCTGCTTCGTCATCGTGTTGAAGCCGGGGTCGATATTCTTTTCGCTGCCGCCGTTCAGGCGCGCGAGCATCACGAGTGTATGCAGTCCATACGTGTTGGTGATGGGCGGCACGCCGAGCTTGCCCTTCAGGCGCTTGTCGGTGAGCGCCTGCCATGAATCGGGCGCGGGCAGGCCGAGCTTTCTGAACGCCTCTTCGTTGTAGCCGATGCCCGTCGCGACCATACCGACCCCGACGGCCGTCGGGCCGAGCCGCGCGAGCGGGTAGAGGTCTTTCATCACGGGCGCATCTTCGACCTTCGCGCACAGGCCGAGCTGCATCGCCTGATACATGGGGCCGTCGTCCATCACCGCGACGTTGATCTGCTGATGCCCTTTCTGCGCCTGCAGCTTCGCGAGCGTATCGCTCGAATTGCCCGCCACATAGACGATCTTCACGTCATGCGCTTTTTCGAACGGCGGAATGACTTTCTGCCGGTACAACTGCTCGTTCGAGCCACCGACGTTCGCGACATACAGCGTAGTTTCGGCGTGGCCGTGCAACGGAGCGGTCAGACAGACGACGGACAGTGCGGAGGCGAAAGCGTGGAGCGTAGAACGGCAACGGCGGCGCAGCGATTCTTGCATGACGGCGATCTCCGGTCAGTGTGGGAATGGACGCTCTGGTGGCGTGTCCATACATCACAGTCTGTGCCGCAATGGTCATATGGTCCAATACGAACAAAATAGCAATCTATACATAGTTGATATGGGTTGAAACCGATGAACCTGAAACATGTTGAGGCATTTCGTGCGGTGATGGTCGCCGGGTCGATGACGGCGGCGGCCAAAGCGCTCTTCACGTCGCAACCGAACGTGAGCCGTCTGATCTCGCAGCTCGAACGGGAGACGGGCTTGCTGCTGTTTCAGCGCAGCGGCGTTAGGCTGATCCCGACCAGCGAGGGCACGGCGTTTTTCCGCGAGGTGGAGCGCGCATATGTCGGCTTGCAGGGGCTCGCGAACGCCGCCGCGCAGATTCGCAATCTGGGCAGTGGGCGTCTGCGCATCGCGGCGATGCCTTCAGCGGGCCTCACGCTCGTGCCGCATGCGATCAAGCGTTTTCAGGCGCTGCATCCCGGTGTGACCGTGTCGCTGCACGTCAACACGTCGGGCACGGTGAATCACTGGACGGCGTCGCAGTTCTGCGATCTGGGCGTGGCGGTGTACATCAGCGAGGCGTCGAATTGCGAAGTTGAGATGCTGTCGACGGTGGCCGCCGTCTGCGTGATGCCGGCAGTGCACCGGCTTGCTTCAAAAGCTGTGATCAGGCCCGCTGATCTCGAGGGCGAGTCGTTTATCTCGCTGTGTCACGGCGATGGCACGCGCGCGCAGATGGACGAGGTGTTCCTGCGTGCGGGCGTCGAACGCAAGCTGGCGATCGAGGCGCAATACACGGCGATCTGTTGCGAGCTGGTGCGCTGCGGCATGGGCGTGACACTAGCGCATCCGGGCGTGGCGCTTGACTTCGCCGGGCCGGACATCGCGATCCGGCCGTTCTCGCCGGCGGTCATGTTCCCGATGTATTTGCTGTTTCCGCCGCACCGGCCGCGCGAGCGGCTGGCGTCGGCGTTTATCGAAGTGCTGCGCGCGGAGCACGACGAGTTGATGGAGAAGATGGCGCGGATCGTGCCGGACTCAGCGTCGAAGAAAACCCGCCAGCGAAGCGGCAAACGCGCTGTTCAATAACGTTGCCGCGGACCCGTCGGGGTATCGCGGCAACGCGGCGAGCCCATTGTATTTGCCCGGTATTTCAACTCAGACAAACAGAAACGGGACGAAGAACAGTTGCGGCGTGCAGTTAGCAGAACTATGAGAAGAGAGCCTGATACCAGGCTGGGTCAGCTTGCTGATCGAATGGGCGTGCAAGCGAGCGTCTTTTGCCGGAAACTGCCAGACGTTGTCGAGCAATTGAGTCAGAGCCGACAAGAGAAGAGGGAGGGCGAGCGCTGGCGGTCTCATCTGCGTTTCGCCAGGAAGCTGCGCTTTCCGAAGCACCAGCTCGATGAAGCGGGGCGAAAATTTACCACCGTCAGTGAGCGGAAGCTGAATTTTGTTTTCAACTTCCGCTTTATTTGTCACCCCCGCACACACCGAAACCCCGCATACACATACTGATAGTGCGGCTGAAACCAGTTGCGAAATTCCGGCCGCAGCATGCACAGCGCGGTACGCGCCGAACCGCCCTTCAGCACGTAATGCTGTCCATCGAAGAAGTTGGCCGAATAGCCTGGATAGAACGGAAACGCTTCGAACCCCGGCAGCGCTTCGAATAGCGTCGAGGTCCATTCCCAACCGTTGCCGAACTGACCTTCCGCACCGAACGCGCTGACGTTGTCCGGATGCGCATCGACGGGCCGTGGGTCCCAGCTGCGGAAATCGAAATTTCCCGATGCCGCGCGCGGCGCGCCGTGCGCCGCGCGTTGCCATTGCGCCTCCGTTGGCAGGGCTTTGCCGGCCCAGCGCGCGTAGGCGCTCGCTTCGGCCTGGCTCACGTAGACGGGCCAGTCGAGCGGCAACGGCACGTCGTCGAACATCGTGCGCAGCGTCCATGCGGTGCGGCCGTTTTCCAATGTGCGTTGCGACCAGCCGGCCGGATGCTCGATGCACTCCGCTTCCTTCCACGCCCAGTCTTTCGGCGACCACCACTTCGGCTCGCGATAACCGCCGTCTTCGAGGAACTCGAGGAACGCACCGTTCGTGACCATGTATCGATCGATCTCGAACGCGGGCACCTCCACGCCCATCTCGCCGAATTCATTGTCCCAGCCGAAACGGCCGGCCTCGCGCGGCATGCCGAGCACGGTCGTGCCGGCGGGCACGCGGACCATCGACGACAACCCGTCGCGCCGCTCCGTGCGTGTCACCACCGGTTCGCGCAATGCGGTGTTTTTCTGCGCGAGCGGCAACTGATGAAGCATGTACGCGAGCGTTTCCGCGTGCATCAACCGATGCTCGATCGCGACGTTCAGCAACTGCACGGCCGCTTCATCGCCCACCGGGTTGCCGAGTTCGTCGAGCGCGGCGTCGATCTGGCGGCGCGCGCGCATCGCATACTCGCGCACGGCGTCGAGCGACGGCCAATCGCTGGGCTGATCGGTGGGAAAGCCGCCGTCTACCGGATCGATGCCGAATGCGAACAGCTGGTCGAGTTGCGGTGCGAAAGCCGGCAGATCGAACAGACGTTGGTCGAACAGATTGCGATCGAACGCTTCGAGATGGCCGATATAGAACACGACACGGTGACGCTCGCGGATCGGCCGTTCATAGAGGTAGGCGGGTTTGACGATTGCAAACAGGTCATCGGTGACTTGACGCGCGTCGTGCAGGCGCTGCACGAGCGGATGGTGCGGGGCAGGGTCGCGATTCATTGGGGCCGGGTCTCCATGCAACACGGTTGCCGTGGGTGGCGGTCTGAAAACTTTACCCCCTCGCAGACCGCGTGCCAAGACGAACCGAGCGACCGTTCAGCCCCGCGGAGCCGCTCAGACCTGCCGCAAGCCTTCGAGATCGACGATGTGAATATGCTTGCCCCGCGTGTCGATCAGGCCACGCTTTTGAAATCTTGACAGCGTGCGGCTGACCGTTTCGAGCGTCATGCCGAGGTAGCTGCCCATGTCCTCGCGCGTCATGCGCAGGTTGAATTCCGACCACGAGTAGCCGCGCTGCGCATTGCGCTGCGACACGTCCAGCAGGAAGGCGGCGACGCGTTCGTCGGCGGACAGAGAGCCGAGCACCATCATCTGCGCGGCCTCGCTGACGATCTGCGCACCCAGCAGCTTGTGCATGCGCTCCTGGATCGAACCGATCTCGCGACATAGCTGCTTCAGCGCACTGTATGGAACGATGCACACCGTGCTGTCTTCCAGCGCGACGGCGCTGCACGCATGGATGTCCGCGCTGATGCCGTCGAGCCCGAGCGGCTCGCCCGCAAGACGCAGGCCGGTGACCTGCTCGCGGCCGTCGCGGTGGACCATCACGGTCTTCATCGAGCCGGAACGCAGCGCGTAGATGCTGTCGAAGCGGTCGCCGCTGCGATACAGCGCTTCGCCGCGCAGCACCGAGCGCGCCGAGCAGATCAGCGTTTCGAGCTTCGGCAGCTCGTCCGCGGATAGCCCCTGCGGCATGCAGATCTGACGCATCGAACAACTGGAGCAGCGCGCGGCGGTGCGTGCGGTGGCGCGTCCCGCCATGGACTCGCGGCTGCCGCTCGCGGCAGAGCCGGCGGAGCGGGTCGAGGAACGGGGCACAGCGGTAGGATTCAGCATGTTCTGCGCGCGATTGATTATTGGTGGTGGTGAAATTGTCCCACCCGTTATGACCCTCAACAGGTGGCAAAGTGACGCGTTCGCTGCTTCGCTTTCCTGGCGACGGTGCTGCCCCGACGAAGGTGGGAAGGTGAGCCGCCGCGGCCGATGTCGGCGTCGTGGCTCACCGACTTGCGCATGATGACCGTGTCAGACGGGTTGCTTATCGGCGCCCGCGGCGGACGGTACCAGCAGAACCGGCAGCGTGGCCTGGCGCACGCAGCGTTCGGCGACGCTGCCGAGAATCAGCCGCTGGAAGCCACGCCGGCCGTGCGTGCCCATCACGAGCAGGTCGGCGTTGAATTCGGCGGCGGCGTGCAGCACGATCTCGGCGACATCGCCGAGCGACGAAGCCTCGGAAACCCCCGGGTCGCCTTTCACACCTTGCTCGACCATCACTTTCGAAAACTCGGCACGCAGCTCCTGGCCTTCCTCGATCAGCCGGTTGCGCAGGATCGACGGGTCGTAGCCGGGCGCCTCGAAGTACATCGGCGTATTTTCGACGACATAAAACGGCCGCAGCACAGCGCCATTCGACTTGGCGAGTTCGAGCGCCGCTTCGAACGCACGGCGCGAGGTATTGCTGCCGTCGACCGCTACAAGGATGCGTTTGTACATATCGGCTCCACGTCAAAAAAGCGTCTGCCACATTGCCAGCCGCGGCAGGGTTTATTGATCTTTTATACCAATGAAGATTAGATGATTGCCGGAAAAGATGCACTCGACCAGGATGTAAATCAAACATTTGCCAAATATTCAGACCCGGCGCGGACGAAATGGCGGGCGCGGCAGCGCGCGAGTGGCCTTGCATGCTTACAAACCGCATAAGTTTGCTGAAGCTGGAACAAGGTTGGCCTTACAATCAGGCCATATTCAGACAAGCTGGCCAGTCCGCTGATGAACGATCGAAAAACCAAGGGCTTACCCGACCAGATCTACGGCGACATTCTCAACCGCATCCTCGAAGGCGAGTACAAGGAAGGCGAGCGGTTGCCGACCGAGCACGCGCTGGCGGAGCGTTTCGCCACGTCCCGGCCGACCGTGCGCGAAGCGCTCGCGCGATTGCGGGCCGACGGCATCATCTCGACGCGGCACGGCTCTGGCACGACCGTCGCGCGGCGCCCCGACCCGGACGTGCGCCGCTTCGCGCCGCTCGAAACGCTGTCCGATATCCGCCGCTGCTATGAGTTTCGCATCGTGACCGAGGCGGGCGCGGCCGCGCAGGCAGCGTTGAAGGCCGACGCCCAGGACATCGCCGCGATCCAGCATGCGTGGGACGAGCTGGAGCGCATCATCGAGGCGAAGGGCATCGGCGCGAAGGACGACTTCCTGTTCCACCAGGCGGTCGCGCGGGCGTCGAAGAATCCGTTTTTCATCACGGTGATGTCGTTCATCGAGGAACAGATCCTGTTCAGCATGAACCTGTCGCGCAATCTGTCGCTGGTCAAAACGGTGGAGCGGCAGCGGGTGGTGCAGGCCGAGCACATGGCGGTGCTCGACGCGATCCGCCGCAAGGACTCGGCGGCTGCGGGCGCCGCGATGCGCGCGCATCTCGAGAACGCGCTGGAACGGATGTTCGGTTCCTGAGTCCGCGCGCGCGGGTGAAGGTGTCGAGATTTCGGTGCGGCCACGCTCCGGCGCGGCTCAAGCCGCGTCGGCGACCGGCCCGAACAGCGAGGTCAGCGTTTTCGCGCTTACCGCGACGTCGAGCGCGACGGCCCGTTCGACGCCGATCTGCAGCGGCGGCCCGAGCCGGCTGATATCGAGCCCGGCACGGCGCAGCATGCGCTCGATCGGCGTGGTAGTCACCGTGACGTAATGCGTGATGCCCATGCGCTGCGCGAAGCGCATCACCTCCTGAATCGCGCGAATTGTCATATCCGTGAAACCAAAAGACTGTTCCTCCCCGCTGGTTTCGATCGCCCAGCGGCTCAGTTCCCAGATGTGTCGGCCGACCGGCGCGGCGGCGCCATGCAGCAGTTGCGGGAAGGTGTCTTTCAGCATGTTCGGACCTTCGGTCGGCATCAGTCGCCAACAGCCGCGCAACCGTTCGTCTTCGCCCTGAATCAGCATGTAGTACGGCCCGAGCGCGTCGTAGCCGTCTATCTCCATTCCCGCGATGGTCGGAATTTCCCAGCCGAGCCGGCCGTGAAAGACCCGGGCGCGCAGCCGGTACATCTCGTTGATCAGTTCGTTGTCGAATTCCTGCCGGAGTCCAATACGGATCGTGGTTTGCATGACGTTCTCCTGTGCGTGTTGGGGCTGCCACATACGCAGGAAAACTTATGCATTCTGAATCTTTGCGCCACCTACCTACCTGGATAGGTGTGGATGCTTATCGGGTATCGCAAAATTCACACACGTATCCGCCCCCAACCTACAAGGGTCCAAAATGGAACTCCTCGACAATCACTGGCAACCGCAAACCCACCTCCAGGCGCGTCCCTCGGAGGTCTCTTCGGCAGTGGATCGTGTTCTGATCATTGCCTACCGGAAGAAGAAAAAGGAGAGCCAGCGTCGTTTCTGGGCTCGCTTCGGCGTCACGCAGTCGCGCGGCAGCCGCTTCGAGTCGGGTGCGGAGATCCCGGCGCCGGTGTCGATCCTGCTTGGCCTTTACTTCATGAAAACCGTGTCGGACGCCGATCTGGGTCGCGCCGAGCGCGTGATGTACAGCCGCGACGCGGCCGCGCTGCTCAACCCGGGTCAATAAGCCCAAGCTGGGCCGCGATCACGGCGGCCGCGCGCCGTGAATTCACGCCGAATTTCGCCCTGATGTTTTTCATGTGGAAGTTCACCACGGCTTCCGAGCAACTTAGGATGTGGGATATCTCCCACGTGGATTTGCCGCGCGCGGTCCATTTCAGACATTCGCGCTCGCGCGGAGTCAGCTTCGGCATCAAGCTCTGCGCATGCGAATCCAGATGCTGTTTGCTGGTGTCGATCACCAGGTCGCGCAACAGCACGAGGTTCGGCAACGCGGCGTTCACATGGCGCCTGAACCCGTCCGACGGCTTGTCGTCATTGACGAAGCACATCATGCCGGCTTCCTGATTCGGCCCGTGAATCGGCAGCGTCACGCCCGCACCCAAGCCGTACGAGCAGGCTTCCTCGTACAGGGCTTGCTGTGGCGGGGTGGCGAAAATCTCTGGCGTCCAGATGAGCGGCGCGGAGCGTGACAGGCAGTGCGCGACCGTCGGGTCGATATGCACCATGCCCTGTTCGTCATAGGTCTGCCGCCATGCCGGCGCGTAAGTGCTGCGCAGGTAAGCGTCCTCGAGACGCATGGTGGGCCGCGGCAGCATCGCGACCAGTATCCTGTCGAAGCCCCACGTTTCGGCGAGGCCCGCAATCACGCCGAACCATTCCGCCTCGTCGGCGGCGTCCAGTAGCGGTGCCATCTGCTCGATAAAGTGTAGCGACAATTTTTGGCTCTCTCAGGCTCGCAAACATCCCATTCGCGGTTATTGGCAGACAAACTTCGGTCCGCTCTTTTGGTCCGCATAATCTATCACTAAAAACTCGAAAGCAATGCGCTGCTGCTCCGCGGGGTAAACGATAGCAGCCATGTGATAGCAAGGGCGGTGTTGCCTATTATTATGCTGATTGAAATAGATTTTTAACCCGCCCGGGTCTCGGGCGAGAAATGCGGCTAATCGGCATCAGGCTACCGCATTTTAATGTGTTTCATTGACAGCATTATTTCTTTCGTGCTTCGGAATTAATTCGCATTTATTCGATTATTTGGGAAGGCGGGTTATTTTCCCGTCGCTTCGGTCTTGCCAGGAAGCGCTGCGCCGTTTCCGTGTGGGCTGCGGCCACATTGTTATACAAAAGGAAATTTCTGGGCGGTTCGTGGGCAATTCGCCGCCGACGGCCTCTTGGGGCGATCGCCATGTGCAGGTTGTTTGACAACATTGTGATGCCGATGCTACCGTGAAACCTCCGCCCAGCACGTTTGCGCCTCAACCATCATGAACGATTCTCCGCTGCGCGACGGCGAGTTCGCCGCGTCGGTCATGGCCGTGCCGCCGCTCGCGCGCCGCGCCGACTACACGCTCGACCCTGCTCGAAATCTCGCGCTGATCCGCCATATCGAAGCGGGTGGCGTACGCACGCTACTGTATGGCGGCAACGCGAACCTCTATCACGTCGCGGTCAGTGAATATCACGAGCTACTGGACCTGCTCGCCGAAGCCGCGAGTCCGGGGACACGCGTGATTCCGGCGCTCGGTCCCGACTACGGCAAGATGCTCGATCAGGCGCGCATCCTCGCGCAGACGCGTTACCGCACCGCGATGGTGCTGCCGCTCGGCGGCGTTACGACGTCCGAGGGCGTCGAGACTGGCCTCACGCGGATCGCCGACACGGCCGGCATGCCGCTCACCTTGTATATCAAGAGCGAAAACTACGTGGCTGTCGATGCGCTCGCGCGGCTCGTCGAGCGTGGCACGTTGAGCGCGGTCAAATACGCGATCCCGCGCGAAGATCCCGCCGACGATCCCTATCTGCGCCGGCTGCTGCAATGCGTGCCGGCCGCGAAGATCGTATCGGGCATGGGCGAGCGGCCAGCGCTCGTGCATCTGCGCGAGTTCGGGCTGGCAGCGTGGACGACCGGCAGCGGCTGCATCGCGCCGAACATGGTGATGGCGTTGCTGCGCGCGGTGCAAAGCGGCCGGAGCGCCGATGGCACCGATAGCGCGGACAACGACACCGCCCAGCGTTTGTACGATGCGTTCATGCCGCTCGAAACGCTGCGTAACGACATCTCGCCGATCCGCGTGCTGCACGACGCGATTACGTTCACGGGCCTCGCCGAGATGGGGCCGTTGCTGCCGCTACTCAGTTCGACACCGCGCGAGCATCATGCGAAGATCGCGCAGACCGCGTGCACGCTGCTCGCTCTCGAGCGCGAGTTCGCACCCACCCAATCGAACCGCTCCGACACGCAGGCAAGCACATGACCGAACACAGCCGACGCTATCCCGATCCTTCCATCCGTGTGTTCGATCCGCGCTTCAAGTCGTTGATCATCGCATCGGCGTCGGTCGAATGCCTGTATCAGGGCACGCGCTGGTCGGAGGGGCCGGTGTGGTTCGGCGACGGCCGCTATCTGCTGTGGAGCGATATTCCGAACGACCGCATCCTGCGCTGGGACGAAACGACGGGCGCGGTCAGCACGTTCCGTCAATCGTCGAACAACGCGAACGGCCATACGCGCGATCGCGAAGGGCGTCTCGTCAGTTGCGAGCACCTGACGCGGCGTGTGACGCGCACCGAGTACGACGGCTCGATCACCGTGCTCGCCGACCGCTATCAGGGCAAGCGCTTCAATTCGCCGAACGACGTGGTCGTCAAATCGGACGGCTCGATCTGGTTTACCGACCCGACCTTCGGCATCGAAGGTTTCTACGAGGGCGAGCAGCAGCAGTCCGAACTGAAGCCGTGCGTGTATCGGATCGACGGGCAGTCGGGCGAGGTGTCGATGGTCATCGACGACGTGCTCGCCCCGAACGGTCTCGCGTTTTCGCCGGACGAGTCGCTGCTGTACGTGGTCCAATCGCGCGGCGAGCCGCGCAAGATCCGCGTATTCGATGTCGAGGCCAATGGCAAAGGCACGACGGTATCGAACAACCGCGTGCTGATCGACGCGGGTCCGGGCACGCCCGACGGCTTTCGGGTGGACGTACACGGCAACCTGTGGTGCGGCTGGGGCATGGGCACCGACGAACTCGACGGCGTGCGCGTCTTCACCGCGCAAGGCGAGCCGCTCGGCCATATCGCGCTACCGGAGCGTTGCGCGAACGTTTGCTTCGGCGGACGGCATCGCAACCGCCTGTTCATGGCGGCGAGCCACGGCTTGTATTCGCTGTTCGTCAATACGCAGGGCGTGCGCGGGGGTTGAGCAGTTGTCCGCTAACCAGACAACAGGTGTTGCAGCCACTGCGGATGCTGGGGTTTGCCCTTAATTCGCGTTACCAGGCATTGAACGGCATGGATTTCACGTCAATCGAGCCACTTTTGACCAGGCCTCGCGCTCTCGACTATTTGCTTGACATCGGCTGTTACGCTTCGCTATGTTCCCTTGGTAGAAAGATACCGCCCGCATGCAACACATCGACCAGCGGGCTTCCATACCAAGAAGCGAGGAGACGCAATGACTGTTTCGCACAGGCTGTCGTTCAAGCTGGTATCCGTCTGTATCGCCGCGAGTGCGGCGTTCGCTCTTGCCGCGCACGCGGCCGATCCGGTTACGATCAACATCGTCGACGTGGCCGGCGATCTGCAACTCACGCAGAAGGGCTTCGAGGCGTTCAAGGCGAAGAATCCGAATCTCATTGCGAACATCACGTTCACGAACGCTCCGTCGCCGCAATTGCCCGGCAAGATCAAGGCGATGCAGGCCGCGGGACGCTCCGACATCGACCTCGTATTGACCGGCACCGACGCGCTCGCGGCCGGCATCGAACAGAACCTGTGGATCAAGCTGCTGCCCGATAACGCGGCGCAGTTCCCCGGTGTGCTCGACAAGTACGCGCCGGGCCCGCGCAAGATGCAGGATCTAGCACAGGGCTACGGTCTCGAGGTCGCGTATATGCCGGCTGGCCCGCTGCTCGAATACAACCCGGCCAAGGTCAGCGATCCGCCGAAGACACCCGAGCAACTGCTGCAGTGGTGCAAGGCCCACCCCGACAAGCTGATCTACGCGCGGCCGGCCAATTCCGGTCCTGGCCGCACGTTCCTGATGGGCCTGCCCTATGTGCTCGGCGACAAGGACCCGCAGGACCCGGTGCACGGCTGGGACAAGACGTGGGCGTACCTGAAGCAGTTGAACGACTGCATTCCGTACTATCCGGGCGGCACCTCGGCGGTGATGAAGGAACTGGGCGAAGGCACGCGCGACATGACCGTGACCGTGACCGGATGGGACATCAATCCGCGCGCGCTCGGCATCGTGCCGGCCGAATTCCGCGTACAGCCGTTCGACAACATGACGTGGGTCAACGACGCGCACTACATGGTGGTTCCGAAGGGCGTGCCGAAGGAAAAGCTGGACGTGCTGTACAAGATGATGAACTTCATGCTGGAGCCCGCGCAGCAGGCATTGACCTACGACGACGGCTACTTCTACCCGGGCCCGGCGATCAAGGGCGTCACGTTCGAGCAGGCGCCCGCGCATAGCCAGGAGGTGCTGCAAAAGTATGGCCGACCGGAATACGCGAAGATGTTGAGCGATCGTCCGCATGCGTTACCGCTGAATGCGGCGGCAATGGTCGCAGCCTTCAGGAAGTGGGATACCGACATCGGCGCGCAGAAGACCCGCTAGGCCTTCACCATTGCGGCGGAAAACGAGGCGAAACGCAGCGCGCCGTGAGGTAGCGCCGCGCTGCGTGTTTGCGGCGACCACGCGCGCCTCGGCTCAACTGCCTGATGCGCCGCGCGCACCGCACGCGCGGCACTTGCGACACCCGTCGTCTCACGCGGATCAGGAAACCGTATGAAGCATCACTTTGAGCAGTTACGGCTCGACTCGGTGAGCCGCAGTTTCACGAACGCGCAAGGTCACGCGATCGCCGCGCTGCAGGGTCTCGATCTGACGATCCGGCGCGGCGAGTTCATCGCGCTGCTGGGACCTTCGGGTTGTGGCAAATCGACGGCGCTGAACTGCATCGCCGGATTGCAGCCGCTCACCGGCGGCGGCATCTGGCTCGACGAGCGGCGCATCGACGTGCTGCCGCCGGAAAAGCGCGGCTTCGGCATGGTGTTCCAGAACTACGCGCTGTTCCCGCACATGAGCGTGCTCGACAACGTCGGCTTCGGGCTGAAGATGCGCGGCGTCGGCAAAAGCGAGATCGCGCGCCGTGCACGCGAGGCCTTGAAACTGGTGCAACTGACAGGGCATGAGCAGAAACTGCCCGGCCAATTGTCCGGTGGCCAGCAGCAGCGTGTCGCGATCGCGCGTGCGATCGTCATCGAACCGCCGCTGATCCTGATGGACGAGCCGCTGTCGAATCTCGATACGAAACTGCGCATCGAAATGCGCGCGGAGATTCGCCGCATCCATACGCAGCTCGAACGCGCGACGCTGTACGTGACGCATGATCAGGACGAAGCGCTGTCGATGGCCGATCGCATCGTCGTGATGAGGGAGGGCGTCGTGCAGCAGGTCGCGACGCCGAAAGAGGTCTATACGCGGCCGCGCAATCTGCATGTCGCGCGCTTCATGGGCTATCGCAACGTCGCCGAGTTCACGCTGGAGGGCATGCAAGGCGAGGGCGTCGTGGTCAGTGCGAACGGTGTGCGGCTGATCGGCACGGCGATGGCCGGCTTCGACAGCAAGCGCGTGAGCGTCGCGCTGCGCCCCGAAGACATGGAGCGCGCCGAGCCCGGCGCCGACAACGCGTTCGAGGCGCTGATCGACGCGGTCGAATACGGCGGCCACGATTCGCTGCTGCGCGTGAAGACCGCGTTCGGCGACGTGTGGGTGCGCGTGACCGGTGAATGCGCGGAGGGCGAGCGCATCATGCTGCGCGTGCGGCCGTCGTGCGTGCTGGTCTACGATGCCGAGGCCGCATGAACACGCCGACGTTCGTCCCCCCGCTTACTCCCCGCGCGCCGCGCGATGCCAAGGCCTGGCTCGTCGCGCCGGCGCTGCTCTTTATCGTCGCGCTGTTCATTTATCCGTTCGCGTACGGTCTCGCGCTGTCGTTCCGGCCGATGAACGGCGGCGGTCTATGGGCCAACTATCTGACGTTCTTCACCGACACGTCGATGTGGCCGACGATCCTCGTCACGCTCAAGCTGTCGGTGCCGGCCACGCTGATCAACGTCGGCGTATCGGTGCCGGTCGCGTTCGCACTGCGCCGCTACTCGCGTTATCAGAAGATCGTCACGACGCTGCTGGTGATTCCGGTGACGCTCGGCACCGTGCTGATCGCCGACGGCATGCTCACGTATTTCGGTCCGCACGGCTGGCTGCCGCAGGCATTGCAGGCGCTGCATCTGTACACGCAAGAGGTGCGGCTCACGCACAATTTCACGGGCGTGCTGCTGTCGCTGATCGTGTCGGGCTTTCCGTTCGCGTTTCTGTTGACGCTGTCGTACGTGACCGGCATCGACCCGACGCTCGCGAGCGCGGCGGCGACGCTCGGCGCGAGTCCGTGGCAGCAGTTTCGCCGCATTTATTTTCCGCTGCTCGTGCCGGGGCTCACGATGGCCGCGTGTCTGTCGTTCGTGCAGGCGTTCTCGGTGTTTCCGTCGGCGGTGCTGCTCGGCGCGCCCGCGGGTCCGACGCGCGTGATGTCGATTGCCGCGGCCGAAGCCGCATTCGAGAGCTACGACTATTCGCTCGCGTCGGCGATCGCGATGGTGATGGGCTTCGTGCAACTGCTGGTGGTCGCCGCGCTGCTCGGCGCGCGCCGCTGGTTCTATCGTGGTCCCGTTACGGGAGGCAAAGGCTGATGACGACCGATCGTCGTGCGACGCAGCCCGACTGGCCCGCGTCCACCTCCGCTTCCGCATCCGCGGCGCCGCAGCCGGGCGATGGCGCCCGCGAGCCCGCGCAACACGCGCGTCAGCGCGCGAACCTGCCGGGCCGCATCTGGCAGGTGCTGGTGTGGGCCGTGATGGCGTTTTTCCTGATCAACGTCGTGCTGCTGATTGCGACGGTCGCGGTGAATTCGATCGCGACGCGCTGGTTCGGCACCGCGTTGCCGCAAGGCTTCACGCTGCACTGGTATGCACAGGCGTGGAGCGACTTCCAGCTCGCGAGCGTGCTGTGGGTGACCGTGCAGGTGGTCGGCGCGGTCGTGCTGCTGTCGGTGCTGCTCGGCGTGCCTGCCGCGTATGCGCTCGCGCGCGTGCAATTCCGCGGCAAGCGTCTTGCGATGCTGATCTTTCTGCTGCCGCTGATGGTGCCGCCCGTCACCTACGGCATTCCGATGGCGACCGTGATGTACAAGGTCGGCCTCGCCGGCACGCTATGGGGCGTGATTCTTGCGAACCTCGTACCGGCGCTGCCGTTCGTGATTCTGGTGATGACACCGTTCATCGAGCAGATCGATCCGAATCTCGAAGCGGCCGCGCGCATTTTCGGCGCGAACACGTTGCGCTACTTCCGTTACGTGCTGCTGCCGCTGCTCGTGCCGGGTATGCTGGCCGCAGGGTTGCTCGTGCTGGTGCGTACGATCGGCATGTTCGAGCTGACGTTCTTTACGGCCGGTCCTGCCACCCAAACGCTGGTGGTCGCGTTGTACTACGCTGTGTTTTCGACCGGCGTGCGCGCGCCGCAATCGATCGATGCGATGGCGATGATCTATATGGCGATCACGTTGATCTGGGTGCTGATCGCACTACAATTCGTGAGCCCGACGCAGATCGTGTCTCGCGTGAAAGAACAGCGGCGCTGATGCGTGGTCGGCGTCAATCGTGGAGTAGACGTTGACGAAGAGAAAGACCCCCGAGGAATTGCGCAGTCATCGCTGGTATGGCGCGAACGATCTGCGTTCGTTCGGCCACCGCTCGCGCACCGCGCAGATGGGCTACAACCGGGAGGAATACGCGGGCAAGCCGGTCATCGCGATTCTCAACACGTGGAGCGAGATCAATCCGTGCCACACGCATTTCAAGCAGCGCGTCGAGGAAGTGAAGCGCGGCATCTGGCAGGCCGGCGGCTTCCCAATCGAGTTGCCTGTGCAGACGCTGTCCGAGCCGTTCCAGAAGCCCACCACGATGCTGTACCGCAATTTCCTCGCGATGGAAGCCGAGGAGATGCTGCGCTCGTACCCCGCCGACGGCGTCGTGCTGATGGGCGGCTGCGACAAGACCACCCCCGCGCTGCTGATGGGCGCGATCTCGATGGATCTGCCCGCTATCTTTCTGCCCGCCGGCCCGATGCTGCGCGGCAACTGGAACGGCGTGACGCTCGGTTCGGGTTCCGATTCATGGCGATACTGGGCCGAACTGCGCGCGGGCACGCTGACGCCGGAAGACTGGCAGGGCGTCGAGGGCGGCATCGCTCGCTCGCCGGGGCACTGCATGACGATGGGCACTGCGTCGACGATGACCAGCGCGGCCGAAGCGCTGGGCTTCACGCTGCCCGGCTTCGCGTCGACTCCCGCACCCGATTCGCGCCATGCGCAGATGGCCGCGAAAACCGGCATACGTATCGTCGAGATGGTGTGGGAGGATCTGAAGCCGTCGGACCTGATCACCGCGGCCTCGGTCGATAACGCGGTGACGACTTGTGTCGCGCTGTCCGGCTCGACCAATTCGGTCGTGCATATGATCGCGCTCGCACGGCGCGCGGGCATCGAGTTGACGCTCGATCGCTTCGACGAGATCGCGCGTCGCACGCCCGTGCTCGCGAACATCCGGCCGACCGGCGCCTATCTGATGGAGGACTTTTTCTACGCTGGCGGTCTGCGCGCGCTGCTCGCGGAACTGGGCGAGCTGATCGACGGTTCTCAGAAAACCGTGAACGGCCGCACGCTCGGCGAGAACCTCGCGGGCGCGCGGATTTTCAACGACGACGTGATCCGCCGCCGCACGAATCCGCTACTGCGCGACAGCAGCCTCGCGGTGCTGCGCGGCAATCTCGCGCCCGACGGCGCGGTGATCAAGCCCGGCGCGGCCGAGCCGCATCTGCTCGTTCATACGGGCCGCGCGGTCGTGTTCAGCGACTACAACGACATGGCCGCGCGCATCGACGACGACGCGCTCGACATCGACGAAAGCTGCGTGCTGGTGCTGCAGCACGCGGGGCCGGTCGGCGCGGGCATGCCCGAGTGGGGGCAACTGCCGATCCCGCGCAAGCTGCTGCAAAAAGGCGTGCGCGACATGGTGCGCATCTCCGACGCGCGGATGAGCGGCACGAGCTATGGCGCGTGCGTGCTGCATGTGGCGCCCGAGGCGTTCGTCGGCGGGCCGCTGGGGTTGGTGCGAAGCGGCGATCTGATCGAGCTCGATGTGCCGCGCCGCAGGCTGAACCTGCTGATATCGGACGAAGAGTTCGCGCGCCGCAAGGCTGCGTGGGTCAAGCCGGCGGCGCGCTTCGAGCGCGGCTATGGCGCCCTGCATCAAGCGCACGTGATGCAGGCGGACCAAGGCTGCGATTTCGACTTCCTGCAGCGCGGCGGCGCGAGTCCGGAAACCTCGGGCGAACCGGAAATTCACTGACGCTCAATACCCGACGCGATACACGCGCCCCGTCTGCGCGCCTTCCACGCTGCGCAGATAAGCAAGCGCAGCGCGTTGTGCGCTGACGGGCTCGAAGCCGCGAAAGAACGGCGCATAAGCCTCCATCGACTCGGTCAGCACGGTCGGACTCACCACGTTGATGCGCAGCCCGCGCGGCAGTTCGATCGCCGCGCCACGCACGAAGCCTTCCAGCGCGAGATTGACGGTCGTCGCGCTCGCGCCCTGCGCGATCGGCTCGTCGCCCAGAATGCCGCTTGTCAGCGTGAACGAACCGCCGTCGGTCACGTACGGCAGCGCCGCGAACACGACGTTGATCTGGCCCATCAGCTTGTCGCGCAGCCCGACCCAGAACTGCTCGATACTCATCTGCGCCAGCGGACCGAAATGCACGTTGCCGGTCGCGGTGACGACGCCGTCCACCTTGCCGATGTCGCGAAACAGCCGCTCGACGCTCGCGGGGTCCGTGCTGTCGACGTGATATTGCCCGCGCGTCGCGCCCACCTCGATCACTTCGTGACGCGCCTTCAACCCCTCGCTGACGGCGTGGCCCAGCGTGCCCGTGGCACCGATGACGACGATCCTTTTCATCCGCAACTCCGTTAAACGAACCAACGATAAACAAAGCAAAGCACGCACCAGAATAAAACGGTGCGTGCTGCGTGAATGCCTGATTTAATCGGAATAAATGCGGTAATTCAAACGCGCGCGTATAAAGGGATGATACGCGCGCGTCCGCCTATTTCACGCGGTGTAATTCGATAACGCGCGCGGGCCGCAAATGATTGAGCGCATAGTGAATCCGGCCGCGATCCTGGCGCTGTCCGACTGGACGCGGGTCGATGTACTGGTTGTCGGCCGAGTAGACGGCGAGCGGCTCGACCATGCCCTTGTCGATCACCGCGTAACCGGGCTCGAGCGCGAGCAGCAGATGGTTGCCGCCAAGCCGGCTGTCGAAGCCGGCCATGCCGTCGAGCGCCTCGGGCACGCTGTTCTCGAGCGTCGCATTGCTGGTGGTGATTTCGTCGGGCGAGATCGCGCCGTGGCCCGCCAGACGGGCCGCTTCATGGTTCTTGCCGTCGGTGTCTACGGTGCTGTCGTGCGTGCGATCGTTGTGCAGGTCCGTGGTTGGTGGGTCCTTCGGGTCTGGTTTCGTGCCGGCGTTTTCGGGTTTGCTGATCGCGCTGTTCATCGTGCATCTCCTGAAGAGGACATTCGAAGAAAAGAGCAAAAGCCGTTCCGACTGACACGGCGCCGCTGTGCGCGGGAGTCGCGATGCGTTGTCCGCCATGATTCGATGCGAGTGGCGTTGCCTCGCGATTGAATGGCGATGACGTCCGCGATTCATTTCGTTTTTTTAATGGACGCGTATTTTCTACAGAGTATGATTCTACTCCTGCGACCGACGCGCGGATAAATTGGCGGCATGCTCCGGCTGTTCACGGTGGTCGGAAAAAATTAACAAACAAATGGCCGCGCGACTGAAAATGTTACGGGGCTTCAGGGGCGGGTGACTCATGCACTTCGATGCTGCATTCACACATCGCGGCTATCTATTGAATTGCGAACCGGCGCGCTCGGGCGACGGCTCCTGGCAACCGTATGTGGTGATCTCGCGCTCGAGCGACGGCGAACTGGTCGCCAACCGTTTCTTCCCCACGGAACTGCGTTTCTCAGACGAAGCCGCCGCGATCGCGCACGCGCGCGATTGGGCAGTGCGCTGGATCGACGCGAGCAGTCTGACAATCTGACGTCAGGGAACGATGCATGCGTGCAGGCACGCGCCGACGCAACGAGCCGAGCCGATCTGCGCGCCGCCGGGCGGGCAGCGTTAAAACGCGGTAATCTCTGCTGGATAACCACTTTGAACCGTGCACGCTGCACGGCGCCGTCCCTTATGCCCAACGAGCCTTCCCCGAACTGGGGCCTTGAACAGATCGTCGCCGACCTGCGCGCCTCGCGCGAGCAATTGCATCGCACGCGGCATCCGCTCGGCATTCGCGAGTTGCCATCGCGCGAAGCGGTGGTCAATATCGTGACCGGCTTGCGCGCCGCGATGTTTCCGACGCACTACGGCGCGCCCGATCTAACCGACGAGACGGTCGACTACTACGTCGGCCACACGCTCGAAAGCACGTTGCGGCTGCTCGCCGAACAGATTCGCCGCGCGCTGCGCTTCCTGCCAGAATTCGGCGCGACGCCCGACGCCGAGTTGCGCGAGCGCGCGTTCGCGGTGGCGCGCGAGTTCGCCACGCAGCTGGCGGGCATCCGCGCGCTGCTCGTCAGCGACATCCAGGCTGCGTACACCGGCGACCCCGCCGCGCAGCACATCACCGAAATCCTGCTGTGCTATCCGGGCGTGTGGGCGATGACGCATCACCGGCTCGCGCATGCGCTGCATCGGCTCGGCGTGCCGCTGCTCGCGCGCTTCATCAACGAGATCGCGCACTCGGCGACCGGCATCGACATTCACCCGGGCGCGACGATCGGGTCGAGCTTCTTCATCGATCACGGCACCGGCGTGGTGATCGGCGAGACCGCGATCATCGGTGAGCGCGTGCGCGTGTACCAGGCGGTCACGCTCGGCGCGAAGAGTTTCGCGGCCGACGAAGACGGCATGCTGATAAAGGGCAACGCCCGGCATCCGATCGTCGAGGACGACGTCGTGATCTACGCGGGCGCGACGATTCTCGGACGCGTGACGATCGGGCGCGGATCGGTGATCGGCGGCAACGTGTGGCTCACGCATAGCGTGCCGCCGGGCAGCAGCGTATCGCAAGGCAAGATCCGCGAAGGAGAGCGCACCGACAATGGGCGGCAGTGATGCTCGCCTGGCCGCGGCCGGCTGCATCGCTGCGCCTAGCTGATCGGCCAATGGCGTAACCACGGCAACGCATGCATGCCATGCCGCCACACATGCTCGCCGATGAACCACGCGGCCACCCACGACGCCGCGACGACGATGAGATCGCAGTGCCCGCTATTCCATAGATTCAACGAATGTCGCCCGGCGATCCACGGCACGCCGAGCGGATTCGGCCAGTCGGCGAGCAGATGCATCAGGCCGCCGCACGCGAAGCCGAACGCGGGCGCCGCGTAGATCGAATGTCCGAGCATGTGATACGACGCCGCGAGCAGCGCGAGCCAGCCGATGCCCCAATGCGTCAACGTGCGATGCGTGATCCACAGCCGCCGCGCGCGCGACCACCATGCAACTTCGAGCCAGTCCGGCGCGGTGCTGCCGGCCACGCCGGCGATGAAGCTCAGCAGCACGCCAGCGTGAAACGGACCGCCGCCGCTGCGCGCGACGATCGCCGCCGCGATGATGCCGGCTGCGAAACCGGTCGCATGATGCGCTTTGCTGGATGCCATCGACATTCGCGACACAAGTGCCGCGCGAAAAACAAAGGGCGGCTATGTTCGCAGATGAGCGCGTAAAAAAATAGCCGATGGGCGAGATATAAATTCGCGCATCGGCCTTGCGTGAGCGAGCGCACGGCGTTCAAGTGCGCCGCGCCGCTCAGGTCGCGCAGCGTGCGATAGCGAAGCGCATTTCCTCTTCGGGTGGATCGTCGGGCGCATTGGCCGGATGCATGACCTTGATGACCGTGCTGCCGTTGAGCGGGGTCAGCGTGACGAAGTACGAGTTGTGCGAATCGGCGCCGACCGCGAGTTCGGTCGCGGCGCCGGTGTGCGACGTACGCACGCGCGGCAGACGTCCTTCGAGGCAAGCGGCGATGGACGCAGGCGTGCGTGACGACGACACGTACACGAGCGGCGCGGACGCATCGCGCGCGGGGCCGCCCGACGAACCGCAAGCGGCGAGGGTGGCAGTGAGGGCGGCAGCGGGGGCAAGCAGGAGAAGTCTTTTCATGATCCGATCGTCGGCGTTCCCAGTCATGCATGGGAAGGTGAGGCGCGGGCGAAGCGCGATGCGCTGGCGAACAGCGCGATGCTTCGCGACGAAGCTGCCGTGCAGGCGGCGCGGTTTCGCGGCGTCGCACGGCGGCCGGGGCAGTATACCGAGCAAGCGCCGGCGTCGTCACTAGCGCGGCCGGGGAATCGCCTTGCAGCGACACGGTGTGCCCCTTCGGCTTGCCCGAGCCGTTGGAGCCGCTCACCTTCCTCGCTGCCACGCGGACCAAAGCAGGTGTTCGACAATGAGCCGCTGCCCTGCTGCCAGTTGCTGTGGCCGCCCTGGTTGTTCGAGTAGACGAGACCCGCGTCGAGCGATCCGTACCACGTGACGCTGTGCATGTTGAGCGCCATTTCCAGCGAAGTGTAATTACCGCTATGCAGATATTTAATTAGTCGACTTACAACAGTTTTTTAGAATCCGCGATTATGTGAATTAGTCGTATAAGTGCCGGTCCCCAAAAGGAAATTGTTTTACAGGTGAATGGGCGGCTGCTCTGTCAAGTCCACCGACGTTGCCGGACCGTTACAACATAAGGCCTCCCGGCCAGCATCGGATGCCCTCACCGATTCTCACCGTTTTACGCAACGCAGTCTTACGAAGAAAGCGTTAAATCATGGTGGGAGGCCACTTATAATTTAGATAGACCCCTTCGACCAAAGGGTGTCTTTTTCATTTTCACGCGCGGCTTTCGGGCCGCGTTTTTTTATCTGACATTTAAAGCGGTTTTACACATCGTCGCATAAGGGTAAATAGAATTTTTCACCCCTGGAGCGGCTTCGCTGTTCCGAGCGCGCCTTGTCCGTTCGTCAGAGCGAGCAGGGCGAAGCGGGCCGGGCAGGTAGAATCGCGGGTTCGAAATCTGTTTGTGCGCCCCGCGAAGTGAGTGAACCTGTGATGAACGACACGCCCTTTCCCTCGACCGATACGAATGCCGGGTTGCTGGCCGACGACTCGTCCGGACCGGACGAAAGCATGCATGAAGAGCGTCTGTGGCGCGATAACGGCTGGACCGCGCGCATCATCAAGAACGAAGACGACGAAGGCTGGGCCGTCGAAATGATCAAGGACGGCGAGGCGGAGCCCGCGCTCGTCGGGCCTTGGACGATGGGTCGCAACAAGAAGGATCCGAAGCCGCTCGATGTGTCGGCGTTCAACACGCTGGTGAAAACCGCGGCGGAAGTGCTGCGTCGCCACGAGCAGCAACTGCGCGCGCAACTGCACAAGGCGGTGCGCGTGCCGAGCGCGGACGGCAACGACGAACTCGACATCACGCTCGACATCGTTCCGGACGAAGACGAGCCGTACGCGCTGTTGAGCGCGCTCGATATTTTCGGCGAGCAGATCGCGCAGGTGCAGGTCGCGCCGACCTTCAAGCTCAGCAAGGCGAGCGCCGCGGCGTGGGTGGCGAACGAGTTTCGCCGGCCGGGGTAAGTCGTTGCCAGGGTGTCGCTGGTTTGGATGGCCAGCTTGGCCCCGGTTGCGAGCCCAGCTTAGACGGATCGAATCGCTCGGTTAGGCGTGTCGCCAATCCTAGTTGCGCTTGCAAAAAATCGCGGTGATCAGCGGTGCGACGTGGTGCACGATCGCTGTACTGCCGGCGTTCTCGAGCGCGCTTTTAACCTTGTCGTCGCCGCCGAACACGACGGCGCCATACGCGGACTGCGCGACCGGTTCGCCGTCGCCGACCCGGAACATCGGGTCGTCTTTTTCGAAGCCGACCACCGCGAATACGCGGAAACCGAACGCGGTTAGATGCGCACCGGGCATCGGCGAGAACGCGTTGATCGAGTTGCTTTCGACGTGACTTGGCTTGGGGTTGATCAGTTGCTGCTGCATCAGATCAGCAATGAACTGGTGGCCGCTCTCATTGCATACGAGTGGCGCGTCGAGCTCCACGGCAAAAGAGGACAGCGGCAGCGCGGCGGCTGCGGCAAACAGCAGAGGGACAAGAAGACGGTTCATGAGTGTAGGCGGGCGTCCACAGTCGATGCCGTGGATTAGCAACCACTGCGCCAACCCCGGAGGGGCGCGAGCGGTGCTGCACATCGAACGGATTCCGCGTGACTGGCACAACTGGATTCGCACTTTACAGCGATTCGGCGAATTCCGCTTTGGGGCGGACATACAAACGGTATTTGCAAATTGCCGGGAAATATACGACACAACAGCAAGCTTTCAGAATCCCGTATATATTTCCGCCTTATGACTTCGCAACCCCGACCTCCAATAAACGTCCCGCCGCCACGTACGTGGGATGCCCGGCTCGCTCGCCGGCTCGTGACACCGCTAATCGATACCTGGGTCACCCCGAATCATTTGACCACGCTGCGCCTGCTGATCGGCGTCGCAGGCGCGCTGTGCCTTGCGCACGGAGGATTCGGGTGGGCCAATGCGGGAGCACTTCTGATCGTTCTGTCTAATTTCGTCGATCACACCGACGGCGAACTCGCGCGCGTCGGCGGCAAGTCGAGCCGTATCGGTCATTTTTACGATCTCGCCTGCGATGCTCTCGTGACCGTGATGCTGTTCGTCGGCATGGGTATCGGTGTCGGCGGTGCGCAGATCGATGCTTTGAAGCTCGTGCCCGGCATGCTCGGCGCGGTTGCGGGTGTCGCGGTTGCCCTGATCTTCTTCTTGCGCATGCGGATCGAGGAAATGGTCGGCAAGGCCGGCACGAAGCAGGCGTCGGTGGGGGGCTTCGAAACCGAGGACGTGCTTTACCTGCTGCCCATCGTCACGCTGACGAATGTCGTCGCGCCGTTCGTGGTGGTCGCGTCGATCGGCGCGCCGCTGTTCGCCGCATGGGTGGTGATCGACTTCTGGCGCGTCGCGCGCCGTAGCGCTCGCCTGACGGCCAAGGCCCCCGCCACTTCAGAAACCAGTCAACAGTGGGCCAGCAAATGAATCTGCACGCCGAAGACGACGTGATCGCGCCCGTGTCGACAGGCACGCCCGTGGCGGCGCTCACGCCCGCGCCCGATGCCGACCGCGCGGTCGCGAGCCGTACCCGCACGTTCGACAACGCGCGTCTGCGCAAAGACTTCGCCGCGCAGGACGCGTTTCTGTATCTCGAAGATTTCCTCGCGCCGGAAGTCACCGCGCAGCTGGTTCACAGCGCGCGCTCGCTGCTCGACGAAGTGAACCGCAACTATCTGCCTGGCCACAAGCAGGGCGGCAGTGTCAGCCGCCATACGATCGACCGTCTCGCGCCGTTCATCGCCGAGCTGTATCGTTCGAAGGAGTTGATCGGCTGGCTTGAGCAGCTGAGCGGCGACCAGCTGCAGGTGTCGCCTGCCGACGACCCGCACGCCTACGCGCTCTACTACTACACGCGCCCCGGCGACCATATCGGCTGGCACTACGATACTTCGTATTACGACGGGCGCCGCTACACGCTGCTTCTCGGCGTGATCGACGAATCGTCGTGCCGGCTCGACTACGAGCTGCATACGCGCAATCCGGAGATGCCGGACCAGCCGGGTTCGGTGCAGATTCCGCCCGGTGGCCTCGTGTTTTTCGATGGCGACAAGCTGCGTCATCGCATCACGCCGGCCGGCCCGAACGAGATGCGCGTGTCGCTGACGTTCGAATACGTCACCGATCCCAACATGCGGCCGTGGCGCCGCTTCGTTTCGAACATGAAGGACGCGATCGCGTACTTCGGTTTCCGTCAGGTGTTCCGTCAGATGGCCTCGCGCGGCAAGGACGCCGCATGAGTCGCGCGGCGCTGCTTCTGCTGTCGATCGGCTCGGCGCTGTTCGTCGGCCTGCTCGCGTGGCAGGGCTTCGGCTCGGTGGCGTCCACCTTGCTCGCAGCCGGCTGGGGGCTCGCGGTCGTCGCCGCGTTCCACGTGGTGCCGCTCGCGATCGATGCGGCTGCGATCGCGGTGCTGTTCAAGCGCGGCCACCCGTTGCGTGACGGCGCGCATGAAGGTCCAGCAAGCCGCGCGCGAGCCGACCTCTCGCTGCGCGATGCGCTGTCCGCGCGCTGGATCGGCGAATCGGTGAATAGCCTGCTGCCCGCTGGACAGATCGGCGGTCCGGTGGTGATGGTGCGGCAACTGTCGCAGCGCGGCATGCTGCTGCGCGAGGCGGCCGCCGCGATCACCGTCAGCACGACCTGGCAGGCGCTGGCGCAAATCGTGTTCGCGCTCGGCGGCCTCGCGATGTTCGGCGCGTACGCCGCGCACGGCACGCTGCACGACCTGCGAACCGCAACGCTGATCGCGACCTGCGTGCTCGGCGCGCTGATCGCCGCGTTCTACTTCGCGCAGCGGCGCGGCATGTTCGGGCGTCTGCTCGGCGTGGTGTCGAAGGTGTTCGGCAAGCGCGACTGGTCGTCTCTGGTGACGCGCGCTGAAGCCGTCGATGCCGCCGTGCAGTCGCTGTACCGCGAGCGCGGGCGCGTGGCGGCGAGCTTTGCGCTGAGCCTCGTCGGCTGGGTCGTCGGCACGGTCGAGGTATGGCTCGCGCTGCGTTTTCTCGGCCATCCGGTCGGCTGGGTCGAGGCGCTGCTGCTGGAGAGCATCGGCCAGGCGATTCGCGGCGCGGCCTTCATGATTCCGGGCTCGCTCGGCGTGCAGGAGGGCGGCTATCTGCTGCTCGCGCCGCTGGTGGGTTTGCCGCCCGACGCGGCGCTGGCGTTGTCGCTCGCCAAGCGTGCGCGTGAAATCCTGCTGGGCCTGCCGGGCCTGCTGGTATTGCACTTCAGCGAACGAAGCTGGCAACGTCGGCGCGCCCCGCGGCGTGTGCCGGTTGCCGATTGACCTCCGTACTTTTTTCAAAGGACCGCGCATGCGCGCCATCATTCTCGCAGCGGGCCTCGGCCTGCGTCTCCAGCAACCGCCGCAAGCCCAGTTTCCGAAATGCCTGTTGCAGTTCGACGGCATGAGCCTGCTCGAACGGCATCTGCAGATGCTCGAAACCGCCGGCGTGACCGACGTCGTGCTCGCGCTCGGTTTCCAGCCGCAATCCGTGCAGGCGGAACTCGCGCGCATCAACTGGCCGCATAAGATCGAGACCGTGCTCAATCCGCGTTTCGATCTGGGCAGCGTGCTGACCGTGCATACCGTTGCCGACGCGTTGACGCGCGGCGGCGACGTGTTGCTGATGGACGCCGACGTGCTGTACGACGAGCGCATCCTGAACGCGCTGGTGGCGGGCGAGTCGGTTAACCGACTGCTGATCGACCGCGATTTCGAAGCGGGCGACGAGCCGGTCAAGCTATGCCTGAAGGACGGCGTGCCGGTCGAGTTGCGCAAGCAGCTCGCGGTCAATCTGGAGTTCGACACGATCGGCGAGTCGGTCGGCTTCTTCCGCTTCCGCGAGGAAACCGCGCGCCGCTTTACGCAGATCGTCGCGGGCTATATCGACAGCGGCCGTGCGAACATGCCGCACGAAGAGGCGGTGCGCGACCTGCTGCTCGAGCGCAGCCAGGTATTCGACACGGCCGACGTGACCGGCGCGCCGTGGATCGAGATCGACTTCCCGAACGACGTCGCGCGCGCGGCCAACGAAATCCTGCCGCAGTTGCAGCCGCTCGTCAGCGCATCGCGCTAAAGCGTCCGCCGCGCGTCAGAACGCATGACGGCGCGCGGCAAAACCCCTCGCGCGACAACATTTGTTGCCGCCGCAATGCCATAATCGGCACTTTCCATTGATGGCGGGCCGCCCGTCGCCATGACAATGCTGCTCGCTTTAGGCGCTTTCATCGTTCCGCTGATCGTCGCGTGCGCGATGTTCATGGAAAACGTGGACGGCACGGTCATCGTGACGTCGCTGCCGGTTCTGGCGCGCGACCTCGGTCATGATCCGATCACGCTGAAGCTTGCGGTTACCGCGTATGTGATCGGCCTCGGCGTTTTTATCCCGATCTGCGGCTGGGTCGCCGACCGCTTCGGTTCGCGCACCGTGTTCCGAACGGCGATCGGCATCTTCATGGCGGGCTCGCTGCTGTGCGCGGCCTCCACTTCGCTCGATACCTTCGTGCTCGCGCGCTTCGTGCAGGGCATCGGCGGCGCGCTGATGGTGCCGGTGGGGCGCATCATCATCTTCCGTTCGCTGCCGAAGTCGCAGTTCATTCGCGCGATGAACTATCTAACGGTGCCGGCGTTGCTCGGCCCGGTGGTCGGGCCGCCGCTCGGCGGCTTTATCACGACCTATCTGCACTGGCGTCTGATCTTCGTGATCAATGTGCCGATCGGGCTGCTCGGCATCTGGCTCACCAACAAGTACATCGCCAATACGCGCGAGCCGCATCCGGGCCGGCTCGACTGGCTTGGCTTCGTGCTGTCGGCAAGTGGCGCGTCGTTGTTCATGCTCGGGCTCTCGCTCGTCGGCGGCGAACTGGTGTCGACGGGAGAATCGGTCGGCATGTGTGTGACCGGCATCGTGCTGCTGCTGGTTTATGTGCTGTACGCAAGCCGCGTCGCGCTGCCGGTGCTCGATCTGCGTTTGCTGCGCATTCCGAGTTTTCATGCGAGCGTGATCGGCGGTTCGCTGTTTCGTATCGGTCTTGGCGCGGTGCCGTTCCTGTTGCCGCTCGCGTTGCAGGAAGGGCTCGGCATGACCGCGTTCAGAGCCGGCGCGATCACCTGCGCGTCCGCGTTCGGCTCGATCTTCATGAAGACGGTGGCGTCGCGCATTCTCGAACGCTTCGGCTTTCGTACGGTGCTGATGGTCAACGCCGGGTGCGCGGGTCTTGCGATCGCCGTGTACGGGTTGTTCTTTCCCGGCACGCCGCATTGGGTGATCTGGTGCATCGTGCTGGTGGGCGGCTTCTTTCCCTCGCTGCAATTCACGTCGCTCAATACGCTGGCCTACGCGGATATTCCGAGCAGCGACGTCGGCCGCGCAACGAGTGTTGCGAGCGTGATCCAGCAGATGTCACTCGGCCTCGGCGTGACGATCTCGGGCATCGTGCTGCTGATTTCGCATCGTCTGCAAGGGCATCCGAACATCGTGTTCTCCGATTTCTGGCCGGCGTTTCTGGTCGTCGGTCTGTTCTCGTGCCTGTCGATTCCAATTACGCGGCGGCTGCCGCGAGACGCGGGTGATGAGATCGCGCGCGCCAGCCGCGGGCGCGCGTAAGTCAAGATACGGGCGCAGTCTGCTTACCCCGCCTGCTCCACCGGCGTCACCGTCAACTCCAGCCGCTGCGCGCCGCGCAACACCGTCACGCTGACCGGCTTGTCGATACGCGAAGCATCGAGCGTGCGTTGCAGACTATCCACATCCTGCACCGGCTGTGCGTCGATCGCGACGATCGTGTCGTCGGTGCGCAAGCCGCCGAGCGCGGCCGGACTGCCTTTGACGATCTCCATGACGTGCACGCCGCTTTGCGTGCCCAGGCCAAAGTAGCGCTGCACACGCCGCGACAGCGGCGCCGTCGTGCCGGCCACGCCGATATACGCGCGTCGCACGCGGCCATGCGCGAAGATCTGCATGATGACCCACTTCGCGGTATCGATCGCGGTCGCGAAACAGATGGCCTGCGCGCCAGGAATGATCGCGGTATTCACGCCGATCACCTGACCCGCCGAATTGATCAGCGGTCCGCCCGAGTTGCCCGGATTCAACGCCGCGTCGGTCTGGATCACGTCGTAGATCATGCGGCCGGAGTTCGAGCGCAGCGACCGGCCCAGCGCCGAAACGACGCCGGTCGTCACGGTCTGCTGCAGCCCGAGCGGGCTGCCGACCGCAATGGCGATCTGCCCGACGCGCAGCTTCGACGATTCGCCGAGTTCGACATGCGGCAGCGGCTCCGGCGAACCGATGCGCAGCACCGCGAGATCGCTGCCGGGATCGTCGCCGACCAGATCGGCGTCGAACTTGGCGCCGTCGGCGAGCGTCACCTGGATATGCGTCGCGCCATGCACAACGTGGCTATTGGTCAGCAGGTAGCCGTCGGGCGTGAACAGGAAGCCCGAGCCGGTGCCGCCGCGCGCGCCGCGCCCATTCGCGGACGCGTCGCCGGGCAGCCGGCGTTCGACGGCGATGAACGCGACCGCCTGCTGCACGCGCTCCAGTGCGCCGATCACGGTGCGGGAGTAGGCGTCGAGCAGCGCGTCGTCGTCGTTGGTCAAAAGTTCGGTGGATTGGGGCCCGGGGGCGTCGGATGCGGCGCTCGACAGGTCATCGATGAAGCGTGGACGGCTTCCCATAACGATGCTCCGGATAGACGGGCTGCGAGATGCGGGGCGTCGCGCGGGTTTTCAAGGGCGTCTGGGGCGGGGCGCCCGGGGTCGGCCCGAGTGCCGCACTGGCGGCCACCGCGTGTGAGACACTTTCCGGGGCGGGCCGTCGCTCGCCGCTCGCTCGCTCGCGCCACGGAGACCCCCTTCATGTCCGCATCTACCTTTTCTGCGCCGCAACCTCCGCAGCCGGAACCACGCATCGAGTCTCTGAGCGCAATCACGCTCGCCACCAGCGACATGCAGCGCGCCGTCGCCTTCTACGAAGCGCTCGGCTTCCCGCTCAAATACGGCGGTCCGCGCGAGGCCTTCACGTCGTTCGCGTTCGGCAGCTCGTATCTGAACCTGATCGCCGATGCGCGCGCGCCGGTCACCTGGTGGGGGCGCGTGATCATCTACGTGTCGGACGTCGACGCGATCTATGCCAAGGCGCTGGCCGCGGGCTTGCAGCCGTCGCTCGCGCCGACGGATGCGCCGTGGGGCGAGCGCTATTTTCATATCACCGATCCGGACGGCCACGAATTGAGCTTCGCGCGGCCGCTGCACTAGCGGCGGCAGCCTAGGCAAAACTCGCTATCATGGGTGTTTCCACGCATCCGCAGCGGCCGCCCACGCGGTAACACGGCTGACACCTCGCGCTTCGATAATCGAACGCGACCGCGTCGCGCTAGCCGCCGCGCGCCATCCCATTCCTGTTGCGAGGAGAGCCGCAATGAAAGAGCCGGACCCGAGACCCGATTTCGAATTGATGGCGGAGCGGCAACGCCGTTTCGAGGAAGACCTCATCGATGCCTACGACGAAGAACTCGAAATGGAGGTCGACGACCGCATTATCGACGGCCCGGCCGGATTTACGCCCGAGCATCGCGAGGCGCGCAGGCAGTACTTCCGTGAACTGTTCCGGCTGCAGGGGGAACTGGTCAAGCTGCAGGACTGGATCGTCGCGACCGGACATCGGCTCGTCGTGATCTTCGAGGGGCGCGATGCGGCCGGCAAGGGCGGCGCGATCAAGCGCATCACGCAGCGCCTCAATCCGCGCGTGTGCCGCGTGGCAGCATTGCCCGCGCCGAATAATCGCGAGCGCACGCAATGGTATTTCCAGCGCTATGTATCGCATCTGCCGGCGGGCGGCGAGATGGTGCTATTCGATCGCAGCTGGTACAACCGCGCGGGCGTCGAGCGCGTGATGAACTTCTGCACCGACGAGGAATACGAAGAGTTTTTCCGCTCGGTGCCGGAGTTCGAAAAGATGCTGGTGCGCAGCGGCGTGCAGATCCTCAAGTACTGGTTTTCGATCACCGACGAAGAGCAGGAAATCCGCTTCCAGAACCGCATTCACGATCCGCTGAAGCAGTGGAAGCTGAGTCCGATGGATCTGGAAAGCCGGCGCCGCTGGGAAGCGTATACGCAGGCGAAAGAAGTGATGCTGCAGCGCTCGCATATCCCCGAGGCGCCGTGGTGGGTCGTGCAGGCCGTCGATAAGAAGCGCGCGCGCCTGAACTGCATTCACCATCTGCTGAGCCAGGTGCCGTATCACGAGATCGAGCACCCGCACATCGAATTGCCGTCGCGCGTCTATCACGAAGACTATAGCCGCCAGCCGGTGCCCGACGCGATGATCGTGCCCGAGGTGTACTAAAAAGCGGATCGTATGGACTAGCGGGCCAACGAAAAAGCGCGGTACGTATAGAACGTATCGCGCTTTTTTTCGTGCTGGATGGGTTCCGCCAGATCGGCGAACTCAGAACACCGAACGGAACACCCAGTACAACCCGCCCGCGAGCGCGATCGACGCGGGCAGCGTCAGCACCCATGCGAGGATCAGGCTGCGCACGGTGGCCCATTGCAGACCCGAGCCGTTGGCCGCCATCGTGCCGGCGACGCCGGAAGAGAGCACGTGGGTCGTCGACACCGGCAGACCGTAGACGTCGGCGGCACCGATCGTGACCATCGCGACGAGTTCAGCCGACGCGCCCTGGCCGTACGTCAGATGCTGTTTGCCGATCTTCTCGCCCACCGTGACGACGATGCGCTTCCAGCCGACCATCGTGCCGAGACCCAGCGCGATCGCGACCGCCACCTTGACCCAAGGCGGAATGAACTTGGTTGCGTGATCGATCTGCTTCCTGAAGTTGGCAATGACCTTAGCGTCTTCGGCCGAGAACTGCGGCTGATTGGCCTTCTGCATCAGACGGATCGCCTCGGACGTGACATACATGTTGTTGCGCACGTTATCGACGATGCCTTGCGGCAGCGCGGCCATCGAGCCAAATTCGCCGACCTGGCGGCCGATCTGCTCGGTCAATTGCCGCAGCGCCGGCAGCGTTGCGGGTGTCAACTGACGAGTGCGCACGAAGGCCTCGACGTCGGCGCGCGGATCCGCGGAAGGCGCCGCGCCCTGCGTGTAGCGCGCTAGCGTCGCCGCGGTTTGATGCGCGACCGCGACGAAGTTCTGCGTTTGCTCCGGCGTGACCGCTCGATTCAGTGCGTACGCAGTGGGCACCGTACCGATCAGGATCAGCATGATCAGGCCCATCCCTTTCTGGCCATCGTTCGAGCCGTGCGCGAACGACACGCCCGTGCAGGTCAGAATCAGCAGGCAGCGAATCCAGAACGGCGGCGGCTCCTTGCCCTTCGGCTCGGCATACAGCGCGGGCACCCGCACGACGGCCTTCAGGATCAGCAGCAGCAAGCCCGCGAGCAGAAAACCCACGATCGGCGAAAACAGCAGCGACTTGCCGACGCCGAGCGCCTGAGTCCAGTCGACGCCGCTGGTGCCATTCGCACCGTGCATCATCTGATTCATCAGGCCTACACCGATGATCGAGCCGATCAGCGTGTGCGAGCTCGAAGACGGTAGGCCCAGGGACCACGTGCCGAGGTTCCAGATGATCGCGGCGATCAGCAGCGCGAATACCATCGAGAACCCGGCGCTGCTGCCGACCTGCAGGATCAGCTCGACAGGCAGCAGTTGCAGCACGCCGAAGGCGACCGCACCGCTAGACAACAGCACACCGAGAAAATTCCACGCGCCGGACCAGACGACCGCGATATTCGGTGTCAGCGAGTGGGTATAGATGACGGTGGCGACCGCATTGGCCGTATCGTGAAAGCCGTTGACGAACTCGAAGCCGAGCGCGATCAGCAGCGCGACGCCGAGCAATAGATAGGGCAGCACCGAGCTTTCGCGCACGGGCTGCAGATCGTCTATCAGATGAACACCGCAGTACACGACGCCCGCAATGAGCAGGCCGGCGAAAATCACCAGGCCTGCGCTACGGCCCTTGCCGCTGGCGGCGCCTGGTTGCGGATACGAAAGTTCCGGCATGGCGTTAGCCCCAAAAATGTGGTCGCAGAGTATTCGATGCTGCTTTCGCTGCGTGTCGCAATGATGACAACTGCGTGACGGCAATGGGGGTGTAAAAAATAGACGCGGCGCGGTATATGCCGCCGCGCACTGGACTAAGCAAGTGATGAATAAAACCAGGCAGTAGACGCACCGCAGTCGCGCCTACGATGCGCTGACGACCTCGCCGCTTGCGCTGCCACCGAGGGTGCGTTTATAGGCTTGCGCGACGATTTCCGCCGGTATCCCTTGCGACGGATCGCGGCCCATCGATTCGAGCGTTTCGGCGACCCACCCCGGGCTCACCACATTGACGCGGGCTTTGCCGCGCAACTCGAGCGCGGCCGAGCGCGCGAACGCCTCGACACCCGCATTGACGATACTGACCGCGGCGCTGCCTTCCATCGGCTGTTGCGCGAGCACGCCGCTCGTCAGTGTGAACGAGCCGCCTTGCGACACATGGTCCACGCCGCAGCGCACAACATTGACCTGCCCCATCAGTTTGTTGGCAAGACTAAAAGAAAAGTCTTCGTCGCCAAGCGCCGCGAGCGGCGCGAATTTCGCTGAGCCGGCCGCGCAGATGATCGCGTCGAAGCTGCCGGCTTGCGCATACATCGCTTCGATGCTGCGTTTGTCGGACAGATCGACGTGGAGGTCGGAGCCCTTGCGGCTTGCGCCGACCACGTCGTGCTCGGTGGCCAACAGCTTCACGATGTGCGAGCCGAGCAGGCCGGTCGCACCGACAACGAGTATTCGCATACATCCTCCTTGGGTCTGTTTGCGGCATTTGCCGCGCTGCACACTGCATCGTCAAGCCGGAGCATTCGCCGGACCGCGCGATAAGCGGCTCCATCGGTCGAGCATAGGCGCTGCCGACACGACGCGCCAACGCGTCTGGGAAACCCACTGATATGCGCGGTGAATCCCTCGTGAGCATCGATTTTGCTACGTTGGAAAGACGGTCACGTTTCCGGGAGCATCGATGAAGCAAGACAGTGAAACAGCCAACGAGCCGGTACCCCAAGAATCGGCGCAGCGGGCCTTTACTTCCTACGCCGCGCCACTGGTCGATGAGGCGGTCAGACTCGCCAAAGGCATACACGACGACCCGTCACCCGAAGCGCTGCACAAACTGCGTGTGTCACTGCGGCGTTTGCGTTCGTTGTGGTGGGCGTTCGCACCGCTGCTCGACAAGGGCGAAAATTCTCGCCAGCGCGCCGTCTATAAGTTCCTTGCCACCGCGGCGGGTAAAACGCGCGATTGGGACATCCTGATCGAGTTGCTCAAGCAGGAAGGCGGCGACGCACGAGCGTTGATGCCGAAGCTCGAGCAGACGCGCCGCGACACGCTGGCGACCAGCCGCGAGACGTTGTTGAATGCCGACGTCAAACATCTATTGCGCGATGCGTTGGCCACCACTTCCGGGGAACTGCACGCCACCCACGATGCGGATGTTGCGTTGCGCAAATTTGCCGCTCGGCGCATTCGGGCGTCGGAGCGCTCGTTGAAAAAACGCATCAAACGCGCGCGCCATGCAAAACGCTCGAATTACGCGGCCTTCCACGATGTCCGAAAAGCGGGCAAGAAACTGCGCTATCTGTTCGAGTTTTTCGGGCCGGTGCTTAAAATCAGCCATCAGCGCACGCTCAAGCGGCTGAAAAAGCTTCAGAAGCGCTTCGGCTTGCTCAACGATACCGTCGCCAGCGAAGCGCTGTTGCGCGACAATGCGGCGTCGCTTGCCGACGCGGACCACATCGAAGCCGCGTTGGCCTGGCTCGACAGGAAACGCAAACGCCGCTTGCGCGCGGCGTCGGAGCTACTGGGCTGAGCGAGTGCTCTCGTCTCGCTAGCGCGGAGGACCCGCAGCCCAACATGCACTGCGCACCGCGCTGCCGGTCCGAAAGAATCGTCCGCGAAAGGAGGCGAGGAGCGTGGCACAGCATGGGCTTTCGCTGCGTCATCGGTTGCGCCTGACGTTGCATGCCGTTCGAGCCGGGATGACCCGCTATGTGGGCAACCGCCCGTGGGTGGCCGGCGTCGCCGGCACGCTCGTCGCGTTGGCGATGTCGATCCTGACTGCGGTGGAAGTCGGCGAAGGCCGCCGCGAAATGCTCGATCATGCGCGCCAGACCTCGCAAAACCTCGTGTCGATCATTTCCGCGGATCTCGCGCGCAACGTCGAAATCTATAATCTGTCGTTGCAATCGATGGTGGATGCCGCGCGCAGTCCGGACACCTGGACGCTGCCGGTCCCGGCACGCCAGGCGAAGCTGTTCGAGCGCGCGACCACTGCCGCCTTTCTCGGCGGTGCGTATGTCGTCGGCGCCGACGGCGAAGTGGCCGCCGCACAGTACGACGACGCCAACACCACCGTCCATCTCGACGACCGCGAATACTTTCAGGTGCAACTGCGCAACCCGGCGGCGGGCCTGTATTTCTCGCATCCGTTCATGTCGCGGCTGCGCGGCGGCATGCCGTCGATCGCGCTGACGCGGCGCATCGACGATGCGCAGGGCAACTTCGCCGGCATCGCTCTGCTCGCGATTCGCATCGAGTACTTCCAGCACCTGCTGGACCGGATCGACACCGGCGAGCAGGGTTCGGTTTCCATCGTGATGGCGGACGGCACGCTGCTCGCGCGCAAGCCGGTCGACGGGCGCGATATCGGCGCGAGCGTCGCAAAGTCGCCGACCTTCGTACCGATGACCGCGCACGACTCCGGCACCTACGTATCGGTCTCGCCGGTCGACGGTGTGCGTCGCATCGTTACGTACGCGCACGTACCCGGCACGCCGCTGATCGTGGCGATCGCGCCTGCCGTCGACGACGTGCTCGCGCCGTGGCAGCATCGCAGCCACGTGGCGGCTGCGCTGACCATCGGGTTCGGTGCAGTGTTCGTGGTCGTGTCGTGGCTGCTCGCGTTCGCGCTGCGGGACAAACAGCGCGCGCAGGCCGCGCTGGTGCGTCTCGCCTCGACCGATTCGCTGACCGGGCTCAGCAATCGCCGCGTGCTCGACAAGCGACTCGACGACGAATGGAAGCGCGCGCGGCGCGACGACAAGCCGCTGTCGGTGCTGTTCATCGATATCGATCACTTCAAGCGTTTCAACGACACCTACGGCCATGAGAGCGGCGACGAAGTATTGGTCGCGGTGGCGGATTGCATCGCGTCCGTGGCGCGGCGCTCGGTCGATCTGGTCGCGCGCTACGGCGGCGAAGAGTTCGCGGTGGTGCTGCCGGATACCTCCGCGCGGGGCGCGTTCACCGTCGCGGAGCAAATTCGCCGCAAGGTGGAAAACCGCGTCATCGTGCGTGGACACGATGCGCCGCAGGCGGTGACGGTAAGCGTCGGCTGCGCCACGGCACTGCCGGGCGCCACGGATTTCGCCAATGGAGCCGAGCTGCTGGCCGCCGCTGACGCGCAGCTCTATGTGGCGAAGAACGAAGGACGCAATCGCACCCGGTCGGCGCAGTGGGACGAGTATTCGGCGGTGCAGGGGGCGTCGAGTACGGGCGCGGCGCTCTGACGCCAGGTATCCTTTCACGTGAGCGTGAGCGCTCGCTCGGCCCAAAGGGCCGCGGCGCAGCGCGATTCAGGCGCGCTCCACGCTGCGCGGCGCGAAACCGCGCAACGTCACTGCAGCTGCAGTTTCGCCCCGCCACGCCGGGCGTGGCTGATCGGCCGCCATACCGTCCGCGTAAGCCAGCGAGCCCACCGGGAAGCCGCGCCGCCGCCATGCATCGAGTCCGCCGCGTAGTGCGCGAATCCGCGTGTAGCCGTTGCGGCGCATATGTTGCGAGACTTCGAGCGCGGTCGCGCTGTCCGGACAGATGCAATAGATCACCACGTCGTGCGTGCGCAGTGCACCGTCGATCAGTTCGGGCGAGTGAGGATCGAGCGCGAGCGCGTCGGGGATCTGGCCTCGCAGATCGAGCAGTGGTGCGCCGGGCCGCGCATCGAGCACGCGGGACGGCGCCGTGCGGCTCAGGCGACCGGAGTGCCGCCAGCTCCACGGCAGTCTCGATGCGACGCTCGCCGGTGACGCGTGCGTCGGCGCGGCCAGCATCGGCGTGGCCGGGGCCGACGCGGCTCGCCTGAACCGGCGTCGTTCGTCATATCGCAGATACAGCCGGTAGAGCAGATAGGCCAGCGCCACCACGAGAAGGATGTCGGCGATTGTGCCGCCGCGCCGTTCGACGAATGCGCGCAGCATATGCACCTCGCGCTCCACCGCCGCGCCGCCAAGCAGCCAGAAAGTCGCCCACGTGATCACGCTCGCCAGATCCCATAGTGCGTAGATGCGGATGTCGACGGCGGTCGTGCCCATCAACGGCGGCGTGATCAGGCCGAGCCCAGGCACGAACTTCGAAATCGACACGAGCGGCATGCCATAGCGTTCGAATAGCGAGCGCGCCATTTCGAGCCTCGTATCGACGACGGGCGACAGGCGGCCGAGCCATGCGAGCAGCTTGCGGCCAAACAGCCGGCCGGCCGCGAACCAGGTGCCGTCGCCGATCAATGCGCCTAGCACCGCCGCGCCGAGAGTCGGCCAGAACGACAGGGTGCCCGCGGCGATCGCCGAGCCCGCGAACAGCAGCATCGGCACGGCCGGGATCGGTACGCCGAGGCGCGTCAGCAGGACGTTGACGAACACGATCGCGCTGCCCCAGGTTGAAATCGCCGACAACGGAAACTCGACCAATTGAGCCGCTCCTGTTGCTGCTGGTGGGCTGGCATGCGCACCTTGGATTTCAGGATAGGCGATGGCTTGTGGGCGGTGCGCGGTGCGCGTGGGGAGGGGGTGGATGGGGCGGGGTGGTGATCGTCAAGGCGCAACTAACTGTCAACCCCAGCGGCCCACCACGACGTTGCCGGTGAGCGTGAAGAGAGTGCGCGCGGGGCCGCACACAGGATTCGCAGGGGCGGGGGCTGCATCGTCAGCGAACCCCAAACAGCCCCTGCGTTCACCGCATCAGGCATTCGGCATGGCCACCACGCCCGGATTCCCGACGATCGCCAGAAACTCCCGCCGGGTCGACGGATCGGTGCGGAACGTGCCGAGCATGCGCGAGGTGACCATCGTGACGCCCGCCTTATGCACGCCGCGCGTAGACATGCACTGATGCGCGGCTTCGAGGATCACGCCGACGCCGGCCGGTTGCAGCACGTCGTTCAGCGTATCGGCGATCTGCACCGTCATCTTTTCCTGGATCTGCAGCCGCTTCGCGAACGCATCGACTAGACGCGCGAGCTTCGAAATGCCGACCACGCGATGATTCGGCAGATACGCGACGTGCGCGCGTCCGATGATCGGCACCATATGGTGCTCGCAGTAGCTTTCGAAGCGGATGTCCTTCAGCACGATCATTTCGTCGTAGCCGTCCACTTCGGAGAAGGTACGCGCGAGGATTTCGCGCGGATCGACCTGATAGCCCGCGAAGAACTCCTCGTAAGCGCGCGTCACGCGCGCCGGCGTGTCGATCAGGCCTTCGCGCTGTGGATCGTCGCCGGCCCAGCGCAGCAGCACGCGCACCGCTGCCTCAGCTTCTTCGCGGCTCGGGCGTTCGACGGCCGCTGCGGGTTTGGTTTTCTTTGCCTTGCTGCTGGTCATGCGTCGTCCTCCTGGATCGCGTGTCGATGCTGCGCTGCGCGCGGGGTCAGTAACTGAGGTCATTGTTCCATGTTTTGCGCCCGAAGATGCCGATGCCCCTTTCGCTGCCGGGGCGGTCGCGGACTTGCCTCCAGCAGCTACTTCGGCCATTCGTCCATCGCATCGTTGAACAGTTCGGCGACCACGCCGCGCAGCCAGCTGAGGCGCGGATCGTTATGAAACTTGCGATGCCAGTGCTGCCGCAGGTCGAAGCGCGGCAACGGCAGCGGCGGCTCGACGAGCATGATCGACGCATGCTCCGACACGTACGCGAAGCCGATCGCGTGCGGGACGGTCGCGAGCAGATCGGTGCGCGCGAGGATGAAAGGCAGGCTCATGAAGTGCGGCGTTTCGAGCACCGCGCGCCGCTTGATGCGCTTCTTTTCGAGGTACTGCTCGAGCACTTCCTGGCTGCGTCCCTCGGCGCGCACCACCGCATGGCCCGACGCCACGTATTGCTCGAGCGTGAGCGGCCCTTTCGACAGCGGATGTCCGCTGCGCATCAGGCAGATGAAGCGGTGCGTGAAGAGCCGCTGCTGAAAGAAGTTGGTGCCCGCCAGGTCCGGAAAATAGCCGACGGCGAGATCGACGTCGCCCGATTCGAGCCCGCGCTCCACCTGTGACGGCGACAGCGTCACGGAGCGCAGATTCGCCGACGGCGCGCGCTCGGCGAACAGCTGCAAAAGACGCGGCAGAAACACGATCTCGCCGACGTCGGACAGCGCGATCGAGAACGTGTGCGTGCTCGTCGCCGGATCGAAGTCCTGCACGTCGAGCATGCCTTTCTCGATGCGCAGCAGCGCGTCGCGCGCGGCGGGCAGGATCGCGAGCGCGCGCGGTGTCGGCTCCATGCCTTTCGATGTGCGCACGAACAGCGGATCGTCGAAGTATTCGCGCAGACGGCCAAGCGCGGTGCTCACGCGCGGCTGGCTCACGCCGAGCTGCTCGGCGGCGCGGCTCACGTTGCGCGTGTCTTCCATCGCAACCAGATAGGGGATCAGATTCAGATCCAGATGTGTCTCGGACATGCTAGTTATGGCTCGCGGCGCGGGCGAGGCAAGGCGGTGCCTATGCCGTATCGCTATAGAGCCTAGTTGAAAAATCGCCCATAAGCATAGTGGGATTTTGCGCGGCCGGCTTTTTCGCGCGCAGGGCGAGCACTCGACGAGGGCAATCTGCACCTTCGCCGCCGCGTGCGGCGACCTATGATGAAGGGGGTTTCCCTGCCTTGACAATCCGCCCACAGGACAACCATAATCGCCGGAGCGTTCGCTAAACGAATCACTGTTCATGTAACGAACAAAATTCAGCGGCGAATCAATCGAAGGCGCCAGCCCGCTCTCTCCCTCGCGAGCCGTCGCCAGCATGCCCGGAGACTGTTTCCGCGCGAGCTTTGCCGCGAGCCTGGTTGGTGAGGACTGTCAGCCCAGCGGCACGTAGCGCCCCCAAAGGAAATTCGACATGATCAACAAGATTTTCGAGACACTTCAATCGGCGGTCGCCGATGTCCACGACGGCGCGACCGTCATGATCGGCGGCTTCGGCACGGCCGGCATGCCGTCCGAACTGATCGACGCGCTGATCGAACAGGGCGCGCGCAACCTGACCATCGTCAACAACAACGCAGGTAACGGCGATATCGGCCTCGCGGCGCTGCTGAATGCCAAGCGCGTGCGCAAGATCATCTGCTCGTTCCCGCGCCAGACCGACTCGTATGTGTTCGACGCGCTCTATCGCGCCGGCGAAATCGAACTGGAACTCGTGCCACAAGGCAATCTCGCCGAGCGCATCCGCGCGGCGGGCGCGGGCATCGGCGGCTTCTTCACGCCGACCGCGTACGGCACCAAGCTCGCCGAGGGCAAGGAAACCCGCCTGATCGACGGCCGTCACTACGTGCTCGAGTCGCCGCTGCATGCGGACTTCGCGCTGATCAAGGCGTACAAGGGCGACCGCTGGGGCAACCTGATCTATCGCAAGACCGCGCGTAACTTCGGGCCGATCATGGCGAGCGCCGCGAAGACCGCAATCGTGCAGGTGTCGGAAGTGGTGCCGCTCGGCGGCCTCGATCCGGAAGAAATTGTCACGCCCGGTATTTTCGTGCAACGCGTGATCGAAGTGCCGCAAGCGGCGCATCTCCCCACGCCCAATCCTCACGACGCTGCTGCCTGACCCGGAGACCGACATGAAGAAACTGACCCGCGATGAAATGGCCAAGCGCGTTGCCCAGGACATCCCTGAAGGCGCTTACGTGAACCTCGGCATCGGCGTGCCGACGCTGGTGGCGAACCACCTCGCCGCCGACAAGGAAATCTTCCTGCACAGCGAAAACGGTCTGCTCGGCATGGGCCCGGCACCGGCGAAGGGCGAGGAAGACGACGAACTGATCAACGCCGGCAAACAGCACGTCACGCTGCTGACGGGCGGCGCTTACTTCCATCACGCGGATTCGTTCGCGATGATGCGCGGCGGCCATCTGGACTTCTGCGTGCTCGGCGCGTTCCAGGTATCGGCGAAGGGCGACCTCGCGAACTGGCACACCGGCGCACCGGACGCGATTCCGGCGGTCGGCGGTGCAATGGACCTCGCGATCGGCGCGAAGCAGGTCTACGTGATGATGGAGCACCTGACCAAGCAAGGCGAAAGCAAGATCACCGCCGAGTGCTCGTACCCGGTCACCGGTATCGCCTGCGTGACCCGTATCTATACGGACCTCGCGATGATCGACGTGACGAAGGAAGGCCTCGTCGTGCGCGAGATTTTCACGGACATCGGCTTCGACGAACTGCTGAAGCTGACCGGCGTGCCGATGACCGACGGCACCCAGACCGCACGCGCGGCCTGATGCGTGGCTGAGGCGTCGCGGCGGCGGCCTGCCTTGCGGCCGCATCGATGGCGCCTCGTCTGAAGGCAGCATTGCACGAACGGGCCAGCGCTGACTAGGCAAACTCTTCGTCAGCGCTGGCCTGGCAACTTCAGCGACAGCCTGCCCGCGTTTGGCGCACAATACGCAGCACAAAGTGCGGCATACGTATGGCACGAGCGCACTACAAGCGCCGGTCCACCGCGGTTTCTGCTTCGACCCGCCGCGCCGCGCCGTTTCTTCACTTCCGATTCCCTCAAACATCGTCGTCACCATGCTCGACTCCAGCGCCCGTCTGACTGGCCTTCTTTGCGGCACACAGCCGATGAACGACATCTGGGCGCCGCGTGCCACGCTGCAGCGAATGCTCGACGTCGAAGCCGCACTCGCGCGCGCCTCCGCCGCGCACAAAGTCATTCCCGAATCCGCCGTCCCCGCGATCGAAGCGGCCTGCCAGGCCGACCAACTCGACGCCGACGCGCTCGCACGCGACGCCGCGCTCGGCGGCAACCTCGCGATTCCGCTCGTCAAGCAACTGACCGCACTCGTCAAAGCCGCGGACGCCGAAGCGGGCAAATACGTGCATTGGGGCGCGACGAGCCAGGACATCATCGACACCGCGACGGTGCTGCAACTGCGCGACACCTTCGACCTGCTCGACAGCGGCCTGCAAGCCACCTGCGACGCGATCGCGAAACTCGCGGCCACCCATCGCGCGACGCCGATGATCGGCCGCACATGGCTGCAACAGGCGCTGCCGATCACGCTGGGTCTGAAGTTCGCGCAATGGCTCGACGCGCTGCTGCGACATCGCGATAGGCTCAATGCGCTGCGAGAGCGCGTGCTGGTGCTGCAATTCGGCGGCGCGGCCGGCACGCTCGCGAGTCTGCGCGAGGCGGCGCCGCAGGTCACGCAGTCGCTCGCCAAGGATCTCGGGCTCGCGTTGCCGACCTTGCCGTGGCATACGCAGCGCGATTGCATCGCCGAGACGGCGTCGCTGTTCGGCATGCTGATCGGCACGCTCGGCAAGATCGCGCGCGATGTGTCGCTGCAGATGCAAACCGAAATCGACGAGCTCGCCGAACCGGCCGCGGCCGGCAAGGGCGGATCGTCGACGATGCCGCACAAGCGCAACCCGGTCGGTTGCGCGGCGGTGCTGACGGCCGCGACGCGCGCGCCCGGCCTCGTCGCAACCGTGTTCGCCGGCATGGTGCAGGAGCACGAACGCGCGCTCGGCGGCTGGCAAGCCGAATGGGACGCGCTGCCGGATCTCGCGCGTCTCGCGGGCGGCGCGCTCGCGAACATCGAACAGATCGCGTCCGGCTTGAACGTGAACGTGCCGCGACTCGCGAAGAATCTCGACGTCACGCACGGGCTGATCCTGGGCGAAGCGGTGATGCTCGCGCTCGGCGATGCCATCGGCCGGCTCGACGCGCATCATCTGGTCGAGCGCGCGTCGAAGGCGGCGATCCGCGACGGCAAGACGATGTACGACGTGCTTGCCGCCGACGCGGCCGTCACCGAACATCTTTCGATCGAGCGCCTGAAGCAGCTGCTCGATCCCGCTCAATACGTCGGCCAGGCGCACGCATATGTCGACGCCGCGCTGACGCTTCACACCACGCGCGCGCAGCGCGCCCATTCCAAGGAGTAACCGGCATGCCCTACGCCGCAGTCAACGGCACCGAGCTTCACTATCGCATCGACGGCGACCGTCACGGCCACGCGCCGTGGCTCGTGCTGTCGAATTCGCTCGGCTGCGATATGTCCATGTGGACGCCGCAGGTCGCGGCGTTGTCGAAGCACTTCCGTGTGCTGCGCTACGATACGCGCGGTCACGGCCATTCTGAAGCGCCGAAGGGGCCGTACACGATCGAGCAACTGACCGGCGACGTGCTCGGTCTGATGGATACGCTGAAGATCGCGCGTGCGAATTTCTGCGGCATTTCGATGGGCGGCCTGACCGGCATCGGGCTCGCCGCGCGTCACGGCGACCGCTTCGAGCGCGTCGTGCTGTGCAATACGGCCGCGCGCATCGGCTCGCCGGAAGTCTGGGTGCCGCGCGCCGCGAAGGCGCGCTCGGAAGGCATGCTCGCACTCGCCGGCGCGGTGCTGCCGCGCTGGTTCACGGCAGACTTCATCGAGCGTGAGCCGGTCGTGCTCGCGATGATCCGCGACGTGTTCGTGCATACCGACAAGGAAGGCTATGCATCGAACTGCGACGCGATCGACGCGGCCGATCTGCGTCCCGAAACGCCGGGCATCAAGCTGCCGACGCTCGTGATCAGCGGCACGCACGACCTCGCCGCCACGCCCGCGCAGGGCCGCGAACTCGCACAGTCGATTCCGGGTGCACGCTACGTCGAGCTCGACGCTTCGCATATTTCCAACATCGAAAAGGTCGACGAGTTCACGAAGACCGTGCTCGACTTCCTGACGGAGGCAAAATGAACGACGAAGACCGTTATGAAGCCGGAATGGGCGTACGTCGCGCGGTGCTGGGCAACGCGCACGTCGACCGTTCGCTCGCGAACCGCACCGAGCTGACCGAGGAGTTCCAGAACCTGATCACGCGCTATGCGTGGGGCGAGATCTGGACGCGTGAAGGTCTGCCGCGTCATACGCGCAGCCTGCTGACGATCGCGATGATGGTTGCGTTGAATCGCAGCGAAGAACTCGCACTGCACCTGCGCGCCGCGAAGAACAACGGCGTGACGCGCGAACAGATCAAGGAAGTGCTGCTACAGACCGCGATTTATGTCGGCGTGCCGGCGGCCAACTCAGCGTTCCACCTGGCCGACAAGCTGTTCCGCGAGGACGATGCGGCGGCCGCGGCGGCGAAGTCGTAAAGACCGCGCGCTCGTAGTTTTCAGAGCCAATCAGCAAACGCGCGACGGATATTTCCGTCGCGCGTTTTTTTATGCGGCGGTCGTCGCTATGACGCTTGCCGGCATCTGCACATTCAGACCGGACGCGACAGGTCAGGACTGTCTCGAGTTCAATGCAGGCCAGCGGGCCAAGGCAATGAACCACAGTAGAACGACGTTCACCACCGGAATGAAGGCAAGCAGCGACCAGGCTCCCGCATATCCCGCCTTCTTCAGGATCAGCCATAGCGGGATTATCTCCGCGATAACGACAACAAGAACAAACACCAGCCAGTGCCAAATGGAAAGAGCGCCCACGCATGCCTCCATTTTTTAAAGTTGACGGACTGAACTAAGTATAAAGACGCAAGGCCGAATCCTTGCTCAATGTAAAAAAACCCGCGCGAAGCGGGTCCGCGTCTGAACTGGCGAGGATCACTCGATCTGCCTGTACCGAGTGTCCCCGCTGACACGCTGCAACTGTTTCGAAACGATAAGAAACTGTTCGTCAGTAATCGTGCACTCCAGTTCGCCTATCTCATACACAGCAACCAGCTTGATCTTATTTCCATTTCGCTCCTCAAAGGTGATCTGATAGATCCCGCGCCACTTTTGTTCGCCATCTTCATATTTACCGATCTTTTCGGACGCCAGTCGCACCGCTTTTGTTTTCGTAGCATCGAAATCCAAGGAGAGGATGTCTGTTTTTCTCACCGCCATCTGGGCCACATAGGCCGGAAATCGGTCGCCGCATGGGGGGTATGGGCCGGTTTCCGCCAGGCATAACCCGGGAAAAGATAGCAGCAGGACTGCAAAAGCGTGTTTCATGGATTCAAAGGGCCTCACTCTATCTGCTTGAACATTCTGTCGTTCTCGGCTCTTGGCAACAAATGCTTCGAAACGACAAAGACCTCTACGGAACTCATCGAGCATTCAAATTCGCCAGCGTCGTCCACAGTAATCACCTTGACCTTGTTTCCGTTTTTTTCGTGGAAGGTGATGTGATAGACCTCACGCCACAACTGTTCGCCATCCTCCGATTTTCCAATTTTCTCGGACGCCAGTTGCACGGCTTGGGTTTTCGTATAGTCGATACTGCCAATCATGCCTGCGTCTTTCAGGCTGTTTTCGGCGATGTTGGTCGGCCACCTGTCGCATGGCGGGTTCGGTCTGCCTTGCGCCAGGCACAGCGCGGGAAGGGATAGCAGCAGGACTGCAAAAATGTGTTTCATGAATGTTCCACACTAAGCATTCTGTCGCCACTGTTCCAGATCTGCTTGCGGTATGGGAGGTGCAGAACGATACATCCATTCGACGCGTTGCCGGGTTCCTTCATGCTGTCGCCGTGGATCATGAAGCCGTCGCGCCCGCCCAGGCTGGTTCCCGCAACGGGGTTGAGCCGCATGGAATGCGGTCCAGTTTTAGGGTGCGGAAATGGTGCGGTAATTTCATACAGGCCAACGGGGATTGGTCCCTGGTCGCGGACATACTGGCTACTGTGCTTATTCTTGTGCTCTCCCTTGCCGGAATATCCCTTATCTGTGATTAATTTGTCGTCGTGATACAACAAGTGGCTCTCATGCTTGTAAATCCATACCATCGTCTTTTTCTCATTGGTTGTACGAACCAACGATTAAATCAGACCAACTGGTTGCACACAATTTTTAAGATATGCGTCAGTTTGATCTGCATCCCGATATGGAGATCGTCTACATCCTCGAGATGAGCACGGGCAGCGCGTGCATGCGCGGGTGGGCGGCCTCGCGAAGGGGGGCGGTCGTCGGCAAGGATGGCTTGCGCTGAAACTGAAGCGGTGCGCACCAACTCACGGCAAACGGCAATGCAACCAACCTCGCAGAGCGGAGATGGCGATCAGGCTTCGTAAGCTGGTCGTTCAGCCAGACCGTCGAGCCGCCCGCATGCCGTGCGGTCGCGATTGCGATGATCGATAATGCGTATGCGGGACGCTACGAGGCGAAGCTCGACGCGCTAATCGAAGCCGGCGAGGAACTCTGCGCGCTGCTCGGCAAGCGCTGCGTCGAAGCAATCGGCATCGCGCCCAGCGAGGCGCAAAGCTACGGCAAGTTGGTGATCATCGGCGAGGCGGGCGAGCTCGAACATGCGGCCGCGATCCTGCATCCGGAGCTCGGCGCGCCGCTGCGCGCGGCGGCCGAGAAAGGCGCGGCTCCGGTGCCGTCGGCGAAGAAGATCGGCACTCTCGGCACCGCGAGCGACGTGCCGCTCGCCCACAAGGACGCCCTTCGCTTGTTGCGCGGGTTATTTCGCTGGTAGTGTGCTGCCTTTGACGCGGGCGCGCATGGTGCCGCCCGCGCTGCAACGTCCGTCGATCGGGCCGCAGCGCATGTTGCGCGCGCCGTTCGGCGAACCGCCGAGGGTCACGATGCTTTCGAATCTGCTGGTACAACTGGTCAATGGACTCGCCGACGCGTCGACGCTGTTTCTGGTCGCCGCCGGTTTGTCGTTGATCTTCGGCGTGACGCGCATCGTCAACTTTGCGCATGGCTCGTTCTATATGTTCGGCATCTACGTCGCGTACAGCATCGCGAGCCGCTTTGGCCAGACCGCGGGCGGCTTCTGGCTGTCGGTGCTGGCGGCCGCGCTCGCGGTCGCGGTGCTGGGCGCGCTCGTCGAAATCGTGGTGCTGCGGCGGATCTATCAGGCGCCCGAGCTGTTCCATCTGCTCGCCACCTTTGCGCTCGTGCTGATCTTTCGCGACGCCGCGCTCTGGCTTTGGGGCCCCGACGACCTGTTCGGTCCGCGCGCGCCGCATCTCGCGGGCGCGGTCGACTTTCTCGGCCATCCGCTGCCCACTTACGACATCGCACTGATCGTGATCGGTCCCGTCGTCTTGCTGCTGCTGTGGTACGCGTTGACGCGCACGCGTTGGGGCACGCTGGTGCGCGCCGCGACGCAGGATCGCGAGATGCTCGACGCGCTCGGCATCAATCAGGCATGGCTGTTTACCGGCGTGTTCTTCATCGGCGCGTTTCTGGCGGGACTGGGCGGCGCGCTGCAAGGGCCGCGCATGTCGGCGAACCTGTCGCTCGATCTGGAGACGATCGGCAATGCGTTCGTGGTCGTCGTGGTCGGCGGCATGGGTTCGATTCCCGGCGCGTTCATCGCGGCGTTGCTGATCGCCGAGATCAAGGCGCTGTGCATTGGCATCGGTCATGTGACGATCTTCGGCATCGGTCTGTCGCTGAGCCGCTTTACACTGGTGGCCGAATTCGTCGTGATGGCGGTCGTGCTGGTGGTGCGGCCTTGGGGGCTGCTTGGCCGCGCAAGTGCCGCGGTGCGCGCGATGGGTGCGCCGGAAGCGCCATTGCGTCCCGCGGGCAAGCGTCTGAAGTGGCTCGCCGCCGTCGTGTTGCTAGTGCTCGTTCTGGCGCCGCTCGCGGCCAACGCGTTTCCGTATATGCCCGTGCTGCTCGTCGAAATCCTGATCGCGGTGCTGTTCGCGACGAGTCTGCATTTCATCATGGGCCCGGGCGGTCTGCATTCGTTCGGCCATGCCGCGTACTTCGGACTCGGTGCATACGGCGCGGCGCTGTTTCTCAAAGTGCTGAATCTGCCGATGGAAGCCACGTTGCTGCTCGGGCCGCTGCTCGCGGTGGTCGGCGCGCTCGTGTTCGGCTGGTTCTGCGTGCGCCTGTCCGGCGTCTATCTGGCGATGCTGACGCTCGCGTTCGCGCAGATCGTCTGGTCGGTCGTGTTTCAGTGGGACGACGTGACGGGCGGCAGCAACGGCATACTCGGACTATGGCCGTCGAACTGGCTGTCGTCGCCGGTCGCGTTCTACTACCTGACGCTAGCGTGCGCGGTGCTCGGCGTGGGGCTGTTGCGCCGCATGCTGTTCTCGCCGCTCGGCTACGCGATGCGCGCGTCGCGCGATTCCGCGCTGCGCGCCGAGGCGATCGGCATCGACGTGCAGCGCGTGCAGTGGGCGTCGTTCGTGATCGCGGCGTTGTTCTGCGGACTCGCCGGATCGCTGTACGCGTTTTCGAAGGGCAATATCTCGCCCGAAGTGATCAGCGTGAGCCGCTCGGTCGATGGCCTCGTGATGGTGCTGCTCGGCGGCTTGCAGACCTTGAGCGGGCCGATCGTCGGCGCGGCCGTGTTCACGTGGCTGCAGGACACGGTCGCGCGACAGACCGACTACTGGCAGGCGCTGCTCGGCTTCGCGATCCTGCTGCTGGTGATCGCGTTTCCGCAGGGAATCGTCGGCTTCATTCGCGAGCGTTTCGGCGACACGAACGACGATCAGGCCGATAAGTCCGACGGCGGCGCCGCGTCGCCATCGCAACGGACCGCCGCGGTCAAGGACGGCCTATGAGCCTGCTGCGCGTGAGCGGTCTGTCGCGATCGTTCGGAGGACTGAAGGCCGTCGATGACGTTTCATTCGAACTCGAAGCCGGTCAACTGCTGGCGCTGCTCGGCCCCAACGGCGCGGGCAAATCGACCTGTTTCAACATGGTCAACGGTCAGTTGCAGCCGTCGTCGGGATCGATCCTGCTCGACGGTCATGAACTCGTCGGCATGCGGCCGCGCGATATCTGGCGGCGCGGCGTCGGCCGCACATTCCAGATCGCCGCGACGTTCAACTCGATGACCGTGCTTGAAAACGTGCAAATGGCGCTGGTGTCGCGCGAAAAAAAGACCTTCGGTCTCTGGAAACCAGCGGGCTCGCGCTATGCCGACGAAGCGTTCGCGCTGCTCGAACAGGTCGGCATGAGCGAGCACGCAAAACGCGCGTGCGGGGTGCTCGCGTATGGCGACGTGAAGCGCGTCGAACTCGCGATCGCGCTCGCGAACCGGCCGAAGCTGCTGTTGATGGACGAACCGACCGCCGGCATGGCGCCGAAGGAGCGCAACGAATTGATGGCGTTGACCAGGCGTTTGGTGACCGAACACAGGATCGGCGTGTTGTTTACCGAGCACAGCATGGACGTCGTATTCGCACACGCCGACCGGATGATCGTGCTCGCGCGCGGCAAGCTGATCGCCGAAGGCGACGGCGATACGATCCGCAACGACCCGTGCGTGCAGGAAGTCTATTTCGGCACGGGCAAGATGTTCCGGCCGCACGCGGCGCTGCAGGACGCGGACGGCAATGCGCAGAATGGCCGGGGAGCGCAGCAATGAGCGAACCGATGCTGAAAGTCTCCGGCCTCAATGCGTTCTACGGCCGCGCGCACATCCTGTTCGACGTCGACCTCGAGGTCGGCCGTGGCGAAGTGGTCGCGCTGATGGGCCGCAACGGCGCCGGCAAATCGACGACGATGAAAGCGGTGATGGGACTGCTGCCGCACCGCCACGGCGAAGTCACGTTTCGCGGCCAGAACATCAGTGCGCTTGCGCCGTACAAGATCGCGCGCATGGGCGTCGGCTTCGTGCCCGAGGACCGCCGCGTGTTCGCGGATCTGTCGGTGATGGAGAACCTCGACACCGGCCGCCAGCCGCCGCGCGACGGCGCGCCGCAATGGACGCCAGAAAAGCTGTTCCGCCTGTTTCCGAATCTCGGCGAAATGCCGAAGCGCCCCGCCAGCCAGATGAGCGGCGGCGAGCAGCAGATGCTGACCGTGTCACGCACGCTGATGGGCAATCCGTATCTGGTGTTGCTCGACGAACCTTCCGAAGGCGTCGCGCCGGTGATCGTCGAGCAGATGGCGAACATGATTCTCGAACTGAAGCGCGAAGGGCTATCCATTCTGCTGTCGGAACAGAATCTGCACTTCGCCGAGTTGGTCAGCGACCGCGGGTATGTGCTCGAAAAAGGGCAAATCCGTTTCAGCGGCACGATCGGCGAGCTCGCACGGAACGAAGCAGTGAAGCGCGCTTATCTGAGCGTGTGAATTCATCCGGTAATGTCGGCGGAAGGATAGGCCGATGGCGCCGGCGATTGGCGACCGCGCGGCGCCGGACAACCTGATTCGCGTGACTCTCGACGGGTATCGGCTCGCCTGCGCGGCCCGAACTCGGTACGATGCCGGCTTACCACGATAGTTGCGCAGTTCGCGGGCGGCGAGCCGGCATGGCGGGACGTCGCCGCGAACGTGGCCAGAATCCGCGCGGAACCGCGCGAGCAATGAGCCGCCGCGGCAGCTGCGCAGGTCCGCGCGCTTGCCCGTCCGCCCGTTCGCACGTCTGACAAAAACCCACCATTCCTTTTTGATTACGGAGTAACGCATGACCACGCGTGCAGGATGGATCTCTCGCCTCATGGTGTCGACCGTGTGCTCGTTTGCCGCGCTCGGCGCGAGCGCCCAGCAGACCATCAAGATCGGCGAAATCAATAGCTACAAGGCGCAGCCCGCCTTTCTCGGGCCTTACAAGCAAGGCTGGAATCTCGCGCTCGAGCAGGTGAACGCGGCGGGCGGCGTGCTCGGCAAGCAGCTCGAAGTGATTTCGCGCGACGACGGCGGCAACCCCGGCGACACGATCCGTGTCGCGCAGGAACTGATCGCGCGTGAGCAGGTGCAGCTGCTGTTCGGCGGCTTCCTGTCGAACACGGGCCTCGCGCTCGCCGACTTCGCGAAGCAGAAGAAGATCTTCTTCCTCGCCGCCGAACCGCTGACCGACAAGATCGTCTGGGCCGATGGCAACAAATACACGTACCGTCTGCGTCCTTCGACCTATATGCAGGTCGCGATGCTGGTGCCCGAGGCCGCGAAGCTGAAAAAGAAGCGCTGGGCAATCGTGTATCCGAACTACGAGTACGGGCAATCGGCGGTGGCGACCTTCAAGAAGCTGCTGACGGCCGCGCAGCCGGACGTGCAGTTCGTCGTCGAACAGGCGACGCCGCTCGGCAACGTCGACGCGGGCGCCGTGACCCAGGCGATCGCGGACGCGAAGCCGGACGCGATCTTCAACGTGCTGTTCGCCGCCGACCTCGGCAAGTTCGTGCGCGAGGGCAATACGCGCGGGCTCTTCAAGGATCGCGCGGTGGTGTCGCTCTTGACCGGCGAACCCGACTACCTCGATCCGCTCGGCGCCGAAGCGCCGACCGGCTGGATCGTCACCGGCTACCCGTGGTACTCGATCGATACCGCCGCGAACAAGCAGTTCGTCGACGCGTATCGGGCCAAATATCACGACTATCCGCGGTTGGGTTCGGTGGTCGGCTATTCGGCGCTGATGTCGATCGCGGACGGCATCAAGAAGGCGGGTTCGACCGATGCGGACAAACTCGCCGCCGCGTTCAAGGGGCTCAACGTGCAGACGCCGTTCGGTCCGATCACGTACCGCGCGCAGGACAATCAGTCGACGATGGGCGCGTATGTCGGCGTGACCGGCGTGAAGGACGGCAAGGGTGTGATGACGTCGCACCGCTATGTGGATGGCGCGAGCGTGCAGCCATCGGACGCCGAGGTGAAAAAACTGCGGCCGGCGGATTGAGGACGCGGCGCGCGGCGGTCCGTCGTGACTGCCGCGCGATAGCCGCGTGAGTGTTGGTAAAGGCGCTTCAGCAGCGGCTTCTGCCGCCGGTGAAACCTACTCTTCCGCGTCGTGCTCCATGACGAAGCGCTTCAGATAAGCGAGCACGGCCGCTTCCATCGCGCGATGATCGGCGGTGTTTTTCGAGCCCGCGTTTTCTTCATCGCCGAACAGGGTGGACGGCGCGTTGTGCACGTCCACTTCTTGCCCCTCGCGAAACACGCGAATTTCGTGGACGTCTTCGACGTACTCGGCGATCCAGTGCACGCCCTCGATATGTGCGCCAGCGCGAACCGTAACTATCTTCATGGCTGTCTCCGTGCAAGCGGTCGATTTGAGTCGGCGCCTCGGCGCTGACTCCCGTCCCATGTCCACAACCATACGCCGTCCCGCCCACGCACGCGAGTCCCGCCCGTAACTGCCGCCGGACCAGGGCGCGGATGGGCGTTGCGGCACGCTCGTTGCTGAACCATAAAGGCTCACCCACAACCGGAGAACCGTCATGCCAGAGCAGAAAACCTTGAAGCGTGCCGCGGCCGATAAACGCGCGGGCAAATCAGCGAGTACCCAAGCGGGAGAGTTCGTCAAGGAGCAGGTGGACAAGGTCCGCGCCGGCAAGCACGGCGTGCGCTCGCCGAAGCAGGCGATCGCGATCGGGCTGTCCGAGGCGCGGCGCGCCGGCGTCGACCTGAAGCCGCCGATGAAGGGCGCCACGAGCGAGGCGACCCGCAAGAAAGCGCAAAAGGACAGCGCCGCGGGCAAGCACGTCGGCGCCGCGAAGAAAAGCGCGAGCAAGGAGTCGAGCGCTAAACGCTCGCGTGTGTCGGAGAGCGTGCTCAAGCGCGAGAGCAAGGCCGGGGCGTCGTCGGCGGCGATGTCGAAGCAGGCGAAGTCGGCGGCGGCCAAGCGGCCTGCCGCGAGCCGCTCGGCCGCAGCCAAGAAGGCCGCGGCGACCAAAGGCGCGGCTGGACGCTCCGCTGCCGCGAAGAAGGCCGCGCAAACGCGGGCGGCGCGCGCGCATCACTGAGCTTTGCGGCTCGCAAAGCGGCGGCAATGGAAAAGAGCGGCGGCACGCATGCGCGTGCCGCCGCTCTGTTGTTGTCGCCCGCTGGCGGGCTTGCCCGCCTTCTTACTGCACCGTCGCCAGCACCTCGCCAACCGTGCCGAAGAGCCGCGCGATTTGCTCTTCGTCGATGATCAGCGGCGGCGAGAACGCGAGGATGTCACCGGTGAAGCGGATCAGCACGCCCGCCTCGAAGCATTTGACGAACGCCTCATAAGCGCGCGCGCCCGGCGCGCCGTCGCGCGATTCCAGTTCGATGCCCGCGACGAGGCCGAGATTGCGCACGTCCTTCACATGCTTCGCGCCGCCCAGCCCATGCGCGGCGGCTTCGAACGTCGGCGCGAGGCTGGCCGCGCGCTCGAACAGCTGGTCGCGGCGGTACAGGTCGAGCGTCGCGATCGCGGCCGCGGCCGCGGCCGGATGCGCCGAGTACGTGTAGCCGTGGAACAGCTCGATCGCGCCCGGCGCGCCGCTGCCGACGACCGTGTCATGGATCGTGCGGCTCGCAGCGACCGCACCCATCGGAATCGACGCGTTGTTGATCGCCTTCGCCAAGGTGATCAGGTCCGGCGTGACGCCGAAGTGTTCGCTCGCGGTCGCGTTGCCGAGACGGCCAAAGCCGGTGATCACCTCGTCGAAGATCAGCAGGATGCCGTGCTTCGTGCAGATCTCGCGCAGCTTCTGCAGATAGCCTTGCGGCGGAATCAGCACGCCGGTCGAGCCGGCCACCGGTTCGACGATCACCGCGGCGATCGTCGAAGCGTCGTGCAGCGCGACGATGCGTTCCAATTCCTCGGCCAGATGCGCGCCCCATGCGGGCTGGCCCTTCGCGAACGCGTTGTGTTCGAGGTTGTGCGTGTGCGGCAGATGATCGACCGCCGGCAGCAGCGCGCCCGAGAACGTCTTGCGATTCGGTGCGATGCCGCCGACCGAAATGCCGCCGAAGCCGACGCCGTGATAGCCGCGCTCGCGGCCGATCAGACGCGTGCGCTGAGCTTCGCCGCGCGCGCGATGATAGGCGAGCGCGATCTTCAGCGCTGTGTCGACCGATTCGGAGCCCGAGTTCGTGAAGAAAATGCGGTCGAGTCCTTCCGGCATCAGCTCGGCAACCTTGGCCGCCGCTTCGAACGCGAGCGGGTGGCCCATCTGGAAGGTCGGCGCGAAGTCGAGCGTCGACAACTGCTGCGTGATCGCGGCGACGATTTCATCGCGGCTGTGGCCCGCGTTCACGCACCACAGTCCCGCGCAGCCGTCCAGAATCTCGCGCCCGTCGGTGCTTCGGTAGTACATGCCCTTCGCCGATTCCAGCAGGCGCGGCGCGGCCTTGAACTGGCGGTTGGCGGTGAAGGGCATCCAGAAGGACGACAGATCGTCTATGACGGGGCGCGAAGTCATGGCATCTCCTCGAAGTGGGTGTCGGTTGGGGGCTTTAAGCGTAGCCAAACTGTAGTCCTCGCGGTTTAATGGCGGCATAAACAGTTGACAAAGTGTGGTGCCAACTGTGCTGGTGGATTCGCGCGAACTGTCCCGGTAGGCGGGCGGTCCGCGCTTGGTCTATTTGCCTCTGGTTTTTCGCCCAAAACATGATCGAACTGGACCTTCAACGCGACCGGCGTGCGGCGCCGACGCTCGTCGAACAGGTCGTGCAAGGCTTCGCGCGCGCGATCGATGCGCAATCGCTGCGCGCCGGCGCGCTGCTGCCGTCGGTGCGGCAGCTTGCGCAAAGCCACGCGCTGAGCACCTTCACGGTGACCGAGGCGTACAACCGGCTCGTGTCGATGGGGCTCGTGGTCGCGCGGCGCGGCTCCGGCTATCGGGTCGCGGCGCGCTCGCCGTCCGCGCGCGCGGCTGTCGCCGATTGGACGCCGCCGAGCCTGACCGCGACATGGCTGCTGTCCGACGTGTTCGCCGATCACTCGGTGCCGATCAAGGCGGGCTGCGGCTGGCTGCCGAGCGAATGGACCAACGAGAGCGGCCTGCAGCACTCGCTGCGTGCGCTGAGCCGGGTGCCGGCCGCGCGTCTCGGCGACTACGGCCATCCGTACGGCTTCGCGCCGCTGCGCGAACGCATCGCCGAACAACTCGATCGGCGCGGGCTGCCGGTCGACGTCGCGAACGTGCTGCTCACGCAGGGCGCGACGCAGGGACTCGATCTGATCGTGCGCACGCTGCTGCGCGCAGGCGATGCGGTCATCGTCGAGGACCCCGGCTACTGCAACCTGCTGCAGATCCTGAAGCTCGCCGGGCTGGTCGTGCATGGCGTGCCGCGCACGCCGGCCGGCGTCGATACTGAGGTTCTCGAAACGCTGGTCGCGCGGCACAAGCCGAAGGCGATCTTCGTCAACACCACGCTGCAGAATCCGACCGGCGCGACCTTCGGCATGTCGGCCGCGTTCCGCTTGCTGCAGATCGCCGAGCGCGAACGCATCTGGGTGATCGAGGACGACGTGAGCCGCGAACTCGCGCCGGCCGGCGCGCCGTTGCTGGCGGCGATGGAAGGCTTGCAGCGCGTGCTGCACGTCGGCGGCTTTTCGAAGACGGTGACGCCGTCGCTGCGCTGCGGCTACGTGGTGGCCGAGCAGGCGGTGCTGCGCGAGCTCGCGCGCACGAAGATGGCGGTGGGGCTGACGTCGTCGGAAACGATCGAGCGGATCGTCGACAAGGTGCTGGTGGAAGGGCGTTACGCGCGCCATGTCGAGATGGTCAACGAGCGGCTGAAGCTCGCGCACGTGGCACTCGAAGAACGGCTCGACGCGCTCGGGCTCGAGGTGTTTCATCGGCCGCGCGCGGGGCTCTTCATGCTCGCGCGTCTGCCGATTGAAGCGGAGCACGCCGCCGAGGTCGCGACCGCCGCGCTCGCGCACGGCATCTGGCTCGCGCCGGGCTCCTACTTCCGTCCCGACGACGCGCCGAGCGCGTGGTTCCGCTTCAACGCGCCGTATTCGACCGATGACGCGTTGTGGCGCTTCATCGAGAGGGTCGGGCAGGGGGCATGGTAGACGCGGCGGCGCGTCGGACGCTCAGCCGCCGTGCCCGAACAGCTTCAGCGCGATCGGATACAACGATCCCACGAGCAGCAGCGCCATCGCGACGTTGAAGATGCGCAGCCGTTTCGGGTTCGACAGCACCTCGCGCATCGCCGTGCCGAAACGAGCCCACACGCAGATGCACGGAAAGCCGATCACATAGAACACCGCGGCCATTGCAACGGCGTTCATGCCGAAGCTGTTGCTCAGATGAATCGTCGTCGCGGCGGTCAGCACCATCATCCACGCCTTCGGATTGACCCACTGAAACGCGATTGCTTCATGAAAGCGCATCGGGCGCCGTTCGCCGTTCCTGAGCTTCAGCTCGCCCGACGTGCCGATTTTCCACGCGAGATACAGCAGATAAGCGACGCTGACGACTTCGAGCACCGTGTACAGCACGGGAAAGTGCACGAACGCTTCGCCGAGGCCCACGCCGACCGACAACATCAACAGCACCACACCGACGCTGATGCCGGACAGATGCGGGAGCGTGCGGCGAAAGCCGAAATTGACGCCCGATGCGAGCAGCATCGTGTTGTTCGGACCGGGCGTGATCGAGGTGACGAGCGCGAACAGAATGCCGGCGGGCAGCGCGCTGAAAGTGACGAAAGACATGAGGGATGGGCTCCGGTGTCGCCAACAGAAACGGTGAAGCTCATTCTAGCGATAGGTCCCGGTACAGTACCTGTACGGTTTTGAAAATGGTGTCCGGTACGGATCTATGATGAATGGATGAGCGGAAAACGCCGTCGTGCGGCGTGTCGACACTCGGTAGTTAACATATGTTGCAAGTATTTTTTTAATGGCAACATATGTAGACGGCTGGCACAGCAGCCCGCCATCCATCAGGAACCTGCAGAACGATCGGAGATACCTATGAAAGTGATGAGTTGGTCCGCTGTTGCCGTGTTCGTGGCGGCAACGTCGGTGAGTACTGCCGCGTTCGCGCAGGACACGACGTCCACGCTCGCGAAGATCCAGCAAAGCGGCGTGATCGCGATTGGCCATCGCGAGACCTCGGTGCCGTTTTCCTACGTCGATGCGAACAACGTAGTGATCGGCTTTTCGCAGGACTTGTGCAACAAGATCATCGATGCGGTGAAGACGAAAACGAAGCGTCCGGACCTCAAGGTGCGCTTCATCCCGGTCACCTCGCAGAATCGCATCCCGCTCGTACAGAACGGCACGGTCGATCTCGAATGCGGCGTGACGACCAATCTCGCCGCGCGCCAGAGCCAGGTGAGCTTCGGCGACACGTTCTTCGTCGCGACGACGCGTCTTCTGACGCGCAAGGACTCCGGCATCAAGGACTTCCCGGATCTCGCGGGCAAGACGGTGGTGACCAATCAAGGCACGACGTCCGAGCGCATCCTGCGCAAGATGAACGAAGACAAGAAGATGAACATGCAGATCATCAGCGCGAAGGATTACGGCGAAGGGCGCCTCACGCTCGAAAGCGGCCGTGCCGTCGCGTACATGATGGATGACGTGCTGCTCGCCGGCACGCGCACGCTGACCGCCAAGCCGTCGGACTGGATCATCACCGGCACGCCGCAATCGTCGGAAGCGTATGGCTTCATGTTGCGCCGCGACGATCCCGAGTTCAGAAAGCTCGTCGACGACACGCTCGAACAGGTGATGAAAGGACCCGAAATCCACACGATGTACGACCGTTGGTTCGTCAAGCCGGTGCCGCCGAAGAACATCAGCTTCGACTTTCCGATGAGCGATTCGCTGAAGCAGCTTTACGCGCAGCCGAACGACAAGGCGCTCGAATAACGGGTTTTGCCGCGATTGCCTGTAGGCATGGGTTTTTGTGTGGCAGCGTTTGGCTCTTTCCTCTATACCTGGCTATAGGCGGTGTGTTTCGGTTCAGCGTCGCCTGTAGCGGGAACGGAGGCGAAAAGTGAAGAAGCCGATGGAAACTTCACCGCGCGGACGGATTTTCCTCAGTGGAATCCTTCCTGCCGTGCTGGGGCTAGCAAGCGGTGTATTCGTGGTGTCCGCCAACGCCGACGCGCCCATGCGCGCGATCACGATCGTATCGGGCACCTATGGCGGGAATTGCGGCGCGCCGCGCGGCAATCTGACTCGCGAGCTCGAGCGTCATTGCAACGGACGGGAAACCTGCGATTACCCGCTGCCCGGCCTGCACAAAGGCGGCACGACTCTGGCATGCCCGCGCGACTTCCACGCCGAATGGCATTGCGACCACGCGGACTTTCATACCGCGGCGCTGGGTCCGGGCGCGAAATCGGGCGACACGCTCGTGCTGGGTTGCGTCGAGTCGCGTGGCGCGGGCAAATAGCGGCATGCGCGAATAAAAAGGCCGAGGCCCTCGCGGGGCTCGGCCTTTGACAATTGCAGCGGTCTTTTAGCTGGTTTTACGGGCCGGCGGGAAGCGCCGCTTGACGAGCGACGGCCCGATACGACGGAACCGCTCCCGTTTGTGTTCCTCTTCGAAGTGAGCGAGCGACGGCTTGACCAGATCGCTGCGCGACACGATTCCGATCAGACGCATGCTGTTGCCATCGGCGACCACCGGCAGGCGTTCGAGCCCTAGCACGGCGAGCCGCGTCGCCACGAGCCGGCAGGTCTCGGATGACAACGCGAACGCGGTGTTGTGCTGCGCGAACACGTCGGCTAGGGTCATCGCGCGCTTGCGCTCCGTGTCCTCGGCGCAGAAGCGTTCGAGCAACGGGCGGTCGGCCACGCCGATCACCGCGCCGTCGCGCACCACCGGATACGCGCGGCGCAGCTGGTTCGCGCCGAACAGCGTCTGCAGCGTTGCGCCGACCGTCGTGGCGGCATCGACCGATTCGACCGAGGCGGTCATCACTTCGTCGACATAGTGGCGCTCGAGCGGATCGACGCCGTACTCGCGATAGATGTGATAACCGCGTCGCGCGATTTTCTCGGTCATGATCGAGCGCCGCATCACCACCGCGGAGAAGCCGTGCGCGATCAGCGTTGCCGTCAGCAGAGGCAGCAGCGCATTGGCGTCGTGCGTGAGGCCGAACGCGAACACGATGGCCGTCAGCGGCGCGCCGAGCGTGGCGCCAAGCGTCGCGGCCATGCAGACGAGCGGCCACAGCGCCGGCTCGCTGCCCGGCAGCCAGTGCGCGAGCACTGTGCCGAGTCCGGCGCCGAGCATCAGCAGCGGTGCGAGCACACCGCCCGACGTGCCCGAGCCGAGCGCGATGACCCACATCACAGCCTTCACGGCGAGCAGCAAAAGCGCGACCTGCACCGCAATATGCTGATGCAGCAAATCGCCGATCACGTCGTAACCGACGCCCAGCGCGCGCGGTTCGAGCCAGCCGCCAATGCCGACGACGATGCCGCCGAGCGCGGGCCACCACATCCAGTGGATCGGCAGCTTGCCGAACAGGTCTTCCACCTTGTAGAGCGCGGCGGACAGGCCGGACGCAAGCGCGCCCGACAACACGCCAGCGACCGCGCACGACAGCAGGGACCAGCCATCGGGCGCGGCGGTCTGCAGCGGAAACAGCGGACTTGTACCAAAGAAAATCGCGCGAGCGAAGCCGGCGACCGCGCAAGCCACCGCGACCGGCAGGAAGCTGCGAGGGCGCCATTCGAACAGCAGCAGCTCGACCGCGAGCAGCACGGCCGCGAGCGGCGTGCCGAACACCGCGGTCATGCCGGCCGCGGCGCCGGCCACGAGCAGCGTCTTGCGCTCCGCCGACGTGACCTTCACGCACTGCGCGATCAGCGAGCCGAGCGCGCCGCCGGTCATGATGATCGGGCCTTCCGCGCCGAACGGCCCGCCGCTGCCGATCACGATGCCCGACGACAACGGCTTTAGCACGGCCACTTTCGGCGACATCTTGCTCTTGCCGAACAGGATCGCTTCGATCGCCTCGGGAATGCCGTGGCCACGAATTTTTTCGGAGCCGAAGCGCGCCATCAGGCCGACGATCAAGCCGCCGATCACAGGCACGCCGATCACCCGGATGCCGAGCGTATTGGCGGCGGGCGAGCGGTCGACGAACGACAGCGTGCCGAAGAAAAACAGGTTGGTGAACAGGTGAATCAGGTTCAGCAGAACAAAAGCGGCAAACGTACTGACGAGGCCGATGCACGCGGCGAGCGCGAAAATGCCGGGCAGTCGCGCATTCGCCGCGAAGTCGCGTTTGTGGGAATCCATGCTCATGGTTAGTCGAGGTCGATCCGAGGAATCTGGAAGGAGCCTTCGAGCGATCTCAATTCGGCGCGATGCAGTTCCGCGAGCCGCTCGAGTACCCGTTCTCCCGCTTTTTCGATGTGTACTTCAACCTGGCGACGATCGGTTTCGCTGACCTGGCGGCGCACGAGACTCAGTGCCTCGCAGCGCGATACCAGTGCGACGACGCCGTGATGTTGCGCCTGCAGACGCTCCGCGAGTTCGCCGACGGTCGCCCAGTCGCGCTCGGGATAGCCCTTGATATGCAGCAACAACAGGTATTGCAACGGCGTGATGCCCTCGTTCTGCGCGGCCTGCTCCGAGAATCGCTCGAAGCGCCGCATCTGGTAGCGAAACTCCGACAACTGCTCGAAATCGCTCTTGACGAGCTTGCGAGTCCGTACTTTCATGGAATATCCGCCGATGTGAAGAAACGGAAAATATATCACGACATGATGTATTTAGGTGGATTGCGGCCGTGGCAACGGCGTCGCGCGGCAGATCTCCTCGCTCTTTTAACTGAAAATCAGGCCACCTTGCGGGCTTGGGTGGCGGTCTGCCGGTACAGGCCGGAGATCAGGTCCACCTGCGTGATCATGCCGACCACGCGCCCCCCGCGATCGAGCACCGGCACGTGGTGGTGCCCGTAGTTCGCGAACATCGGCACGAGTTCCGTGATCGGATCGGAGGCGCCGACGGTGCACACGTCGGTGGTCATCAAGCTGCCGACGTTCGACGTGCGAAGCGCATCCCCGCGCAGCCAGCCGTCGAAATAGTTCAGGATCGGACCGAGCGCGCCGAAGCTTTTCCTGTCGACGAAATCGGCGCGCGTGACGATGCCGAGCAGCTTCTGCTTCCCATCGACGACCGGCAGCGCCTTCACGTTGTGGCGCCTGAACAGCTCCCATGCGGCGGCGGCGCGCGTGCCCGGCGACAGCGACACGACATGGCGCGACATCACGTCTTCGCAGCGCAGTTCGTCGAAGCTGCGCGAGAAGGCCTGTAGCTGCGTTTCGCGCAGCAACGAATAGAGATCGTCGGTGCCGATGTCGAGCATTTCGTCACGGCGTCGAAGCACGGCTTTGACGTCGTCGCGGGTGAAGCCGACGCGCGCGGCTTCGTCGGCGGCCTGGTTCGGCGTCGCGCGGTCCTGGCGTCCCGCATGCGGGTAGCGGTGGCCGGTTGCCGCGTGATAGACGAGCGCCGCGAACAGCAGCGCGGCCGACTGGATCGCGATCGGTTCGAGCACGAAGCGGTAGCCGAGCGCATGAATGACCGGGCCGCCCAGCACCGCCGTCAACGCGACCGCGCCCGACGGCGGGTGCACGCAACGCAGCGCGAACATGCCGGAGATCGACAGCGCCACTGCGAGGGCGGCCGCCAGCGTCGGATCGCCGATCAGCATCGCGCAGGTCACGCCGACCGTCGCGGACACGAGGTTGCCGCCGATGATCGACCACGGCTGCGCGAGCGGGCTCGCGGGCACCGCAAACAGCAGCACCGCGGAGGCGCCCATCGGCGCGACCAGCAGCGGAATGTTTGCGGCGGGACCGAGCAGCAGATACATCAGACCGCCGGTGAACGCGATGCCGAGCAGCGCGCCGAGGCACGAACGCGCACGCTCGTGCCATTTCACGGTGACCGGGGCGGGGAGAAAGCTGGCAAGCCAGCCGACAGCAGGAGAGCGGGACAAGATAGGAGCGGAAAGTAGTCGAAGATGCCGGGCCCGACATTACCGGGGAAACCCTGGCAACGCGAATACAGTCTGGTCATGATTATATTTCAATGTGATATAAAAAGTTCTCCAACCCCCGCGCGGCGCGCCAAATCTGTCGCATATCGCAGACAGTCGAGCGCGCGCCCGACCTCCTTCAGCCTGGCCCCAAATCACCGATCCGCACGTTCTTTTTTATCACGGTGTGATATAAAATGATGGCAGACCGATTGGGAGCGCTCGTTGGCCGGTTGCCTGATAGATCGATAAGGGAGCCATCATGATGATCACATTTCAATCGACGGCGTCGCCGGATGTCGTCATGCTGAGGGATCTCGCGCAATATCTGCTAGGACTGATCGGCAAGCGACTCGGCGAGCGAGGCGTTATCAGCCACGACGAGCTGGTCCACGCGATCGATCGTCTCGAAGTCGCCATCACCGAAGACGCGGCCGCGGAAACGACCCTCGAAGCATTGCACTGTTCAACGAGCACTCAACGCGAGCCGCGCAACCGGCTATCACAGCGCGCGTGGCCGTTTCTGGACATGATGCGTGCGGCGCGTGACTCGGACGCCGACATCATCTGGGGGCTGTAGTTCGTCGAGGGAATCGCGATGAAACGATTGACGTCGCGTCGACGCAATCCTCCTTATTTCGGTTTGCACCGTTCCGCTTGCCCACGCGTTCTCACCCGAGCAGGAAACCGGCCGATACCAGCAGCCGATGCGCGACCCATGTGCCGCGTCGCGCGACACAGAGGTGCGAAGCAGCGTGATCGGCGTGTATGGCGGCACCGTTGTCGACCAGTTGTCCAGTGGAGCGGTGGTGCTCGTGAAATGGCCGAACGGTTCGCCGCACGAGGCATGGACCGCTCGGTCGCACAGCCATGGTTTGCCCGTCGATCCCGCGGCAAACGCTGCGCATGTTTTCTTTCTGTGGCCGGAGTCATAGCGCGGCGTTCCTGATCGCCGCGCCGGGCAACCGCATGCTGTTACGACGGCACACGCATTCCCTATCTCGATCCGACCATTCTTCGGCTCGACGCAGATTCATCGCGCGTACCCCGTGGTGCAGGCGGGGCGGCTAGTCGGCATGGCCGATCGGCGGATGCAGAGCGCGGCGCTCGACGAGGGCCGCGCGACGCCGACGGTGGGCGAGCTGTGCGCAAGCGATGCGAACTTCGCGAACGAGCGGTTCGACATCGCGTTGCCGGAAGCGACCTGCCGGCACGTTGCCGCGCGTCTGGCCGCGCGTTCGCTCGATCGCGTGCCGGTCGTCGCCGACACATCCAGCTATCGGTTGATCGGCATCATGTCACGCCACGATCTCGTCAAACCCTCGCTGTCGATCTTCAACGAGGAACGCGAGCGGGAACGGTTCCGGCGCATTTCGCTATTCCAGGGCAGGGATTCGGTGGCCACCGAATCTCGCGAAAAATGCCTGCTCAACGGCGTTTCTGTAGGTATTTGCATGTATCGGTGTCGCGCGGTATATGTCACGAACTGACATATAATTAATTGATGACTTGCCGCGCGGCGCAAGGAGGTTCCCATGTCGAGCTTCAAGCGCATTCTTCTCTGTTACGACGGAACACGCGAAGGACAACACGCATTGAAGGACGGTGCCGCTCTCGCGCAAGACCTGAACGCGGAAGTGCACCTGCTTTCCGTGCTCAACAATACGGCGTGGATGCAGGGCGCGGATATCACGTCCGCGGTGCCGGTCGATTTCATCAACGAATCCGCCAAAGCGCTGCTCAACGAGGGCTTGCAGAAACTCGCCGCGCGCGGAATCCGCGCGACCGGTCATCTCGCAATCGGTGAACCACTCGACGAGATTCCGTTTTTCGCTAACGATCTGAAGGTCGATCTGGTCGTCGTCGGTCATCGCCGCAGTCACGGACTCGCGCGATGGTGGGGTGGCCGGCACGACGGGCTGCTGCTCGATCGCGTGACATGCAGTGTGCTGGTGACGATGGGCGCGGCAGCCGGTGCGCCGGCCGCAGTCGCAGGCACGGGCGAGACCGAGCGGTCCGCCGAACATTCATGAGCGTTGTGTTGTTTGTGTTGAGTTGAGAGTTGGGTTGCGTTGCGTTGGGACGGAGGCACACCATGAAAGTCGTCGACGAACAGTTCAATCATCCCCAGCCCGTCAAGCACAGCGATAACGAAAAGAGCAAGCTGCCGCAGCGCGCCGCCGATGCGCAGCGGCCGAAGAAGAAACCCGAAGGCGAGCCGCCGGTCGAGTGACGCGGGGCGGCACCACGCCGTTCAATTCGCGCGTAAATGCTAAAACGCTGCCAGGCCCGAAAGCCTGGCAGCGTTTTAGTCATGCATGCGAGTCGCCCGGCACGGGCGACCGACATCGCGTCAGACGATCGGAAGTCGGTGCTGACCGACAACAGGAACGTACGCGGCGCGCCCTGGGTCAGGTACGGTCCGCGCGAGGAACGAAAGGTCCGGCCCGATTATCGTTCAAATGCGAATCGTTCCTATTGAAGAACTGCGGAAGAATTGCGGAAGAACTGCGGCAGAACTGCGGCAGAACTGCGACGATTTACCGGACAGATGGCAAAAGTGGGTGTTTCTGATGGCGTCATGACGCCGTGATGCGCGGGTTTGACGGCACCGCGAGGACGGTACAGCGTTTGCTACCCGCCCAAAGGTTTAACCGCAGGCCGCCATACATGTCACGAAATTCGACTACCTGCCAGAGATGGAGCGCCCGAGAGGTCCAGCTATTGCACGACGTGCCGCGCGTGCTCGTCGTCGACGACAACGAGAGCGCCGCCGAAGCGCTTGCCACCTGGCTGTCCTACGAGGGCGTCGAGGCGCGCGCCGCGACCGGCTGCACGGCGGCGCTGCGCTGCGTGCGCAACTGGGTTCCCGACGTCGTCGTACTCGACATCATGATGCCGGAGCGCGACGGCTACGAAACGGCGAGCGCGCTGCGCCGCTATCTGCCGACGCACAGCCTCGGCATCGTCGCGTTCACGTCGCTGGACGAAGATCATGTGAGGGAAACCGGCCGCGAGCGTCACAATTTCGACGGCTATTGCCAGAAGGGCACTGCGCCTGCCGCGCTGCTCGCATTGTTGCGAGGGCTGTGGCGCGGATGAAGACGGCGCCCGCGTCGATAAAAAACGCGGCGGCGTGGACATCTCTCCACACCGCCGGGCTTGTCAACCGCGCTTTTCAGTCGGGCGCGCAACCGGCCGCGCTCAACCGCTCAGCTCTTGCGCGCGGCCGGCATCCAGCCGGCTTCGACACCGAACTGCGCGATCTGTTTCGCGACCGCATCGGCTAGGCGCTTTGCATCGTCCGACACGCCCGCGCGCTTCGTTTCGGTCACGCCGTGCAGGCCTGCGCCGGCTGCTGCCGCGGTCGCGACGGTGCCGGCCGCCGCGCCGACCCCGGCGGTTTCGACCATGCCCGGCATCTTGCCGCTGTCCGCGTTGGCCGTGAAGCTCTGCACGACGCGCGGCGCGCCCACAGCGGGTTGGTAGACGATCTGCACCGCGCTGCTCACCTCGCTCTTGCCCGCGCCGAGCCCGATCAGCGTGCGGCGGCGGCGATTGCCGGCGTCGATCGTCTCGAAGCTGCCTTGCACGAGCAGCACGTTCTGGCCGGCGGGCACCGGCGCGTCGGCGCGCACCGCGTGCAGACCCATCGCCTGCAGCTGATGGACGATCTCGTCGGCGACCTGCTCGCGCACCTTGGTGGCATCGGCAACCTGCTTTTGCGCGTCCGACGAACCCGACATCTGCGTCTTCAGTTTCTGCAGCATGCCGCTGTTATCGAGCTTGACCTGCTGCGGATCGGCATCGAACGTGTACACGTAGATCGTGTCCGGATGCATCGTCGACTGCGTGCCTGCGTCGGCCGTCGCGGACGTGCTCGTCGCGCTCAGATTCGTGACGCTGGCGCCGGCGCAGCCGCTCAGCAGCGCGCTGCCGCACACGAGTGCCATGCAGGTGAAACGGGCGGCGTTCTTTTTGATGAAATTCACTGAAGTCAACATGATGATCCTGTCGTCGGCACGCGGTGCCAGTGGGTTCGAGTCCATCGCCGATGATCGGGCAACCGTGGGATCGTCGATCATCGGCGAAGGGATTCGCACGTGAAGCCTTTCGATCTCATGCGTCTGTGATTCGTCACGCACCGGCAGCGAACGAAGTATGGGCGAGCGGCCCGCCGAACTCCATTCAACAATTATTTCGAGCGATGTCACGGCGACATGAAGGCGCGAAGCGCGGGGAGCCGCGGCGAAGCGCGACACGAAACGGCGGAAGAGCAACACCAAGAAGAGAGGGCGCGGAGATCGAGCCGCCGATCAGTTCAAAGCGAGTTTGACGATGCAGCAAAGCACGAACACGAGCAGGGCGGCGGCAATGGCCATGTCCATTGGATAGCGCATTCCTTCACCCTGTCCTGACGTTGCGGAGCTCCTATCGTAATCACCTGACGGAAGATGGAAAGCGCCAGTGAAGCGCCAATGTGGGACAGGCAACGAAGACCCGCAAAGCCGCGCAGAGCGGGCTGCGGGAGCGCTTCCACCCATCGGCGAGAGGCGGCGACGCACCGATCGCTCGATTGCGCTCGCATGCTTCGGCGCAAAAAAAGCGCCGCGTGGCGCGGCGCTCCATTCGCAATTCGCGACGAAGATTTATTGCGCTTGCGCGGCTGGCAGACCCGGCGGCGTGCCATGCGGCGCCTTGTTCACCGCAGCGAGATCTTCGGCGAGAGTCGTGCGCAGTGTCGCAATAGCTTGCTCGGGATTGGCGGGCTTCAGCTGCTCGCGCGCCAGCGAGTCGTACACGTAGTGGCGCAGCATCGGGTCCTGGGTCTTGTTCAACACGTCGTGGTAGACCGCGACGATCTCGCCTTGACGGCCGCTCAGCGCATACAGACGGCGCAGTTGTTCGAGATCGTTGATCACCGCGAAAGCTGGACTCGGATGACCCATCATCGGACCATGCCCCGGCGGCCCGTCGCCGCGCGGACCGCCGTCGTGCATCGCGGCGGGCGGGGGCGGTGGCATGCCGTCGTCGGCAAGCGCGTTCGTCGCGATGATGCCAAGAACCGCGGCCACGGCCGCGCTGAGGATTGCTTTTCTCATGATGTCGCTCCCAGCGAAAACAGCGCCGGCGCCACGATGGACCGGCTCCTCGCAACGATAGTCGACACGCTGATCCGCCGGGTTACGAAAGCCATTCAGTAACTTTCCGAGCCTTTCGAAGCACGCGCGACGCGACGCACGTCACCGCGCACGAATTTGCGTCAGGGTGAGCGCCGCTGGCGCAACGCAGCCGGATAGCGCATGATTGCTGCGATGTGCCGTGCGACCCCCAAAAGCACGTCGCCGTGGCGGCACGCGCGGCACACGCAGCCGCCGGCATCGGCGTCGCGCCTGGTGCGGGCGGCGCAGAGGCGATGAGTCTTCAACCGCAAGGAGGATTTCGCATGGACCGACCCGATGCAGCCAATCCGTTTGGCGATCTGACCAAAATGCTGGAACAGTTCAAGCTCCCCGGCTTCGACGTACCCGCCATCATGGAAGCACGCCGCAAGGACATGGAAGCGCTGGTTCAGGCGAATCAGACAGCATTCCAGGGGATGCAGTCGCTCGCGCAGAAACAGGCCGAGATGCTGCGCAGCACGCTGGGCGAGTTGCAGGCACTGACTGCGCAACTCACCGCGGCCGGCGCCGCGCCGTCGAGCAAAACCGCGGAGCTGATCCAGCAGAGCCTGCACAAATCGCTCGCCGATATGCAGCAGCTTGCGCAAGCCGCGTATCAGACGCAGGCGGAGTCGTATGCGGTGATCGCGAAACGCGTAGAGGAGAATGTGCAGGAGCTGAAGTCGCTTCTTGAGCAGAAGAAGTAGCGCACGCCGCGAGTTCCGAACCATCTATGTCGCGGAGGTCCGTCAAGCCCTCCGCGATTTTTTCGCCCGTTATTCGGTAGACGCTTACATCGATAAAAAAACGCTCCCCTCATTCACAGCTTCTACGCGCGACGACCGAAATTTCCGCAGCCTGCTGCTTCTAAATATCAGAAGAAAACCAAGGCATTGTCGCCAAAAGACTTTGTCCGCACTGATCGAGCGTAGTCGAACGATCCAGCAGCCTCCAAAGGCTCGAATCGCGCAGCAAACGATTGCCGCGCGCCATTCCCCTGACTTAAAGTTTCGCCCCGCCTTTCCGTAGACGCATTCACGCAGCCCAACCGGCGTGAAGGCAGCCCGGCCTAGCCGGTCAGGTGTGCGCCCCTCGTTTCGCGTTTTCACCTGGGAAGGAAATCTCTTGAATCCGAAGCTTGTTACCCGCATTGCCTGCGCAGTGCTCGGGGCATGCTGCGCGTTGCCGTTCGCCGCGCACGCGACGCTCGGCCAGAACGCCAGCACCGTCGACGCCGATCAGACGCGCCTGCACGCAGTCGCTCATGCGGCCAGCGCACAGGGCGCCTATTCGGTGCACGCGCTGACGCTGCCGTCCGGCACCCACGTGCGCGAATTCGTGGCGGCCAACGGCATCGTGTTCGGCGTCGCGTGGGATGGCCCGACGCTGCCCGATCTGAAGGCGATGCTCGGCGCATCGTTCGACGCCTACGTCGCCGCCAGCGCGACGCGTCGCGGCGTGCCGCTCGCGGTGTCGAACAGCGATCTCGTAGCGTTCTCGAGCGGCCATCTGCGCGCCTTCACCGGCTACGCGTATCTGCCGCAGGCGGTGCCGGGCGGCGTCGATGTCAGCGTCATTCAATAACGGAGCGAATCATGCGATTCAGGTCTTCGTGGATGACTCGGCTGGGCGCGACGCCCGTCGTGGTTCTGGCGCTGCTGCTGAGCGCGTGCGGCGGCGGTGGTGATGGCGGCAGCGCGAGCACCACGGCCAATTCGAGCACGTCCGGGAGTTCGACCGGCTCATCGGGTTCGACCGTGACCAATACGTCGCCGTCGCCGCAGGTGCTGGCCGCCAACGCGGTGCGCGTGACGGTCGACTCGGGCATCAGCAACGTGCCGAACATGCCGTTCGTCAGCATCACGATCTGCGCGCCCGGCACCGGTAATTGCCAGACGATCGATCACGTGCTCGTCGATACCGGCTCGTGGGGCGTGCGCGTGTTCGCATCGCAACTGCCCGCGTCGATGAGCCTGCCGCAGCAGAAGGACGGCGCGGGCAATTCCGTCGCCGAATGCATGCAGTTCTTCGACGGCTATACGTGGGGCGCGGTGAAGCTCGCCGATGTGCAGATCGCCGGCGAGAAAGCCGCGTCGCTGCCGATCCAGCTGATCGATCCGGGCTACGCATCCCTGCCAAGCGATTGCGCGGCCGTCGGCGCGCCGCGCAATACGCCGGCCAGCTTGCAGGCGAACGGCATTCTCGGCATCGGCGTGTTCAAGCACGACTGCGGCGCGAGCTGCGTGCAGCAGGCGATTCCCGCGACCTACTACGGTTGCAGCGGCGCCAACTGCACGTCGATACCGCTCGCGGAGACGTATCAGGTCGCCAATCCGGTGCCGTACTTCGCGACCGACAACAACGGCTCGATGCTCAGTCTGCCGACCGTGTCGGGCGGTGCGCCATCGGTGTCGGGGCAACTCGTGTTCGGCATCGGCACGCAGGGCAACAATGCGCTCGGCGCGGCGCAGGTGATCGGCGTGAGTCCGTCGAACGGCACGTTCACGACGGTGCAGAACGGCACCACGTACACGCGCAGCATTGTGGACAGCGGCTCGACGGGACTCTTCTTCCAGACCACCTTGCTGCCAGCCTGCGCGAGTCCGAACAGCGCGTATTACTGCCCGAGCTCGACGCAGCAGTTGAGCGCGATGATCGAAGGCGTGAACGGCACGACGAGCGCGGTGACGTTCAACGTCGGCAATGCGATGTCGATCGCACAGACTTATAGCGGCGACTCGGCATTGCCGCTGCTCGCGGGACCGGCGTTCGTGACATCGACGGTGTTCGATTGGGGGCTGCCGTTCTTTTATGGCCGCAACGTCTATGCGGCGATCGAGCAGCAGTCGACGCCGGGTGGGAAGGGGCCTTATGTGGCGTACTGAAGCGATGACCGTGTGATGAAAGCCCGCTGCCGGTTGATCCGACAGCGGGCTCTTTTATGCGCTCATGTGCTCGCGGTCGCTCCGGTTGTCGCGCTTGCCGCCCGCCGCCGCGATCACGCGATGCACGAAGCGCAGCTTGTCGACCACCGGCGCGGCGAGCGTGAACGGATAGCCGTCGGGCATGCCCAGACTGCGGTTCAGGCTGTTCAGCGCGTACGTGAGTGGAAACCAGCGCTTCATCAGATTGCCGAAGCTCGCATCCTCGACCGGCGTGCGGTCGGTCAGCGTCGGCTCGCTCGGATCGTCGGGCAGCAGCGCGAGTCCGTACGACGTCGAGGTATCGAGCACATCGACGATCAGCAGATAGTGCGCCCACGTCTCCGCCCAGTCTTCCCACGGATGCATCGTTGCGTACGCGCTGATGTACGACGCCTGCCAGTCGGCCGGCGCACCGTCGCGATAGTAGTCGTTCAGCGCTTCGCCGTAGTCGGCCTGCTCGTCGCCGAACAGCTTGCGAAACGGTTCGAGCCAGCGCGGCTCGTTTTCGATCAGCTGGCTGAAGAAGTAGTGGCCGGTCTCGTGGCGGAAGTGGCCGAGCAGCGTGCGGTACGGCTCGCCCATCGCGGTGCGCACTTTCTCGCGATGCGCGTCGTCGGCCTCGGCGATGTTCAGCGTGATCAGCCCGTTGTCGTGACCGGTCATCACCGGCTCGCCATCGCCGCCGTCGGCGAGAAATTCGAAGGCGAGACCGCGCTCGGGGTCCGCGTCGCGCGATTGCACATCGAGGCCAAGTTCGCCCAGTGTGTACAGCAGGCGCCGTTTCGCGACTTCGAGCCGGTACCAGTAGAGCCGGTTTTCCGGTTCGCTCAGGTTCGGAATCGTGCGAGTCAACTGACAGGCGCGGCACAGCGTGTCGGGCGAATCGGCGGGGATCATCCAGTTGCAGACGTTTTCGACCGCGTAGTTGTGGCATTGCCGGAACAGCGCGCCGTTGGCCTCCGGATGCAGGCTGCGCCAGCGGCCGTCGCCAGCGTCTTCGAACGCGCTGATTTCGCGCAGTTCGGGGAGATAGCCGAGCAGCGACTCGCAGCGCTCGCAGCGGACGTTCTCGTAGAACAGCAGTTGCGCGCAGCGATTGCAGTGGAAGGTTTTCATCGGGCCGGCCTTGTGATCAGTGCGATGTCGGTTGCGGTGACGAACGATCGCAATCTTCATGCCGCGATTGCCAGACGTCACCGCTTTAACGCACAGTACGGTCATGATCGTGCATCGGTGCTGCGCCGCTTTGGTGCACGGTCCGACGTAGCCCAACGGCAAGACAACAGATACGCAAAACGCACACGCAATTCAGGCAACACCAAACGATTCACACGAGTTTGACCAGCAACGGCATAGAGCTTGCTTTTTTGGCGGGCTGCACCTTTCGTCGAGGAGTCCGGAGTGTCCATACGCGTCGCCTTGCATCACGTTACTCATTACCGCTACGACAGACTGGTTACGCTGTCGCCCCAAGTGGTGAGGCTGCGGCCCGCGCCGCATTGCCGTACGCCGATCCTGTCGTACTCGATGCGCGTCGAACCCGCGAGGCACTTCATCAACTGGCAGCAGGACGCGTTCGCGAACTATCAGGCGCGGCTGGTGTTTCCCGAGCAGACGCGCGAGTTCAAGGTAAGCGTCGACCTGGTCGCCGAGATGGCCGTCTACAACCCGTTCGACTTCTTCCTCGAACCATCGGCCGAGCGGTTTCCGTTCGACTACGCACCGGAACTCGCAGCCGAACTCGCGCCCTACTGCGTGAAACGGCCGATGACGCCGCGCTTCGCCGAGTTCGTCGCGAGCATCGACCGCACGCCGGCCGGCACCGCGAACTTCCTGGTGGCGCTGAACCAGCGGGTGCAACGCGAAATTCGCTATCTGATCCGGATGGAGCCGGGCGTTCAGTCGCCCGAGGAAACCTTGGTCAACGCGTCGGGCTCGTGCCGCGATACGGGCTGGCTGCTCGTCGAGACGCTGCGGCAACTGGGCTTCGCGGCGCGCTTCGTGTCCGGCTATCTGCTGCAGCTCGCGCCCGACGTCAAATCGATCGACGGCCCGAGCGGCACCGAGGTCGACTTCACTGACCTGCACGCGTGGTGCGAGGTCTATCTGCCGGGCGCGGGCTGGATCGGGCTCGATCCGACCTCGGGGCTGCTCGCCGGCGAAGGCCATATTCCGGTCGCCTGCACGCCGGAGCCGGGCAGCGCGGCGCCGATCTCGGGCGCGGTCGACGAATGCGAGGTCGAATTCGGACACACGATGTCGATCGAACGCGTGCTGGAGTCGCCGCGCGTCACGAAGCCGTACAGCGAAGCCGCTTGGCGCGACGTGCTGAAGATGGGCGCGCGGGTCGACTATGAACTCGCCGACATGGACGTGCGACTGACGATGGGCGGCGAGCCGACCTTCGTGTCGGTGCGCGATCGCGATGCCGCCGAATGGAACACCGACGCGCTTGGACCCACCAAGCGCGGCTACGCGGTCGCGCTGATGGACCGATTGCGCGAACGCTACGGCGCGAACGGCTTCCTGCATATCGGCCAGGGCAAGTGGTATCCGGGCGAGCAGCTGCCGCGCTGGGCGATGTCCCTGTACTGGCGCGCCGACGGCGAACCATGCTGGCGCAACCCGGCCCTGTTCGCCGATGAACGGGAGCCTGGCCGCTACACGGCCGGCGACGCGCAACGCTTCATCGCGCATCTGGCGGCGAAGCTATCGCTCGACGCGGACTGCATCCAGCCCGGCTACGAGGACACCTGGTACTACCTGTGGCGCGAGCGTCGCCTGCCGGTCAACGTCGATCCATTCGACGCGCGCCTCGACGACGAACTCGAACGCGTGCGGCTGCGCCGCGTGTTCGACGCCGGGCTCGCGAGTCCGGCCGGCTACGTGTTGCCGCTCGGCCGCGAGCGCGGCGCGCCGGGCATCGCGGCGAGGTGGATCACGGGCCGCTGGTTCTTCCGCGACGAACGCATGTATCTGATCCCCGGCGATTCACCGATGGGCTACCGGCTGCCGCTCGATTCGCTGCCGTGGGTGTCGAAGACCGACTATCCGTATCAGCACGCGCACGATCCGTTCGCGCCGCCGCAGCCGTTGCGCACGGCTGCGCAGTTGCGCGTGCAGTACGAAGACGGGCGCGAGAGCCGGCAGATCGCCGAGGAACAGACCCGCGCGCGGCAGGCGGCCGCGCTGTCGCTGTCGGCGGCCGATCTGCTGAGCGGCATGCCGCAAGGCGGCGTGCTCGCGTATGCGCCGCCGCTCCATGACGAAGCGCTGCCGGCGCGTGGCGAATCGTCGAAGGACACGCTGCGCACCGCGGTGTGCGTCGAGGCACGCGACCCGAAGCGCGCGGCCGGCCCGAAAGCCGAAGCCGATTCCTTCGGCAGCGGCCGCACGCTGCTGCACGTGTTCATGCCGCCGCTGACCGATCTCGACGACTATCTCGACCTGCTTGCCGCGGTCGAAGCGACGGCCGAGGAGCTGAAGATGCAGATCGTGCTCGAAGGCTATCCGCCGCCGCGCGATCCGCGCCTGAAGGTGCTGCAAGTGACGCCGGACCCCGGCGTGATCGAAGTCAACATTCATCCGGCCGCGAACTGGGACGAGCTCGTCGATCACACCGAGTACCTGTATCAGTCGGCCGCGCACAGCTATCTGAGCAGCGAGAAGTTCATGCTCGACGGGCGCCACACCGGCACCGGCGGCGGCAATCACTTCGTGCTCGGAGGTGCGACGCCGGCCGACAGCCCGTTCCTGCGCCGGCCCGACCTGCTCGCGAGCCTGATCGCGTACTGGCACAACCATCCGTCGCTGTCGTATCTGTTTTCGGGGCTGTTCATCGGACCGACGAGCCAGGCACCGCGCGTCGACGAAGCGCGCAACGACCAGGTCTACGAACTCGAAATCGCGTTCGCCGAGTTGCAACGGCAGGTCGATCTGCTCGGCGGCCGCGACAGCGGCAACCTGCCGCCGTGGATGATCGATCGCGCGCTGCGCAACATCCTGATCGACGTGACCGGCAACACGCACCGCGCCGAGTTCTGCATCGACAAGCTGTATTCGCCCGACGGACCCGCAGGCCGCCTCGGTCTGCTGGAGCTGCGCGGCTTCGAGATGCCGCCGCACGCGCGCATGAGTCTGGTGCAGCAATTGCTGCTGCGCGCACTGGTCGCGCGATTCTGGCGCATGCCGTACACGCGGCGGCTCACGCGCTGGGGCACCGAGCTGCACGACCGCTTCCTGCTCGGCACCTTCGTAAAGATGGATTTCGACGACGTGCTCGCCGAACTCGGCGAAGCGGGCTTCGCCTTCGATAGCGCGTGGTTCGCGCCGCACTTCGAATTCCGCTTTCCGCTCGTCGGCGAGATGACGCTGAGCGGCATCGACCTGACGATCCGCAACGCGCTCGAACCGTGGCACGTGATGGGCGAGGAGGGCTCCGCCGGCGGCACGGTGCGCTATGTCGATTCGTCGGTCGAGCGGCTCGAAGTGCGCGCGCTCGGGTTGAACGGCAATCGTCACGTGCTGAGCGTCAACGGCGTGCCGGTGCCGCTGCAGCCGACCGGCCGCGTCAGCGAGTACGTGGCCGGCGTGCGTTTTCGCGCTTGGGCGCAATCGTCGGCGCTGCATCCGACGATCGGCGTGCACGCGCCGCTCACGTTCGACCTCGTCGACACCTGGAGCGGCCGCTCACTCGGCGGATGCCAGTATCATGTCGCTCATCCGGGCGGGCGCAACTATCAGACCTTCCCGGTCAACGCCTACGAGGCGGAAAGCCGGCGACGCGCGCGTTTCTTCCCGTCGGGTCATACGCCGGGACCGCTCGCCGTGGGCCGACCGCAACGCAGCCTCGAGTTTCCATTCACGCTCGATCTGCGCCACAGTTGAACAATACGCATCGCTGACACCACACGACCTTGGCCTTTCAATCGACCTTGCCCTTCGAAGCGTCCGCGATGCCGGCGGACGCTTCGTCCCTGTTGCGGTTGCTGCCGGGTCATGACGGACATTGGGACGAGCTGCGCGACGCGTCGGGCGCGCTGCGCGAGCCGTGGCGGCAGTTCTTCGCGCTGCTCGACGAGGACGGGGTGGCGCGGCTCGCGGACCATCACGCGTCGATCGCGCGGCAGATCCGCGACAACGACATCAGCTACAACGTCTACGCGGACAACGGCAAGTCGCGGCCCTGGGCGCTCGATCTGCTGCCGTTCCTGATCAGCGAGGCCGAGTGGGCGCAGCTCGAGCGCGGCGTCGCGCAGCGCGCGCGTCTGCTCAACGCGATCGTCGCCGATATCTACGGACCGCGGACGCTGCTCGAGCATGGGCAACTGCCGCCCGCGCTGGTGTTCGGCCATCCCGGCTATCTGCGTTCGGTGAAGGGCTTCACGCCGGCCGGTGGCCAGTATCTGCAGGTCGTCGCGCTCGATCTCGCGCGCACGCCGGGCGGCGAGTGGAGCGTGATCGCGCATCGCACCGAGGCGCCGTCCGGTCTCGGCTACGCGCTCGAAAACCGCCTGATCGTGTCGACGCTGCTCGCCGAGCCGTTCCGCTCGCTGCGCGTGAGCCGGCTCGCGCCGCTCTATTCGCAACTGATCGCGACGCTCGTGCAGGCCGCGCAAGCGACGATGCGCGACGAGGAAAGCACCGACGCTTCACCGCATATCGCGCTGCTCACGCCGGGGCCGTACAGCGAAACCTATTTCGAGCATGTGTTTCTCGCGCGCTATCTCGGCGTCACGCTAGTCGAAGGCAAGGATCTGACCGTGCGCGGCGACCGGCTCTATCTGAAGACCCTGGCAGGCCTCGAACGCGTGCACGTCGTGCTGCGCCGTCTCGACGACGCGTTCTGCGACCCGGTCGAGCTGCGCGCCGATTCGACGATCGGCGTGCCCGGGCTGTTGCAGGTGATGCGCGCGGGCAACGTGATCGTGTCGAACGTGCCGGGCTCGGGGTTCGCCGAGTCGCCGGCGTTGCACGGTTTCATGCCCGGTATCGCCGAAGCGTTGCTCGGCGAAGAGCTGCTGCTGCCCGGCGTGCCGACCTGGTGGTGCGGCGAACAGGCCGCGCGCGAGCATGCGTTCGCGCATCTCGACGACGCGTTGATCGTGCCGACCTGGCCGCTCGCGGGACGCGATGCGCCGCCCGGCGTCGAACGGGGCCGACAGCCGCTCGCGGCATGGCGCGAGCGCATCGACGCGTTGCCCGACGCGTTCACGATCCAGCAGGAGCAGCGCTTTTCCTGCACGCCGCGCTACGAGGAGGGCACGATCGGCGGGCGGCCGTCGGTGCTGCGCGTCTATGCGATCGCCGACGTCGACGGCGGCTGGCACGTGATGCCGGGCGGCTTCACCCGCATGGCCGCCGGGCGTCAGACCACGGTGTCCATGCAGCATGGCGGCAGCAGCGTCGATACCTGGGTGCTGTCGAGCCAGCCAAGCTCTACGTTCACGCTGCTGCCTTCGCCGATGCAGCCCGCCGACCTCACGCGCAAGCATCGCACGGTATCGAGCCGCGCCGCCGAGAACCTGTTCTGGGCGGGCCGCTACGGCGAGCGCGCGGAAAACAATGTGCGGTTGCTGCGGCTGATTCTCGGCTCGCTCGAAGGCAACGACGCCGACGCGATGTTCGCGACGCTGGTCGAACTCGCGACATGGTGCGGCCTCGTGCAGCCTGGCGACCTGGCGTCGCCGCACGGGCCGGCCTCGCCGCAGACCTTCGAGCGCGCGCTCGTCGCGAATCTCGGCGAGAGCGCGGGCAGTGTCAGCATCAGCCAGAACCTCAACTGCCAGGCGCGCGCGAACGGCGAGGTGCGTGGGCGGTTGTCGAACGATCATTGGCGCATGATCCTCGCGGCGCGCAACGACTTTCAGGATGCGTTGCAGGTGTTGCTGCCTGCCGTGGGCGCAGGCAACGGCGGCGCGGGCGCCGCGAGCAGCGGCAGTGCGTTCGATCGCTACGATCGCGTGACGCTCGCGAACGCGCTCGAACATCTGTCGGTGCAGCTTTCGGCGATCAGCGGCGCGCAGGGCGACCGCATGACGCGCGATGAAGCATGGCGGCTGCTGTTCGTCGGGCGTCATATCGAACGCGTCGCGACGATGGCCGCGTTCATGCGCGGCGTCGCCGCGAACGGCCAACTCGCGACGCCGGCCGGCTTCGATCTGCTGCTGCAAATGTTCGACAGCACGCTCACGTATCGCTCGCTGTACCCGGGGCGTTTCGAAGTGCCCGCGCTGCTCGATCTGCTCGTGATCGAACCGCACAATCCGCGCGGCATTTACGGCGTGTACGAGCGGCTGCGCAACAAGCTCGACGAGATCGCCATCGCGGCGGGCAGCGTGCGGCATCGGCCGTTCGCGGAGCTGCTGCCGCCGCTCGAGATGCTGCCGTCGCTCGGATCGCTGTGCGAGGTCGACGAACACGGCTCGTATGGCAAGCTGATTGCGCTGTGCGATCAGATCGGCGGCTTCGCCAATGCGGCCGCGCATGAAATCAGCGCGCGCTATTTCAGTCACGCGACCACGGTCGCCTCGCAGGTGTGGGTATGAAGCACGCGTCGACGGTGCTGTCGGTTTCGCATCGCACTACCTACCATTACTCGACGTATGTCGAAACCGCGCAGCATCTGGCGACGATCCGGCCGCTCGCGTGTCCGTGGCAGCGCGTGATCTCGCGCAGCGAGCGGATCGAGCCGGAGCCGTCGTATCGGCATAGCCGCATCGACGCGTTCGGCAACGACGTGCTGTATTTCGCGCTCGATACACCGCACGAGTGTCTGCAACTCGTCAGCGAGACCACGGTTGCGCTGACGCCGCGCTGGACCGACCTCGACGCCGAGGCCACCCCGCCTTGGGAGACGGTGGCCGAGGCGCTACGGTTTCGCGTGGGCGGCGCGTTCCGTCCAGAGGCGGAGTATTGCTTCGCGTCGCCCAATATCGCGCTGCGACCTTCTTTGCGCGCCTATGCGTTGCCGAGCTTCACGCCCGGCCGGCCGCTCGTTGTAGGTGCGATCGATCTGATGCATCGCATTCACGAGGACTTCGCGTACAAGCCGTCGGCGACACTGTTCGATACGCCGGCCGAACGCGCATTCGAACTGAAGAGCGGGGTGTGCCAGGATTTCGCGCAGGTGATGATCGGCTGCCTGCGCTCGCTCGGTTTGCCCGCGCGCTACGTCAGCGGCTATCTGCGCAACGATCCGCCGCCAGGCCATCCGCGTCTGATTGGCGCGGATGCTTCACACGCGTGGGTGTCGGTGCATTGTCCGGCCAGCGGCTGGATCGATCTCGATCCGACCAATGACGTGCTCGCCGACCTCGATCATGTGACGCTCGCGATCGGGCGCGATTACAGCGATGTGTCGTTGCTGCGCGGGACGATTCTCGGCGGCGGCGCGCATCGGATGGAAGTCGGCGTGACGGTGCTGGCGTTGTGAAGCGGGCGCGCTCGTTGCCGGTATTCGACTGAGTTCGGCCATAATGGAGAAAACGTCGCCGGAGTTCGCCCGCTCATGAAGCCTCTTTGCTTCGCAGCATTTCTCGTTTTCGCTGCCGGCTGCACGTCGACCTCGCCGCCGGCGAATCCTCAGGCGGCGCATGATACGAACGCCTACATACTGCACGCTCCCGACGCCGCTGCGAGACCACCGCGACTTACCGTCGGCACCAGCTATTCCGACACGCAACTGATACTGCCGTGGTTCCTCAACGATATTATCAACTTCGTGAACTATCGCTAGTCTGAAACTCTTTTCCAGAGAGCGGTCACAGCCAGCGACGCACAGACGCCTTGTAGGCCAGGTATTCCGACGGAAAGCGGCGTTCCAAATAGCGCTCTTCGCTTCAACTCGACCCTGGATGACGACGCACCGGGATTAGCGCCATAGCCCACGGTGCCGCTCCTGGCCGAAGCCAGCACTCATCTCGTGTCTGCCAGAAATCGCCGCACTTCGGCGGCTAACCAGTCGCGCAGCGCGCAGACCTTGGGATGATCGCGATTGCCGACGCGATAGACCAGATCATAGCCGCGCTCGACTTTCAGGCGAATGTCGGGAAACGGCGCGACGAGGAGTCCAGCCGCGATGTCATCGCCTACCAGGGCACTGCGTCCGAGGGCGTTCAGTTCCTTCAGCCGGTCTTCGGCATCGCCGCTGCATCGTTGATGTTCGGCGACAGGGCCGGTCCATCCCTCGTGGGCGGCGTGGCTCTCGTGCTGGCCGGACTCGCGCTCACGATGGTTCCTCGCAACGAGGTGGGTAACCGAGCTCGAAACGGCAACGTCCGCTAGCCAGCGAAGCGGACTTTCGAGTCGGGTGTTCTCAGACAATAGCCTGCGCCGCGTACCGTCACGATCCGTCCTGCTCCGATTTTTCGTCGCAAGCCACACACCTGCACTTCGATGGCATTGCTGGCGATTTCCTCGCGTGGATCGCATATCCTCGCTTCAAGTTCTGAGCGCGTGAAAACGCGCGTCGGGTCTTCGATCAGCGCCTGTAGCAGAGCGAACCCGCGCGGCGCCAGCGTGAGCAGCTCTCCATGCAGGGTGACTCGATGAGAGGCTGCATCCAGCATGAGGCCGTCGTACGCCAGAACGGGAACCGTCCGCACCACTCTGCGACGCGTCAACGCGCGTACGCGCGCCGCAAGCTCATCGACGTCGAACGGTTTGACCAGGTAATCGTCCGCGCCTGCGTCGAGTGCGGCAATACAAGTTTCCAGTTCTCTCTGTGCCGTCACGATGATGACGAAGGCATCGCCACCGCACTCTCGATAACGCTTTAACGCGTCAATAACGTCGATTCCAGACAGGTCGGGGTCGAGCATGACGAGGTCGTACAAGCTGCAGTCCGGCCAACTCATGGGCTCGCCAACGACACTCATCCAGTCGACGATATGGCCCGCACGTCGCAACGTATCCACGGCCGGCAGAGCGATCAACTCATCCTTTCCCATCAACAGCAACTGCATGGCAACAGATCCCTTGAATGCGCGTCGGTTGTTCGTCTTGTCCGGTTCGGCGCGATCGTAATGTAATCATGCTGAAGAATTGCTTAAGAGAAGCAGACTGGCGGGTCGCGAGGTTTGACGTCGCTGTTTGTCGTGTTTGGCGAGGAAGGTTTTCAGCACGGGTTGAAACCCGAAATCAAGGCATCGCTGCAGCGCGACAGGTTCCGTTAAGCGCAAACGTTCGCTATCGCGCCGATTGTTCGAAAATTATTGCGGACACTAGGATGACGGTTGTTTTCAAGCTTCGATGCACGCCAACGAACCGGCGTGCAAACCCAGCCAGCGTGGCGATTGGGAGCGTGAAATGGTCGTCGCGACGATCGCGAGCGGCCTTCTTGCGCTCGCGATATTCAGACTTATCTCCCATTATTTGCCATTCCGTACGCGGCCTCTTTTTAATCCTGAGCTACACCTGAATTTTCCATCGGGTGGTCTAGATGCGGCCGTGCTGCCAGCCTGGAGTTCCTTCCCGAGTGACCACGCGATGCTGTGGATTTCGGTCGCAACCGGGATCTTTCTGGTGTCGCGCGGCGTCGGTGTGCTCGCGCTTTTATACACCACGATCTTCATATGTCTGCCCCGCGTTTATCTCGGATGGCACTATCCGACCGACATAATCGCGGGTGCGGCGATCGGAGCGACCATCACATGGATAATGACTCGGGACGCCGTTAGGACACCTATTGCGGCGCCGATTCTGAGGTGGATGCACAGATTTCCCGGGCCCTCCTACACGCTGTCGTTTGCTTTGTGTTTTGAACTGGTCACGCAGTTCAACGAGCTGATATTTCTGGGGCGGTCGATATTACAGGGCTAATGCGTTGGAATCTGCTCCGAGGCCAGTCCATGGGCGAGGTGCTGTGAGATCAGGCAATCAGTGTCCATTCTGGGTACTTGCCGTGCGGCGCTTCACATGATCGATGAACGCACGCAGCTTCGGCATGATCTGCCGGCGGCTCGGATAGTAGAGAAACACGCCAGGGATCATCGGCGCATACGCATCCAGAACGCGTACGAGCTTTCCGGTTCGCAACCCCTCGGCGGCCATCGGCTCGGGTAGCTGGGCAAGGCCGATGCCTGCGTTCGCCGCACCCAGCATGCCCAGAAAATCGCTGGCGATGAAAGGACCGGAAACGGCGATTTCGAGCGGCTGGCCGTTGTCGTTGAACGACCACGACGCGAGCGCGCCGCTGGAGCGCCGCCAGCGAATGCAGGCATGCGTACGCAGATCGTCGATGTGTTCTGGGCGGCCGCGCGCCGCGAAATAGCCGGGACTCCCCACCACGACCAAGCGGAATGGTGCCGTCAACGGCACCGCGACCATGTCGGCGGCAACGAACTGGCCCAGTCGGATGCCGGCGTCGAAGCCTTCCGCCGCAAGATCGATCAGCTCCTTGCTGGCCGCAATCTCCACCTCGACCTCTGGATTGGCCTCGCAGAACGACGCGATCAGCGGCTCCAGCAGGATCGGCACGACCGCGCGCGGCACCGAAAGACGCAACAGGCCGGACGGCCGCTCGCCGAGTCCGCGCGCGACCTCGCTGGCGGCGACGAGTTCCTCGAAAGCGGGTTTGGCGCGCGCCAGAAAGCGCTCGCCGGCTTCGGTCAAGCCGACGCTGCGCGTCGTGCGAATGAAAAGCGTCGCGCCGATGCGCGCTTCGAGCACACGCACCGCCTGGCTGACTGCCGACGGCGTCACGCCGAGCGCCGCGGCGGCCCCGCGAAAACTGCGATGCTCGGCCACGCTGAGGAAGACTTCGACGCCGTCGAGTGCACCCTGCCTGACTGTGAAGTTCTGCTTCATAGCCTGTCAACATTGTGAGGAATAGTCGCTCGCGCGAGACGATGGTACACCTATCACCTGCGCATCCAACATTCGACAGGAGGCACCATGTCAGCGCGGCTTCTCTTTCAGATGCATCTCGTTCTGGGCTACGTTGCCTGGTTGTTGTGCTTCGGCACCTACGTGTGGCCGAAGCTCAGGTCGATGGCGCCGTTCGACGCGCAACGCGCGATCGCCACTTTGCACAGCTTCCGTTTCTTCGGACTCGCGTTCCTGCTGCCTGGCGTCGTCAGTCCGCAACTGTCCGCGAGCTTCGCCGCGTTCGCCGCTTATGGGGATTTCGCCACGGGCGTGCTCGCGATGCTGGCCTTGCTGACGGCGCGGATACGGCCGCTTTTCTGGTCGTTCGTGGTTGCTTTCAATGTGGTCGGTATGGCCGATCTGCTTGTCGACTACTACCACGCGACAGCGGCCGATCTACCCGCGCATTCAGGAGAACTGGGCGCGCTGTACGCGATCCCGATCATCTATGTGCCGACGCTGGCGATCACGCACGTTGCCGCCTTTTATCTGATGCTCCGTCCCCGGCTCAGGAGACTTCACGCCGCGCCTGCCGTGCGTCGCGACATCTCCAAGGCGTAGCCCGCGTTACCTGCCGCAGTTCGGTAACCTAACCAACAATCCAGGCAAACATCGAACAGCATATTTCCGCCATCTACCTGCGTTATGCTGTCGGTCGTCGAGTCGATTGCTCGCGGCCTGAGCGACGCAGGTGCGCAAACCCGGCGTAATGTGGCCGGGTGGTGACCTTCACTGGCTTTTCCGGCTTTCGGGCATGCGACCTGATGCTCGCGTCCCTTCGCCAGGCGACGCGGGCCAACGCCCGGAACAACCACTGAACTCACCGAGGTGCCGACGTGAAATACCGCTTGCTCCTGCTGCCGCTCGTTCTCGCCGCGTGCGCGCAGACACCCGAAGTGACAGCGCCGGCTCCCGCGCCGACCACGGCCGCGGCGAACCCGGCGGCGCCGACCGGCACCGATCAGCTGACCCGCTACCACTGGCAGCTGAGCAACGCGATCGACAGCCACGGCAACCGCATCGATGCGCTGTTCGCGCGCCCGGACAAACCGGTGCAACTGGACTTCAGTCCGTATCGGATCACCGTCGTCAATAGCTGCAACAACATGGGAGCGGGTTACACGGTGAGGAAGGGATATCTGCAGATCGGCCCGATGGTCACCACGATGATGGCCTGCAACGACCCCGCGCTTGCCGCACTCGACGATGCGATCTCGCAGCGAGTGCGCGGCAGCGTCAACGTGAACCTGCTCGCGCGCGACAACGGGCCGCGCCTGCAACTCGTCACGGATAACGGCGATACGCTGAGCTTTACCGGCGTGCCGACGGCCGAGACGCGCTACGGCGGCCCCGGTCAAATTGCGTTCCTGGAGGTGGCGCCGCAGTCGGTGCCGTGCACCCATCCGTTGATACCGGACGGGCAATGCCTGCTCGTGCGCGAACGCTTCTTCGACGAGCAGGGGCTGGCCACCGGCACGCCCGGTCCGTGGCAGCCGTTCAATCAGAATATCGAAGGCTATACGCACACGCCGGGCATCCGTAACGTGGTGCGCGTCAAGCGTTTTACGATCAGGAACCCGCCTGCCGACGGGCCGTCGGTGGCTTATGTACTGGACCTCGTGGTTGAATCCGAGAAGGTCGGGCAGTGATGCATCTGCAAGCGTGCCACCGGCCAGGCCGGCGGCACCGTTCATCCCGCCAGCAACATCAACCCTTCTGAATCAGCCGCCCGAGCGGCGCGAGCGGTCCCACCGGCAAATACTCATACTTCATCAGCCCGTCGGCCACGAGCGGCAACGCGTCGAGTATCGACCTGGCCTCGTCGACCGATGCGACGTTCATCAGGAAGATCGGCCCGGCCTTGTCGCGGAACCAGAACTGCTCGATCTTGCCGTCCAGATAGAACTGCAAAGTGGCCGGCACCTCGTGAGGCAAATGCTGCTGCAGCTTGTCCGGCGTGAGGGTCGGTTGTGCGGATGCGATGGCGAAAACTTTCATCAGTGACCTCCGTGGTCGACGTTCGTTGCGGTGTACAACGGAGTTCACTGTAGCCCTCGGCCGGAAAAAGCTGTATCGTCGCAAATGACAACTTTAGGGTCATTTACGCCATGCGCATCGCGATCCTCGCCCTGCAGGGGCTGTTCGACACCGGCCTCACCGTCATGCTCGACGCGTTCTCGCTCGCGAACCGGTTCGCGGCCGCGAAAATGGGCGGGCGGCCGCACTTCGATCTGTCGATCGTCGGCGTGCGCAGGAAGGTCCAGTCGGGGCAGGGGTTCGCCATCCCCGTGCAAGCGATCACCGCCGACCTGAGACCGGACTGGGTGATCATTCCCGCGCTCGGCACCGGCACACCGGAGCAACTGGTGCCGGCGCTCGAACGGCCGGACGTGCGCGACGCCACGGAGCAATTGCTTGCGTGGCATGCACAGGGCACGTTGCTCGCCGCGTCGTGCATCGGCACGTTCCTCGTCGCGGAAACCGGACTCCTCGATCATCGCGAAGCGACCACGACCTGGTGGCTGAGTCCATTGTTCCGGCAACGCTATCCGGCGGTGCTGCTCGACGAGTCGCGCATGCTGGTGCCAACGGAGGTCGGGGTGACGGCGGGCGCGGCGATGGGGCATCTCGATCTCGCGCTGTGGCTGATCCGTCGCGCGAGCCCCGAACTGGCCGCGCTCGTGTCGCGCTATCTGCTCGCGGATCTGCGCTCATCGCAGGCACCGTACATCATTCCCAACCACCTGGCGCAGGCCGATCCGCTGATTCAGCGCTTCGAGCGATGGGCGCGCGATCATCTGAAGGAAGGGTTCTCGCTGCAGCACGCGGCGGCCGCACTGGCGACGAGCGCGCGCACGCTGCAGCGTCGTTGCCAGGACGTGCTCGGCAAATCGCCGTTGGCGTACTTTCAGGATCTGCGTGTCGAGCATGCGCAGTCGCTGCTGCATGGCAGCGGCCTCGGCATCGACGCGATCGCGGCCGAGGTCGGTTATGTCGACGGTGCCACGTTACGCACGCTGTTGCGCCAACGACTCGGCAAAGGTGTGCGTGAGCTGCGTGCGGATCTGCGGTGAGGGCTCAGCTGACGTTGAAATGCACGCGGACGTCCTGCGTGCTTTCGACGGGCCGGCCGTCGCGCAGCGCGGGAAAAAAGCGCCAGCGCCGCAACGTATCGAGCAGCAGCTGATTGAGACGTGGGTTTGGCGTTGCCCGAACGAGCTCGACATCGACCGAGCCATCGGCGTGGATCGTGAAGCGGGCTGTCGCCGTTGTTTGATAGGCCTGTTCGCGCAGATCGTCGGGCAGCGACGGCAATGGTTGCGAAATGGAGCGGGCGGCAGTGTCGGAGCTTGCTGAGGCGCTCGGCGCCGCGTCGTGCTGTGCGGATGATTGCCGAGATCCCGCGGCAGCCGTTTGTTCCGGCCGCTCATCTTGCGGCGGGTGTTGCGCTGGACTTGCAACCGGTGCAGACGGCGTTGCGGCGGAGGTCGTCGTCTGCGTTCGGGGCTCGCCTGGCGCAGGCGGCATCGCGCGACGCATCGGTGTGCGCGATTGCGTCTGCAGATGCGTTGGTGCCGGTTTCGCCGGAACCGGGGTAGCAGGTTGCGGCGTGCGGGATTCTGACGCCGCGGGTTCGTCGAGCACGACGACGTGCATATCCAGCGGAGCAGGCGGCGGGACTGGCCGGGCCGGTCTGGGCAATCCGGCAGACAGTGTGACCAGCACCAGCAGCCAGATACCGAGCGCGATCAGAGTCGCGATGGCAGTACGCAGCGTCCTCGCGGCGCGTCTCTCGAACCAATCGCGGCGACCTTCAATCACGATGCACGGCGATCAGAAAGTGTTCGGCGCCCGCGCGACGCGCCGCGAGCATCGCCTGCACGACCGCGCCGTGACCCGCGTGATCGTCGGCCGCGATCACGACGTTACCGTCCGCGCGCAGCAGGCGCTTTACTTCGGGCTCGATCTGATCCGCGCGAACGACATGGCGATTGACTGAGACCTCGTCGTTGCCGCTCACCGATATCGTCAGCGGCTCGCTCGCGCTGATCGGCTGCGCGTGTCCCGAAGGCAGATTGATTCGCACCGCATCGAGACGCTGCATTGTGAGCGAGGCGAGCATGAAGGTCGCGAGCAGAAAGAACATCACGTCGATCATCGGAATGATTTCGATGCGGCCGCGCCGCGAGGCGCGCGAGCGTTTGAGTTTCATCCTCGCTCTCCGCGCGTCTCGTGCTGCAGGCGCAGTGCGCTGAGTCGCGCGTTGGCGAACAGTTCGAGCTCATCCATCAGACGCTCGAGCCGCCGTGAAAAATAGTTGAACGCGAACAGCGCGAAGACCGCGACGATCAAGCCGATCGCGGTCGCCACCAGCGACTGTGCGACCCCGCCCGTGACACCGCCCGGATCGACGAGCCCATTACCGCCGAACAGCTGGAACGATTTCATCATCCCGACGATCGTGCCGAGCAGGCCGAGCAGCGGCGCCGCCGTGACGATCGTTTCGAGCAGCCACAGACCTCGCCCCATGTCGCGCTCGATCTGCGACGCGATCGATTGCGCCGACGCCTCGCGCAGCCACAGCGGCGCATTCGTTTCTGGCTGCCATGGCGCGGCCATGCGCCGAAACGCGTGGTACGGGGCGAGGCCGTCGAGCCGGTGGTCATCGGCTGACGCGGGTTGCAGAAGACGCGCCGGTGCGCTTGCGAAGCGGGCAAACACATAGGCCCGCTCGATGATGATCGTCAACGCGAGCACGCCGAGCACGCTGAGCGGATACATGATCCATCCGCCACTACGCATCGCCGCGATAAAGCCTGTCCATTCCTGCATGATGGTTCTCCTAACGGTCGTTCAGAAGTACTTCGTCACGCCCGCATAGACGGCGAAATGCGGACCGTACTGCGGCGCGCCGACGCCGATGCCCGAACCGTCGCGCAACTGATACACGCGATTGAGTGCGTTGATTACCACCACACGTGCATCGAACTTGCCGATCATCGGCTCGTTGAAGTGCTGGATCGCGCCGAGGTTGAACTGCGCATAGACGGGCAGGCGATCGGTGTTCGCAAAGCCGCTGCGCAGACCCGAGCCGACGATGCCGTCGAACGTGAAGGTGGTTTGGTGGAAGTCGTATGCCGCGCCGAACGATGCCGTCACGCGCTGGTCGTGATCGAGAAACACCCAGTGGTTCGAGATGAATGCCAGCTCGTCCGCGCCGAAGTTGAACTGCGCGGAGTTGATGTTCTTACCTTGCGCGCGGCTATAAGCGAGGTTCAGATACGCAGAGAGGTTGTCCTGTTTGTAGTTGGCGGTGAATTCCACACCATACGTTTTGCCGTATTGATAGTTGAACGGCGTGAAGATCAGCGCGGAGCCGAACTGTCCTTCGTCGAGCAAGTCGGTCGATTTCTTGTAGTACGCGTCGAGTCCGAGTGTGACAGCAGGGCCGAGTTTCTGCGTGATACCGAGGTCGAAGTAGTGGCTGCGTTCCGGCTGTACGGGATCGTTCTGGGTTGTCGGACTCTGATTGGTCGTACCGTTGAACTTCGATATCGTCGAGCCGGACACGAGTTCGAACGGCGGTGGCGTGAAGTAGCGCGCGTAGCCGGCGTGCAGCGTAGTGGACGGCGTGAGCGTGTAGACGAGGCCAACGCGCGGACTCAACTGGCTCGCGCTCGTGTACTCGTCCATGCGGTCGTAGCGCAAGCCATAGTTCAGCGTGAGCCGATCGGTCAGCTTCCATTCGTCCTGGGCGTACAGGCTGTACAGATAGCCGGTCTTGCTGCTGCTGTCCTGGATGTTGAAGGGTACGTCAGAAAGCTGGTTGCCGTCCGCATCGGCTGGGAAAACCGACACGCTGTTGTCGAATACCGCGTGCTCCTGCTGCAAGAAGACACCCGCGCGAACCGTGTGACTGTCGTTGATTCGCCAGGTCGTGTCGACCTGTACACCATTGGCCGTGTTGCTATGAAAGTCCTCCGATGCCACGCCGTTGAACATCAGGTCGCCGATTGGATCGGGATTGAACTTCGTGCGCGTATAGCGCGTGAAGAAGGCGACCTGGTAGTCGAGCGCGCCGCCGTTGGTGCCCTGAAGCGCCAGCGCCGCGAAGTTGTTCAGCTCCGATTGCGTTTCGTTAAGTTGCGACGAATCGAACGTGGTGTGGCCGGCGAGCGCGAAGTTCGGCGTCAACCCCGGCGTGTTCGGAATCTCGAACTGGTTGCTGGTCGCGCCGAACAGCAGGCTCACGCGCGTGAGCGGGTTGATCAGATACGACAGATAGCCGAACGCATTGCCCTCGCGCGTGTGATCGTGAATCGCATTGGCGCTTGCAGTCGGATTCTCGATGCCGAGATTGTTCATGCCGAGCGAGCCGCTCAGGTAGTAGCTGAACGGCCCCTCGCTGCCGAACACGTCGGCACTCGTTCTGACGGTCTGATGGCTGCCGCCGAATACGTCGATGGAGCCGCCGTTGCCTGTGTCACCCGATTTGGTGCGGATGTCGACGATTCCAGCCGTGCGGTAGCCGTATTGCGCGGGCAGGGCGCCCGTCAGCAGGTTCATCTGATCGATGATGCGCGTGTCGAGCGACTGGCCGAAGCCGCTAATCGGTTCCGGAATAGTGATGCCGTTGATCCGGTATTGCAGGTTGGCGTGCTCGCCGCGCACATGCACCTGGCCATACGAGTCGTTGGCGACGCCGGGCGCTTGCAGCAACACCTGATTGAGCGGCGTGTTCGCGCCCGCCGGCATCGTGTCGATATCGGCCTGAGTGAAGCGGTAGATGCTGCTGCCTGTCTCGGGCAGCAAGCCGTTGCGCACGGCGTTCAGACGTCGAGCGTTGACCTGCACGTCGAGTGTGTCGCTCTTTTGCAGTTGCACGCTGACGCTCGCCGGGGCGCCGGACCGGGTCGTCGCGATGCTGCTGCCGCTCGCAAAGCCGGTAGCGGTGACGACGACCGCATACGTGCCGGGTGCCACCCCCTCGATCGAGAAATGGCCCGACGTGTCCGAGCTGGACACGTTGACGGAGGCGCCGCTCGCGTCCTGTAACTCGACTTTCGCGTGAGCGACGGGATGTCCCAGAGGATCGGAGACAGTGCCCATCAGTACGGCGTTGCCCGGAGCGCCCCATGCGCCTGAGACGACGGCACAGAACACGATCGCCGCCTGCGCGGTCGTTGTGCGTTTTTTCATTGTTGTTGCTCGCTCTATGGACGATGCGATTGATGAATCGAAAGTGTTCGGCAATAGCTCACCCACCTCGCCCCTGGCTGGCAAGGGAAGGACAGGCGAACTGGAGGTGGACGACGGGCGACGGCAAGCCCGTCGATCAATCAGGACGACGTTTCGGTGGGAACGGGAGGCAACTTGGTCATAAGCGGCTATTGAGTATGGACAGTCCGCTCATAGGTCGGACGGATTTTGTTGAGCGTCGCGGTGGGGCGCGTCTGAGACAACGACAGCGCCGGAGCACCGATCTCCAGAAATGTTATAACATAACAACTGAGGCTGGCAAGTCGCAAACTCAACGGGCGCCGTCGCGCTGCCGACAAGGCATTTGCCAGCCGCTCACAGAAAAACTTGACACCGTGCATATGCACACATAGACTTGCTTGCATGAACCGCCCTGTCTCCTACGACGAATGCAACTGCTTTGCGCTGCGCCAAGCGGCGCGGCACGTCACGCAAATCTACGAGCGCCATCTCGGCAGCGTCGGGCTGACTGCTGCGCAGTTCACGATCCTCGCAAAGCTCGCGCGCACCCCGAACCTGCCGATGGCGGAGCTCGCGGACGCGATGGTCATGGAGCGCACCACGCTGGTCCGCGCAATGAAGCCGCTGCAGCGCGACGGCCTCGTGCTGGCCGAAGCGGCGGACCACGACAGCCGCACGCTGCTGTTCAGCCTGACGGAAAAGGGCGAAACCACCTTCGATCAGGCCTCGGTCGCATGGCGCGCCGCGCAGGACGAATTCGAAAAGAAGTTCGGTCGCGCCCGCGCGAAGACGCTGCGCGCGGAGCTGTTCAGCATCACCGACTAGATCGGCACCGGAACCCGCCTCGGCGGGTTTTGTAACGCCGCTTTGTGTGCATATGCACTAACGAACAAAAGGAAGTGCAGCGAATGGAAGCGCTCCTAGACGACGACTGCTTTGCGATCCGCCAGGCTGCGCGTCACGTATCGCAGATCTATGATCGGCATCTGTCGAATGTCGGCCTGACCATCACGCAGTTTTCGCTGCTGGGGCGTCTGAAGCGCACCGGCCCGATGACGATGAAGCAGATCGCCGAAGCCATGCGCATGCAGCGCACTACGCTGGTCCGCACGATTCAGCCGCTGCGCCGCGACGGGCTCGTGTCGAGCGAGGCACTGGGCGCGGATGCGCGCACGCTGCTGATCTCGCTGACACCCGAGGGCGAACAGCGGCTAGCCTCGGCCCGCGCGTACTGGTACGCCGCGCAGGCCGAGTTCGAGCACCGCTTCGGCGTGAAGCGCGCGGCCGCGCTGCGCAGCGAGCTATTTGCCATCACCAAAGATCCGCTTTGACATAAACGCTGAAGGTAGCAGGCCGGCGCACTGCGCCGTTTTTTTTAACCTGAACAGTGCATACGCACATATCGACATCATGTCCACAACTCCCTCGACCGTCGCGCCCCCGAGCGCGGTACAACCCGCCCGAGCGGCACGGCGTATCCCGTGGATGCTGCTCGCGATTCTGTCCGTTCTCGTCGTGCTGGCGCTGGCCACGTCGCACTGGTTCTTCGTCGGCCGCTTCATCGAGACGACCGATGATGCCTACGTCGGCGGCGATGTCACGGTGATGGCGCCGAAGGTCAACGGCTTCGTCACCGACGTGCTGGTGCGCGACAACGAGTTCGTGCATGCGAACCAGGTGCTGGTGCGTCTCGACGCCCGCGATTACGACGCGCGTCTCGCGCAGGCCAACGCGGAAGTGGAAAGCGCGCAGGCCGCCGTCACCGAGCTCGAAGCAAAGAAATCGCTGCAGCTCGCGGCGATCAACGAGCAGGCCGCGGAGGTCCGCGCGTCGGGCGCCGAACTGACGCGCAGCGCGGCCGACCAGATACGCTACCGCGAGCTCGTGAAGGACGACGCGGTGTCGAACCAGGTCGTCGAGAAAGCCGATGCCGATCTGACCAAAGCGCGCGCCGCGGTCGATCGCAGCGGCGCGGCGCTGCTCGCGGCGCAACGCCAGATCGCGGTGCTCGACGCGCAGATCGGCGACGCGAAAGCGCGCATCGCGACCGCGCAGGCCGCGCAGCGCGTCGCCGCGTTGAACGTGGAATACACGACGATCCGCAGTCCGATCGACGGCTATGTCGGCAATCGGACCGCGCGCGTCGGGCTGCTCGCGAACACCGGCGTGTCGCTGCTGACCGTCGTACCCGCGAGCGGCCTGTGGATCGATGCGAACTTCAAGGAAGACCAGCTGCGCAAGATGCGCGCGGGCGACAGCGTCGAGGTCCAGCTCGACGCGTCGAATACCGCGCTGCACGGCGTGGTCGAAAGTCTTGCGCCGGCGACCGGCGCGACTTTCAGCGTATTGCCCGCGGAAAACGCGACCGGCAACTTCACGAAGATCGTGCAGCGCGTGCCGGTGCGCGTGCGCCTCGACGTGCCGAAGAACATGCAAGGCGTGTTGCGTCCCGGCCTCTCCGCGACCGTGAAAGTGCACGTCGATGCGGGCCATCCGGCCGCGCAAGGATGAACCGATCATGACCGACGTTCTCGACAACCCCGCCGACCAGCCGACCCGCACCAAGGTCTTCGCATTCGCGCTGATGTGCGTGGGCTTTTTCATGGCGACCCTCGATATCCAGATCGTCGCCTCGTCGCTGCGCGATATCGGTGGCGGGCTGTCCGCGAGTCAGGACGAACTGTCGTGGGTGCAGACCTCGTATCTGATCGCGGAGATCATCGTGATTCCGATGTCGGGGTGGCTCACGCGCGTGTTTTCGACGCGGTGGCTCTTCACGTTCTCCGCGTTCGGCTTCACGGTGACCAGCATGCTGTGCGGCCTCGCATGGGACATCAACTCGATGATCCTGTTTCGCGGTCTGCAAGGCGCGCTCGGCGCCGCAATGATCCCGACCGTGTTTACGACCGCGTTCGTACTGTTTCCCGGCAAGCAGCGTTTGATCGCTTCGACGACGATCGGCGCGCTCGCGTCGCTGGCACCGACGATCGGCCCGGTGATCGGCGGCTGGATCACGTCGCAATGGTCGTGGCACTGGCTGTTCTATCTGAACCTGGTGCCGGGCGTCGCCGTCACGCTGCTGGTGCCGAAGTACGTGCATATCGACAGGGTCGATCTGTCGCTGCTGAAGAAGGGCGACTACATCGGCATCCTGCTGATGTCGGGTTTTCTCGGCTGCCTCGAATACGTGCTCGAAGAAGGGCCGCGCAAGAACTGGTTCGGCGACGACGTGATCGTGCTGTGCGCGTGGGTCGCGGCGATCTGCGGGTTTCTGTTCCTCGTGCATGCGTTCACCGCGAAGGAACCGATCGTCGACCTGCGCGCGCTGGCGTTGCGCAACTTCGGCATCGGCAGTCTGCTGTCGTTCATCACCGGGGTCGGCATCTTCTGCACCGTGTTTCTGACGCCGGTGTTTCTTGCCCGCGTGCGCGGCTTCGATTCGTTGCAGATCGGTCTCGCGTTGCTGTCGGTCGGTTGTTTTCAGTTGCTCGCGCTTGGCGCGTACTCGACGCTCGCGCGCTTCGTCGACATGCGCTTGCTGATGGTGTTCGGCCTCGCGCTGTTCGGCATCGGCTGCTATCTGTACGTGCCGTTGACGAACCAATGGGGCTGGCAGCAGTTGCTGATCCCGCAAGCATTGCGCGGAATTGGCCAGCAGTTCTGTATTCCGCCGATCGTGACGATGGCGCTCGGCGCGCTGCCGCCGTCGCGGCTGCGCTCCGCGAGCGGGCTGTTCAATCTGATGCGTAATCTCGGCGGCGCGATCGGCATCGCGGTCAGCAGCACGATGTTGAACGACCGTCTGAATCTTCATTACGAACGGCTCGACGAACATCTGAACGCGGGCCGTCCGGTGGTCGAATCGATCTTGCAGAAGCAGGCCGAGTATCTGTCGGCAGTCGGCGGCAACGTATTGAATGCCGCGAATGCGGGGCTGGCCGAATTGCACGAGGCATTGATGCGCGAAGCGCTGGTGCTCGCGTTCTCCGACGCCTTTCTGGCGGTTGCGCTGTGCTTCGTGGTCGCCTTGCTGAGCGTGCTGTTCTCACGCCCGTTCGGCAACACCGCGCCCCCGCCCGATGCCCACTAGGAGTCCAACATGAAACGGATGGTGATGAAGTTAGTGGCGGGCGCGGCATTTTTGACGCTCGCGGCCTGCGCGGTGCAACCGGCCACGCACGCGGATTTGCCGCATGCGGTGCAGACGCTGGCTCCGGCCGCCTGGAGCGTCGACGCACCGCAAGACAGCGTGAACACCGATGCCTGGTGGGCGCAATTCGGCGACCCGGTCATGCATCAGCTGATCGAATCGGTGTTGACCGGCAACCTCGACGTGCAGGCCGCGGCCGAGCGTGTGAAGCAATCGCAGGACTTGGTGACGCAGAATCGCGCGGCGCTGCTGCCGGAGCTGAATGCGAACGCGGGCGCATCGACCGAGCGGCAGAATACGCCGCCGCCGCTCGGCTATGTGCGCCAGGCCGGCTTCGGCCTCGCCGCGAGCTGGACGCCTGACGTGTTCGGCGGCGAACGGCTCGCGGTGCTCGCGTCGCAGGCGCAGGTGTCGGGTAGCGTTGCGGCGCTGAACCAGGTGCGGCTCGCGCTCGCGGCGAACACGGCGGCTGCGTACATCGATCTGCGCTGGGCGCAGGCTCAATTGCAGATCCTCGACGACAACGAGCAGATTCGCAGCCGCGCGCTGAAGCTCACGCAGGCGCGTCTGCATTACGGACTGTCGACTCAGCTCGACGTCGCCCGCGCGCAAAATCAGTTGCAGGACTTGCAGGCACAGATTCCGCGCATGCAATCGACGGTCCAGCATCAGCTGAGCCTGATCGCCGTGTATTCGGGGCGTACGCCGGAAAGTCTCGATACGCTGCTGCTTTCCAGCGCGCGCGAGATTCCGGTGCCTGCGCAAAGCGCGCCGCAGGAATTGCCGTCCGACGCGTTGCTGCATCGGCCCGACGTGCGCACCGCTTATGCGCTCGTCGAACAGCGTGCGGCGGAAGTGGGAGTATCGAAAGCCCAGCGCTATCCGCAGTTCAAGATCAACCTGACGAATGGGCTGCTCGCATCGTCGTACCTCGGCTTGCCGACGCTGACCGACAATCTGTTCAGCGCCGCGTTGAATGCAACGAGCCCGATCTTCAACGCTGGGCGAATCACCGCGAACATCGACGCGAGCGAGAGCCGCATGCGCGAATCGCAGCTCGGCTTGCAACAGACGATGCTGCAGGCGCTGAAGGAAGTCGAGGACAATCGCAGCGATCTCGTCAGCGGCGCGGCGCAGGTGCAGCGCCTGGCCGGTGCGCTCGATGCATCGAGTCATGCGCTGCGTCTGTCTACCGAGTTGTACAAGGGCGGCGCGTCGAGCTTCCTCGATGTGCTCGACGCGCAGCAAGCGTATCTGCGCGACTCCGAGTCGCTGAACCAGGCCCGGCGCGAGCACGCGCTTTCGGCGATCGCGCTGTACCGGTCGCTGGGGGGCGGGTGGCAGCAGGGCGAAACGGTGGCGGCGCAGTGAAGGCGGCGGGACGCGTGACGCTGACGCATCCGCGCGTCAAGTAGGGGATTCACGTGAAAGACTTCTGATGTGACTAGAGCGGTGCATGGTGCATGCATTCGTGTACTCGTTCGAGCGACGCTTGAATGTGACGGATCGTCAAATGTGAGAAGCAAGCGGCCGAGGTCATGTATTCGGCCGGCAAGCGATGGTAAAAGGGTAGTCCTACTCACGATTCAAGGAATCCACAATCATGAAGATAGCCCTGCATCTTTGGTTCAAGTGCGATCGCGGCGCAGACAGTAGTGATTTGATTTATGTGCGCGGACATCAGTGCTGAAGGGGAGAAGAACAATGCCTGTTTTCTGTACTTTCACGCTCAATAAGCGCGAGATGTCGAGTTTCGATTGTCCTGGATTTGGTAAGGTCGAAGCGTATTCCGGTCGCGGCGTGGGGCGCGATAATCCTGATGCTGCTTCGATGCCCATGGTCGGCGCTATCCCGCGTGGGACTTACTATCTCGTAGATCGCCAATCGGGTGGCCGATTGGGTTGGTTACGCGATCTGAACAACGGGCACTTTGGCAGTACGGACCGAAGGAAATGGTTCATGCTCTGGAATGCTCAAGGCGGCGACAGCACCCTGATTCATGGTGTCCGTCGCGGTAACTTCCGCCTGCACCCTGAGGGCCCGTTGCGCGAAAGCGATGGTTGCATCACCGTACAGAGCGGCGATGACTTCGAGCGGCTACAGCGCTACATCCGCTCACGAAAACCTGATTTGACCATTCCAGGCAGCAACATGAAAGCGTACGGGCGGGTGGAAGTCCGATGAAGCGCATTGCAATCTTTGCTTGGTGTATTGCCGGGTTTGCGTTGTCCTGCTTGGGAGGATTGCATATGACCCGCTTCCTGTTGGCGCATTTCGTCTTCGACATACCGATCTGGCTGTCAATCGCCATTCGACAGGCGCTACTCTGGCTGGACCCCGATTACAGCCCTGACGCGTTGGACGTCGAGGACACATGTACGTTGCTCATGTTCCTCGCATCAACCCTGGTCATTGCGACCGTCATCGCCATTGGCAGCCTCATCGCTTGGCGGCGTTATCGCAAAGCGTCCGTTCCGTCGTAAAACTTGTTGGATTCGCGCGGCGCGCCGGTCTGTTCGGGCTGCTGCGCGCACGCCATGCAACGGGCACCGTGGACCCACGGGCAACGCTCCCCGGAACCGATTCCCAATCTTTGCTACATTCTGCACAAGAAGCACACACGCGGCACTATCGGGATGCGTCCACCAGCGACGCGCATGATCGGCAAACCGAAATCTTTCAAGAGGCTCACGATGCGAATTCTGGTAGTAGGGGCGGGCGCGGTAGGCGGTTATTTCGGCGGACGTCTGGCGGCGGCGGGGCAGGACGTGACCTTCCTCGTCCGCGCCGGTCGCGCGGAAAAGCTGCGGCGCGACGGCCTTGTCATCAACAGCCCACGGGGCAATCTCCAGTTGCGCGACGTGAAGACGATACTGGCCGGTGTCGCCAGCGAGCCGTTCGACCTCGTGCTGCTGAGCTGCAAAGCCTACAGTCTCGATGACGCAATCGATTCGTTCACGCCATTCGTCGGCGAAGACACGCTGATCCTGCCGATGCTCAACGGCATGCGCCATATCGAGGTGCTGAGCGCGCGCTTCGGCAAGGAGCGCGTGCTCGGCGGCCAGTGCGTGATCGCCGCGACGCTCAATGCGGAGCAGCACATCATGCATCTGAACGACATGCAGGCGATTACGTTCGGCGAACTCGTGGGCGGCACGTCGGAGCGCACCCAGGCAATCGCCGATGCGATGTCGGGCGCCAAATTCGAGGTCGCGGTCAGCGACAATATCCTGCTGCGCATGTGGGAGAAATGGGTGTTCCTCGCCACCTTAGCCGGAAGCACCTGCTTGATGCGCGGCTCGGTCGGCGATATTCTGGCTGCGCCCGACGGCAAGCGCGTGATCGAGAAGCTGCTCGGCGAATGCCGCGCGGTAGCCGAACACAACGGCTTCATGATGGACGCGGACTTCGACGCGCGCGCCGTCCAGGTGCTGCTGGCGCCGTCGCCGTTGACCGCGTCGATGTTGCGCGACGTCGAAAACCGCTCGCACACCGAGGCGGATCATATTCTCGGCGACCTGATCACGCGCGGCGGCGACGCGCAAAAGGGCGATCACGGCCTGTCGCTGCTGCGCATCGCCTATAGTCATCTGAAGACGTACGAAGCGCGCCAGACCCGCACTTCCTGACGGCTCGCCGCGGTCGGCGCGAACGCGGATCGGGCGAACGGCGCCGCGCTCGAGCGCCGCCGCAACCTGACGATCGGAGGTCAAGCATGCCGACTCCCACTGGCTCGGTGCCCGCGCTCAGCGCCGCTTCCGCGACCGTGTTCTCGATCGGCATCGTGTTTCTCGGCTACTGGGGCATGTATGAGCCGACCGCCTGGCATAAGGCCGACATCGTGGTCTTCGTGCTCGCGCTGGCCGGCTTCGCATGCCTCGGGCTCGTGCCTTGGATGGCGACGAGTCCCGTCGAGCCGGAGAACAGCGACTCGCGCGTGCGCATCGCGCGGCATCTGTTTCTCACGGGCGTGACCGCGATCTGGCTCGCGGTGGCGGTTTCCGTGATCTTCTGAGGCCCCGCGAAGGCGCGCCGCTTACTCGGGCATCTTCCTGAACGACACCGCAATCCGATTCCAGCCGTTGATCGCAACGATCAGCAGCGTCAGGTCGCTGATTTCCTGCTCGCTGAAATGCGGCTTCACTGCTTCCCATACCGTATCCGGTACGCGCGTTTGCGCGACCAGCGTCACCGCCTCGGTCCATTCGAGCGCCGCGCGTTCGCGCGTCGTGAAAAACGGCGCTTCGCGCCACGCGGCCACCGTCGCCAGACGCCGTTCGGTTTCGCCATGCTTGCGCGCGTCGCTCACGTGCATGTCGAGGCAGAACGCGCAGCCGTTCAATTGCGACGCGCGAATCCGCACGAGTTCGGCGAGCGTCTTGTCGATCGTGCTCTTGCCGATCGTTTCCTCGAGCGCGAGCATCGCGCGCGTGCCGCTCGGGCTGGCCTTGTAAAAGTCGAGACGTGCTTGCATCAGAGAGTCCTCGTGAACGTGCGAGGGGCGTCCAAATGGGCGTCCGTGGAGGTAAGCTTACGTTCGCCACTGGTCGTTCGAAATAACCATTTCGCCGTTATTTGAGGTAACCACCCGAATGGACATTCACATCGCGGTCGAAGGCCATCACGATCTGTCCGGACAGATTTATCGGCAGTTGCGCGCGGGCATTCTCGAAGGGCGTCTCGCCGGCGGCACGCGTCTGCCGTCCACGCGCGATCTCGCGACGCAGCTCGGTGTATCGCGCAAGACTACGCTCGATGTTTTCGAGCGGCTGCTGTCCGAAGGCTATCTGAGCGCCCGCGCCGGTTCGGGCACCTTCGTCGCCGACGGGCTCGAACGGCTGCCCGCCGAGCGCTCCGCGCAGGCGCGCGCGGCGGCTCGTTCGCGCGAGCGCGACGCCGCGCAAGCGAACGCCGCCGCACGCGCGCAGCCGCTGTGGCAGCAGTTGCCCGACAGTCTGCCGTTGCCGCGGCCGTCGGTGCCGTCGCCGCTCGACTTCATCGGCGGAGCGACCGACAAGACGCTGTTTCCCTTCGACGTCTGGCGCCGCTGCGTGAATCACGCGCTACGCAGCCAGGCGCGCAGCCCCGGCACCTATCGCGAGGCCGCCGGTGAGCAGCAGCTGCGGCTCGCAATTTCGCGCTACCTCGCCTTCAACCGCGCGGTGTCGAGCAACTGGGACGACGTGATCGTCACGCAGGGCGCGCAGCACGCGCTCGATCTGATCGCGCGCATCACGCTGCGGCCCGGCGAAATCGCGGCCATCGAAGACCCCGGCTACCCGCCCGCGCATGCCTGCTTCACGGTGACGGGCGCGCGCGTGGTGCCGGTTCCGGTCGATAGCGAAGGCCTGATCGTCGGCAAGCTGCCGGACAAGGCACGACTGGTCTACGTGACGCCTTCGCATCAGTTTCCGCTCGGCATGCCGATGAGCCTCGAGCGTCGCGTCGAACTGCTCGAATGGGCGCAAAAACGCGGCGCGGTCATCATCGAGGACGACTACGACTGCGAGTACCGTTTCGAAGGCCGGCCGATGGAGCCGCTGAAGAGCCTCGATCGCGCCGGTCTCGTCGCCTATGTCGGCACGTTTTCGAAGACGATCTTTCCCGAGCTGCGCATCGGCTACCTGGTGCCGCCGGCGTCGTTGCTCGGCCCGCTGCTGAAGGCGCGGCAGATCGCTGATTGTCACGGCTGCACGCTGACGCAAACGGCGCTCGCGGCGTTCATGCTCAATGGCGACTTCGCGCGCCATCTGCGGCGCATGCACAAGGCTTATGCGGCGCGCCGCGCGATGCTGCTCGAGCATCTGCAAGGCGACCTCGCGCGCTGGTTCGAACCGATCGTGCCGACTGCCGGCATCCATCTGGCGGCGCGGCTGAAGGGGCCGTTGGCGTCGCTCGGCGAAGAGGCGCTCGTCACCGCCGCGCGTGAAGCGTCGATCGGCCTCTATGGACTCGCGCCATTTCACCATCGCGTGACACCGCAGCCTGGGCTGATGTTCGGCTATGGCAGCATCGCGGCCGAGCATATCGACACGGCGCTGACGAAGCTCGCCGGCATCCTGCCGCGCATCGCTCGCTGAACCGGAACTCGGCGCAAGCGCGGCGTAGGCATCGTCGAAGCGTCGGGGTTGCGTTGCTTGACGTGTCAAACGAAGAAAATGCCCTGATTCAAGGGACGAAAACACCAGCTCGCCTCGCCGCGACCACCTCGAAACCGCCGCAGAAACGAACTGTAACGAGCGTTACTCATGCCTGTTAAAGACCTTGCCGCGCACGTTTTAGCCGCTAAAACAGGTACTAAAACGTGTTGGACCGTTGGCGCCACGCAAAAAACTTCATCGCAATACATAAAAGAGTCGCGCAAATCGCTTTAGCGCTTGTAGAATCCGGCGTTGAAGCGTGCACATACCGTGTGCGCTTCGAGCAATTCACTGACCACAACAGGTAGGAGAAACATGCCGACTTCCGCAAAAAAGGTGGCCAAGAAGGCTGCTGCCCCGGTACCGAGCAAGAAGGTTGCTGCAAAGAAAGTCCCTGCGAAGAAAGCCGTCGCAGCCAAGAAGGTCGCCGTGAAGGCGTCTGGCGCACCGACGCCGATCAAGGACACCTTCACGAAGGCCTCGTTGGCAGCTCACATCGCTGAGCGTGCTGCAGTGGAACCGAAGACCGCCAAGGCTGTGCTGGCCGCGCTCGAAGACACGATCCTCGGCACGGTGCATAAGAAAGGCGCTGGCGAATTCACGCTGTCGGGTCTGCTGAAGATCGTCGTGCAGGCTGTGCCGGCGAAGAAGAAGCGCTTCGGCAAGGACCCGTTCACGGGTGAAGAGCGCTGGTTCCCGGCCAAGCCGGCAAGCGTGCGCATCAAGGCACGCGCGCTGAAGAAGCTGAAGGACGCAGCGGCTGCCTAAGCGCGTTGTTCTCACGCTCGGGCGTCGGCATGGCGCGGTTGGGTTTAATCATGCCTGACGTTTGAGTGCGTGAAGAAGCGCCTGCATGCAGGTGATCGAAGTCCCCGTGGATGAGAATCCGCGGGGACTTTTTTTATGCGCTCGCTTCGTAGCGCTCATTGCATCCATTGGCGAAACGGCGGGTGCGGCTCTCTCATAGTGTGCTCCCTGATGGCGCGCGCGCACCTGACTGGCGCATCATGATCCACGACAGTACGATCAACGCAATTCGACGCCCTGCGGATGCGCCGCTACCGTGCACGTCAACGCGCATCATCACGACATATTCAATGGCATAACGCTTGCTTGATCGAAGGTCGAATACCGAATGCGCAGCGCATTCGCCTTCTATTTGACAACAAGACTGGGGCTGACATGCGATGCTATGACGAGATGCGCTATCACGACGATGGCGTACGGCCGCATTACGCGCGCTTCGAGCGATGGTTGGACAGCCAGGGCAACGAAGCGATCGCACGCAAGCGCGCGGAAGCGGACCTGCTGTTCAGGCGCGTCGGCATCACGTTCGCGGTGAACGGCGACCTGTCCGGCACCGAGCGGCTGATCCCCTTCGATCTGATTCCGCGCATCATCCCGCGGGGCGAATGGCAGACGCTCGAAGCGGGTTTGCGACAGCGCGTGCAGGCTCTCAATCTGTTTATCCACGACGTCTATCACGATCGCAAAATCGTGCGCGCGGGCATCGTGCCGGCCGAGCAGGTCTATACCAACGCGCAGTATCGTCCGGAGATGCAGGGCGTCGACGTGCCGCTCGGTGTTTACGCGCATATCGCGGGCGTCGACGTGGTGCGCGCCGGCGACGAAGGCGAGTTCTACGTGCTCGAAGACAATCTGCGTGTGCCGTCGGGCGTGTCGTACATGCTCGAAAACCGCAAGATGATGATGCGGCTCTTCCCCGAGCTGTTCGTGCAGAACCGCATCGCCCCAGTCGCGCATTACCCCGATCTGCTGCTCGATACGCTGCGCTCGGTCGCGCCGGAAGGCGTCGACGATCCGGTCGTCGTCGTGCTGACGCCGGGCATGTACAACTCCGCGTACTTCGAGCATACGTTCCTCGCGCAGCAGATGGGCGTCGAGCTCGTCGAAGGCAAGGATCTGTTCGTCGACGACAACTACGTGTTCATGCGCACCACCCAGGGACCGAAGCGCGTCGACGTGATCTACCGGCGCGTCGACGACGACTTTCTCGATCCTCTCGCGTTTCGCCCCGACTCCGCGCTTGGCGTGCCGGGTCTGCTGACCGCGTATCGCGCCGGCCGTGTCGCGCTCGCGAATGCGATGGGCACCGGCATCGCCGACGACAAATCGATCTACCCATACGTGCCCGACATGATCCAGTTCTATCTCGGCGAACAGCCGATTCTGAACAACGTGCCGACCTATCAGTGCCGCAAGCCCGAGGATCTCGCCTATACGCTCGCGCATCTGCCGGAGCTGGTGGTCAAGGAAGTGCACGGCGCGGGCGGCTACGGGATGCTGGTCGGCCCAGCCTCGACGAAGGCCGAGGTCGAGGCCTTCCGCGAGCGGCTGATCGCGCGTCCGGCCGGCTATATCGCACAGCCCACTCTTGCGCTGTCCGCGTGTCCGACCTTCGTCGAAACAGGCATCGCGCCGCGCCATATCGATCTGCGGCCGTTCGTGCTGTCGGGCAAGACCACCACGATGGTGGCCGGCGGCCTCACGCGCGTCGCGCTGCAGCAGGGCTCGCTCGTCGTCAATTCATCGCAGGGAGGCGGGACCAAGGATACCTGGATGGTCGACTGATGCGCCGCAAGCGGCACGCAATGCGCGATGCGCCGCCGTCGCTCAACGGATAACCAGCGCGGACTTTCGTCGCTGACGAAGGCCTCGCGCGCTCAGATCACAGACATGGAACGCCGTCATGCTTAGCCGAACCGCCGATCACCTCTTCTGGATGGCCCGCTATATGGAGCGCGCGGAGAATACCGCGCGCATGCTCGACATCAACCTGAAGGCGCAACTGCTGCCGCAGACGCCCGAACAGGAGGCTCGCGCGCAGCGCTCAGTGCTGCGCATTTCCGAGCTCGAAAGCGCCTTCGCGCAGCGTTACGACGAACCGACGCGCGAGCACATGCTCGACTTCATGGTCGCCGACGCGAGCAATCCGTCGAGCATTCATTCGTGCCTGCAGGCCGCGCGCGAAAACGCCCGCGCGGTGCGCGGCACGCTGACGACCGAGTGGTGGGAAACCATCAACGACACGTGGCTCGAATTCAACGAGCGGCTCGCGAGCGGGCAGGCCGCGAGCAATCCGGGCTCGTTGTTCGAGTGGGTCAAATTCCGCTCGCATCTGTCGCGCGGCGTGACGATCGGCACTGCGTTGCAGGACGACGCGTTCTTTTTCACGCAGCTCGGCACGTATCTGGAGCGCGCCGACAACACCGCGCGGATTCTCGATGTGCGTTTCGCGAACGTCGAGCCGAACTCGCGCGACGCCGCGCGCCAGCTCGAGGACTTCTATTACTGGACCTCGATCCTGAGTTCGGTGTCCGCGCTCGAGATCTATCGCAAGGTGTATCGCGACGTCGTGACGCCCGCGCGCGTCGTCGAGCTGATGATCCTCAATCAGCAGATGCCGCGCTCGCTGCTCGCCTCGCTCGACGGCGTGTGCAGCAATCTCGCGATGCTGCGCACGTCGGGCTCGAACCAGTGCGAGCGCTTCGCCGGCAAGCTGCGCGCCGAGCTGCTGTATGCCGACATCCGGCAGATTTTCGAGAGCGGTTTGCATGGCTATCTGACGCAGTTCCTCGCTCGCGTGTTCGAGCTGGGCAATCTGGTGGCGCGTACTTATCTGATGCTGCCAGTGGCCTGACGGAGTTTTCTCATGTACCTGACGATCCGCCACGACACCTCTTACCGCTACGAAGCGACGGTTCATTATTCGATCCAGCAGTTGCGCCTGACGCCCTCGAGCGGCGCCGGGCAGACCGTGCGGCGCTGGAGCATCGACGCGCCGGGCAAGCTCGACGCCACACTCGACGCCTACGGCAACGTGCTGCATACGCTCGTCATCAACAAGCCGCACGATGAGATTCATCTGCGCGTGTCGGGCGAGGTGGATACGATGCCGCTCGTCGACGGCGTGCTGCGCGATCCGCCCGGTCCGGTTCCGCTCGAGCATTTCACCTGCGCGACGCGTCTGACCGAAGCCGATGGCGCGATCCGCGAACTGGCGGAATCGGTGGCGAATCTGGCGAGTCCCGCAAGCCTGATTGCGCTTGCCGAGCAGATCGTGCACCGGGTGCAATACCGGCCCGGCGTGACCGAGGTCACGAGCACGGCCGCCGAGGCGCTCGCGCTCGGCAACGGCGTGTGCCAGGACCATGCGCATCTGATGCTCGCGTGCTGCCGCGCGCGCGGCGTGCCGGCGCGCTACGTCAGCGGTTATATCGAACCCGGCGACGTGCCGCATGGCGCGAGTCATGCATGGGTCGACGTTTGGCTCGAAGACAAGGGCTGGATTTCGCTCGACGTCACGCATGCCGGGTTTGCCAGCGAGATCTATTGCCGGCTCGCGGTCGCGCGCGACTATGAGGCGGCGGCACCGGTGCGCGGCCGACGCATCGGCGGCCTCGAAGAGGAGCTTAACGTGGCGGTGGCGGTCAGCGCGCAGATGTCGCAGTAGCCGCGTCGCAACGCTAAAGGCTGCGAAAAAGGCCATAAAAAAGGCCGTAAACACCGATAAAAGGCGCCAGTGCGCCGCATTACAATAGCCCGGTTCCCTCGCGTTCTGCGGATTCGTTATGACTTACTGCGTAGCGATGGCCGTCAACGACGGCCTCGTTTTCCTATCCGATACGCGTACCAATGCGGGCGTGGATCACATCAGTACCGCGCGCAAGATGTCGGTGTTCGAGCAGCCCGGCGAACGCGTGCTGGTGCTGCTCGGCGCCGGCAATCTGTCGATCACGCAGGCGGTGCTGCACGAGCTGTCCGAGCCCGCCGATGCCAGCGAGCCGACGCTGTGGAGCGTGCCGACGATGGCCGACGCCGCGCGCGTGGTCGGCAGCGCGGTGCGCCGCGTGCACGAGCGCGAAGCCGCGGCGCTGCAGAAGTTCGGCGTCGACTTCAATTGCAGCTTCATTCTCGGCGGCCAGATCGCGGGCAACCGCATGCGGCTTTTCATGATCTACGCGGCGGGCAATTTCATCGAGGCGTCGGCGGTGAATCCGTACTTTCAGATCGGCGAGGCGAAGTATGGCAAGCCGATCATCGACCGTGTGCTGACGCCGTCCACACCGCTCGACGAGGCCGCGAAGTGCGCGCTGATCTCGATGGACTCGACGCTGCGCTCGAACCTGTCGGTGGGCTTGCCGCTCGATCTGCTGGTGTACGAGAAGGATGCGCTGCGCGTCACGCGATTCGTGTCGATCGATCGCGACAACGCGTACTTCGACATGATTCACCGCACGTGGGGCGAGCGTTTGCGCCAGGTGTTCGCCGAGATTCCCGATCCGGACTGGCAGCAGTCGCTGGATGCGCCATCGCCGCATCCGGAGCGGGCGCTGGTGCTACATCGCGCGCCGGTCGGCGCGGATGGCGTCGAGCATGAGCAGGACGTGTCGCCCGCGCAAATTCTCGCGCAGGCCGACAAGGGCAAGGCGCAGCGGCGCTAGCTGCGTCGGATTCGCAGCGCGTGTCGCGCTCGTCGAATCACACCAAAACCTCGGGACGAAAAAAACCAGCCATCGGCATCGCCTGTGGCTGGTTTTTTGGCTACGCAGCTCGTCAGCTGCGTAGCAGGTCCGACTTGAAGTTCGATTAGAACTTGTGGCGGATACCCAGGCTGACCATGACCTGGTTGTTGGTGCTCGACTGGTTGCCGTACGAACCGATCGAAGCCGTCGACGGCACGAGGGTACCGGCACCCGTAGTAGCCGTAGCCGGAACGCGCTGGTTGCCGCTTGCGTGCTGCCATGCGCCGACCAGGTAGAAGTCCGTGCGCTTCGAGAGGTTGTAATCGCCACCCAGCGAAACCTGGTTGTAGGTCGCGGTTGCGTCGCCCGAGCCGTGCGTGTACGCATAGCCGATACCGAGCAGCGCTGCCGGCGTGAGCTGGTAGCCCAAGTATGCGCGGCCGACGTTGTACTTCTGCGTCGTCGCGAAGCCCGAGTTTGCGTCCGGGCGGTACTGTGCGTTGCTGTACGACAGGTTGCCCGTCCACGGACCCGTCACGTACTGAACCGCTACCGAAGCGATGCCGATCGACTTCGAGAACGCATATGCCTGGTTGATGCCGGCGTTGTTCGGGAAGTTGGTGTCAAACGTGGCGCCCGGCGCTGCCGTACCTGCCCAGCCGCCTGCAGTCGCACGCGTAGCCGGCGAATTGGCATTGCTTGCGTGCAGGTAGCCTGCAGCGACGCTGAACGGACCCGTTGCATACGTTGCCGCGCCCGACCACGTCTGGCCCGAACCCGTCGCACCTGCGACGCCGCCCAGAGCATACAGACCTTCGATCTGGAAGCCCGACCAGACCGGCGACACGTACTTGAGCGAGTTGATGACGCGGAAGCTGTTGTCGTTGTTGTCGACGTCGCCCGGCGTAGCGAACGTGCTACCGAAGTAGTTGTCGCCCGTCAGCGGCTGGATCATGTCGACCAGCGGGTCGTACTGACGACCGGCCGTGAACGTGCCCCATGCGTCGCCCGTCAAACCGACGTAAGCCTGACGACCGAACATCGCGCCACCTTGCTGCAGCTTGCCGGTGTTCAGGTCAAAGCCGTTTTCCAACTGGAAAATCGCCTTCAGGCCGCCGCCGAGGTCTTCCGTGCCCTTCAGGCCGAAACGGTTACCTTGCAGGTTGCCGGCGAAGGTTTGAACGAGCGCGCCGCCCTTGGGCGTAGCGTTATTCACATACTGGATCGACTCATCCAGCACGCCATACAGGGTCACGCTGCTTTGCGCGTGTGCGATACCGGCGACGCCCAGGAGCGCCAGCGAGAGGGTAGACAGTGCGATTCGTTTCATCCATTTCTCCACGCAGATGATTGTTCGTTGTTGCGGAAAGCAGAATAGCTCAGCGCATCCGCCGGGTAGAAACGGAAAAAAAAGAGTGTCGCCAAAAACTGACAATCGACGCAAACCCTTGTATTTAAAGCCCTCAACGATTATTTCTATTTGCGCAACATTTATTGGTCTGATGCGCATTATTGTTGATTTGTTGATAGTGACGGGGCGATTTAACGCACTTTTGGCGTCGATTTGCATGCTAAACGTAATCTAGTCGTCTACACGTTTGCTCGACTTTGTAGTGAAAAGATAAAAGAAATAGCTGGAGAAATGACTAGACAGGCTGGACAGAAAAGGTGCGTTGTGTCCAAGCGCGATCAAGCGGTTTGACGGCGCAACACGTTTCAGCGCCTTTCGGCGCCACGGCGCGCCACGGCCGCGGCCGTGAGCCCCGCGGCGGCCGCGAGAAGCACCGAGGTCCATGGGTTGCGTCGCACGTAACGGTCGGCGGCCGTGGCCTTGCGGCGCGCTTCGACGATGGCCGACGCCGCGAGACGGGTGGCTTGCGCTTCGACGTCGAGCACCTTGCGCGTCACGTCGACCGCCGTTTCATGCGCGGAGCGCTTTTGCACCGCCGCGTCGATCCCCGACGGAGGCAGCGGCGCGGTCCTGTGGCCGGCGACGGGCACAGCCGAGCGAGCCGAAGAAACCGCATTTGCCGCGACGGTCGATGCCGCCAGCACCGACGCGAGCTTCGCGCGGCTGCCCGGCGGCGCTTCCGCCTGCATGCCCCAGCCGCCGCGCGGATCGTGCAGCCTGCCGCGCGCCGCCGAGAACTCCGCGCCGAGCAGCAGCACCAGCGCCGAGAAGTACAGCCACATCAGCAGGACCGCGAGCGAGCCGGCCGCGCCGAACGCGCTGGCCATTCCCGCATGCGCGAGATAGAGCGCGAACAGCTTTCTCCCGGCCGTAAACAACACGGCCGCGACGATGCCGCCCACCAGCGCATCGCGCCATAGCACCCGGGCGTCGGGCAGGAACTTCAGCAGTCCGGCGAACGCGAAGACCAACACGAGCAGACCGACGCCGAGCTGTAGCAGATTGCCGATCACGACATACGGCGAGTCGCCCCACAGCCATTCGCCGATAAAGGCGATGACCGTATCGAGCACCAGCGACACGATCAGCAGGAACGCGACGCCGAGCACGAGCCCGAACGAAATCAGCCGCACCCGCACCAGCGCGAGCCAGCTGGCCGTGCGCGGCCCGCTGTACGGCCACACTATATTGAGCGCGCTGTTCAGCGACGAGAACGTCGCCGACGCGCCGATCGCCAGCAGTGAAAAGGAAATGATCGTCGCGATGCCGCCTTTGGCGCCCGCGTGGTGCGCGTTTTCGACGATCGTCTGCACGCCGGCGGCCGCCTGGTCGCCGATCAGGCCGTTGATGTGGCCAAACAGCTCGCCGCGCGCGGCCGCCGGTCCGAAGAACCAGCCGGCCACCGCGATCACCATCACGAGCGTCGGCGCGAGCGAGAACGCCGCATAGAACGCGATGCTCGCCGCCATCTCCAGACAGCGGTTCTCCGTGAACTGCCGAAGTGCGCCCATCGCCCAATTGGCCTGGTGACGCGCGGCCTGCTGGAGGTTCTCGCGAGAAAGGGTGTCGATGTCCATGATCGTGTCTGAATCGTGACGGCGCTTTCACGGTGTTTGCTTCGTCGCAAACCTCGTGCCCATCACTATACAAGTTAAGCGGTGGGCTTCATGGCCTGCTTGCATGGCCCATTCCGCGGCCGCCCGCGCGTACCGCTAGAATGCAGCGGGTTAATGTCACCTTTCCGCTCATCATGCATTCGCACGAACTCGTACGGCAACTGGACGTCATCGAGCGCGACCAGTGGAGCGCGCATCTGCCCGCTCATGTCATCGAACAATTGCCGGCGCACGGAATCACGGTGTTCGCGGTTACCGACGACGCCTCCGACACCGCCGCATTCAGCGCGCACTATGGCTTCGGCCTCGAAGACTGCGCGAACACGATCGTGATCCGCTACAAGAAAGACGGTGGCGAGCACTATGCGGCGCTGGTGTCGCTGGGCTCCCGGCGGCTCGACGTCAACGGCGCGGTGAAGGTCGCGCTCGGCGCGCAGCGGCTGTCATTCGCGAAGCGCGAGGTGGCGGTCGAGCATAGCCAGATGGAGTTCGGCGGCATCACCGCCTTTGGTCTGCCGGCCGAATGGCGCGTGCTGGTCGACGCCGCGGTGATGGACCGTGCGCAGATCGTGATGGGCGCCGGCGTGCGCGCGGCCAAGCTGCTGATGTCACCCGACGTGCTGCGGCAATGGCCGCGCTGCGAAGTGGCGGCGCTGACGCTGCCGGCGGACTGAAACCCCCAACCTTGAAGTAGCACTGAAGTTTTCCGCCGTCGCGCCGTTAATCCCGACAACGACATGAAACGTTTGCGGCGTCCGCCTGCGCGAACCGCCGCAAACCACGACAAGGGATACGGAAGATGGAACGGTTTCGCCTGAAAGTGCGGCTGTGGCTCGCGCTCGCGGTGATGTGCATGGGCATTCTGGCGATCGGCCTGTGGGGAGCGTACAAAACGCGCGACACGATGATCGCCGATCGCGAGGACGAGCTGAAAAACGTCGTCAGCATCGCGTACAGCGTGCTGGATCGCTACAACGCGCTCGCCGCGGCCGGCACGATGCCGCTCGCCGACGCGCAGCGCGCCGCGATGGACGACCTGCGCGCGATGCGCTACGACGGCGCCGGCGGCTACCTGGTGCTCGAAGACAGCCACGCGCACGTGCTGATGCATGCCACGCGCGCCGACCTCGTCGGCAAGGACATGACCACCGTCACCGATCCGGACGGCCGTCATGTGTTCAAGGAGGGTTCCGAGCAAACCCAGCGCGAAGGCGAGGCATTCGTTCATCTGATGTTCCCGAAGCCCGGCACCGACCAGCTCGCGCCGAAGAGCAACTACATGCGGCTTTACAAGCCGTGGGACTGGACCATTGTCACCGGCGTGTTCACGGACGACATCGACGCGATGTTCTACCGCACCCTCGTGCAATACGTGATCGCGGCGCTAGTGCTTTGCGCGCTCGTGTCGCTGGTGATCGGCGTGATTCTGCGCAGCATTCTGCGTCAGCTTGGCGGCGAACCGGCGTACGCGGTGCAGATTGCGTCGCGAATCGCGGACGGCGACCTCGACGTGATCGTCGACACGAAGACCGGCGACAGTACCAGCCTGCTCGCCGCGATGAAACGGATGCAGCAGCGTCTCGCGCAGGCGATCGAGCAGATTCGCGGCGGCGCGACGCTGATTTCGTCGGTATCGAACGAGATCGCCGCGGGCAATTCGGATCTATCGCGCCGCACCGAGCAGCAGGCGGCCGCGCTCGGCGAGACCGCGTCGAGCATGGAGCAGATCACCGCGACCGTGCGTCAGAACGCCGACAACGCGAAGCAGGCGAGCCAGCTCGCGCACAACGCTTCGGAGACCGCGGCGCGCGGCGGCGCGGTGGTTGGCCAGGTGATCGACACGATGCGCGGGATTTCACAGTCGTCGCACCGGATCGGCGACATCATCGGCGTGATCGAAGGGATTGCGTTTCAGACCAACATCCTCGCGTTGAACGCGGCCGTCGAGGCGGCGCGCGCGGGCGAGGAAGGCCGCGGTTTCGCGGTGGTCGCGGGTGAAGTGCGTACGCTCGCGCAACGCAGCGCGGCGGCCGCGAAGGAGATCAAGGCGCTGATCGAGGAATCGGCCGCGCAGATCGCGGGCGGTTCGGAGCACGTCGGACGCGCGGGCGACACGATGCAGGAAGTCGTGCAGGCGGTACGTCGCGTCAACGACATCATGGGCGAGATCAGCGCGGCGTCGGCCGAGCAGACCTCGGGCATCGAGCAGGTCAACATCGCGGTCGCGAGCATGGATCAGACGACGCAGCAGAATGCGGCGCTCGTCGAGGAAGCGAGCGCTGCGGCCGATGTGCTGAAGACGCAGACCGGGCAATTGTCGGCGGCGATCTCGGTGTTCAAGTTGCCGGAGCAGCGCTAAACCGCCAGGCCGCGTTGCCGGCGCTCATGTCGACGGTCACGCTCACCGGGTCGCGCGCGGGATCGAACAGCTCGTGAAGGCGCGTCGCGCGAGTCCGTTGACGAGGACGAGCATCACCGGAAGCGGGACCAGCGGTGATCATGTTTTACGAGGTCGCGCGCGAGCGCAATGCTGAGGCTTGCATGAGCGGCGCTGAACGGGCTTGGCAACGCGCGCGGCTGCGCGAGGGATGCGTCTGCTGGGCACTCCGCTCAGATACTCAAATAATCAGCCGGGACACCTTCGTGCCTTCGAGCGACACGCCGGCCATCAAACCGCCGTTGGTCAACACGAAAGCTTGCACCGGACTGGTTGCGGTCGAGGAATCGACCGCGCCGTTCGCGCCGACCTTCAGCACGGCGACGGTCGCATTCGCGCCGACCGCCCAGCCCTGGCTGTGCATGAATTCGTCGAGCGCTTCCTGCGTCATGAACAGAAACACGAGCGCCTTCGACTGCGCGCCGATCTGCAACCCGAACGAGCCCGCGACCGTGCTGAAGTAGCCGACCGTGCGGCCGCCGATGCGCATCGCCCCTTCACCATACTGTGCGCCGACCCAGAAGCCGGCCGAGATCACCGACGGAAACACCAGCACGCCGCGCGCTTTCGCAACGAGCTCGCGCGAACCGTCGACGTTTTCGTAGAGACGCGCGAGCGTCGAGTCGACGCCGGCGTTGATCGTGTCGCGCTTGCCAGCATTGGCCGACGGCGATGCGTTCGAGGACGGCGAAGTCGTCGTGCAACCGGTGAGGCTCAGGCCTGCGACGGCCAATGCAGCGCTGCCGGTCATGATGAATTGTCGTCTGCGCATGACTGTTTCCTTTGCGTTTCTCACGCATGTTGTACGTTATGGAAGAGTGCGGCGAATTGCCCGCCTTGCTTTGCTTTGTTCTCATTTGCGCACGAGAGGTTCCGTGCGCGCGATGATTGTCGTTGAGCGGGCGTGCCGCGACGCGCGAAGCACGCATCGCGGGCATCCACGGCCGACAAATTAGCAGGGAGCGTGCCCAAGGGCCGCGCCGCCTTGCGCGAGGGCGGCGCGGCAATTTGCAGTTCGCGGATTTGCGCTGCTTGCCGTTGCGCGTCGTCGCTACAGCGTTGGGCGAATGTTCTGGTTATGGCGGAACAGGTTGTGCGGATCGTAGCGGTTCTTCACGGCGACGAGCCGCTCATAGTTGGGCCCATAGGCATCCGCGATACGGCCGCCTTCTTCCTCGGTCATGAAGTTGACGTACACGCTGCCTAGCGCAAACGGGCGCGCCGCGTCGAAAAAGTCGCGCGCCCATGCGACGCAGCGCTCGTCGTCGCGCGCATCGTCCCAGCGGCCGTGCACGTTCATCGCGTATAGCGTCTCGCGAGCCGGGTAAGCGGTTGCGTCGACCGCCACGCGCTGCGTTTGCGCACCGATCAGCCCGAAGAAAATTTCGCATTGCGTGGACGGCAGCGTGTCGATCGCGCGGATCAGTGCGTCGATCAGACCATCGTCGATGGTGGCGAGGTTGTGCGACTTCCAGTAGTTGCGCGCGCCCGGTGTGAGCAGCGGATCGAAGGCCTGTTGCCAGACTTCGAGGGGCATCGGACCAAGATGTTCGCCGAGCGGCTTGCCGAAGCCGCGCGCGGCTTCCACCGCGTCCGGGCCTTTGTCGACCGGGCCGTTGTAGCACATCGCGAACACCAGCACGGGTTTGCCGTGCACGTCGGGCGGCAGGAACGGCAGCGGCGGCGCGAGCCGCGCGACCGCCCAGACGGCCAGCTCGTCGGGCATTGCCGGCGCGGCATCGCGGTATTTGATCAGTGCTTCCTTCGCGTCGGCGAGCGGCAACACGACGAGGCCGCCATACACGAGCGGGCCGACCTCATGAAGTGCGAACTCGAATAGCGTAACGACGCCGAAATTGCCGCCGCCGCCGCGAATCGCCCAGAACAGATCGTCGTGCGAAGTGGCGCTCACGTGGCGGAACTCACCGTCGGCGGTGACGATGTCGGCCGCGACGAGGTTGTCGATCGTCATGCCGTAGCGGCGGCTCAGCCAGCCGAAGCCGCCGCCGAGCGCGAGACCTGCGACGCCGGTCGTCGAGTTGATGCCGAGTGGTGTCGCGAGTCCGAATGCCTGCGCTTCGTGATCGAAATCATGCAGCGTCGCGCCGGGCTCGACATACGCGCGCCGCGCTTGCGGGTCGATACGCACCGATTTCATCGTGGACAGATCGAGCACGAGGCCATCGTCGCACACAGCGCTGCCGCCGATATTGTGGCCGCCGCCGCGAATGGCGAGCGGCAGGCCGTTGTCGCGCGCGAAGGCGACGCCGCTGCGCACGTCGGCCACACCCGCACAGCGCAGGATCATCGCGGGAGTACGGTCGATCATCGCGTTCCAGATGCTGCGCGCCGTGTCGAAGCCCGGTGTGTCGGGCAGCAGAAGCTGGCCGCGCAGTGTGGATTTGAATTCGTCGACGGCGCTGCTGGAGATAGTAACCATGTTGTACCTCGTCGGAGAGGGGAGGGCGCTCGCAGAACACTGCTCAGCAGACCAAACAAAATGCGGGCGGTGAATGAAAGCGGATTGAGAGGTTCGGCTGCGTGCAGTAAACGGGGCGGCGCGACGAAGTCAAACAAAGGTTTACCCGCGTATGGGGATGATCCCGCGCAGTAGCTCGCGGGGACGGGCGTTTGCGGGCAGCGCAACGACGATACGCGACGGTAGCGCGGAAGATGGTGGGAATGCTCCGGAAAAAGCCTGCGTGCCGATGTGTTGGTTATCTGACGCGCTGGTGGTTGTGCCACGACACTTTGCAGATGAGTGGCTGGCGATCGCGTACGGCTGAGCCGCACGTTCGGCGACTGTGCGCGGCAGCGCACATCGCGACATCGCTCTTTGCGACGCACAGGCGTTATGCAACGACGCGTAATGTTTTCGCGCGCGCATTTCGGTGATTTTCATGGTTTTGTCTATTGGATTTCTCTCATTCGGCTTTTCCAATTTTCATGTTTATGTGCGAATGGCCACATGAATAAAACGGATGATGTGTAAGTGATCCGAATTCATCCGATAAAGCCAAATGTTAATTTTCTTTATGTCGCTCAAATTACATCGAGCGTGATAGTTTTAACTTCCCGTATGAGGAATATGGATTAGCGGATTTGGCGGACGCATCGTCGTTTTCCCCCGCCTAGCACGCCGTATCGGCCATATCGCATTGCGTGGTCTAGCGCACGGTCGCGCGATTGCACTGCGAATAACTTCAACGTCCATCAAGCCTCGCTGTGCGGCTCTCACGATCACGTGCGCGCACGGCCAGCCCATTCTCTCGAAGCACGCCAAATCGGACCGGGGATTTTCCGTGAGAGAAGTATTTAGTGCGAGCGCATTTTAATTCGCATAAGGCGAAGCTGCGCCAAGGCTTTGACTTTCGTTTTTTTTGACGAGCGGAGATTCACTCGTTAATTGGACCGGTCGCTCAGGGGAAATAATTAGGAGGATGAAATGAAAAAGCAAAACGGGGACGCGTGGATACTTGGCACGCGGCGGGCGGCTTTGGCGGTCGCGGTCAGTCTTTATGTGGCGATGGCGGGTGCGCAGACGAATTCGGGGAGCACCGCCGCGCCAGCAACCAATCCTGGAGTAATGGTGCTCGCCGAGGCGAGCGTGCACGGCGGATGTCCGTCGGGCGGCGGGCCGGGCTGCACCTCGCAGGGATTCGGGCAACTCGGGGCGGGTGCCCTCGGCATCGCGGCGGCGGGGCTCGGTCCGACGTCGTCCACCGGCTCGTCGCCGGGCAGCGGGACGTCGTCGGCGGGCGCGGGCAGCAGTGGCGGAAATAGTTCGGCCAATTCCGGCACGGGCGGGGTGGGCTCGGGAAATACCGGCGGCAACAATGGTAATGGCGGTTCCGGCGGCAACGGTAATGGCGGCGCTGGAAGCGGTGGCGATGGCTCGGGGAATGGCGGCACGGGCGGCGATGGCGGCAACAACGGTGGCGGTGATAGCGGCGGGGATGGTGGGGACGGTGGTGGGGGGCATGGTCATGGCCATGGTCATGGTCATGGTCATGGTGGTGATGGCGATGGCGATGGCGGTAATGGCCATGGCCACGGTGGTGATGGTGATGGCGATGGCGATGGCGGTCATGGTCATGGCCACGGTGGCGAGGGTGACGGCGATGGCGGTCATGGCCACGGCCACGGTGGCGATGGTGACGGCGATGGCGGTCATGGCCACGGCCATGGCGGTGATGGTGATGGCGACGGTGGTGATGGACATGGTCACGGTGGCGATGGTGACGGCGATGGCGGTCATGGTCACGGCCACGGTGGTGATGGAGATGCGGGTCATGGTCACGGTGACAGCGGCCACGGCGATGGCGGTCATGGCGAAAGCGGTCACGGTGACGGCGGCCATGGCGATGGCGGTCACGGCGAAAGCGGCCACGGTGACGGCGGCCATGGCGACGGCGGTCACGGCGAGGGCGGTCACGGTGACGGCGGCCATGGCGAGGGCGGTCACGGCGATGGCGGTCACGGCGAAAGCGGCCACGGTGACGGCGGCCATGGTGACGGCGGCCGTGGCGAAAGCGGTCACGGCGAAAGCGGCCACGGCGACGGCGGCCACGGCGGCAGCGGTCATGGTGACAGCGGCCACGGTAGCAGCGGTGGCGAAGGCAAGGGCGGTTCTGCCGACGGTGGCCGTGGCGGTGAAGGTGGCGGCCAAGGCAACGGCGGTTCCGGACACGGTGGCCATGGTGGTGAAGGCGGTGGCGGCCAAGGCGGCGGCGGTTCCGGACACGGTGGCCATGGTGGTGAAGGCAGTGGCGGCCAAGGCAACGGCGGCTCGGGCAACGGTGGTCATGGCGGTGAAGGCGGTGGCCAGGGCAACGGCGGTTCTGGACACGGTGGCCATGGTGGTGAAGGCGGCGGCCAGGGTAACGGCGGCTCGAGCAACGGTGGCCATGGCGGTGAAGGCGGTGGCGGCCAGGGCAACGGAGGCTCCGGACACGGTGGCCATGGCGGCGAAGGCGGCGGCCAGGGCGGCGGCGGTTCCGGACACGGTGGCCACGGAGGGAACGGTGGTGGCGGTGGCACCGGCAGCGGCCAGGGCGGAAACGGCGGCAACGGTGGTGGCCAAGGCAGCGGTGGTTCCGGCAACGGAGGTCACGGTGGCAACGGCGGCAACGGCGGCAACGGCGGCAACGGCGGCGGCCAAGGCAACGGCAGCAACGGTGGCGGCTCCGGCAACGGCGGCTTCAGCAACGGTGGCCACGGAGGCCATGGCGGCTACGGCGGCGGTGGCTCCGGCAGTGGTGGCCACGGCGGCAGCAACCATTAAGCAGTGGCAAGGGTCCCGCGAACCTTGCGGGGCTCCCTCAAGGAAGAGAGGCCGGCGCCGCCCGGCCTCCAAACCGACCGCGCTCGAGCACCGCGGGGAATTTGCAGCGAAAAGGCCAGCAAAAAACCACGCTAGCGAATCAGCAAACCAACCCGCAAACAAAAACGCAATCAGGAACAAAGTGGACGGCCCCCGCCGTCCGCTCAACCCCCCAACTCGATCACCCTCTCCTGCACGACCAGAAAAACCCTCTCCCCCAAAACGCGCGCCGTCTCACGCGCCCCTCCAGTAAAACTCCCGAACGCCGGCAGCACCCCCCGATCGATCCCGAAGCGAAAGCACGGCACGCGCACTGAATCGATCCCCGTCGCGATCCGATAGACCGGATGCACATGCCCCGCGAGCACATACGCGTGATCGACCGCATGCGGGTGATGACACAGCGCCCACGCCCCGAAATGCCACGGCTCGCGCACAGACTCGACATCCAACGAAGGCGGCAACGCACCGGCATGCCGATCGTGATTGCCTTCGACTAGCACCACGCGCATCGACGCATGCCGCGCGCGCCACACATGCAACGCATCGAGCGTGAGCGTCGACAGCGACTCGCGCGCATGCAGCAGATCGCCGAGAAACACCAGCATCGCCGGCTCGAACTCGGTGATCAGACGATCGATTCGCAGCAGATTCTCCGCGGTCGAACCTGTCGGCACCGGAATGCCACGCGCGCGAAACACCGCATCCTTGCCGAAATGCGCATCGGCGATAAAAAGCGCGCGCAGCACCGGATCGAAACACGCGCGCAAACTCGATAGCACGAGAGGCCGTCCGCCGACGTCGATCGCAAGCGAGGTCGCCGTCATCGTTGCGCCGCCCTTTCGAGTTCGGCCAGCATTCGCTCGACGCGATCGGCGAGCTTCTCGGTGCTGACTTTTTCGCGCAGGCGTCCGACGATCAACGGAAACGCGAACGGCGTCGGCTTGCTGGGCCGCGTGAGCACGACGCGGCTCGCGTTCATTCGTTCGAGCGCAATACGGATGCGCCGCACGTCGAGTTCCTGTAGCAGCACTTCGGTATCGGCCTGGCCCAACAGCAGATTGCCGCGATCGTGCTGACGAAAGATCTCGTAGAAAAGCCCGCTCGAGGCCTGTAATTGCCGCGCGCTTTTCTGCTGTCCAGGATGCGCCTGAAACACGAGGCCCGACACCCGCGCAATCTCACGAAAACGTCGCAAAGAGAGTTCGGACGAATTGAGGCTTGCAAGAATGTCGTGATCGAGTTCGTCAGGTGAAAGCAGGCCATTGCGCAAGTGCGCGTCCCAATCGAACGCCTGCGCGCACAGCAATTCGAAACCGTAGTCGTTCATCGAAATGGAAAACGTGCCGGGCTCGTCGCGCGCGACCCGCCACGCGAGCAGAGCGCCAAGCCCTATATGCGCGGTGCGCCCGGCGAACGGATAGCAGAAGAAGTGGTAACCCTCGCGCGATTTCAGCAGCTCGACGACCAGCACGCCCGGCTCGGGCAATGCCGACCACTTCTGCTGCAATTCGAGCAGCGGCCGTACCGCGCGCATTTCCGGCTCGTCGTAGATGCCGTCGGCGGCGCGCGCGAGCATCGTCAGTGTCGCGTCGGCGAGCTCGGACGATAGCGGCATGCGGCTGCCGGCCCATTGCGGCATTGCCCCACGCGATGAGCTCGCACGCCGCACCCACGCCGTCATATCCTGCACGCGGATCAATTCCAGCGCGCGGCCGCCGAACGTGAATACATCGCCGGGTCTGAGCCGCGAGATGAACGATTCCTCGATCGCGCCAATGCGACCGCCCGATAGATACGCCACGTTCAACGTCCCATTCGCGACGATCGTGCCGATGTTGTTGCGATGCCGGCGCGCGAGATCGTCGCGCGGCACGCGGTACAGACCGTCGCTATCGCGCGCGACGCGATGGTAGTCGGGATACGCGCGCAGCGTCGCGCCGCCGCCTTCGACGAAACCCAGAGCCCAGTCGAACTCCTGCTGCGTCAGATCGCGATATGCATAGGTATGCAGAAGTTCATCGTACAACTCGCGCACGTCGAAACCACCGCCGATCGCGACGGTGACGAGATGTTGTACCAGCACGTCGAACGGCTTTTGCGGCGTATCGCGGCTTTCGATCTGCCGTTTGTCGACGGCTTCACGCGCGGCCGCCGCTTCGATCAATTCGAGCGCATGCGTCGGCACGATCGTCACCCGCGACGGCAAACCGGGTGCGTGTCCCGAGCGGCCCGCGCGCTGCATCAAACGCGCGACGCCTTTTGGCGAGCCGATCTGGAACACGCGCTCCACCGGCAGAAAATCGACGCCGAGATCGAGACTCGACGTACACACCACGGCCTTTAGCAAGCCGTCCTTCAATCCGCGTTCGACCCACTCGCGTACCTGCTGATCGAGCGAGCCGTGATGCAGCGCGATCACGCCGGCCCATTCGGGGCGCGCGTCGAGCAGCGCCTGATACCACACCTCGCATTGCGAGCGCGTGTTCGTGAATACGAGCGACGTGCGCGCTTCGTCGATCGCGCGCGCGACCGCATCGACCTGACGCATGCCCATGTGACCGCCCCACGGAAAGCGCTCGATCGTGTCGGGAATGATCGTGTCGACGATCAGTGCCTTCGGCAGCGCGCCGTGCACACTGACGCGCGGCGTCGCGACCGGCGCGAGCAGGACCTCGGTCGCGAACGACAGATTGCCCAGCGTCGCCGACAGCCCCCATACCTGCAAGCCGGGCCGCCAATGCGTGAGACGCGCGAGCGCGAGTTGCGTCTGTGTGCCGCGTTTGTTGCCGAGCAGTTCGTGCCATTCATCGACGATCACGAGCCGCACCTGAGACAGTACTTCGCGCGCATCGGCGCGCGTCAGGATCAGCGTCAGACTCTCGGGCGTCGTGACGAGCGCGGACGGCATGCGCCGGTTCTGGCGCTCGCGTTCGGCGGCCGACGTATCGCCGGTGCGCAGACCGACGCTCCAGGGTACCGCGAGTTCGGCCGCGGAGCTTTGCAACGCGCGCGCGGTATCGGCCGCGAGCGCGCGCATTGGTGTAATCCAGAGCACCGTCAGCGGTTCGGGGTGCTTGCGCGGCGTCGACGCCGCACTCGCGAACGCGGCGAGCGCGCCGAACCACACGGCCCAGGTTTTGCCGGCCCCGGTGCTTGCGTGCAGTACGCCGCTCGCGCCAGCGGCGATGTTGCGCCAAACCTCGCGCTGAAAATCGAACGGCTGCCAACGGCGCGCGGCGAACCATGCGTCGAGTTTGTCCGCGAACGGGCGACGCGCGTCGTCGGGTGAATACGAGGGGAACGGCAGCGGCTCGAAAGCGGCTTCGCGCGCATTGAGCCGCGCCTGTTGGGCACGGCTGCGCGGAATCCGGCGCGGCCTTGGCGCGCGAACGCGCTCGTCGGCCGGCGCGGGCGCGGCGGTCGGGTCTTCAGCGGGGTTGTCGGAAGGGGCCGGCTCGGTCATCGGAAGCGCTCTCAACGGGTGCGGCGGATTCGCGTGCCGGCGACTCGCGCCGGATGTTCATGTGGACCGCGGGCTCGCGCGGCGGTTCAGCGAAGTTCGTGACAGGCGCGCAACGACCCGCGGCATCCGGCAGTATTTGGGAGCCTCGGCCGACACCCGATCCGTTACAATCAAACGGACTACCCCACTGGAGATTTGCTTTGAAATCACTCGTTGCTTTGCTGGCCGCAGCCGTGCTGTCCTCGACCGCGATGGCTACCGCGCCGACCACGGAGAAGCTGCCGTCCGGCGTCATCGTCGAACATCTGACGCAAGGCACGGGCCCGCAGCCGTCCGGGACCGACGTGGTAAAAGTCAACTACCGCGGCACGCTGCCCAACGGCACCGAATTCGATAGCTCGGCCAAGCATGGCGGCCCGGCCACGTTCCCGCTCAATCGCGTGATTCCGTGCTGGACGCAAGGCGTGCAGAAGATGAAAGTTGGCGGCAAGGCGCGACTCACTTGCCCGGCGGCGACCGCATATGGCGATCGCGGCGTCGGCCCGATTCCGCCGAATACCGATCTGACCTTCGAAGTCGAACTGGTCGACATCGTCAAGTAAAGCGCGCGAGCGGCGCTAAAGATGCACTGCCACCGAGCCTCGCTGCGCCAATCGCAGCGAGGCTTTTTTATGGGCGCCGAATGGCCCGCCAAGGGGATTCACGATGAAACGTGACAAAGGTACCGTAAAGGTGGCGAGCATTGGTTTTACCGGCAAGAGCGCCCAGAAGTTCTTCGGTTTGTTGAAAGAGGCCCAAGTGCGCACGGTGCTCGACATTCGCCTCAACAACACGTCGCAGCTGGCGGGCTTTGCGAAAAGGCAGGATCTGCCTTTCTTTCTCGAGCAGTTGTGCAATGCGGCGTACGTGGAAATTCCGGAGTTGGCTCCCGAGCCGGAACTGCTCAAACGCTACCAGGGCAAGCAGCTGAGCTGGGAGAACTTTCGCGAGGAATATCTCGACCTCATCGCGCGCCGCCGTGTGGAAAGCAATCTGGATATCGCGCTATTTGAATCGGGCTGCCTGCTTTGCAGTGAACATTTACCACATCATTGTCACCGGATGTTCGCGCTCGAGTATCTGAACCAGCACTGGAACAATCGTCTTTCCGTTACACATTTGACCTGACCGGCGCCGGTTTGGCCGGGTTACGCTTTCTGGCGCCGCCGGCGTTTTCCTTCAGTAGCCCGAATAGTAGCGTGGCGCGAAACGTCGAAGAACACGCCCAATACGCATGTTATTTCAAGGCGAGTGCCGCTCGCTCGTCTACTATCTACTCACGCGCAGCTCCCTGTATTCGTCTCGCCCTATCGCCGGCCACAGACCGGCCGTCACTATGCGCGCCAGGAGCGCCTGCCATGAACATCGACTTCCATTACGGCGTGGTCTACATTGCCGCGCGCGTCGGCGGCATGACGGCCGGCGATGCGCAAACCGTCGCGCATGCCTGCCAATACGTCGACGACGCAACGACGAACGGAATACTGCGGTTCAAAGGCGGCGAGACATTCGAGCGATTCGCGACCGCGCACAAGTTATTCGATTACGCCAATACCGAGAACGACCAGAATCGGCTCGTGTGGGCACCGTTCCATTTTCTGCCGGCTGGGGTGGGTGACAGTCTCGAGGAAAAGGCGATTTGCCGGCCCGACAGTGAAGTCGCGCGCGAAGTCGTGCGGCGCGCGATCCGGCAGCGCGATTCGGAGACCGCGTTGCACCGGCTCGGCGTGACGCTTCATACGTATGTCGATACGTGGGCGCACCAGGGATTCGCGGGCATCGAAAGTCCGTGGAATCGCGTGCATCTTCTCGAAGCGCAGGATTGCACGCGCAAAGGCTGGCTCGCGAGCCTGGAACTGGCGGTTGCGCATCTGATCGAGCGCGTCGAGACGGACGTTCTGACGATCGCGTTGCCGGTCGGCCACGGCGCCGCGTTGCATTATCCCGACCAGCCGTGGGCACGCTGGCATTACATCGACGGCTGCAATCACTTCATCTCACGACACAATTTGCCGGATTTCGTGCAGGCGGCGGACATGAGTTGTCGTGTCGTGCGAGCTTATCTGGCCGGACGCGAAGATTTCGAAAACCAGCCCGGTATGCCGGACGACGTCAAAGACGCACTGACCCGACTGCTCGATACGAACCGCGAACCCGACGACAACCTGCGACTGAGAACCGTTTGCGAATGGGTGAATGCCGGCCGTATTCCGGGTTTGAAAGAACCCGTGCCCGGCTATATCGCGAAAGGACACGGTTCGTGGAAGTACCAGGCCACCGGTTTGTTGTGCGATGACGACACCGGGGACAGACCGGAGTGGACGACCGCCTTCGAGAAGAGCGACTACCGCCTCTTTCACGACGCGGTCAAACAGCATCGTTTCGTGACTACCCAGGAGATCTTGCCCGCGCGCGGATTGCGCATTGCCTGAGTGAATGGAGCGGGGCGCCAGTTACTGCATTTTGGCTTGCTGATGTGGCGCGGCCTGAGCCGCCGCCTGCTGTTCTTCGGCGTGCTTTTTGGCCACATGCCGTCCGACGATACAGCCGCCGACCGCGCCGACCACCGCATGATGTCCCGCATAATGTCCGGCGACGCCGCCCACTACCGCTCCTTTCAGGCAACCGGCCGCGTTCGCGGTGCTTGCCATTACCAAAGAGACTGCCAATGCCCCGAGGGCGGTCCGAATAAAGTCAGCTTTCATTGTAAGTACCATCGTGTTTGAGTGGATCGAAGTTAGGGTGGCCCGGCGTCATTTTCAATAGCCGCCGCGAGCATGGGCACGGATACGAAGTGTAAATGGACCTGCGCAGAGCAGGAGCAACAAGTGCTGCAAGATCGGTAACGGCAAGTTACCGGAGCCGGGGGCTTTGCAGGCATCGTCACTGATGTTTCGCACACGCTTGAATCGGTTCACTATAGCGGTTCACCAAAAAAAGACCGTTTTCAAATAAAAAGTGGGCTACTCTCCTTTGAATATCCAAATGCCGGGCTATAGTAGAAGCGACTAAAGCCAGAAAGCATGACGGCGCGCTTTTGCCGTCGATGCCGATGACGGGGAAACACAAATGACGCCATCGAATGCAGCGATCTATCAGACCAGGACTTGCACACCGGAGTCGTTGCGTACGCTCGCGAGCTTTCTCGAATTGGCGCTCGACGAGGGAAAAAGCGTGGTCGTTATGCGGATCGGCAAGCAGGCGCGCAGCGTTTATGTCGGAAATCCATCCGGTGCATTGGAGGATTTAACGGATTCCGGTGTCGTCGATGCTTTCCAGGCAGATGAAATGCTGCTACTTACCTGCGTGGGCCTGAACCGGATAACGGCGGACGGTCAACACTACCGCTTTATACGGAGTATGAGGTACATTGCCGATCGCCAGGTCGTCGTTTTTACACCGATCTGAGCGGTGGAACCGAAATGAAAAAGAAGAATCACGAGGGAAGGAAAAGGAAGAAAGCTTCGATGACCCGCTAGAAAACCTGAAAGCTTTGTTATTTGAAAGCTGCATCGGCGCTGGTATCGATGCATTGAAGCTCAGGATAGGTCAATAGACTGCCTTTCTTCCGTCATTCATGGCATAGTTCGACGATTACCACATAAGGAGCAATCAAATGCCTTCGTTAGAGCAAATCCAAGCAAAACTTAAGAAGCTCCAGGCGCAAGCTGACGTTCTCATTGCCAGAAAAGCACAGGCCGCGGTCGATCAGATTCGCGAGTTGATGCTCAAGCACGGTCTGACGACTGCGGATATCGAAGCACAGGCAAAGGCACGACGCTCCGCGCGAGGTCTGAATGGCAATACGGGTACGGGCCGGGGAAGACCTGCTGGCGTGAGCAAAGCCGCCAGGTCGGCAACGCCGGCGAAGTACCGCGACCCTAAAACCGGCGCGACCTGGACGGGGCACGGCCGCGCACCTGGCTGGATCGCCGGCGCGAAGGACCGCACGGTGTTCCTGATCGACGCTGCGAGCGCAAGCAAAGCCGCGGCTACTCCCGCCGCGAAGCGCGGCAAAGGTCAGCCGAAAGGCGCCCAGCCGCCGAAGTACCTGGATCCGAAAACCGGTGCGACGTGGAGCGGACGCGGTCCGGCGCCGGCATGGCTTGCTTCCGTTAAGGATCGCAGCAAATTCCTGATCGATGGCGCGAGCGCGGCTGCCGCTCCGAAAGCGGTGAAAACGGCGGCAAAAAGCGGCCAGGCGAAAGCGACCGCAAGCGCGGTAGGCAAGAAGACTACGGCGAAAAAAGCAGTGGCGAAAAAAGCCACGCGCAAGACGGCCGTGAAAAAGACCGCGGCCAGAAAGGCAACCCCGGCAAGCCGGAAAGCCGCGGTGAAGAAAACCGCTGGCCGCCAAAGCGCTGTGAAGATGGCAAGAAAAGCACCGGCCCGCAAGGCTGCCGCAAAGAGCACGGCCGCGCCTGTCGCGGCGGCTCCCCAAACGCCCGAGACGCAAGCAGGCGCGTAATAGCCGCGGAGTCGTGAAGTAGATGGTTAGCACGTTCGATGCATCCCGGCAGGAAGATCAGGTCTTCCTGCTGGACTCCGTTCCTCATCCGGCAGCCGATGCCTCCGAACCATTCATCGTCGCCAGCGATCGCCGTGTAATCCTCACTTATCCGATCGCGGAGTCGGACTTTGAACGGTTCGGGCCATTCGATCCCGACGACGATCCTTTTTGCGCGGTATTGTTCGCCGACGCCGTATTTCATCGTCTCGGGCCGCCGGGCGATGACGCTCTCGCCATTCATCCGCTCGCGGCGCAAGGTCTCACTGGCTACGCGGTGCATGAAATCGTCAATTCGTCGTTGTGCGCGGAGATTGCGGCCGTGACGACGGACCCGATCTCCATTGCTGCCGAGTCACCGGCGCGGCGGCATTTCGTCATTACGTTTCAGGCATCGACGTTCGAATGCGTGGCTTCGGACTATACGGTCATCGGCGTTTTCGGCGCGGGCGAAATAGCCAGTCGCGAGGCATTTGCTTTGGTCAGATAACGCGTTGGAACCGGAAAGCAAGGCGCGGTCCCGATGCGGGCACGCGCCGTGCATGACCTGAGGACCGTGAAAGCCGGGCACGAGTCCGGCTTTTTCCCGTCGGACGAGGGATGCGCATGCCGTGTCCCGCCGCCTGCCATCGAGGCCATGCATGCTGACCATTGCTATTACCGCGTTCGTCACGCTGGTGATCGTTCTCGTGATCGCCAATCTGTCGAGCGGCGAGAAGAAAATAGAACATAAGATCGAGCGGCTCTATAAGAGCGAAGATCCGCAATTCCTCCGCTCGATGGGTCTATTGCTCGGTCCGCCCGTGGTGCCGGGTAATCGCTTCGAGATGCTGCTCAACGGCGACCAGATCTTTCCGTCGATGCTCGAAGGCATTCGGTCGGCGCGCGAAACCATCACATTTGAAACGTTCATTTACTGGTCTGGCGAGATCGGCGAGCAGATTGCGCGTGCGCTTGCCGATAAGGCGCATGAAGGCATCGCCGTGCATGTGCTGCTCGACTGGGTCGGTTGTTCGAAAATGGATCGGCGCTATCTGCAACTGCTGCGCGAGGCGGGCGCCGAAGTGGTCAAATTTCACAAACCGCATTGGACCGGACTCGGTCGCATGAACGATCGTACGCACCGGAAACTATTGGTGATCGACGGCCGGATCGGTTTTACGGGCGGGGTCGGCATTGCACCGGAGTGGACCGGCCACGCGCAGGACGAAAAGCATTGGCGCGATACGCATTTCCGCTTGACCGGTCCGGCGGTCGCCCATATGCAGGCCGTCTTCATGGATAACTGGATCAAGGCGACCGGCAACGTCTTGCACGGTCCCAGGTATTTCCCGCACATCGACGCCGAGCCGAAAGGAGAGGGCGAGAGTTTTGCGCATATGTTCAGCAGTTCGCCGTCGGGCGGCAGCGACGACATGCAGTTGATGTATCTGATGGCCATCACTGCCGCGACGCGCAATTTGCAGCTTGCGAGCGCGTACTTCGTGCCCGACAAGCTCACCATCAACGCGATCGTCGAAGCCGCGAAACGCGGCGTCAAAGTCCAGATCGTCACGCCGGGCAAACGCATCGATACGCACACGGTGCGCGAAGCGTCGCGGGCATGCTGGGGCGATCTATTGAAAGCGGGCGTCGAAATCTACGAGTACCATCCGACCATGTTCCATTGCAAGTTGCTGGTGGTCGACGAGTACCTGGTGTCGGTCGGCTCGACGAACTTCGATAACCGCTCGTTCAAGCTGAACGACGAAGCAAACCTGAATATCTACGACCGCGCTTTCGCCAGACAGCAGACCGCCGCGTTCAACGACGATATCGCGAAGTCGAAGCGCATCACACTCGAAGCATGGACGCGACGTTCGTTTGCCGAGAAGGTCGTCGAAAAGTTCGTACGGCTGCTGGACACGCAGCTTTGAATAACTGAATAGAAAGTGTCGACGCGCCGACGGATCAGTGAACGGCGCCGCTCAGATACGCTTCGATGTCGGGGCGTAAAGCCTGCGTGCCATTGTGTTGCTCGATGGCAGCCGCATCGACGAGGCGCGCTTTCGCATGTCGATACGCATTGGCAAAGCCGCGCAGTTGCTGCGTGACCGGACGATCGTCGAGCCGGCGTCGTGTGAGCGCTTGCACGATGCTGCGTTCGATCAACGCCAACTGGCTGTCGATGTAGTCGATGCACAGTTCGCGACAGCGCGACGATGCCGCCGCGACGCTTAGCAGTGCCGGCACGAGCGAGATTGTCAGAAAACCGCCCGCGGGGATGCGTGCAAGCGCGGCGGGTGAATCGAACAGGTCGGCGTGCAATGCTTCGAATACGGCTTGCGTCCAGATTGCGCGCTCCTGTTCTAACGCGCGACGCCGCTGCGCGAGCGCATTTTTAGCGTGCGGATCCGCAATGCGGCCTTTGTCGACCAGCAACGCCGCATCGTCGCGTTTGCCTTCCTGTATGCATGCGCTGCCGACATAGATGGCGCTGGAGCCGCGTTCGGCCAGCACCAGATGTTGCAGGGTGTCCGGCACGAGCGGGTCGAGCGGCACCACTTCGCAGGTCAGCGGCTTGCCTTGCAGATGAATCGCGCAGCGTCCGTCGTCCGCGAGAGCAGGGCAGCGCGCGAGCGACGGATAGTCGAAGCCCTGCGCGACGATGCTGAAGGTATCGCCCGCGCGGTACAGCAGCGTATCGGCGAGCACTTCGAACGCCGCGCAGTCGGCTTCGTCGAGCACGGCTTCATGCCGGCCGACATGCAGCCGTTGGCCGGGCCGCCTGCGCGCCACGCGTCCGATCGCGATGCAGCCGATAAACCGGTCGGGATGGCGAAACAACTCCGCCAGCGTCATCGTCGGTGGACTGTTGCAGCATCGACCGCACGCGGAGCAGGAAAACGAAAACGTGTTCACCACGGCCGACGCACCGAGTCCTGATAGCGCGTGAGGATGAAATGCGCGACGTCGTTCGAATGATAGGCGGCGACCAGTTGCGCGACCCATGGGTGCTGGCGATCGCTGTCGCGCACGGTCAGCACGTTCGCATACGGCGAGCGCGCGTCTTCGAGACTGAGGCCGTCGCGAGCGGGGCGAAGACCCGAGCGCGCCGCTGTGTCGCTGTCGATCACGGCGAACGCGACGCTGTCCAACGAGTCGTACAGGCGCGCGCGCGGCAGCTGGCGAATCTTCAGATGGAGGCGGTTGCTCGTGAGGTCGGCGAGCGTCGCGTGCAGGCCCGCGCTGTCGCGGAACGTCAGCAGCGTTTCGTTTTGCAGAAGGATCAGCGCGCGTGCGGTGCCGGCGGGATCGTCAGGTATCGCAATCGTCGCGCCGCGCTGCAATTGCACGAGATTCGTCAGCTTGCGCGAGTAGAGCGCGACCGGAAACGTGACGGTCGTGGCCACGCTCGTCAGTGCATAGCTATGCTGTTTGCGCTGCGCGTCGAGCGCGGGTTCGTCTTCGAAGCTCGCGACGTCGATCTGTTTCGCGACGAGCGCCGCGTCGATCCGCGACGGCTGATCGAACACCACGATGTCGAGCGCGAGGCCCTCGGTCGCCGCGACGCGGCGCACTTCGTTCATGATTTCCGCTTGCGCGCCCGAACTCACCCCGACTTTGATGGTCTGCGCGGCGGCGTGCGCGGGTTCGGGCAGCCAGGCAGTCAACACCGCGAACGCAAGCGCGGCAATCGCATATCGCTTCATGACCGATCCCTCGACACCGTGCGAAAGCCGATATGCGAAGCCGGCAAATCGGCTTCCTGCTGCTCGCGCGACGCCGCGCGATACCTGACGCAATAGTCGCGCGAGCACAGGAACGAGCCGCCCTTGATGACCATCGGCGTATCGTGTCGGCGACTGAGCGGCGCCACGGCCGCGGTATCGCCGTTCGTATGCGATTGGTGCGGACCGCTGTACACGTCCTTGGTCCATTCCCACGCATTGCCGATCATGTCGTAAAGCCTGAAGTCGTTCGCCGCATAGCAGCCGACCGGTGACAGGCCGGCATGACCATCCTCACTGGTGTTGAGCACAGGAAACACGCCTTGCCAGTAGTTTGCGCTCGGCTTGCCGTGCGCGTCGCGCGGCGCAGTGTCGAGATCCGCGCCATCATGGCCGGCTTTGCCCGCGTATTCCCATTCGGCTTCGGTCGGCAGATCGCGGCCGAGCCAGTGTGCGTAGGCGAGCGCATCGGCCTGCGTGACCATCGTCACCGGTTGATTCATGAGGCCGTCGAGATTGCTGCCGGGGCCGCTCGGATGATTCCACGCGGCCCCCTTGACCCAACTCCACCACGCGAGATCGCGCGCGTTCATTTCCTCGCGTGTCGGCGTGTGAAAAACGACCGCACCGCCCTGGCGCTCCGCATCGCTGACGTAGCCGGTCGCGCGCACGAACGCGGCGAACTGCGCATTCGTGACGTCGGTCTGGTCGATCCAGAAGCCGGCAACGTGCGTCTTGCCGTTGCCGGCCGGGCGCTCGTCTTCGTAACCGAGCTTGCTGCCGAACACGAAGTCGCCACCATGCAGATGCACCATGCCGGCTTGCGGGTCGTCGCGCCAGCGTGCAGGCAGGCCAGAGTATCGCTCGCATTGCTGCTCGGAGCCGAGCGCGGCGAGCGGGCGCGAGCGGTTGAGGCTGTCGAATCCGCTGGACGGGCCGCCGCCGAATACCGCCGCGCTCGCCACACCGATGGACGGCGCGGCAAACGCGGCGGCGAATGCGGCCGCCGCGATCGCGGCGTACGCGCCATACAGCGCCACGCCGCCTTTGAGCTTGAATGAAAACGCCATCGTGTGCTCAGTAGTAGCCGCGCGGACGCAACAGCTCGACGCCGCCGACGCCAGTCATATAGTCGTTCCACTGCTGCACGAGACCATCGATGATCGACGGGTTCTGCGCAGACACGTCCTGCGTTTCGCCGCGATCGGCGCTCATGTCGTACAGCTGCCAGTGACCGTCGACGGGGCCGAGCGGCGGTTCGGTCCACAGAGCTTTCCAGCGGCCGTCGGCGCTGCGCAGATAACCGCGGCCGTAGGCCTCGTCGCCGAACGACGCGCTATGCACGGGCGCCGTGCTCTGATCTTCGAGCTGCGGCAGCAGAGATCTTCCGGTGATCGGATACACATAGCGGTTGTTGTAGATCACCTTGCCCTTGTTCTGATCGACGCCGGTCAGCGTGTTGATCAGCGCGGGCGCGGGCGTGGTCGGCGACGCGATTTGCGCGACCGCGAGGAACGTCGCGGTGTTGTCCGTCACGTGCGTGAATTCGCGCAGCGTCGGCTTTTGCGAAGTCTGGCCCGGCAGATGCACGATCAACGGTGTCGACACGCCGCCTTCACCCGAATAACCCTTGGTCAGGCGGAACGGCGTCGCGCTGACTTCGGCCCAACGCAAGCCGTATTGCAGACGTTGCGCGTTCTGCTTGCCGTTGTCGGTGCCGAGTTGCGAGTAGGTCGGATCGGCCGCGTTCGCGGTGTCGGTGGCGGTCGGGTCCGCGCCGGAATCGATCGGCCAACCCTCCGCGCCGTTATCCGACTGGAACGCGATGAACGTGTTGTCGTATTCGCCGATGTCCTTCAGATGCTGGATCAAGAGGCCGATGTTGTGATCGAGGTTCTCGACCATGCCCGCGTAGATTTCCATGTACCGGGCCTGCGCTTTCTTCTCGGCCGGCGACAGGCTGTCCCACTTCTTGTTCACATAGCCGGGGCCGTAGTCGGTGTAGCCCTGCACGGCGCTGTGCACGGCGCTCACGTATTTCGCGTTCGTGGTGCCGTTGTTCGCCGTGGCCGGGCTCGCGGCCAGCGTCTCCGATGCGCCGCCGTACGGCACGAAGTCCTGCGGAATGATGCCGAGCGCTTTCTGCCGGGCGATCCGTGCATCGCGGATCGCGTCATAACCGGCATCGTATTTGCCGACGTAGTTGTGCAGATAAGGATCGGGCACTTGCAGCGGCCAGTGTGGTGACGTATAGGCCGCGTACGCGAAGAACGGCTTGCCGTCGCCCTTGTTCGAATCGATATAGGAGATCAGCCGCTGCGTGTAGAAGTCGGTCGAGTAGAACACGGCTGGGCTGCCGCCCGCGCCGCCCGGTTGCCCAGGCTGGCCCGGCTGCACGTACTTGCCGTCTTCGGTGTAGTTCTGCGAGCCGGCCAGTTCGTGCGCGAAGTGATTGGACGCGGCGCCGCCGAGCAGCGCGTAGCTGTGCTCGAAGCCCCATTGGTCTGGCGTCTGCCCGCTGCCCGTCGCGCTGCCGACGATGCCCGAGCCGATGTGCCACTTGCCGGCCATGTACGTGTGATAGCCGCCGTCCTTCAGCAACTGCGCAACCGATAGCGCGCGATCGTTCAGATAGCCTTCGTATCCCGGCAGTCCTTTGCGCTCGTCGGTCGGCACGCCCATCGTGCCCTCGCCGACCAGATGGTGATCGGTGCCCGAGATCAGCATCGAACGCGTGATCGCGCAGACGGTGCCCGTGTGGTGGTTCGTCAGGATGCGGCCGCTTTGCACCAGCGCATCGAGATTGGGTGTGTTGATTTCGCCGCCGAACGCGTGGATGTCGGAGTAGCCGAGGTCATCGGCCATGATGTACAGGATGTTCGGCCGCTTCTGCGCGACGACCGGCGCGGCATTCGACGCGGCGGACGCGGCCGGCAGGTTGTCTTCGCCGCACGAGGCGAGCGTGACGAGGCTCGCGACAGCGGCGCCGATCACGCCGAGACGCAATGAAGGGCGATAGCTGGTACGGCGAAATCGAGGTGTTGTCATTGTTATTGCGGACCGTAGGGTAGGGCCGCTGATGTTAGCAATGACGTTATAGAGGCCAAACGAACGATTTCTGCGTTGCTATCGACGTTTGCCGATATAGCAGACGACAGATGCCAGAGGCGAAAACATCGCCAGTTGCCTGCTAATTGCCAGGATTGAGCACGGGCTTATCCGGGTCCGCCTGCGTGCGGTACGGCAACTCAGTGGCGTGAGGATCGGTGATCGTATTGTCGATTACGCGCTCGACGTCCGCCGTTTTGGCCAGTTCGTTCAGGAAGGTCTTTTTGTCGAAGCCCGGCGCGACGCAACCTTCGACGTAGATGAAGCGGCGTTGCAGCGTCAGCCATAGCGTCGATTGCTCGCGCCAGTGCGTCGCGACGTTCAGATTCGCGAGACGCCGTTGCACGCTGTCCGCGATTTCCGCGTCGTACAGATACGCGTTCGGCAAACGGCAACGGCCTTCGATCCAGCAGCTATTGCCGCGTTCGATCCGGTAATGGCTATCGTCGAGCCATTCCTTTTCGGTTTCGAACGGGCCGAGCGGTGTCGGGCAATCGGCGACAGCTTTGGAGATCTGCAGAAATGGATCGTGGCCGCGATTGACGCGCGCCGGTTCGCCATAAACGCGAGCCGCGGCCACGCAAAGCATCAGGCTGGCGAGACTCAGTTCGAACACGCGTTTCATGCTGTGGCTGCCCCAGGTGTGGACCGGCTCATTATCGCGCGCCAGCGAACCTCAACGCTTGTTGCGCCGATTCTCGACCGCGAACTTGATCAACTCCGCCTGCCCTTCGATATCGAGCTTGCGCTTCAGATTCAGCCGGTGCGTCTCCACGGTTCGCACCGACAGATCGTTGCGCAGCGCGATCTGCTTGCTCGACAGTCCCTCGGCAAGCGCATCGAGAATATCGCGCTCGCGCGGCGTCAAACGTTCGACTGGCGATTGCGTCGCCGACGCCTGGATCAGTCGGGCGCTAATCTCCGCGCTGAAGAACGTCTTGCCGTCAAGTACCGCGCCAATTGCCTGAATGATCTCGAGCGCCGGCGAATCTTTCAGCACATAGCCGCTCGCGCCCGCGCGCACCGCCTGGGTCACGTATTCGAGGTTGTCGTGCATCGACAGCATCAGCACGCGAATCGCCGGAAAGCGCTCGTGAAACAGGCCTGCCAACGCAATACCGTTCATGCCGCTTTTCATGCCGACATCCATCAGCGCCAGATGCGGCGCCTGTCGTTCGGCCACAGCGAGCGCTTCCTGCGCGTCGCCCGCTTCGCCGACCACTTCGAAGTGGCGCACTGCTTCGAGCCGTGCGCGCAGACCGTCGCGCACGAGCGGATGATCGTCGACGAGCAGCAGACGCGCGATGGAAGGAGAGGTCGTGTCGTTCATGATGAGAATTCCTGCAGGGGCGGCACCGTGGCGTGCGTCGTTGGCAGCGGCACGCGCGCGGTGACGACGGTGTGTCCCGGCTGCGAGTTCAGCGACAGCGTGCCGCCGAGCGCTTCGAGCCGTTCGCGCATGTTGCGCAGACCGACGCCTTCGAGTCCGCCGACGAATGCGTCGGCCACGTCGAAGCCGCGGCCGTTGTCGGAGATCGTCAGCGTGACCGTATCGCGCGACACTTCGAGCGCAAGCGCCGCGCTCGACGCCTGCGCGTGCCGCACGATGTTCGTCAGCGCTTCCTGAGCGATACGAAACAGCACGGTGTTGACCGTATCGGGCAGCGTGGCCGCATGCGTGTGCGCGATCTGCGTGAAGCCGATCGCGATGCCGGACTCGTCGCCGAGTTCGCGCGTCAGTTGTTCGAGCGCGGCGGCGACGCCGAGATCGTCGAGCATCGACGGACGCAGCGCATGAGAAATGCGCCGGACTTCGCGCAGCGTATCGCCGAGCCGCGTGAGTCCGGTGGACAGCGCGGCCTCGGCGGCGGGCACGCGCGCGTCGCCGCGTTCGAGCCGCGCGAGCGCCGATTCGAGCAGCAGCTTCACGGACACCATCATCTGGCTGATGCCGTCGTGCAGTTCGCGCGACAGGCGTGCGCGCTCGTTTTCCTGCGACTCGACGACCTGCTGCGCGAGCCGCTTCAGCTTCGCGTCGGCGCTGCGATATTCGGTCACGTTCAGCACGAGGGCGCATAGCGCAATGACCGCGAGGCCGGCCACGGCGATCGCGTCGATCCACTTCATCGTGCGATCGATATTGGCCGCGGCCTCCTCGTCGATATGCGCGAGCGCCGTGTCGACGTCGTCGAGATAGATGCCGGTGCCGAGCATCCAGCCCCAGCGTTCGAGCGGCACCACGTAGCCGAGTTTCGACTCCTCCTTGCCGGTCGACGGCCGGTGCCACAGATAGCGCACGTAGCCGCCGCCGCGCGCGGCCGCGGCGAGTAGCTGCTGGATCGTCGGCGCGCCGTGGCTATCGCGCAACGACCACAGATCCCGGCCCACCAGATCCGGCTCGCGCGGATGCATCAGCGTGCGGCCGTGCAGGTCGTACACGAAGAAGTAGCCGTCCTCGCCGAAATTCATCTTCTCGAGCACCGCGAGCGCGCGCGTGCGCAGCAGCGCGTCGTCGCGCGCGTTGGCGCCGCCGGCTTCGTAGAGCGGCGCGATCGCGGTGGTCGCGAGTTCGACATAGTGCTTGAGCTCGACCTCCTTGCTGGCCATGTAGGCGGACTGGGTAGTCGCGTGCTGCCGCTCGGCGAGCGCCGTCGCTTCGCGGCGCACGCCGGTCTCGATGCTCGCGATCGCCGCCAGAAAGGGCACGATCGCAAGCAGCACAATCTTTGCTTTGAGTTTCATCGTTGAAAAAAGCCGGTCAACGGGCTACGTATTATTACGTAGACGGCTTACGTAGTTGCGCGCTTGTAAGGAAAGGCGCGAAGGCGAATACTACATGCCCGTCGCATCCTGCGCTGCGCCAGACCTGGCGGGCGAGTGTGCGGCGTTCCCGATTTCCCCGCACGAGCCATCGCGCGTGCTGTCGATAATACTCAAGGAGACGTTCGTGGAGACCTCCCCGCCGGCCGGCCGTTCATGGCTCTGGCTCATTTTGCTGATCCCTTATATCGCGCTGCTGTGGCTGCCGTTCTATAACGACACGCATCCGTCGCTCGCGGGCTTTCCGTTCTTCTACTGGTATCAGTTTCTGTGGGTGCCGTTGACCTCGCTGCTGATTTACATCGTGTATCGAGGTCTCAAATGAGCGATCTGAATCCTGTGAACCCGGTTGCGATGACGGTATTCATCGCATTCTTCGTGCTCGTCACGGTGATCGGCTTTTTCGCGGCGCGCTGGAAGCGTGGCGATCTGACGCAGTTGCACGAGTGGGGCCTCGGCGGCCGGCAGTTCGGCACGATCATTTCGTGGTTCCTCGTCGGCGGCGATTTCTACACCGCTTATACGGTGATCGCAGTGCCCGCGCTCGTTTTTTCGGTGGGCGCGTACGGCTTCTTCGCATTGCCGTACACGATCATCGTTTATCCGTTCGTGTTCGCGGTGATGCCGAAGCTGTGGAGGGTTGCGCACGCGAAGAACCACATCACCGCGGCCGACTACGTGCACGGCGAATACGGCGGCAAGTGGTTCCCGGCAGCCATCGCGCTGACCGGCATCGTCGCGACGATGCCGTATATCGCGCTGCAACTGGTCGGCATGCAGGTCGTGATCAAGGGTCTCGGCGTCAGCGGCGAATTGCCGTTGATCGTCGCGTTCGTGATCCTCGCGCTCTATACGTATGCGAGCGGCCTGCGCGCGCCGGCGATGATCGCGTTCGTCAAGGACATCATGATCTATATCGTCGTGATCGCGGCGATATGGCTGATCCCGGTGAAGCTCGGCGGCTATGGGCACGTGTTCGAACTGGCCGATGCGCACTTCCAGGCGAAGGGCGGCGCGACCGGCATTCTGCTGAAGCCGAACCAGTACACCGCGTTCGCATCGCTCGCACTCGGCTCGGCGCTTGCCGCGTTCATGTATCCGCATACGATGACGGCGGTGCTGTCGTCGTCGTCGGCAAAGACGGTTCGCAAGAACGCGATCTTCCTGCCGGCTTACACGGTGCTGCTCGGCCTGATCGCGCTGCTCGGCTATATGGCGATCGCCGCGGGCGTGAACGTGAAGTCGGCGAGCGACGTGGTGCCGGCGCTGTTCGGTACGCTGTTCCCGTCGTGGTTCGTCGGCTTCGCGGCCGCCGCGATTGCGATCAGCGCGCTGGTGCCGGCCGCGATCATGTCGATCGGCGCGGCGAATCTGTTCACGCGTAATCTGTGGCGTCCGCTGGTGTCGCCCAACCTCTCGCCTCAAGCGGAAGCGGCCAACGCGAAGATCGTCTCGCTGGTCGTCAAGTTCGGCGCGCTGCTGTTCATCGTGTTCCTGCCGACGCAGTACGCGATCGATCTGCAACTGCTCGGCGGTGTGTGGATTCTGCAGATTTTCCCGGCCATCGTGTTCACGCTGTACACGCGCCGTCTGAACACGCCGGGTCTGTTCCTCGGCTGGCTGGTAGGTATCCTGCTCGGCACCGGCCTCGCGATTTCGCAAGGGCTCAAGCCGGTGTATGGCCTGCATTTCGGCCACGAGAACTATCCGCTGTATATCGGCCTGATCGCGCTGGTCGCGAACATCGTCGTGAGCTTCGTGGTGTCGGCAGTGTCGCCGCGTCGGGCTGCCGTGACGGCCTGATCGACGTTTGTCCGGCTCGATGAAAAACGCCGCGGGGCAGTTGGCCCGCGGCGTTTTTTATTGCATCGACGGCCGGTGACCTGGCGCCGATCAGGCGTCGGCCCAGCGACGTAGCAGATTGTGATAGATGCCCGTGAGGCTCACGACGGTCGCGTCGTTCGAGCCTCGTTCAGCCGCGAGCGTCTGCACGTCGTTGTCGAGCTGGAACAGTGTCGCGCGCTGGCCGTCGTCGCGCACCATGCTCTGAATCCAGAAGAATGACGCGACGCGCACGCCGCGCGTGACCGGGCTCACGTGATGCAGGCTCGAAGCGGGGTAGAGCACCATGTCGCCGGCCGGCAGTTTCGCGCGATGCACGCCGTAGGTGTCCTCGATGCAAAGCTCGCCGCCGTCGTAGGCGTCCGGTTCGGCGAGGAACAGCGTAGCCGACAGGTCGCTGCGGATGCGGAAGTCAGTGCCGCGCAACTGGCGGATCGCATTGTCGATGTGCGTGCCGAAGCCGTCGCCGCCGGTATAACGATTGAAGAGCGGCGGGAAGACTTTCAGCGGCAGCGCGGCGGAAAAGAAGCGCGCGTTGCGGCCGAGCGCGTCCTGAATCGCATCGCCGATCGCACGCGCGGCGGGTGAGCCTTCGGGCAGCTGCTGGTTGCGCTTGGCTTGCGCCGATTGCTGGCCCGAAGTCGCATTACCGTCGATCCATTGCGCCGCGTCGAGCATTTCGCGGCATTGCGCGACCTGCTGTTTGCCGAGTACGGCGGGTAAATGCAACATCATGTGCGCGGCTCCTGCGTCAGGTTTGGCGTAGCGCTGATTTGCGTGTTCATGTTGAGGTTCGCATTCGCATTGGCATTCGCATTGGCGTTTGCGCCAAGGCTGCGTTCGAGTGCGCGAAACGCACTAACGGGAGAAGCGGCCAGCCATGCGCGCATCTTCGCGACGAAAGCGCCGGTCGCGGTGTGCGGCACACGTTGCAACCATTGCAATGCTTCGGCGATTTCGCCACGCTCGGCGAGCAGCCGCGCGTAATTGAACTGCCCGCGAAAATCGCCGCCTTGGGCGGCGCGTCGATAGAAGTCCAGCGCGATATCCGCATCGGCATCGACGCTCCAGCCGTCCTCGTAAAAGCTGCCGACGAAGTTCAACGACTTCGCGTGCCCGAGTTCGGCCGCACGCAAGAACCACTGCAATGCCTGCGCGCGATCGCATTCGATGCCCTGACCGAGCGCCAACGCCGACGCATAGTTGTACATGCCCCAGGCGAGCCCGGCGTGTGCCGTGAGCCGATACCAGTACACGGCGACCGGCGCGCAGGCGGCCGTGCCCCAACCATGTTCGTAGCAGCGGCCGAGCATGTTCATCGCCATCGGATGATCGCGCCGGGCCGCGTGCCGGAACCAGACGAACGCTGCGTCGACGTCGCGCTCGACGCCGTGACCGTCGAGCAGGTACTGGCCGTACACGGCCTGCGCCTCGACGATGCCGTTGCGCGCGGCCGCCCCGACCCACGCGGCGGCACGCTCGGACGGCCCCGCGAGGATGGCGGCGAGTTCATCGCGCGACACGCTCGCGAGCGCCCGCACCGAGACTTCGTTCTGCGCGCGCGGCATCAGTAGTGCGCGTTGAGCGTCAGGAACGCGGAGCGTGCCGGTGCGATCGACGCGTAGTGCGAGGCGTACGCCTGGTCGTAATACGTGCGGTTGAAGATGTTCTGCACGTTCAGTTGCAGATCGACGTGCTTGTTCACGCGATACGTCGCCATGCCGTCGAAGCGCCAGTACGACGGCACCGCCCGCAGATTCGCGGTATCGCCATACACCTGCGACATATAGAACGCGCCTCCGCCGATCGTGAACTTCGGCAGCACGTCGTAGTTGGTCCACAGGCTGATGCTGTTCTTCGGCGTGTTCGGGAACTGATGGCCGTTATCCGACGTGGTCTTGCCGTTGTTGCGCAACTCGCTCTTCAGATACGTGTAGCCGCCGAACACCTGCCACTTGTTGGTCAGTTGACCCGCCACGCCGAACTCGAACCCCTGCACGCGCTTGTTGCCGACCATCGCGTAGGTGTTGTCCGGCAGCGTGACGCGCGCATTGGTCGTGTCGATCTGGAACAGCGCGCCGGTCAGCGATAGCTTGTTGTCGAGCACGTTCCACTTGCTGCCCACTTCGACGCTGCGGTTCTTTTCCGGCGACAACAGCGCCGCGTTCGGACCGACGCCTCTGGACGGTATCAGCGACTGCGTTTCGCTGCCCTGGCCGAGCAGTGCGCCAGCCGGCGTCGACGACGTGGAGATCGACGCGTAGATGCTGCCGTTCGAGGCCGGCTTGAACACGAGGCCGAACTGGTAGTTGAACAGCGTGTCGTCGCGCGACACACGCGTCGCGCCGTTGGCGACGGTATTGCGTAGTTCGGTCGAGTAATCGTCGACGCGCAGGCCGACGTTGGCCTGCCAGCGCCGGGTCAACTCGATCGTATCGAACGCGTAGATCGATTTGGTGGTGGTGCGTTGCTGGCTCGGGTCGTTGGTTTGCCTGATCGATCCGGCCCACGGATCGTTCGGATTCGGCGTCCAGAGACTCGTGCAGTTATAGACCGACGCCGCGCCAATGCCTTGGGTTGCGCAGATCGCGCCGGTCGCGGCCGCCACCGTGTACGAATCGTTGACGCTGGTTTCGCGCGACAACTCGATACCGGTCGTGAAGCTGTGCTTCAGGAAGCCCGTCTTGAATTCGCCGAACAGTTCGGTCTGGTTCGCGAGGCTGTACACGTTGCTCGCGCGCGTGTTCGCGCGGCGCCACACCTTGCCGTTGACGACGTTGCCCTGGCTGTCGTCGGGCTGGGTCCAGATGTAGTCCTGGGTCGACTTCGTGTAGCGCGTCGTGTTGCGGATCGTCAGGTCGCCGTTGATGTCGTGTTCGATGCGCACGGTGCCGATATCCGAACTCGTCTTGCGGAAGTCGCGGTCGATCAGGCCGTAAAAGTTGTGGCGGTCCACCGGCGCCGGGAAGATCGTGCTGACGTTCGCCGGCTTGTTGGTCGTCGTGTAGAAGTACGGGATGCCGCTGTCGGGCAGATCGTCCGTGGTGAGGTGGTAGTAGCTTGCAGTCACGCGGGTCGGCGTGCCGAGACCGTACGTGAACGACGGCGCGATGCCCCAGCGCTCGTTGTTGACCGCGTCGCGGCCGGCCACGTCGTTGTTGTGGCTCATCACGTTCAGGCGGAACGCCGCGTGGTCGGCCATCTGCCAGTTGCCGTCGGCGGTGAAGCGGCGATAGCGGTCGGTGCCGAGGCCGACGCTGCCGTCGGCGGTCGTGCCCAGATGCGGTGTCTTCGTGATCAGGTTGATGCTGCCACCCGCGCCGCCGCGGCCGCCGAACGCGCCGTCCGAACCCTTCGTCACTTCGATGCTTTCGATGTTGAACACTTCGCGCGTGGTCGCGCCGATATCGCGCATGCCATCGACGAACGTACTGCCCTGCGCGTCGTAGCCGCGAATGAACGGCCGATCGCCGAGCGGGTTGCCGCCTTCGCCGGCACCGAACGTGATGCCGGGCACGGTGCGCAGCGCTTCGGTCAGCGTCGATGCGCCGGTGCTGCGAATCAGCTCCTCGGGAATCACGGTAACCGACTTCGGCGTATCGACGAGCGGTGCGGTGAATTTGACCGATGCGGAGTGATCGGTCTTGAAGCCATCGTCCGACTGGCCTTGCACGGAAATCGGCGCGAGCTGGCCCTCGCGCTCGGGCGGCGCGGCGGCCGTGGTGCCCTGCGCGAGGGCGGGGCCGGCGGCCAGTACGCCGCATAGTGTCGTGCTGATTTTGCCGAGCGTCGGATCGTCGGACCGCAACTTCATGTTTATCCCCGTCGAGTTCGGGAAGCCGGGGCCGGTGCTAGTTTCCTTACCCGGGCATTCCATGTTTATTACAAAGTGATTTCGTGGCGGATTGTATTCAATTGCCACGTAATTGAGAAGCGTTCTCAATAGAATTTTGGCGGGAGCTGCCTGGGAAGATGTGCGGCGAATGTGGGTTGAGAGTGAGATCGGCGAGAATTGCTGTATGAAGGCGGGCGTTTGGCGGCTGTACCCGCATAGCCTATCTGTGGAAGGGATGGCCCGAAGGGCGTGGCGAGGAGCGGTTTTGAGAATCGCTGTCCTCGCCTTGGTTGCGGAAGAGGGCGAAAACCGGTCGTTCAAGAGGCCCATTGCGGGCACTCTTGTCCGTCGTTTCTTTCACGGAAGTAACAAAATCAGGCGCTCGATCGAGCCGCCTCGGACCATCCGGCTAAAACCGCTCGACGCGAAACGGCCGCGGATCGACCAGCGTCTGCTCGCCGGTCATCATCTCGGCGATCAGCCGCCCCGTCACCGGTCCGAGAGTCACACCATGATGCGCATGGCCAAACGCGAACCACAGCCCCTGATGTTTCGTCGCGGGCCCGATGATCGGCATCATGTCCGGCGTGCACGGGCGCCGTCCCATCCACGGTTCAGGGTCCAGACGTTCGCCGAGCGGAAACAGCGTGCGCGCGATGGGTTCGGCCGCATCGAGCTGCACCGGCGTCTTGACCGCTTCGGGGCGCGCGATTTCGACGCCCGTGGTCAATCGGATGCCGCGCGCCATCGGTGCGAGCACATAGCCGTGGTCGACGTCGAGAATCGGATGGTTGAGGTGCGCGGTCCGACGCGCTGCGTAGTGCATGTGATAGCCACGCTTGACCGCGAGCGGCAGCCGATACCCGAGCCGCGTGCTCGCGCGATCGGACCACGGCCCGAGCGCGATCACCGCCGCTGCGGCCGAGATCGGCCCGTCCCGCGTATCGACCTGCCAGCCTTCGCGCAGCGTATCGGCATCGCCGATGAAGAACCGTCCGCCGAGCGCTTCGAAGTACCGCGCGTACGCGGTGACGAGCGCGTTCGGATCGCTGACGGAATCGGATTGCGGATAGCGCAGGCCGCCTTGCAGGCGCTTGTCGAGATCGGGTTCGAGCTGTTGCAGGCGCGGGGCGTCGAGCGTTTCGAACTCGACGCCGTATTCGCGATGCCACCGTTCGGCAAGCGTGATTTCGGCATCGCGCGCGGCAGTGTGGCGAAACACCTTGATCCAGCCGATGGGCCGCAGCAGCGCGCTCGCACCGGCGTCCGCGGCGAGCGCGCGATGTTCGCTGACGCAATGCTCGATCAATGTCGCGTACGACTTCGCGATTTCCGCGTGCTTCGCCGGATGTGAGTTGCGCCAGTAGCGCCATAGAAACGGTGCAACCTGGAGCATCGCGTCGGCGTGATAGCGCACGTCAGGCGACTGGTTGCGCGCGTAGCGCAGCAGCGTGCCGAGCCCGCGCGGAAACGCGTACGGATAGACGCCTTCGCGCTGGATCAGCCCGGCGTTGCCGAACGACGTCTCGTTGCCCGGCTGCTTGCGGTCGATCAGTGCAACCGCGCGCCCGCGCTTCTGCAGATGCACGGCGACGCATACCCCGACAATGCCGGCGCCGAGCACCACGGTATCGAATTTCATGCTGCCTGTCCGCCTTGCGTGTGTTCTGTGTGTTGTCGACGCTCCGCAGTGTTCAGTGCGAGGCGATGCGCCAGCTTTCATCTTATACAGGGATAGGCTCGGTTCGCTATTGGCAAAAAACCGCGCTCGAGAAAACGCGCGAATGCCAGGTTCGATCGGGCAAAACCGGGTCTTTCGACGCACGATCGAGTAAGCGACTTCGGACTCGTTGGCCCCAGCGTGTAAACTGCTGACTTTTTTGCGTCCGGTGGTATGTTGCAAGCCCCTCTGCGCAGCGCCCTCAGCGGGCCCGCGCTCGTTCGCTTACTGGCCCGTCTCGCCGAGGCCGACGTCGCCGAATCGCGCCAATCGCTGGCGGATCGGCTGAGCCAGTGGCTCGGCTGGACCGACGCTATCGCGTTGTCATCGGCGCTCGACGGCAAGCCGCCGGCCGTCGCTGGTGGCGCGCGCGCGTTCGGTCGCGCGGAAGAGGAAGAGTGCACGCGTGTGCGCCGCTCGCTGGTGAGCGCAATCGCCAGCGATAGCGTGCTCGCGGGCTCACGGCGGCGTGGCTCGTCGTCTTTGTCTGCCCGGATGTCGGCACCGCGCGTGGCCGTCGACACGCAGACCGACTACGCGGTCTTCAGGCAGCGCTATCTCGCGCTTCAGCAGTCGATGGAAACTGCGATCGGCACGTTACGCGGGCGGCTGCGCGCGCTGCTGGCGACGCAAGCGCCGGCGCTTGCGCGGCTCGCGATCGTCGATGCGGTGATGGAGCGTGCGCTCGGCGAGCGCGAGCGGACTTTGCTGGGCGCGGTGCCCGGCCTGCTCGGCGGGCACTTCGAGCGCTTGAAAGAGGGGGAGGCCCGGAGGGTCGCGGAGGCGGAAGCGACCGACGCCAGCAACGCTGCCGCGCCGCTCGCGTCCGACGCATGGCTCGACGCCTTCCGCAAGGACATGCAAAGCGTTTTGCTGGCCGAGCTGGACGTTCGTTTTCAACCGGTCGAAGGGCTGCTCGCGGCTCTTCGCGCCTGCTAACTGGGACCCCATGTCCAGATATCGTATCGATCTCGTTGTATTTCTCGCGGGGCTCGCCGCGGCGTGCTGGATCGCCGTCGGTTACGCCGTCTCCAATGCGCTCGCGTTCGCCGTTACGCTGCTGATCGGCGTGTTCTATGTGCTGGGCGCGCTCGAATTGCGCCGCTATAGTCAGGCAACCACTACGCTGACGGGCGCGCTTGCTGCTCTGTCCGGACCACCGCCGAGCCTTGCCGCGTTTCTCGAACCCGTCCATCCGAGTCTGCGCAATAGCGTGCGGCTGCGCGTCGAAGGCGAGCGCGTCGCGTTGCCGGGACCTGCGTTGACGCCGTATCTGGTCGGCCTGCTGGTGTTGCTCGGCATGCTCGGCACGCTGCTCGGCATGGTGATGACGCTGCGCGGCACCGGCCTCGCGCTGGAGAGCGCAAGCGACCTGCAGGCGATCCGCGCATCGCTGGCGGCGCCGGTCAAGGGGCTGAGCTTCGCGTTCGGCACCTCGATCGCGGGTGTCGCGACCTCGGCGATGCTCGGGCTGCTGTCGGCGCTATGCCGCCGCGAGCGGCTCGAAGCGGCGCAACAGCTCGACGTGAAGATCGCGACGACTTTGCGTGTGTACTCGCAGAGCCATCAGCGCGACGAAAGCTTCCGGCTACTGCAACGCCAGGCCGAAGCGACGCCGCTGCTGGTCGAACGTCTGCAGACGATGATGAGCGCGCTCGAACAGCAAAGCGCCGCGTCGAACGAGCGGCAGATCGCGAGTCTCGACGCGTTTTACGGACGCACCGAAGCGGCTTATCTGCGTCTTGCCGGTGTGATCGAGCAGTCGCTGAAAGACAGTGTGGCCGGCAGCGCGCAGGCTGCGGGCCGGGCCCTGCAGCCGGTCGTCGAAGCGACTATGGCCGGTCTTTCGCGCGAAACCGCCGCGTTGCGCGACGCGGTGACCCAGGCCGTGCAGCGCCAGCTCGACGGCATGTCGAGCGGTTTTGCGGCGACCAGCGCGAACCTCGCCGAGATTTGCAGCAGCGCGCTCGCCGGGCATCGGCAGGCGAGCGACGAGTTGGCCGCGCAACAGCGCGCTTCGGTCGAACGCGTTGCCGAAGCGTTCGAACAGCGCTCGGCCGCGTTGCTCGACGGCGTGTCCGCGCGGCTCGAAGCGACGGCCAGCGGCATCTCGCAGGCGTGGGGTGACGCGTTGGCAAAGCAGCAAAGCGCGGGCGACAAGCTCGCCGCCAACAACGAGCAGGCGTTGGCGCGCGCCGCCGCGACGTTCGAACAGCATGCCGCGGCGTTGCTGAACGCTGTCGGTAGCTCGCATACGAAGTTGCAGACGGAACTGACTGCGCGCGACGAGCAGCGTTTGAGCGCATGGGCGGAGGCGCTCGACGCGATGGGCGCGAAGCTCGGCGAGCAATGGCGGCAGACGGGTGCGCAGGCCGCCAGCCATCAGCAGCAAATCTGCGACGCGCTTGCGCAGACGGCGCGCGAAATTTCTGCGCAGACGCAAACGCACGCCAGCGCGACGATCGCCGAAATCGATCGACTGGTGCAAGCAGCGGCGGAAGCACCGAAGGCGGCAGCAAATCTGCAAGCCGAACTCGCCGCGCGCGACGAACAGCGCTTCGCCGCATGGACCGAAGCACTCGGTGCGATGACGGCGAAACTCAACGAGCAATGGCAGCAAACGGGTTCGCAAGCTGCAAGCCATCAGCAGCAAATCTGCGACGCGCTCGCGCAAACGGCACGCGAGATCTCCGCGCAGACTCAAACGCATGCGAGCGCGACGATCGCCGAAATCGATCGACTGGTGCAGGCCGCGGCCGAAGCACCGAAGGCCGCAGCAAATCTGCAAGCCGTACTCGCCGCGCGCGACGAACAGCGCTTCGCCGCATGGACCGAAGCGCTCGGTGCGATGACCGCAAAGCTCAGCGAACAATGGCAGCAGACGGGTTCGCAAACGGCGACCCGTCAGCAGCAGATCTGCGACGCACTCGCGCAAACCGCGCGCGATATCTCCGCGCAGACGCAAACCCACGCCAGCGCAACGATCGCCGAGATCGAACGCCTCGTGCAGGCGGCATCGGAAGCGCCGAAGGCCGCCGCCGAAGTCGTCGCGGAGCTGCGCCAGAAGCTCTCCGACAGCATGGTCCGCGACACCGCGATGCTGGAAGAGCGCAGCCGGCTGCTCGCCACGCTGGAAACGCTGCTGGACGGGGTCAACCACGCGTCGACCGAACAGCGCACCGCCGTCGATGCCTTGGTCTCGACGTCGGCGGATCTGCTCGAACGCGTCGGCAATCGCTTCACCGAGCACCTCGAGCACGAAACCGGCAAGCTCGGCACGGTCGCCGCGCAGGTCACCGGCAGCGCGGCCGAAGTCGCGAGTCTCGGCGAAGCGTTCGGCGCGGCCGTCGGCATGTTCGGCGAAGCGAACGACAAGCTCGTCGCGCATCTCGAACGCATCGAAGCGGCGCTCGACAAATCGCTTGCCCGTAGCGACGAACAGCTCGCCTACTACGTCGCACAGGCGCGCGATGTGGTCGATCTCAGCGTGATGTCGCAGAAGCAGATCGTCGAAGACCTGCAGTTGCTGGCCGCGCAGCGCGCGACCGCCGGAGCCGACGCGGTATGAGCGAGGACATCGACGGCGGCGTGGAAACGGCCGCGCCGGTTTGGGCTTCGTTCGGCGATCTGATGTCGGTGCTGGTTGGCGCGTTCGTGCTGATTCTCGTAAGCGTGATCGGCATGCAGCTCGTGCTATCGAACCAGCTCGAGCAGGAGGTCAAGCAGCGCCAGGCCGAAACGCAGCGGCGCAAGACGCTCGAGCAGGCGCTCGCGGGACCGCTCGCGGCGGGGCGCGTGACGCTCGTCAATGGCCGCATCGGCATTAGCGGCAACGTGCTGTTCGCGCTGAACTCCGCCCAGCTGCAGCCCGAGGGCCGCGCGCTGCTGAAGAGCCTCGCCGGTCCGCTGTCCGCGTATCTGCGCGCGAGCGATCAGATCCTGATGGTCAGCGGCTTCACCGACGATCAACGCCTGCGCGAAGGCAATCGACGCTTTGCCGATAACTGGGAGCTGTCGGCGCAGCGCGCGTTGACGGTCACGCGCACGCTGATCGACGAGGGCGTGCCGGCGTCGTCGGTGTTTGCGGCGGCGTTCGGCGCCGAGCAGCCGGTCAGTTCGAATGCCGACGAATCCGGCCGCGCGAAAAACCGCCGCGTCGAAATCGCGCCGGTGCCGCGGCCGTCGAGCGCGGCGACGGCGGAGAAGTCCGGTGCTTGACGACGCAATCGACGCGGCTCGCGCGACGCTCGATGCATGGCGCGCGAGCGGTGCGGATCGGCTCGATCCGCTGCGCTTTCATCTGCTCGACGCGCTTGCGCGGCGCGCGGCGCGGCACAGCGGCGAGACGCGACGTGTGATCGAGCAACGGTTGGCAGCATTACTGGCCGAATATACGGCCGAGGTCGAGCATGCGGCCGCGGCCGGGAGCGCGTTGCAAGCCACTCCCGTTGAAGCCGGCGCGGCCAGCGACGCCACGCTCGCGGCGCTGATCGAACGGCTTGCCCGCCACCACGCGCGGGCCGATGCTCCGCACGCCGCCGCCTATCCCGAACTCCCCGCGCTCGACTACTTCCGCGAAGTCTGGTCGAAAGTCCGCACCGAAAAGCAGTTGCGCCAGTCGCTCGCGCAGGTGCCCGGCAACGCGGGGCCGCTCAATTCGAGCAGCCTCGTGCATCGTGCGCTGTCGTTGATGCGCGAGCTGTCGCCGGGGTATCTGAAGCAGTTTCTGTCGTATGTCGATACGCTGTCGTGGCTCGAGCAGATGAACGGCGGCGCACCGGTCGAGAAGGAAGCGCCGCGCGCCGCGACGACCGCCAAGGGCGCCCGCAGGAAGGCGCGCTAACGCGCCAACGGCGGCTGGAAGCTGCTTGCGCCAAGCCGCCGGGCATTTCATCACGGCATTACTCCTCGTTGCTTGCCAGCCGTTTCGTCTTCGCGCGCCGCGCGAGCATGTTCATCCCCTCGACGAACGCGGAGAACGCCATCGCCGCGTAGATATAGGCCTTTGGCACGTGCGAGCCGAAACCATCGGCGATCAGCGTCATGCCGATCACGAGCAGGAAGCTCAGCGCCAGCATCACGATGGTCGGATTGCGATCGATGAAACGCGCGAGCGGCTGCGCCGCGAACAGCATCACCATGATCGATACGATCACCGCGACGAACATGATCGGCAGGTGCTCGGTCATGCCGACCGCGGTGATGATGCTGTCGACCGAAAACACGATGTCGAGCAGGATGATCTGACCGATTGCGGCGGCCACGGTCAGCTGTACGGTCGAGGTCGATTTCGCGGTGACTTCGTCATCGGGGATCATGTGCTGACGGATTTCCGTGGTCGCTTTCCACACGAGGAACAGGCCGCCAGCGACGAGGATCAGATCGCGCCACGAAAAACCATGATCGAACAGCGTGAACGCGACCGCGGTCAGCTTCGCGATCCACGCGACGGTGCTGAGCAGAATCAGCCGCAACACCAGCGCGAGCAGCAGCCCGATGCGCTGCGTACGTGCGCGTTGCGCTTCCGGCAAGCGGTTGCTGAGGATCGAAATGAAGATCAGGTTGTCGATGCCGAGCACGATTTCCATCACGATCAGCGTAACCAGTGCGGCCCAGGCGGCGGGATCGGCAACGAGTGCAAACAGGGAGTCCATGAGGTGGGGCGAGCGAGTGCGCCGCGAGCGGCGGAACCGCCATCATCGGCCTGTTCACGGTTCGAATGAACCAGTGCTAATCTGAACGACGTTTCGGTTTTTTCGAAGTATCGGATCCGCATGCTCAACTATCGTCACCTGTACTACTTCTGGATCGTCGTGAAGGAGGGCGGCTTCGCGCGCGCGGCCGCGAGACTCGACATGGCCGTGCAGACGATCAGCGCGCAGGTTCGCGAACTCGAGAAAGCGCTCGGGCGCCAGCTATTGAAGCCCGCCGGTCGCGGCGTCGCGATGACCGAAGCCGGTGAGCAGGCGTTCAACCGCGCGGAGCAGATATTTCAGCTGGGCGAGGCGTTGCTCGACGAGATGCGCGAGACGAGCGGCGCGGAGTCGGTGCGGCTCGCGGTCGGTTTGTCGGACGGGATTTCGAAGCTCGCCGCGCATGCGTTGCTCGCGCCGGTGCTAGCCACGCCGTCGCTAAGGCTGCTGTGTCACGAGGGGGAGCCCGCGCAACTGTTGTCGGAGCTCGCGCTGCATCGGCTCGATCTGGTGCTCGCCTGTCAGCCTGCGCCGCACGGCGCGGACCTGCGCGTGCTGAGCCAGCGCGTCGCGGGCTCGCCGGTCGACTGGTACGGGCCCGCGCAGATCGTGCGCAAGCCGGCGCGCGACGGCTTTCCGCACTGTCTCGCGGACCTGCCCGTGCTGCTGCCGACCCGCCACGGCGCACTGCGCGCGCGGCTCGACCGCTGGTTCGAGGCGCAGGGAATCAGGCCGCGCGTCGTCGGCGAATTCGAGGACAGCGCGTTGATGGCGGTGTTCGCGGCGCGCGGGCTCGGCGTGTTTCCACTGGCGGAGCTCGGCGCCGACGATCTCACGTTATTGCGGGGCTTGCGCTGGCTCGGCCGCGCGGACGGCGTAATCGAGGAGATTCACGCGATCCGCTCGCGACGCGGCCAGCATCATGCGCTCGCGTCGCAGGTGATCGCGGCGGCGCAGTCGTGAGGGCATCTCACCGTCGCGGCGCGCGCGCATTAGAACGCGGGGCGCATGCCCACCGTGACCGCGACCTGCGAATTCGTCGACCTCGTAGTTGTCGAGGCGCAGCGAGCCGCTGAGCGTGCCGGTGGCGTCGCCGGCCAAACAACGAAGGGGCGAAGCTTACCGTGCTCGGGTGTGCGCCGGGCGAGGGGACGGCGAAATCGGGGGAAATACGCGCGAATCCGTGGTAATTCGCGCAAATCCGTTAGTGCCGGAACGTGCTGAAAGGCGGCGGCCCGCCCTGGCCGCTTCATCGACACATGGCATAGTGACTGAACCCATCATCACCGGAGGCCGGCATGCGTATCCAGACATCCTTTCTTTTCGACCTCGACGGCACGCTCGTCGACAGCGTCTATCAGCACGTGCTGGCGTGGAAAGAGGCGCTCGACAGCGAGGGTATCCCGCTGTCCGTCTGGCGTATCCATCGCAAGATCGGCATGAGCGGTGGGCTGTTCACGGACCAGTTGCTGCGTGAGACCCACGGCGAGATCAGCGTCGAACGCGCCGAACGGCTTCGGCATGCGCATGCGGCCGCCTATCAGCGGATGCGCGCGCAGGTCTGCCCGCTGCCGGGCGCGCGCGAATTGCTCGCCGCGCTGACGCAAGCCGGCACGCCGTGGGCCGTCGCGACGAGCGGGCGGATGGAAACCGCGTCGCTGAATCTGGCGGCGCTCGGCGTCGATCCGGCCAAGGCGGTCGTCGTCACGCGCGACGACGTCAAATACGCGAAGCCCGATCCCGATCTGTTCCTCGCCGCGGCCGAGCGGCTCGGCGTGCCGATCGAGCACACGGTCGTGGTGGGCGACAGCATCTGGGACATGCTCGCCGCGCGCCGCTGCCGCTCGCTCGGCGTCGGCGTACTGTCGGGTGGCTACGGCACCGAGGAACTGGAGCGCGCGGGCGCGCTGCGCGTCTACGACGATCCGGCCGATCTGCTCGCGCATCTCGACGAGGTGGCGTCGCGGCCGTGAGCCCGGCGTCGCTCAGGGTTTGTTGAGGATCGGCGGCTCAGCCGGGGGCTGAGTGGGCCCCTGAGTGGACCCCTGAGTGGGTCCCACTTTCGACGATTCGCGCACGAGCTTATCGGTCATCGCCGACGCGACCGGATTCGTGCTGCCGCGGCCGACACCCGGGCCAGGTCCGGGGCCATTGTCAGACGGCATCGGCACGGTGACGCCAGACGGCATCGGCAGCGACGGGTCGGGTTTCGCCGATTCCTTGACCAGCTGATCCGTCAGCATCGCGGCGACGGGGTTGGCGCCGTTCGGGTGCGTGTCGTCGCGCCGGCGGCCTTGGGTCGTCTGGTCGATGCGCGGCCCGTACTGTGGCCTCGATTGGGCTTTTTGCTGTGCGTACGACTGCGGTTTCGAGCGCTCGCGCGCGACCGCGGCCGGATTGCCCGCAGCCGGCGCTGCGTTGTCGATGCGGCCGCTGGCGGTCTGGCCGGCATCGGGCGTGACGCTCGGCGCGGGGGCGGCCGCTGTTGCGGGGAGGGACTGTGCGGGAGCGGGTGCCGGAGCTTGCGCCTGAGCTGGAGGCGGTGCCGGGGCGAGTGCCTGAGCCTGGGCCGGAGCGGGTGGCGCTGGAGCAGCCGACTCCGTCCGCGGGGCCGCCGATTGCGGCGTGATCGGGGCGTTGTTCGCGATGTCCGCCCGCGGCGCGGGCGGGCTCACCGGTTGCGCCGGCCTCATGCTGCCGCCCATGGCACGTGCCGTGTCCGTCTGCGGTTGCGATTCCACCGTGCCGGTGACGCTGCGAGTCACCGAGCCGGTCACGGCCGGCACCTGATCGTCCCTGGGGTACAGCAGATAACCGGCGACGCCCGCATCGATCACGAGCAGCCCAACTATCATCATCTTCCCGGTATTCGTCATATCTAAGCAACAACCATTAAGCAACTGCGATTGACTGATGATAAACGACCATTTCGCCATCGACGCTTCTCGTCGGCATATTGCGACGCGTCATGATGTAGATGTCTGATCGGACCTGGCACCGGAACGGCGCACGCCTGCCGCGATAGGCTTGGCCGACGCGAGCGAAGCGGGCATTTTTTCCGTGTTCCGCGGTTTTCTTTTCGATCGATCAGTCGCGCCGCATTTGCGCGGTAGGCGCTTGTAGGAAAGCGATTTAAGTTGTGCCGCCAATGCCCGGAGCCTGTACTATACGAACCATTGCAGACGACCGGCTGCCACAGTTCGATTATCCGGCGTGTAAATGTGACTTGCAGCGACTGGCTCGCAGTGCACATGCCGGCAGGGCCGCCAGAATGGGGCGATCCGAGATGCACGAACAGCGTCGATAGCGGCGACGGCAGGCGGTGACCGGAAGTAGCGACAAGAACCCATTGATCATGCGGACCCGCGGGCGACACATTGCCCGGCATACCTTGGGAAGTCGCTTTGCGAAACGCCAGATCAACCGACCGGTCGGTCTGGCGCGTTCGCGGCGGCGTGGGAAACACGTGAAGATATGAACAACTTTATTCGACCTCCCGTTTTTTATCCGTCCACGGTGGTTTTCGTCGACGACAACGACAGCTACCTCGACGCGCTTCGCCGGTTTTTTCCGGGCACCTACACGAACCTGTTTTTCACGCGGCCGCAAGCGGCCCTCAACTATATCCGCCAGCATGCGCGCGAGAATTCGCTCGAATTCGCAGCGGCGTCGGCGTGTCTGAGCGAGCCGGGTGTCGAGCGCTTCGTCGAGACCTCGGCTGAACGCGACATCGTCGCGCGGCCGTCGCGCTTCGAGGAAGTGGCGGCGGTCGTCGTCGACTACGACATGCCGGGCATCGGCGGCGTCGAATTCCTGTCGTCGATCTCGCATCTGCGTTGCGCGAAGGTGTTGCTCACCGGCGTCGCCGATGAAACCGTCGCGGTGAAAGCGTTCAACGCCGGCATCGTCGATCTGTACTTGCGCAAGACCGATGCGGATTCGGCCAATCGCCTCACCCATTTCCTGAAGGACGCAAAGAGCCGCCATTGCGGGGAGTCGGGCTGGCTCGCGCTCGGTGAAAACGGCATGACCTACTGCGATCCGCGCACCCGCAAGGTGATCGACGAAGTGGTGGCCGCGCAGGGCATCGTCGAGTACTACTGGCGGCCCGAGCAGAACGTGATCCTGATGTTCGACGCCGCGGGCAACCCGAGCGTATTCGTCGCGTGGGCCGAGAACGACTGGATCTCGCAGGGCGAAATCGTCGCCGACGAGGGTGGCCCGTCCGACCTGCTGCGCCAGCTCGCCACCCGCGAGGTGATGCCGCTGTTCTGGCCGGACCTCGCGTATCGTTCCGGCATGAAGTTCCGGCCGCTGACGCCGCAAAGCATTCCCGGCTGGGACGACGCGTTCTTCGGCTGGACCCGCATCGAGCCGGGCGAGGTCGGCCTCGATCTGGTCACGTTCGCGCAGTGGCGCGCTGAGCGCAATCGCTGACCCGCGCGGTAGCGCACTGGGCGCGGCGGTCAGTGTCGCCGCGCTAATGGCCCGCGTGTTCGCGGAGAAAATCGCATACAGCCCTGTGCATGGCCTGCACGCCTGGGCTCGTTTCGAGCGCGCGCCAGCATCCATGCACGAGCCCCGTGCCGATCAGCAGCCGGGCATCTCCACCAGCCTCGCGAATCCGCTCGACGAACACGCGCGCGTCGTCGCGTAGCGGGTCGTGCTCGGCGCCGATGGCCAGCGTCGGCGGCAGTCCGTCGAAGCGGCTTGCGGCGAGCGGGATCGTCCATGCGGGGCCGGGCGTGCGGTCGCCTTTCTCTTCGTCTCTTGCTCCGCTGTTTTCCCCGCCTGTCCCCCAGTACGCGTTGCGAAACTTATGCACGTCCGCGAGCGTCAGCATCGGCGCATTGGCCTCGGTGTCGCGCGCGGGTAGTTGCGGCTCGGTGCCGAGCATCGGATAAACCAGCGCGATGCCGCGCACCCCGCTCACGCCGTTGTCGCGCAAGCGCAGCGCGACGCTTGCCGCGAGCGTGCCGCCGGCGCTATCGCCGGCGAGTTGCAATCCGGCGTGGTCAGGCAGATCGAATGGCAGGCGGTTGGTCAACGCGGCACGCGTGATCTCGAGGCAGTCGTCGTGCGCGGCCGGCGCGCGATGCTCAGGCGCGAGCCGGTAGTCGACCGCGATCACGTCGAGGCCGGTGTCCGCGGCGAGGCGCGCTGTCACCATCTGATGACTGTTCAGCGAGCCGAGCACGAATCCGCCGCCATGAAAATACAGCACCGTGCCGCGGTTCGTGCCGTGTTCGCTTGCCTTCGCTCGATGCCGGTAGAGCCGAAGCGGGATCGCATGGCCCGCGTCGGTGCGAAAGCCTGCGTCCTGTGTGGTGAGTTCGCTGGGCAGCGGCGGCGTCAGCGTGGCAGCGTAACGGTCGTACAGTTCGCGCTGCTCGCGCGTCGTCATCGCCGTGTGATGCGACGGATAGAGCGCACTGGCTCGTTCGATAAACGCGGCGATTTCCGGCTCAAGCATGGTCACTCCGTTCGGATTGCGTTTCCCGTTGCGTTGCGCAGGGCAATGCGATCACACGTCCCGCGAAACGCGCCGGCGGCAATGCCGCATGAGATTGCGCGAGTTCGTGAACGCGCGCTTTGACGTCCGGATCGAAAGCGACGCCGCGCGGTCCGCTGGTATCGACGTGCAGCAGCATCTGCTCGCCAGCGGCGACGGGGCCGGTGCGCTGGCTTTGCGTCGCGTCCAGCGCAAACATTTCGAAGTAGACATGCATACGTTTCGCGTCGTAGCCGAGCACGCGCATGTCGACACGCACCGGCCTGCCACGTTTGATTTCATGCAGATAGTTGACATGCGCTTCGAGCGTGTAGATCGATCGATGCCGCTCTTTGCGCACCGCATCGGGCAGGCCGATCAGATCGATCAGTTCGTCGGTCGCGAGACTGAAGATCAGCAGGTAGAACGCGTCGCGCATGTGGCCGTTGTAGTCGACCCATTCGGCGCGCACGCTGTCGCGATAAGACGGCAGGGCAACGGGATGCGACATGAGCGTCTATCTCCTCGATCGAATGCGATGGCTGTGGCGCGTCGTTTGGCGTTATCAGTGTAGTTCATCGCGTTGACGCCGCGCCGGAACGTGGTGACTTCGAATCGTGGTCGCTATGGCAACAGTGAATTCATGGTTCAGGGCTTACTGCGCGGCCTGACCGGCTCCTAAACTGGCTTTGCTGCCGCGCGAGCTCCGCGGCAATCGGATGAAGCCATCTCTGGAGGTTGGAAATCATGAAGTCCATCAGGTCGCTGATCGAAGCAGGGGTTATCGCCGCTCTGATTGCCGCGCCAGTCGCGGCGATTGCGCAGTCGAATCAGGCCAATCAGCCGCTCTCTCGCGCACAGGTGCACGATCCGTCCAACGCGAATGCGATGGACTATCCGGCCAATATCCAGGCGGCCGAAGCAAGGGTCGCGGGGCAAAACCAGGCTGCGCAGAACAGTGGCTACGGTGCGCCGTCGAATGGTTCGTCGCAGCGCGGCGGCCGGACCGATTTCGCGCCGACTTCTTATTCCGTGCCGGTGGTGAATTACACGCGTTGACTAGACATCGTCAAATGCCCGAATTCGCGACCGTCGCTCAGCGTGACTTCGGCAGATGCACGGCGGCAAAGAGGGACGACGCAGCAGCGCGGCGTCAGTTGACAGGCGCGTCCAGCGGCGAGTCCGCGCCCGCACCGGCCGGAGCATCGATCGAACCCGTCGCGAGCGCAAGCGCCGCCGCCGCCGACAGCGCGCCGCTATAGCTGTCCGCGTAGGCATTCTTCGCGGCCAGCAACTGGTTCTGCGCGAGCAGCGCATCGGTGATCGAACCTACGCCGTGGCGATAGGCGTCGAACGCGGCGTCGTAGGTCGTTTGCGCGGCGGCGAGCAGCTCCTTCGCGGCGGTGTGCGCGCTCAGGCTCGTTTGCAGCGCGTTCTGCGCGCCGACGATCTGCCGCACTGCCTCTTCGCGACTGTGCGTGAGACGGGTCGATGCGCTGTCGGCGTCGTTGCGTGCCTGTGCGAGCACGGCCGAGCGGAAGCCACCGTCATACAGCGGAATCGACACGCCGACCACCACGGTGCCGCCATAACGGTTGCCGCTCAGATTGACGGTCGGCAATTGCTGGCCGATCCCTGGCACCGCCGAAATCGACGAACTGTTCGTGTTGTACGCCGCCGACGCCGACAGGAACACTTTCGGCTTGAAGTCGGACTCGGCCGCCTTGATCTTCGCAAGGTTCGCGCGTTCCGCCGCGTAGGCGCTCAGCACGTCCGGACGCCGCGCGATCGCCGTGGCCACGATCCGGTCGATCGGCTCGCTCATCGCCGGCGATAGTGTGTGGGTAGGCATGTCGGCGATCGCGGGTTTGGCGAGTGGAGAGATGCCCATCGCGGAGATTAATGCGAGGTAACCGTTGCTTTCGGCCCCCTCGGCTTGCACGAGGCCGAGTTTTGCCTGCGCGAAGTTCTGACGAGCCTGGGCCACTTCGATCACGGTGCCCACCCCACGCTGATAGCGCGATTGCGCGGCGGACAGAATCGCGTCGGCGTTCGCGACACTTTGCTTTGCGGTGCCGAGGCGAGCGCGGGCGCTCTGGTACGCGTAGAACGCGACGCTAACGTCGTAGATCACCTGCTGATGGATTGCGGTGAAGCCGATGTTGGCGACCACCGAGGCCTGCGATGCGGCCTCGACACGTGCGGCCCGCCCGCCGAAATCGAACAGCAGCCACTCCAGCGACAGCACCGAGGTCACGCCGTGCGTCTCGCCGCTGATCGACGCTTGACCGAGCTGCGACGTGTCCGAACTTTTGCCGCCCGTGTAGTGAGCCATCGCCGCGACCGACAATTGCGGCAGATAAGCACTCTTCGCGATGCCGGCCGCGAGCGCCACGTTGCGCGCATCGTTCCACGCGATGCGGGTCAACGGATTGGCCGACTCCGCGATGTCGATCAACTCGGGCAGTTCGTACGCGTGCGAGGGATCGAGCGCGGGTGGCGGCGGCACGGCGGCGAGCGCCGGATTGGCGGGCAGCTGATAGCGGGGCGTGGTCGACGCCGACGGCGCACCCGGCGCGTGTGCGCCCGGCACGATGGCGCCGGCTGCATCGGTCTGTGGCTGCCACGGCGTCGCGGAGCTGTCGGGCGCCATGTCGAGCGATGAAGTCGCGCACCCGCTCAAGCCTGCCGCGACGAATATCGCCAGCGCGATGGGCGGGTTGAGTCGACGCATGATTCGACTACTCCTTTGCCGCGTCGGCGGACGCCGCGCGTTCGAATTCGTCAAGGCGTGCGTCGCCGAGACTTTGCAGCGCGGCCCTTGGCGGGTCGGTGACGTCGGGCGCCGGCCGTTGCGTCGTGGTCGTTGCATCGACGCGGGTCGTTTGCCCATGCGCGACGGCCGCGAGCCGTTGCAGCCAGCCTTCGATCGTCGCGGCGGGGGGCCGCCGTTCGACGAGCAGCAGCATCGGCGCTTCGAGCGCGGCGAGGCCGGCCAATTCGCGGTGGTGCGCGGTGAGCCACTGTGGTCCAGGCCGCACCCACGACGGCTCGTAATGCATCAGCGCAACATCCTCGCGCAGCGCGCGGCCGCGGGCCAGCGCAGCCACCACGTCGGCGCGTCGCGTGCCGGCGTACCCGGGCGCGGCAAGGCGTGCCCATTGCTCGCGCAGTGCGGCCAGCGCCTGTTCGACGCGCGCGGCGATGCTGACCGGCCACACCCGTGTGAACACCAGATAGACGACTACGTTGCCGATCAGGATGCCGATCGTGCGATCCCGCGCGATCGTCAGATCGAAGGCGGGCTCCGCGCCCTGGATCACGCAGAGGAAGAACGCGAACGCGATCTGAAAACCCGCATACGCAATGCGCGGCGAGCCGAACGCAACCCACGCCGACAAGCCCGCGCCGATGGCCACGACCGCCATCAACTCGCCGATCGAGGTCAGCGCGGGCATCAGGAACACGATCGCTGCGGTGCCCGCGAGCGCGCCGGCGATACAGCCGGCGATGCGCAGCGCCAGTTTCTCGACGGTCTCGGCGGTGCTGCCGAGTGACACGACGTAGACAGTGATGAAGCAGGTGTGGATGCCGGGCCAGTCGAGCTGCGAATACAGCAGATAGCAGAACATCGCCGCGACGGTGGTCTTCAGCGCGTAGCGGACGTGGTCGAGATTCGTGAAAGCGTCGGCGGTGAAGAACCCGGCATGCGGCGCGGGCGGCGCTGGTTGCGAGGGCGCGTCGTGCGCGGCTTCGGATTCGACAGTGGGCTCGGCAAACCGCGTGATCGTGTCGTGGAACGTGTCGGCTACCGCACGTGCGAGCGGAGTGAGCGGCGCCGACGAGGGCAACGTCAGTTCGATGTCGACCGGGTAGCCGCCAGCGTCGAGCATACGCGCCATCTCGTCCAGCGTAGTCGCGATCGGTTCGACGAACGAAGCCGGCAGGCGCGCCGACGCTTCGCCGCACGCGAGGGCGACCGCGGCTAGCAGCATGACGCTCGACACTGCGGCACGCTGGAGCGCAACGACATCGGCTCGCAGCGACGTTCCTTCCAGAGCGGACATCTTCAGCCACGAGCCGATCTCCGCGTTGCCTTTGCGCAGCGCCGCGTCGAGCGCATCGCGCGTGGCGGCGGGTTCGCGCAGCCCACGCGCGGCGAGGCGCAGACGTTCGGCCAGTTCGCGCGACGCGAGCCGACGCGGCGACGGCGCGCACACGAGACTGACTGCGACCGACATACCGGCGGGAATCGCGACGAACAGCCACGCATACAGCAGCGCGCGAGTCGCCAGTTCGCCGACCGGCACGCGGCCCAGTTGGTCGAGCGCAAAGCCGACGATCATCGCGACGATGGCGCCCACCGGCCGTAGTTTGCTTGCCGACGTGACGAACAGCAGACTCGCCGACAGCAAGGCCATGGCCGCGACGCGCAACGGCGGATAGTCGACCACGACGATGGCCACGGCCAGCACGAGGCCGATTACCATGCTGACGAGCACCAGAAGCGCCACGCCGGTCACGAAGCTGGTGGTCCGGTCGGGCCGGATCATGAAGAACACGATGTAGGCCGACAATGCCGCTTCGGGCGTGCCGTACGCGCTCGTCACCCATACCGTCAGTGCGCAGATCAGCGCGACGCGTGCCGCGGTCGCGGCGCGTCCGGGAAAAGGCGCAAGGAGTTTCAACAGGTCGGCGACGGCGGGCCGCAGCGGACGCTCGACGTAACCGGCGGCGGCCGCGCTGTCCATATCAACGGCACGCCGCGCCATGCCTCACCTCGACGATCGCACTCGCGCCGACGCGCACCAGTCGCTCGGCCGGTTCGTCGAGCAGCACGCGCACCGGGAAGCGCTGCGCGACCCGCACCCAGTTCACCGACGACTGCACCAGCGGCAGCGAGCGCGGCAGGTTGAGCCGATCCGTATCGGAGACCCCTGCGCTGATGCCGACGACCTTGCCGTGAATCGGCTGGCTGCGGTCGATCATCGAATACACGGTCGCGCAATCGCCAGGCGCGATCCGTGAGAGTGCGCCTTCGCGAAAGTTCGCGACAGCGAACCATTCGTCCGCGTGGACGAGGGTGAAGATCGACTGATTCGGTGCGACCGTTTCACCGGCCAGCACGAAAAGGCCGGTGACGTAGCCGTTGTGCGGCGCGCGCACCACCGTTTCATCGAGATTGTGCTGGGCGAGCGCGAGCGCGGCTTCGCGCGCGTGCACGGCGGCGATCGCATCGGCATCGTCGCCGATCGTCTGGGCGCTCGCCTGCTTCTGCTCGCGCGCCTGACTCAGCGACAGCCCGGCTTCGTGCTGCGCAACCTGCGCCTGATCGAGCTGCTGGGCCGGTACGTAGCCTTTCGCCGCCAGCGGCGTGAGGCGCTCCACGTTGCGCGTCGCGAGCGCGAAGGTGTGCGCCGCCTTGTTGGCTTGATCGCCGGCGACCGCCGCGTTGGCGCGCTCGCCCGTGATCGTCCTGCGGCGAGTTTCGAGCGCTGCGCGGGCGAGCTCGAGATCGGCCCGCGCCTGCGCGACGATGAGGCGGTACGGCACGGGATCGATTTCGAACAGCAGGTCGCCTTGTGCGACCCGCTGGTTTTCCTGCACCGCAAGCCTGACGATGCGTCCGCCGACCGGCGTCGCGATATGCACGACCTCGGCGTCGATCGTCGCGTCGTCGGTGGAGGGGAAGCGCGTCGTGCGGTCGTAGGCGAAATACGCGGCCGCGAGGCCGATCAGAATAATCGCGCCCGCGATCAGGCGGCCTTTGAGCGGAGCCCTCGATGTGCCGGCCATTTTCATAGCAGGTGTCCTGTGCCCGAAAGCCAGACGAGCACCGCGACCGTGAGTCCGATCGCGAGGCAGACGGAAAGCTGAAGCGGGACGATCGATGCCCAGCCGGTCGCAACGAACAGGCGATGGGCGAGCAGCGCCGCGAGCAGGCCTATCACGCCGCCGAGCAGCCAGATAGGGAAGTACGCGCCGAAGATCTCGAACGATGGCGCGCCGCGCAGCACGCACCCGGCCAGCAACAGGCTCGGGGCGGCGATGACCGCCAGACGCTGGGTGCCGCGCATAGCTACGTTTGTCATACGTTCCAAGGCCGAGCAGGGCATCGCCGCAGCGACACGATCGTCGCGCGTTGCGAGAATCGGAATATCTGAAGAGGACTTTACCAGTAGCCGACGGTCGATTGGATAGTCCTATGTACTTTCTCGCCTCCATAAATACACCAGGAGCCCGGCGCGGAAAAGGGGACGAGGCGTTGCTGGCTGGCGGAAGACTTTCCAGGGAAGTGTGCTGTCGGCAAGTCGAAGGCAAATGTGAACCGGGGAGACAATGAAAAACGGGCAAAGCGCCGTACGCTTTGCCCGTTGTCTTTCAGAACTGAAGCGCGGTGCGCTCCAACGATGTTCAGATCACCCGCTCACGCAACCACGCCGAGCCGAGGTCGATCACCGTCACGACGACGATCACCATGATCATCACGGCGGCCGTCTGCGCATAGTTGAACGAGCGGATCGCCTCGTACAGCACGACCCCGATGCCGCCCGCGCCGACCATGCCGACCACCATCGCCGAGCGCACGTTCGACTCGAAGCGATACAGCGCGTACGAGATCCACAGCGGCAGCACTTGCGGCAGCACCGCGTAGACGATTTCGTCGAGACGCGTCGCGCCGGTGGCGCGCACGCCTTCGGCCGGGCGCGGATCGATGGCCTCGACCGCTTCGGCGAACAGCTTGGCGAGCACGCCCGTCGTATGTACCCACAGCGCGAGCACGCCGGCGAACGGCCCGAGGCCGACCGCGACGATGAACAGCATCGCGAAGACCATTTCATTGATCGCGCGGCACGCGTCCATCAGGCGGCGCACCGGTTGCAGTACCCATTGCGGCGCGAGATTGTGGGAGGACATCAGTCCAAAAGGCACCGCGCAGACGAGCGAAAGCGCGGTACCCCAGATCGCGACCGCCAGCGTCACGTACATCTCGTGCAAGTAGGTGCGCCACTCGGTGAAGTCGGGCGGAAAGAAGTCCGCCGCGAACTCGCCCATGTTGGCGGAGTCGCCGAGCAGATCGAGCGGACGCATGTCGGCGCCGTGCCACGCGCCGCCGAGCACCGCAAGCACCGCGATCCAACCGAGCAACGACCACCAGCTGCGCTTGCCGGCACGATCTTTCGATTGCGCCGCCTGCGCGGCGGCCGCTTCGCTCGCGCGCGCCGGCGACACGATCAGATCGGTCGTGTTCATTGCTTCGGCTGTGCGGCGCCGAGCGCGCTCAGCTTCGCGTCGAGCGCGGCCAATTGCGTCTTGCGGTCGCTATCGGACAGATGCGTATCGTTCTCGATCTTCTGCTTCTGCTGGAACAGCACGATCTGGCGGATCGGCAGCAGTTGCTGATCCGACGATGCCGAGAAGCCGCTGTAACCGGTGATGGCGGCCATTACCGCCTTTTCGTGCGGATCGGTCTTCGCGTAGTTCAGGAAGAATGTGCGCAGCTTGTCCTTCGTCGCTTGAGGCAGATCCTTGCGCCACACCAGCGGGTCCGACGGAATCAGCGGCGAGGTCCACAGCACGCGCACCTGCGCGTACTTGTCCGGATGCTGTTGCTTGAGCGTGTCCATCATCTCGCTGTTGTTGGTCGCGATGTCGATCTTGTTGTTGACGACGGCCAGAAGATTCGCCTCATGGCTCGACGGCAGCACGCTCTTGAACGACGTATTGACCGGCGCGTTGTGCTTCGCGAACAGGTAGTAGCCCGGCACCAGCGTGCCCGAGGTCGAGTTCGGATCGCCGAAGCCGAGCGTGACGCTCTTGGTGTCCTTGAACACGTCGTCGAGCGTCTTGAAGCGGCTGTTCACATTGGTGATCAGCAGCGAGTAGTAGCCGCTTTGGCCGTCCGCGTGCTCGACTTTGGCAAATACTTCGCCATTCGAACGATCGACGGCTTCGATCGCCGACGCATTGCCGAAATAGCCGACCTGCACCTTGTTGAAGCGCATGCCTTCGATGATGCCCGCGTAGTCGGTCGCGAAGAATGCCTTTACGTCCAGGCCGGTCTGTTTCTTCATGTCATCGATCAGCGGTTCCCAGCGTTGCTTGAGCACCGCCGACGAATCGGTCGAGATGATGCCGAGGTTGATGTCCTCGGCGTGGGCCGCGGCGACACAGGTGAAAGCGGCAGCGCCGGCCGCGAGCGTGATCAGGGAGCGCAGGAGTTTCATCGGTTGAGGTCCGGTTGAGTGATGGAGAGAAACAAGAGGGCGCGATGGCGTGCGCGATTCAGTTCGACGGCGCGGCGTTCAGCGCGAACGGGTAGCGCGCGGCGGCGGGGCCGGTGTCCGGCCGCGCGGGGGCGCCGGTGTCGGGGGCGTCGGGCGCGTCGTGAGTGTCGTCGGCGTCGTGTGTCGCGTCGTCGAACAGTTCGCGCGCATCGTCGCCGTAGAGTTTCTTTAGCAGCGCCGGCGTCAGCGCATTGGAAGGGCCGTCATAGACCACCTTGCCGCGACGCAGTGCGACCGTGCGCGGGCAGTACTGCATCGCGATGTCGACCTGGTGCAGCGACACCAGCACCGTGATCCGATGCTCGACGTTCAGCGCTTGCAGCATGTCCATCACGCGGCGCGACGACTCGGGATCGAGCGACGCGATCGGCTCGTCGGCGAGCACGATTTGCGCGCGCTGCACCAGCGCCCGCGCGAGGGCGGCCCGTTGCTGCTGACCGCCCGACAGGTTCGCGGCCCGCTCGCGCGCATGCTCGCCGATGCCGACCTCGTGCAGCGCGGCCAGCGACAACGCGCGCTCCGCCCGCGGGAAGCGGCCGGAGAGACGCCGCCACCACGGCAGGCGTGCGAGCGCGCCGATCAGCACGTTGGTTTCGACCGACAGCCGGTTCACCAGATTGAACTGCTGGAACACGAAGCCGATGTCGCGGCGAATGCTGCGCACTTCACGCACGATGCGGCCGTTCTGCTGGATCGGCCGGCCGAGAATCTCGATCTGCGACGGCTGCGCGTCCGACGCGGTAAAGCCCGCGATATGCCGCAGCAACGTCGATTTGCCCGAGCCCGACGCGCCGATCAGCGCGACCATTTCACCGGGCGCGACGCGCAGATCGATTTCGTCGAGCGCTTTACGGCCGTTGCCGAACGTTTTGCTCAAACGTTCGATTCGAATAGCTTCCCGGATCGCTTCCATCTGTATTCCCTCGATGCATCCGGACACTGCCGGCATGTGTGGGGCTCATTCTAGAAAGCGACTGTGACGGTTGAGTGAAGGCATCGCAACGTCTAGACGACTACATGTTTTCGGGTCGAATTATCCGCGGGGGTGATGTGTCGTCAGGATGGCAGAACGAAGTCAGCTTGAAGTCAATGATTTGAACGGACATACGGATGACATGATTTGCGTGCAGACGTGCGCACTCGCTCGTGTTGACTCTTGGCGAGGCAACATTGCGTCGTTTGTCGTCGTCCTTAATGCTCCCGATACGCGGGGCGCGCCGGCATGGCGACTCTCACCGGACGACACGGCGCGAGGCGTCAACGACAGAGTGGCCGTTACGAACCCTTCCTCAACGAAGCACTGACCGGGTTCAATGCATGACGATAAGGGCGACTCAATGTCGCCATTCTTTCATCCTACGCCAGCAGGAATATGCAATAGAAATCGAGATGCCGGACACAGTCGTAAATAGTTGTCAAAACGCCCTTATCCCGATTTAAGGCGGTTGACGGCTCGGCATCTTGGATGGTTTATTCGCGGGTGTGCTTCAACCTGAACCATAGCGCGTGGGACACTGGTGCCAGTGTTACGCATGGTCGAGGTCTGATGGTCTGAGATCGACAATTAACCTATGGATGTCCAATGTACGAAAGAATGCGCTCCGCAAAGGAGATCATTGAAGAAATGAAGGCTGGCTTTTCGGATATGTTCGAGGGATCAGATGGCCGGGAATGTCTTGGTTGTCGTATTACATTCAAGATATACAAAGGATTTACTGATATGCCTCACGCAATGACGACGAACAAGAAAACCGGAGAGTGGATTTCAATTAATGCGATCAGGGCTCTCCCAACCGGTTACGACATGACGCGGGCTTTAGGGCAAGACGACGAATGCCGCTGTCGCAATCGATCTGCGGGCCCGTTCGATGAACAGTTCACGCTTCGCGATGTCAACGGATTGCCACTCGCCGACACGGATTACACGATCGAGTGGCGAGGTTTCCTAACGCGCGGTGTCACTGATTCCATGGGACGTACGCAGCGGCACAAGACGAATGGCGCGCAAGCGTTGCGTATCTATCTTGGACACCGGGAGTCTGTCTAACAATTCTCACGCGAAAATAACTCATACAACGGAGCAAATGTGACTGACCCGCTACACGAATGCATAACCAATACTGATCCAAATTCAAATGTCACTGTATATTCTTCGCGCTTGTGTAAGCCGTGGAAATTTTCCGCGCAGGGAACCGAGTTTCTTAAAGGTTGGGAACAGTTCAGCGCGACCATGTACGACAAGGACGGCAGTAAAACCGGGAATGCAACAGTTGGATATGGGCACCTTGTTCATTTGGGAAAAATATCCGGCGCCGCATCGGAAAAGCCATTTCAGAACGGAATAAGCGAAGCACAGGCCGAGACGCTACTTAAGGAGGACGTCAAGTGGGCGGAGAATACGATCAATAGAAAAGTTCGGCTTCCACTGTTTCAATTTGAATACGATGCACTTGTGTGCTTTATGTACAACCTTCAGCATCATGGCGACAGTCTGCTCGATTTCGTTAATACTGGTGATTACAACAAAGTGGGTGATAGGATGAGGCAGTACGCGACGGTTAAGGGTCAACCACTTAGAGGGTTACTGCGGCGTCGGCACCGTGAGGCGGAAATGTTTGAGGCAGGGGTCTATGATTCATCGCACTAGCCTAATAGTCGCGTTCATGATCGCTCCGATCATTGCACCCGCTAAGACCGTGTATTCTGGGAAATTCGATTATCACTATTTCAAGTCACCGGATCAGTATTTTTCAGGTCATAGCGCCACCGATGTGGCGCATATGTGTGACACTGGGGAGCATGCAACCAATGACGACTTGGCGCAGTGCTCGCACCGCAAGTTCGATCATGCGGCCCGTGCACTCGATAAAATCCTGCGATCGGCCAAAATCAAGATTGGAGGCAATGACAGGTCACTTAAAGCAGAAGGCGAACCCTTAGCTCTACCTTACTTTTTGAAGTCACAAGACTCTTGGGCACAGTACCGCGATAACGAGTGCTACACCGAAACCTACATGATGGGCGCGGCTGCCGAGCGCTATATTTACTTTTGGGAGTGTATGGCAAATATCACTCAAGATAGAGTCAAGGAATTGCAGGAAGTATTAAAGGACTAAACATTGCTGCTACGTGTTGAACCCCGCTTCAGCCGGGTTTTTCCTGCGAAAGGCCCGGCAGAGCGGGCCTTTCGCGGTTACGCATGCATCCACCGATTGACGCCGTGCGGTGCTCCCCCACGATGCCACTTGTGCCGTTCCGTCGCGATCTTCTCCAGCAACTGCAACACCTCTTCGCGCTTACCGGCTTGATCCGCCTGTTCCATAAAAGTTATCAAGTAGGGAACTACCCCCCGCTTCGGCGGGGCTTTCAGTCGCCGATGAACTCGATGCCGGTCAGCACGAAGCCGTTCGGCCTCATCCAGCTTAGTTCAACATCGTGCAAGGGCGGCAGGGGTTGTGCGTCTGCCGCGCCGGATGGCTGGAATCTCGCGAGCTTGCTGGTCCGCTTGTACTGCGCGGACTGTTCGTGATTGATGGCGAGGTCACCAGTAACCGGCGCGGCTGCCTTGCTGCAAAGATCACGCAATCAATAAAGCGTAAGAGAAATCGTACTGAAAGAGATTGTCGTGAATCGCCGTCATGAGCTCGGCCTGTCACAACGCGAACTCGCCCGACGCGCGAATCTTGCGAACGTCACCATCTGCGCTGGAACGCGGCGAGATGTGTGACCCGAAGATCAGTACGTTGCGCGCCATTGCCAGAGCACTGGACCTCGACGTCTTGCTGCTCGTCCTGGGGCGCGCAACAGCGCGCGAAACGGCATGGCCGCTGCGCACCAGCCGCAAAGCGATTGAATCCCTGTCAGAACCGCATCTTTCCATGCTCGACAACCTTGTCGCGACCTTCATTCGCGACTGCCACCGGTTAGCGGATCAGGACCTGCCTTAATTCCATCCTGCGATCAGCGATCTAGCGAGAACTCGGATGCTCCGCCGCTTCGACCCGGCTCGCACCGTCTAACCGTGTCTCTCGAGTGCCGACAAGCGCGCTGGAATGGTGCGCGATTGTTCAACGATTTTCGTTTCCCGACACGCTTGGTGTCGATGTCGAAGAATCCACAGCGTTCGCCATCTGCGTCTACCGTTTGCATCTGCCCATCTGTTTCTAAAAATCGCGGCACGACCCACCTATCCCCGACACCTGACCACTCATCGCCGCGGCGCCAGACTCGATCTTGCGCAACTGCCAATGCGCTGGGCGCTCCCGCCTACTGACACACAGCCAGGCTATAGTGCGTGTTTTCCGGCCGCCCTTAAAAATCCCGACACCCCGGTCACGCCGTCATGCCGACACCTTTGAGCTTCCTTCCGGACAGTTTTGCCGAATATGAAGATCTCAAGTCAATCCTCGACCAGGGCAGGGCGAGCTTCGAAATCCGCGCGATCTGCGAGACCGAGGTACGCAGCCGGCGCTTTTCCATCTACACCGCGAGCATCGGTTCATCCGATCCGCTCGCGCCGGCCATTGGCTTTTTTGGCGGCATTCACGGGCTCGAGCGAATCGGCTCGCAACTCGTGCTCGACTATATGCGCTCGCTGCTCGCGCGGCTCGAATGGGACGAACTGCTGGTGCGTGAATTGCAGTCCATCCGGTTGATCTTTTTGCCGATCGCGAATCCCGGCGGCATGTGGGCTGCGACCCGCGCCAATCCGCGCGGTGTCGACCTGATGCGCAACGCTCCGCAAGACGCCGACGCGCGTGTGCCCCTGCTTGCGGGCGGCCAGCGCGTCGGCGCGTGGCTACCGTGGTATCGCGGCCGCGCGGGCGAGCCGATGGAGGTCGAGGCGGCCGCGCTGCTGCACGTGGTCGAAACGCAACTCGCCGCGCGGCCGCTGAGCATCGCGCTCGATTGCCATTCCGGTTACGGCTGGAGCGACAGCATCTGGTTTCCGTACGCGCGGACCCGCCAGCAGATGCCGCATCTTCCCGAAATGTACATGCTGAAGAGCATGTTCGAACACGCGCATCCGCATCACGGCTACACGTTCGAGCCGCAAAGCCATCAGTATCTGCTGCACGGGGATCTGTGGGACTACGCGTACGACCGCACGCCGGTGCCGAACATCTTCCTGCCGATGACGCTCGAACTCGGCTCGTGGCTGTGGATCAAGAAGAACCCGCGCCAGCTGTTTTCGCGGCAGGGCATGTTCAATCCGGTCATGGAGCATCGCACCGCGCGCGTGCTGCGGCGCCACGCGAACCTGTTCGACTTCCTCGCGCGCGCGGCGTTTTCGTCGCGGCGCTGGCTGCCGCAAGGCAACCAGCGCGAGCAGTTGCTGCAAAGCGCGCTCGACCACTGGTACAGGCCGGATCGCGAATGAGCACATGGATCCTGCTGCGCGGACTGACGCGCGAAACGCGGCATTGGGGGCGCTTGCCGGCGGCGTTGCGCGAAACCCTGGGCCAGAGCCCGGACGCCGCCACCCCCAACGCAACGACCACGACCGGCCTCCATTTGCTGCTGCTCGATCTGCCCGGCAACGGTGAATACGTGCGGCGGCGCGCGCCCGCGAGCGTCACGGGCATCGTCGCCTTCGTGCGGCAGTCGGCGCGCGAAACGGGCGTGCCGGGTCCTTACAACGTGATCGCGATGTCGCTCGGCGGCATGGTCGCGACCGACTGGGCGCAGCGTCATCCCGGCGAAATAGAACGGCTCGTGCTGATCAATACGAGCATGCGGCCATTCAGCCGCATGCACGAGCGGCTGCGGCCGTCGGCCTGGCCGGGTCTGCTCGGCGTCGCCGCCCACTGGGGCGATGCGGCCGATGCCGAGAGCGGCATCCATCGCCTCACGTGCAACAACCTCGACACCTTGGGCGCGGATCTCGCCGCTTGGACCACGATCCGCCGCAGCGCACCGGTGAGCCGCGCGAATGCGCTGCGGCAATTGTGGGCGGCCGCCCGCTTTAGCGCGGCGCCCGCCGCGCCGGGGTGTGCACTGCTGATTTTGTCGTCGGCAGCCGATGGGCTCGTCAACCCGGTCTGTTCGGCGAAGCTCGCGGGGGCGTGGGGCGCGCCGCATCGCGAGCATCCATGGGCCGGCCATGATCTGCCGCACGACGATCCCGCGTGGACCGCCGCGCAGATTCGCGCATGGCTCACTCAGCGCGCCGAGGACAGCGATGCGGCGGCGCCGGGACCCGCACCGGCCAAGCCCGAACGTTGAGCCGCGCACGGCATTGCCGCGCCGCAGCGACGCGGCCCTTTCCAAGCCAACTGTGACAATTCTTCGACGACCCGTCAGCGGGTATTACCTGACTTCGCGAAACGGACGCATCGCACACTGCAGGCGCATAATTCCAAGTCAGACGTTGCCTGCGAATCACGCGATACTCACCATTGCCGCCAGCCAGGGGAGTCGATCATGCAAGCAAAGAACGAAGAAGCCGTCACGCACCTGCTGAACGATGTCGTCGAATTTGCGCGGGGGCGGTTGCCGGAACCGACCTTCAATATCGTCGAACCCTTCCTGCGGCATTATTACGATTTCGTCGACACAGGCGATCTGCAAAGCCGCTCAATCGCCGATCTGTACGGCGCGGCGCTCGCCCACTGGCAGACCGCGCAGCGCTTCGTGCCGGGCGAGCAGCGGCTGCGCGTATATAACCCGATCCTCGAACAGCATGGCTGGCATTCCGATCACACGGTGATCGAGATCGTCAACGACGACATGCCGTTCCTCGTCGATTCGGTCTCGATGACGGTCAACCGCCATCGGCTCGCGCTGCATTCGGTCGTGCATCCGGTGTTTCGGATCTGGCGCGCGGCGGACGGCAGCATCGCACGCGTGAGCCAGGGCGCCGAAGAAGCCGGCGATACGCGCTCGCATCTGACCTCGTGCATCCATTTCGAAGTCGATCGTTGTGGCGATGCCGCAAAACTCGACGCGTTGCGCGACGATATCGCCCGCGTGCTCGGCGACGTGCGGGCGGCGGTCGAGGACTGGCCGAAGATCATCGAACGCGCGAAGCAGACGATTCAAGATATGAAGGCGCGCGAGACTGGTCCCGAGGGTGTCGAAGCGCGCGCGTTCGTCGAATGGATGGTCGCCGATCATTTCACGTTCCTCGGCCAGCGCGATTACGAACTGGTGCAACTCGACGGCGGCTATGGTTTGCGGGCGGTGGCGGGCTCCGGTCTCGGCATTCTGCGCGATGCGCAGGGTGCGGGCGGCGCGCCGGAAGTTACGCCGTTGCCGCCGGCGGCTGCGGAGATCATCTCAGGCTCGTCGCCGATCTTCCTGACCAAGGCCAATTCGCGCGCGACGGTGCACCGGCCCGGCTATCTCGACTATGTCGGCATCAAGCTGAGCGGCGCCGATGGCAAAGTGACGGGCGAACGGCGCTTCATCGGCCTGTATACGTCGACCGCTTATTTCGTGTCGGCCGCGGAGATTCCGATCGTGCGGCGCAAATGCGCGAATATCGTCAGACGCGCCGCATTCCTGCCGAAAGGTCATCTGGCGAAATCGCTGGTCACGGTGCTCGAAACTTATCCGCGTGACGAACTGTTCCAGGCCGACGAAGACCAGCTGTACGACACCACCCTCGGCGTGCTGCGTTTGCAGGAGCATCAGCGCACGCGGCTGTTCGTGCGGCGAGATCGCTTCGATCGCTTCGTGTCGTGCCTCGTGTTCGTGTCGCGCGACAAGTACAACACCGATCTGCGGCAACGCATCGCGAACCTGCTCGCCGACGCATTCAATGGTGAGAACGTCGAATTTACGCCGCTGCTGTCGGAGTCGACGCTCGCGCGAATTCATTTCGTCGTCCATGCCAAAGCTGGGGTCATGCCGAGCGTCGATACCCGCGAGCTCGAAGCGCGCCTCGTGCAGGTCGCGCGACGCTGGCAGGACGATCTGGCCGACGCGTTGCTCGACGCGTACGGCGAAGAGCAGGGCAACCGTTTGCTGCAGCACTACACTGACTCGTTTCCGGCCGGCTATCGCGACGACTATCCGGCGCGCACGGCGGTGCGCGATATCGAACTGATCGAGCGCGTGCAAGGCAGCGAGCGGCTCGCAATGAACCTGTACCGGCCGATCGAATCGGGACCGCGGGCGTTCCGCTTCAAGGTGTATCGCGCGGGCATGCCGATCGCGCTGTCGCGCAGCTTGCCGATGCTCGAACATCTGGGCGTGCGCGTCGACGAAGAGCGGCCTTATCTGATCGAGGCGCCGGGCGCGATGCCCGCGTGGATCCACGACTTCGGCCTCGAACTTGCGGACGATGCGGAGTTCGACATCGAGCGGGTCAAGGATCTGTTCGAACAGGCGTTCGAGCAGGTTTGGACCGGCACGATCGAAAGCGACGACTTCAACCGCCTCGTGTTGCGCGCGCAGCTCAATGCGCGCGAGGTGACGATTCTGCGCGCGTACGCGAAGTACTTGCGCCAGGTCGGTTCGACGTTCAGCGATGCGTATATCGAACGCGCGGTGACCGGCAATCCGGCGATTGCGCGCATGCTCGTAGACCTGTTCGTCGCGCGCTTCGATCCGGCGCTCGGCGCGGTACGCGAAGCCCGCGTCAACGCCTGTCTGGAGTCGATCGACAGCGCGCTCGACCAGGTGCCGAATCTCGACGAAGACCGCATCCTGCGGCAGTTCCTCGGCGTCATCAAGGCGACCAAGCGCACCAACTACTACCGCCACGACGCTCAGGGGCAACCGAAGCCGTACCTGTCGTTCAAGTTCGATCCCGCGCAGGTGCCCGGCCTGCCCGAACCGAAGCCGATGTTCGAGATCTGGGTTTATTCGCCGCGTGTCGAGGGCGTGCATCTGCGAGGCGGGCGCGTCGCGCGCGGCGGCCTGCGCTGGTCGGATCGGCGCGAGGATTTCCGCACGGAAGTGCTTGGCCTGATGAAGGCGCAGATGGTGAAGAACGTCGTGATCGTGCCGGTCGGCTCGAAGGGCGGCTTCGTCGTCAAGAATCCGCCGCCGCAGAGCGAGCGCGATGCGTGGATGCGCGAAGGCGTCGCGTGCTATCAGACCTTCCTGCGCGGCTTGCTCGACGTAACCGACAATCTGGCGGCCACCGACGTCGTGCCACCGCCTGACGTGGTGCGCCACGATCCCGACGACCCGTATCTGGTCGTCGCCGCCGACAAGGGCACGGCCACGTTCTCCGACTACGCGAATGCAATCTCGCAGGAATACGGATTCTGGCTCGACGACGCGTTCGCGTCGGGCGGCTCGGTCGGCTATGACCACAAGAAAATGGGCATCACCGCGCGCGGCGCGTGGGAGTCGGTCAAGCGGCACTTCCGCGAAATGGGCGTCGACACGCAGAGCCAGGACTTCACGGTGGTCGGTGTCGGCGACATGTCGGGCGACGTGTTCGGCAACGGCATGCTGCTGTCTCCGCATATCAAGCTGCTCGCTGCGTTCGATCACCGCCATATCTTCCTCGATCCGAATCCCGATTCAGCCGCGAGCATGGCGGAGCGTGCGCGGCTCTTCATGCTCGACCGCTCCAGCTGGGCCGATTACGATCCGTCGTTGATCTCGGCGGGCGGCGGCGTGTTCCCTCGCAGCGCGAAGACGATTCCGTTGTCGCCGGCGGTGCAGGCGGCGCTCGGCACCAGCGCGGCGGCGCTCTCGCCGGCCGAGCTGATGCGGGTGATTCTGCAGGCGCCGGTCGATCTGCTTTATAACGGCGGCATCGGCACCTACGTGAAGGCGAGCCGCGAAACCAACCAGCAGGCGGGCGATCGCGCGAACGACGCGATCCGTGTGAACGGTGCCGACCTGCGCTGCAAGGTGGTGGCCGAGGGCGGCAATCTCGGCTTGACGCAACTCGGCCGCATCGAGTTCGCGCAGCACGGCGGCCGCATCAATACCGATGCGATCGACAATTCGGCCGGTGTCGATTGCTCGGATCACGAGGTCAACATCAAGATTCTGCTGGGTCTCGTCGTCGCCGATGGCGAGATGACGGAGAAGCAGCGCAATGCGCTGCTTGCAGAAATGACCGATGAAGTCGGTCTGCTCGTGCTGACGGACAACTACTACCAGACGCAGGCCTTGTCGATCGCGGGCCGCTTCGGCGTCGAGCTGCTCGATGCCGAAACGCGTTTGATGCGCTATCTGGAGAAGGCGGGGCGGCTCAATCGCGTGATCGAGTTTCTGCCTACCGACGAAGACGTCGCCGAGCGTGCGGCCGCGAAGCAGGGACTGACGACACCCGAGCGCGCGGTGCTGCTCGCGTACAGCAAGATGTGGCTCTACGACGCGCTGCTCGAATCGTCGATGCCGGAGGACCCGCTCGTCAGCGACATGCTGATCGAGTACTTTCCGAAGCCGCTGCGGGAGCGTTTCCGCGAGCCGATGCAGCGCCATCCGCTGCGCCGTGAAATCCTCGCGACGCATCTGACCAATGCGCTCGTGAATCGCGTCGGCTGCGAGTTCGTGCATCGGCTGATGGAGGAGACCGATGCGCAGCCCGGCGACATCGTGCGCGCGTGCATCATGGCGCGCGACGTGTTCGATCTCGATCAGATCTGGCGCAGCATCGACGCGCTCGACAACCGCGTCGCCGACGACGTGCAGGCGCGCATGTTCGCGGAGGTCGCGCGGCTCGTCGAACGTTCGGCGCTGTGGTTCCTGCGGCATCTGCAAACGGGCGCAGCCAACGGCGACGTGACCGGCCTGCTCGCACGCTGTCGCGATGCCGCGCAGCGTCTCGCGCCGCAATGGCCGGCGCTGTTGCCGGCCGCTGATCTCGAAGCGTTGTCGGAGCGGCAGCGCGCGTTCGTCGATGCGGGTGTCGACAGCGATCTCGCGGTGCGGATCGCGAGCGGCGAGGTGTCGGCCGCGCTGCTCGATATCGCCGAAGTCGCTTCGACGTGCGAGCGCAATCTCGAACAGGTCGCGGGCGTCTACTTCGCGCTCGGCACGCTGCTGAACTACAGCTGGATCAGCGAGCGCGCCGCTTCGTTGCCGGCGCCAACGCATTGGGACATGCTCGCGCGCGCATCGGCGCTCGCCGAACTCGCCCGCCTCAAGCGCGCGCTGACCACGAGCGCATTGGCTGGCGCGACCGATGCGTCGGCGCCCGATTCGCTGGTGCAAACGTGGCGCGAGAAACGCGCGGCGCAGCTCGAGCGTTATACGCGTCTGCTGACCGATTTGCGTGCGACGGGTGGCGCGAGTCTTTCGGTGCTGCTGGTGGTCGTGCGGGAGATGGCGGCGCTCGAGCGGGCGTGAGCTGCGAAGGTGGAAAGGGCACTTGGGGTGCTGGCGGCACGGCGACACGTCGGGTCTGATTCCTGCGGGCTGGTGTGTCGTTGTCGTCCATAATACCGAGTGCTTGCCGATCGCTTCGGTCGTGCATTACCCGACAATACCAAACCTTCACGGACGTCCGCCCGCAGGATGAAAGAAGAATCGCCGAAAGCCATTTTCTACGCGCTCGCCGCCAACCTCGGCATCGCCGTCTGCAAGTTCGCCGCGGCGTCGTTCACCGGCTCCGGCTCGATGTTCGCCGAAGCGATTCACTCCACCGCCGACTGCGGCAATCAACTGCTGCTGCTTTTCGGGCTGCGCGAAGCGCGCAAGCCGGTGAGTCCTTTGCATCCGATGGGCAGCGGCCGCGAAATCAACTTCTATTCGCTGCTGGTTGCGTTGCTGCTGTTCTTCGTCGGCGGCGCGTTTTCGGTGTATGAGGGCGTGCATCGGCTGATTGCGCGCGAGCCATTGCAGTATGCGTTCGTTGCGTTGGCGGTGCTCGGTGTGTCGGTGGTGCTCGAAGCGCTGTCGCTGTGGGGCGCGATCAAGGAGATTCGCAAGACGTATCCGGACAAGAACCTGTGGCAGTGGTTTCGCGAGACGCGCGAATCGGACCTGCTGGTCGTAGCCGGCGAAGATATCGCCGCGCTCTTCGGTCTCGCGATCGCCTTCGTCGCGGTGCTATTGACGATGATGACCGGCAACCCCGTGTATGACGCGCTCGGCTCGGTCGGAGTGGGTCTCTTGCTGATGACGATCGCGTGGCTCGTCGCGCGTGAAGTGAAGTCGATGATCGTCGGTGAATCGGCGAGCCCGGAGGTGCGCGGCGCCATCGACGCGCATCTGCGCGCGCGTCCCGAGATTCGCAGCATCATCAATATGATCACGCTGCAGTGGGGACGTCACGTGGTGGTGGCGGTGCAGGCGGAAATGATCGACTATGCGAGCGGTCGCGCGATGGTCGATGCGATCAATGTTATCGAGGCCGACTTGCAGGCCACGTTCCCTCAGGTGCGCTGGGTGTTCTTCGAACCGGATGTGCCGCGTAGTTAGCGAAGAGGAGGCGAAACGCCCCGCACTGAAATCGCGGGCCATTCCGCCTGAGCCAACTGGACTCCTGTACGCGCCAAAGCGCTTATTTGAACCCTGCCACCGCATGCGGCACATACAGTTCTTCGAGCCGGTGAATCTCTTCACCGCTGAGCCTCAACGACAGCGCCGCGACCGCATCGTCGAGATGATGCAGCTTGGTTGCACCGACGATCGGCGCGGTAATCGGCTTCTTCTGCAGCACCCACGCTAGTGCAACCTGCGCGCGCGGCACGCCGCGCTCTTTCGCGATCTCGCTGACCCGCTCGACGATACGCCGATCCGCTTCCTGCGTCTGCGCGTACAGCGTGCGGCCGAATTCATCGGTTTCCGAGCGCGCGCTCTCGGTGTCCCAGTCACGCGTCAAGCGTCCGCGTGCAAGCGGACTCCACGGAATCACGCCGATGCCTTCGCTCTCGCACAGCGGCAGCATTTCGCGCTCTTCCTCGCGATACAGCAGATTCACGTAGTTCTGCATCGTCACGAAGCGGGTCCAGCCATTGCGTTCGGCTACCTGCAGCGCCTTGGCAAACTGCCATGCGTACATCGACGACGCGCCGATATAGCGCGCCTTGCCGGCCTTCACGACGTCGTGCAGCGCTTCCATCGTTTCTTCGATCGGCGTGCCGTAGTCCCAGCGATGGATCTGATACAGATCGACATAGTCGGTACAGAGCCGCCGCAGGCTGTGATCGATTTCCGCCATGATCGCCTTGCGTGACAGCCCCGCGCCGTTCGGACCCGGATGCATGCGGCTATTGACCTTGGTAGCGAGCACGATCTCATCGCGTTTCGCAAAGTCCTTCAGCGCACGGCCGACGATTTCCTCGCTGGTGCCGTCCGAATAGACGTTGGCGGTATCGAAGAAGTTGATGCCGTGATCGAGTGCCTGCTTGATCAAAGGCCGCGCGGCTTCGTCGTCGAGCGTCCAGGTGTGCGTGCCGCGCGAGGGCACGCCATAACTCATGCAGCCGAGACAGAGACGCGATACATCGAGGCCGGTGCGGCCGAGTTTCACATAATCCATCGTGTTGCTCTCCTATGGTGAAGCGCACAAACCCGCTGCGAGGGAAGGACTTTCGATTATAGGGAAACGACGGCAAGCGCGTCGTCGCGAGCCGCGGTCGGTTTCGATCGCTTCAATGCAAATGGCGAGTGACGTGAACGACAGTTAAGAAAAGTCTGCAAAAGGCGTGGAATTGATGAGGTGTTGGACTTACTGAACAAGCGGTGAATAACTGCGATCGTTAAATATCGACAAATTCAGAATAATTAGGAATCGTCTCGTAGTCGCCATTTGCTCTCCTTGATAACCTTTTGATGCGGTTGCATTGCGCAGGGCTTCATCGGGCATCACAGGTATAAGCAATGAATAACCGTTGTTATCGGCTTGTTTTCAGCACGCTTCGAGGTATCCTCACTGCCGTTGCAGAAACTGCGATAGGTCACGGGAACTCCAGTCGCGGTGAAACCGGCTTATCGGTCGCGTTACAGTCTTTCACACTCTTACATTGGGCTGGATTTTGGAGCGTCAGGTGCTCGAGCTACGAATAACTTCATGAACGGGGATGGAAATCAGTTTGTGCGTTCAGTTCCGACCCCCGTGGGCCCCAATGCAGTTTTTGCCATCACTCATGCCTATGGCGGTCCCGCGGCGCTTGAGCTCGGCGTGGCAAATCCTGGCCCGATGTCAGTTCCAGTGACTCCTTGTAGTTACTCCGCTCGTATTCTTAACTCAAAGTGAGAGGTTATGACCGTTCCAGGTCCGACAGACGATGAATGGAAAAGATGATGCCCCGAGCAAAAGGGCTCTTACGAAACGTTTGTTGACGTCGTTTTCGTGCTTATCGCAATCGCAATTACTGTGAAAATTATCGTAGGGTGAAGATTAAGGCGTTCTCGGTAACAGCGTTTGATTTTCGCTAGGTGGAAATGAACAACAAGAAAAGGCTTTTGCCGGTACCGCTCGTGGTTCTCGTTCCTCTCGCAGTCCACGCGCAGACCCCACCCGACTTCGCAGCAGGGGCTCGCACGAACGCCGAACAGCAACAGCAGGTCGAGCAGCAGCGCGATGCAGGGGGCGAGTGGCAATTGGCGCTGCACCGGTTGTGCGGTCAACGGTACCAAACACCCTCCTTTGCCTTTTGGAGGCGCATGCGAGAACGCGTGATTTTTCATCGGTGGACAGTTTCGCGGGTTGTACCTCCATGCACAATCAACAATGAGTAGGCCACAAATGAGTAGACCGCGTTTCAGCCACGTGTCAGGGTACACGGCGTACAAGCGTATGATTCACGACGATATCGTGAAGCGCGCTGCGCCAGGCTCGAGCATTCTCGACCTACCAGCAGGAAACGGGCTTTTTGGGGAGCGCCTGCGCGTTCTCGGATACGACGTCACCTGTGCAGACCTGAACGAGGCGCACCCCGAGTTCGTGAAGGTCAACATGGAGGAACCCCTTCCCTTCCCGAGGGAAACATTTGATGTCACGGTATGCATGGAAGGCATCGAGCACGTGCTTCGGCAGCGGCAACTGCTTTCCGAGCTGGTACGTGTGACAAAAGCCGGCGGCCTGATCTATATCAGCACCCCAAATGTTTCGTGCCTGTGGTCCCGCATCGTTCTGTTGATGTGCGGGTACTTCTATCAATTCAAGCCCTCGGCGCAACTGATCGGCGATGAAAAATCGACTTTCGACAAGGGCCATATATCACCCATCGACGTTTACACCCTTGGCTATGTGATGGCAGCGCGCGGAGCGGGGCTAGTCTTTGCTACCGCGGACCGGGTCAAGAAGGCGGTCGTCGTGTGTCCGCTGGCGGTAGTTCTTTATCCGTTCGCGCGCTGGAGCGCCCAACACATCCACCAGCGACTGCACTTGCGCTTCTTCGAGCGCAAGGAGGCGCATCCGGCGTACTTCAACTTCAGGGTCTTTACCGGTCGATCCCTCATCGCCGCGTTTCGAAAAACGAGTTACGACTTGCCCGGACCGGCTATCCGGACGGCCGCAGCGCCATTGCGTTGCGGTAGCGTAGACGAGCCGATCTTGCGCACCTCCCAATGACCCTGCGCACAAATTCTCTGCTGTTCTTCGCATCCGTAGTGGCCTTTGACGCGGCAGCGCAGACGTCTATCCCCGCCGAACAGGCGACCGCGGGCCGGGCGAACGCCGAACAGCAACAACAAGTCCAGCAGCAGTACGACGCCGGGCAACGGGCGGCAACTGTCGGCGAACCGGTTGTGCGTTCGTCGGTACCTGCGAACGAAGGCTGGCCTGAACTGCCAGCCGAAACGCGCTGTTTCCGCATTGAGACGTTCGCGCTCGACGTGCCGGCCACGCCGCCGGAAGCCGTCCGCTCGCAGGGCGCATCCGCGCTGCCGCAGGACCGCTTCGCCTTCGCGCGCGAATGGCTCGATTACTACCAGGGCCAATGCGTCGGCCAGAAAGGTCTAGACGTGATCACGAAGGGGCTACAGGCAGAGATTCCGAGCCGTGGCTACATCACGACGCGCGTAATGCTGCCAACGCAGGACCTGTCCACCGGTACGATCAAGATCGCGCTCTTTCCCGGCGTCACGCGTCATTTGAAGTTCGCCGACCAGACGGCGCGTGGTACATGGAAAACGGCCTTCCCGGCGCTCGATGGCGATGTACTCCAGCTTCGTGATCTCGAACACGGACTGGAACAGATGAAGCGCGTGCGCAATCAGGATACGACCATGCAGATCGTCTTCGGCGACGTGCCGGGCGAAAGCGATGTAGTAATTGCCGTCAAACGCGGGACAGGTGCTCTACGCTGGCCTCGACTATGGCCATCTGTGGGGGCCATCGGCAACGTATCTCGCGGGTAAGCAACTCGCCGGCGCTGTCATCGGCGTGAAAGGTACTGTCCCGTCGCGCTTCGGTGCGTACAGCTATGACGTTTTCGCGGGTACGCCGGTCTATGCCCCGTCCGGCTTTCCCGCACCGAGCATCACGGTGGGCTTCCAACTGACTGAGCAATTCTGAAGTGGATCATCAGAGTACGAGCATGAATGATGACTTGGCTACGGAGCACACTACCGATATGTCCGAACTCGAAGAAAATGCCCTGCGCCACCCGCCCGGTTTTGAAGTGCTGAAAGACGTCGAGGGGCAATATACGCTATATGTAGATCCCTATCGGACGTACGTGCTGGCATTCGTGGTTCACCGCCCCTTTGGTACATGGACTAGCTATCAGAGATGGGTAGAACTACCCAGATCTCAAAAGATCCTGATCGAGCTGTTTCCGGCCGCATTACGGTATCTGGCTAAAAGCTTGATGCACGACGAAAAAGAAAACTCCCGATCAGCCCAGCCGTCAGACGGTTGTCGGCATTCACCCGGGATAGCCTCGAACAGGAATCGTGAAAGAGGTGGCTTCAGGCACTCTGACGTGAATTTCATGACTTCATTCTTTCCACGCCTGACGCTAGATCGGTGGACGCTCGCGCGCTTGTGCGCCGTCTGCATACTATTCGCGATCCCGATATCCACCGCCGCAGTGAATATCCTCGCACCGCTCATGGCGCTTCTGATGCTAACCTGTCGGCGGTTCTGGACGACCGTTGGGCAACTGCGTCGCAACCGGGTTGTGCTAACTGCATTACTATTGTTTCTTCTTCTAAGTATCAGCTTTACATGGGACGTTGCAGGATTTTCCGATTCGGTGTCCATGCTGTCGAAGTACCGGAAGATCTTATATTTCCCGTTTCTTTTTCTTCTGTTTGACAGCGTTGAATGGCGCCGATTAGCAGTACTCGCGCTATGCGCTTCGCTTACGCTAGTCCTGATGCTTTCATGTAGCAACTGGCTTGGATTGACACACGTTGGCCCGCTGTACGCGCCCGACCCAATTCGTGTCAGTTGGGTATTCAAGCATCACATTACTCAAGGGCTATTTAGTGCTTTCCTTGCGTACATGACACTCACTCTGGCGACAATGCCTTGGAATTCGAATCTCTCGAAAACTTTGAGTATTCCGATTTTCGCAAGGGTGATGAGCGGCACTATCGCGATGGTCGCTGTTATCAACCTGTTGGTGATGCAAGAAGGACGAACCGGGCCGGCAGTGCTTCCGCCGCTGCTGATGTTGTGGAGCTGGCAAGTCTTTTTGCGCGAGCAACGATCTGCTATTAGTAAGGCTATTCTGGTCCTCGCGATCGCACTAGCTGTGGGAGCACTGGGTATCACCTACGTCGTTCATAACAAGACATCACGTATGGCGAGCGTCGGTAGCGAAATACTCGAGTACGAAAAGCACGACGCATCGACGTCAGCTGGGTTGCGACTTGAATTCTACCGGCGTTCCATTTTACTGATTTCCAGGCGACCTGTTTTGGGATCTGGTGTGGGAAGTATTGGTCCCTTGTTTCAAGACCTGGCCGCCGGACGGCAAGGTGCGCAAGGAATAGTGTCGTCGAATCCTCATAACGAATATTTCATGATCTCCGTCCAGCTAGGATTGGTCGGCTTAGCCGTCTTTGTTTCGCTACTTTGGCAACTTTGGCTTGGGGGACTGCGAAAGGCAGGGTTCGAAGGTGCCTTTGCATGTGGCTATGTCCTGATGTTTGCGGTCGCTTGCCTGGCTAATTCACTTTTGCTCGATTTTCCAGAAGGCCACATGCTGGTTTTTCTCTGCGGAATCCTGCTTGCTCCCTCCAGGAGGGGCGGGACGGCGAGTTCATGTAGGTCAGTCAGTGGAACGGTCGCAGCCTGAACCTGTTGTTGTTCCCGATCCGGGTGAGAGTTTGCGGTGCTGTTACGATTCCGTAGGCGCAGGGCCAGCACCGGTCAAAACGTACGTCGTGGTGGTGAGGCAATGTAATCGCAAGTCCCTGATCAAAGAGATGCTGTTGCCGCCGCTGTCGACTGATCAGGTGTGGTCGTTGTCGCTGGAGAATCACCTAGCGTTCGCAACGGTTCGGGCCGGAAAGGGGGCGCAGCAGATTGTCAATCTATTGCGGCTCGTCTCGGCACGAACTGTGCGAACCCAGAGCGTTCGAAGAAAGTAGGCTGCGCGTCTGAGACACGATTTGGACGGTTGAGCGCGGCGCACTCACCCGCGTTCATCAATTGCTTCAGACGTACGAACCGCCCTGCCTGGTCAATATTGACCCGTCCCGGTTCGGGATGGTTGACAGGCTGGTCCGGATGTTCGCGCACGAGCCCTCCGCCTTTGCAAGGTTCGGGAGGACGGTCTCGCATGGAGGTTAGCTCAGTCGCTTTCGATCGCTTCAATGCTAATGGCGAGTGCCGTGAACGACAGTTAAGAAAAGTCTACAAAGGCGTGGATTTGATGAGGTGTTGGACTTACTGGAAAAGCGTTGGATAACTACGATCGTTAAATATCGACAAATTCAGAATAATTGCGAATTGTCTCGTAGTCTTCATTTGCTCTCCTTGATAACCTTTTGATGCCGTTGCATTGCGCAGGGCTTCATCGGGAATCACAGGTATAAGCAATGAATAATCGCTGTTATCGGCTTGTGTTCAGCAAGCTTCGAGGTATGCTCACTGCCGTTGCAGAGACTGCGATCGGACGCGCAAACTCCGGTCGCGGTGAAACCAGCTTATCGGTCGCGTTGCAGTCTTTCACACTCTTTGCAATGCGTGATGCGGCCTTTGCCGTGCTGGTGCTGTGCGGATTCGCGCCCGCGCTTTCGGACGCGCAGATTGTCCCATCGGGGACCCATGCGCCTGGCGTAATCAGCACGGCAAACGGCCTGCCGCAGGTTAATATCAATAAACCGTCCGGTGCGGGCGTTTCTATCAACACTTATTCACAGTTCGACGTCCAGAAGAATGGCGCGATTCTCAACAATTCGCCCGTTATAGCGGGTACACAATTGGCGGGGCAGATTAACGGCAATCCGAATTTCGGGCCGAACGACGCCGCGAAAATTATCGTCAATCAGGTCAATAGCAATAATCCGTCGCTGCTGCGCGGTTATGTCGAGGTCGCGGGCCAGAAAGCGGCGGCTGTCGTGATCGCCAATTCATCGGGGCTGGTCGTGGACGGCGGCGGTTTCATCAATACCTCGCGCGGCATCCTCACGACCGGCAATCCGCTGATCGACGGCAGTGGCAACCTCAGCGGGTTCAACGTTACGGGCGGCACGATCACGGTTCAGGGCACGGGTCTGAACGCCACGAATATCGATCAGGTGGACCTCATCGCACGCGCGGTGCGGGCGAATGCGGCGATTTACGCCAATACGCTGAACGTCGTCACGGGTGCGAACAGCGTCGATTACGCGAGCCTGCGTGTTGCCTCACGGGATGATGTTACTCCCGGGTAATTGTCACTCTCCGAATGTTTTGCGATGACGGTTGGCGCTGCGTAGCGGCGCCAACCGTCATCGCGTCGGCATCGCCGAGTATCCGCGTCAC
>NZ_JBFPKF010000129.1:0-607 GCF_040948685.1 Paraburkholderia sp. BR14374 | reverse complement strand
TACGACGATGCGTCGAAGGGCACGGTCACGCTGGGCGGTGACAGCAATGGCACGAAGGTCACGAACGTGGCCGAAGGCGAGCTGTCGTCGACGAGCACGGACGCGGTGAACGGCTCGCAGCTGCATGCCACGAACCAGCAGGTGGAGCAGAACACCACGTCGATCACCAATCTGGGTGACCAGGTGACGAACATCGATGGCCGCGTGACGAATCTGGGTGACCGGATCACGCAGATTGACCAGAGCTCGGTGAAGTACGACACCAACCCGGACGGGACGGTGAACTACAACAGCCTGACGCTGGGCGGTGACACGTACAACAGCACGACGCATACGGGCGGCACGCGCATCACGAATGTGGCGGAAGGCGTGAACCCGGGCGATGCGGTGAACATGGCACAGCTGACCGAGACCAACACCAACGTGACGAACCTGGGCGACCAGGTGACCAACCTCGGTGACCAGGTGTCGAGCATCGGCGACCAGGTAACGAACGTGTACGAGAACGGTACGAAGTACTTCCACGCGAACTCGACGGGGGCGGATTCGTCGGCGCTGGGTGCGGACTCGGTGGCGATCGGTATGGGTGCGGTGTCGAACAACGCGG
>NZ_JBFPKF010000128.1:0-646 GCF_040948685.1 Paraburkholderia sp. BR14374 | reverse complement strand
GTTGCTCGAGGGCATTGCCTTCAAGGACGGCGAACCGGTGCAGGACGATCGGCCGGTTCAGCAGAAACTCGCCGCTTGATATCGACAGTCACGGTGCTGCCCATACACCACTCTTGACGTTAGCTCGCAAGCGCCACGCTGACACCCATGTCTCGCAGCATTTCGGAATCCAGTGGGTGGCCACGTTGGGTCTCCTGTAGCAAGCGCTGGACGCTGGTTCGGTTACTCATTGTTAGCGCATAATTTGTTCGGAGAAAATCCGGTAATTACTCGATTATTATCCAATATTCCATGCGAGTGCAAGCAGGTACAGCGTGATACGTCCCCAAATGTGGTAAGCGCACCAGCGCATAGCTTTTTTGCTTCAAATCAAGTCCCGCAACCACTTGCGCCGATGAAACTATGCGGCCGGTGTGGGCTTCGCATTTGGCCCTCCCTCAGAGGGGCGGAAAGTGGGACACCTCTCGTGCCGTAACGCCCGCTGGCCAGCCTGACACAATGCGGCCTGGCGCGCCGGTTTGAGCTAAAGTCGGAAGTGGTGTACGGGGGATCTGGGGCGGGGAATTGAAGGCGGTGGAGGTTTCAGCTGAGAATCTGATTGTCGAAGTCGGAAACCAGCAAACAACAAACCATCCACCATGAGCAA
>NZ_JBFPKF010000127.1:0-655 GCF_040948685.1 Paraburkholderia sp. BR14374 | reverse complement strand
GAGATGGCATTGGCCCCACCTGAATGAAAGACTTCGAGTATCAAATCGACATCAACCAAACCGGCGCAGCGACTCATTGAAATGAAGTGCTGCTCGCCAGCGAGGGGTATTTCAACAGCCTGTTAGACTTGCTTATTTATTCCGGCTTGAAGCAATACACCGCCAGCTTGTTGCGGTCGGGGTCGCGGGCATAGGCAGCGTATGCATTCGGCGCCCAGCCACGCGGACCGGCGGCACCTTCGCACTTGCCACCTTGAGCCAGAGCCGTCTTGTGGAGCGCGTCGACCGACGCACGGTTTGGAGCCTCGAACGAGACGGTGACGCCGTTACCGACCGTTGCCGGTTGACCGTTCGCCGGCTTCAGAACGAAGAACGACGGAGCGTTATCGCCCCAAATCGAGCCGTTGTTGTCGAGGTCGGCGACGCGCTTCAGACGGATTTCGCCCAGCACGGCGTCGTAAAAGGAGCGCGCCTTCTCGAGGTCGTTCGTGCCAACGGTGACGTGAGTGTAGACAGTCATGATATTCCTTAAGGCTACGCTGAACAAGCCGCTGAATTTGCGACGTGTCTGCGATATAGAGGTGTTCAGGTCGTGAAGCCGACCGTCCCCTTTGGCTTTTTGGCCCTTGCGGGCATTGCACGCGGGCGTTTTGCC
>NZ_JBFPKF010000126.1:0-666 GCF_040948685.1 Paraburkholderia sp. BR14374 | reverse complement strand
CGGACTCGCGACCAGATTGCGCAGATTGAATCTGGACTGCGCGTCCTCGATCGAGCCCGACAGGTACGTGGCCGCGCCTTGCTCAGCGCGCACCTCGCCGATCTGGCCGAGAAAATCCGACAGCCGCATTTTCGCGATCGGCACGCCCCACAAGCCGCCCAGATACGTGATGCCGGCCGACGTATCGCCATCGGAGCGCAGGATCAGCCGGGTCCAATCGAGCGCGCCGCGCGCGACCCATTGCGCATGTGCGAGCAGACGCTGGCTTTCGATCCGTCGAACCAGCACCTGCTGGCGGCACAAAATGCTGGAGACGAGAATTGCCGACAGCGTCACCACCAGCAACGCGCTGATGATGGCGGCGCCGCGCTGCCGTAGCTGCACTCTCCGGCGAGAGCCGCGTTCCGCAGGCAACGCAGAAGCCGCAGGGCGCGCATGAGAAAAGGAGAAGTTCATGTCATTCTCCACGGAATGCCGCATGCGCTTATGCTCCGCCCGTCACGCGAATCACTTCTTCGAGCGACGTCAGTCCCGATGCAAGCCAGCGCTCCGAATCCTCGCGCAGCGTGCGCATGCCTTGGGCGCGGCCCGCTTCGAGAATTTCGGCATCGGCCGCGTTGCGGTGGATCAGCGAGCGGATCGTTTCGTCGATCAGCAGCAGCTCGT
>NZ_JBFPKF010000125.1:0-729 GCF_040948685.1 Paraburkholderia sp. BR14374 | reverse complement strand
TCAGCCGCGACAGATCGACTTCGCCTTCCACTTCGCCGACCACCTGCGCGGCGCTGCCGTCCTGGCGCGCATAGGCCTGGTTGATCGCCTGCGCGAGATCGTCGGCGGGCACGCGCACGACCGACACCACGCCGTAGTTGCGCGCGATTTCGGCAAGCGCGGCTTCGCTCGTGCGCTCGCTGATCCAGACTTCGAGGCTATCGGCATGCTGATGCGCGACCAGGATCTGGCCGCTGCGCGCAAAACCGTATGGCACCAGCCGGGCGGCAAGCGGCGAGGGCGCCGCGCGCTCGCCGGCCGCGGCGTCACCGTTCAGCGGACGTTGCGAGGGTGCGGTTTGCGCGGGCATCTGCGTCACGGACGCGCTCCCGGCGACACCGTGCTCGGCACCGGGCCGCTCGCCGGCTCGACGACGGCCGGTTGCGGCATGGTTTGCGGCACCGTCTGCGGCACGGGTTGGGTTGAAGTCTGCGCGCCAGCTTGCGGCACGGCCGGCGCGGCGGCTTGCGGGGGTACCTGTTGAGGAACCTGTTGCGGTGCCTGCTGCGGCATCATCTGCTGGCGGCGCATCTGGTTCAGGTCGAACAGGTTCATCGCCGGCACCCCGCCCTGGCTCGGGCCGAGCGGCATCGGCGGCACGACCGGATCGTCGCGATCCCTCATGATGTTGTTGTCCTGACGGTACGCGCCCTGCACACCCTGGATGTAGTCGTAGCGGTTCGCCGTGAC
>NZ_JBFPKF010000124.1:0-743 GCF_040948685.1 Paraburkholderia sp. BR14374 | reverse complement strand
GGGGTTCCTGCATCTCATCCATTCCGCGCATCGCATCCGCTGCCAAAGATCATGAACACGATATCCATAACGCCCGTCCCTCAAACCCCGTTTACACGGGACCCAAATTCAACAGCCTGCTAGGGCTAAGCATATTTTTATCAAAACGGCTGCACGCGTAATCTGCCGACCCGTAACCGCGAACGTCAGATGTTCCCTTTCGAGATACGCGTCGCACACAATCGCTAAGCCCCTTTCGTCAGCGCTTGGTGCTGCAGACACGGAGGAACGCGGCCTGTTATTTCGCCATAGTCAAACAGCGCATCGGCACATGGTACGGCTGTACGTTCCGGGAGCAATCAAAACAATCATATAGTAAGCATTGCTACTGTTCACACAGGGAGTGCAGATGGGCACCAACCTGACAGCGCCAGGTTTGCCGCAGCGCCCGATAAGAACGCGCGTCGCCTTAAATTGGTGGAACGTCGATTCCGCCTGAGTGAATTGCAGGTGCATGACGGGACTGATTGCGTCATCGACATACACACCAACGGCGTGCACGCTGGACCGCGGTCCTCGAGCTAGCGGTGATCCCGCCATCAATCTGGATGAACTCGCCCACGCGCTCCTATCGTGTGTGAACCGCCCCGGGATTTCCGGAGGCTCCACTTCTTGAGAAAATGGAGCTATGGAAAACACGAAGAAGAAGTGCCCAAGGTACTCGCCTGAAGTTCGTGAGCGGGCTGTGCGAATGGTTCTGGAAC
>NZ_JBFPKF010000123.1:0-791 GCF_040948685.1 Paraburkholderia sp. BR14374 | reverse complement strand
CTCTTCGGCCCCATCGGCAACATTCCACCTGCCGAGGCAGAAGCCGCTTACTATGCAAATCTCGCTGAGTCTGTCACTGTGGCATGACGCAAGCAAAACGGTCTCCGGAAAACCCGGGGCGGCTCAACAGGGCCGCTTTGCCTAACTTGATACACCGAGCTTTGTCGCTAATTCGCGCGTTGTCGAATAGCCCGTCTCGCATCGGCATCTTGCAATCCAATTGCCTATCATCACGCCGCGGCAATCTTCCGTGCTCGAGCAATATGTCGCCAGCGCGCGCGCAATGGACGTCAGGGTCGCAGCCCCCTACAACCGACGTTGCGAATTAACGCGAGACCCCACGCGTTTCACGCTTGCCAAGACAGATTGCGGATCATAGTGCAGCGAAGAAGATGCACATCAATTTCAGACAGAGATAATTTGTCGCTCCACGCCTCGTGGTTGCGCTTTCGACAACGCAGATGCGGTGGGATGGGCCGCGTTCGTTGATCCTGTAGCGTCGTAGCTCGGGAAGAAAGAAAGGCTCAATTGTTTCAATCGTCCGACTGATGCCGCTGGCCGTCAATGACCGACCAGCCTACGCATGTCGAGCTCTATTCGACGCAGACAGGCTCCGACGCGCGAACGGCTACCCAAAGCGCATCATATTGCGCCAACTGCGGACCTAGAGCGTGTTAGGAACTTCGATTGAGACCTGTTATCCTGGCGGGATGAAAAGAACAGACCGCAAAGGGTATCCGACTGATGTGTCGGATGAGGAATGGAGTTTCGCGGCGCCGTATCTGACGCTG
>NZ_JBFPKF010000122.1:0-796 GCF_040948685.1 Paraburkholderia sp. BR14374 | reverse complement strand
TTGCCGATGGGGCCGAAGAGCCGACGATTGTTGAACCAGTCCACCCATTCGAGCGTCGCCATTTCAACGGCCTGCAGATTGCGCCACGGTCCGAGGTGATGGATCACCTCTGCCTTGTACAAGCCGTTGATCGTTTCAGCCAGTGCGTTATCGTAGGAGTCGCCCACGCTGCCCACTGACGGCTCGATGCCAGCCTCGACCAACCGATCCGTATAGCGGATCGATACGTATTGCACGCCGCGGTCGCTGTGATGGATCAGCCCGTCCTGCTGCGCCGGCTGTCGCTCGTACAAGGCCTGTTCCAGTGCGTCCAGAACGAAGTCCGTGCGCGCCGAGCTCGACACACGCCAGCCGACAATGCGTCGGGCGAACACGTCTATGATGAACGCGACATAGACGAAGCCCTGCCAGCTCGATACATAGGTAAAATCTGACACCCATAGCGCATTGGGCCGCTCGGCCGTGAATTGCCGGTTCACGAGATCCTTCGGGCACGGCGTCGAACCATCGCTCACTGTGGTGCGGACCGTCTTGCCCCGCACCACACCGCGCAGGCCCATCTGCTTCATCAGCCGCTCGACCGTGCAGCGCGCCACGACAATGCCTTCGCGCTTCAATTGCGTCCAGACCTTGTCTACGCCATAGACCTGGAAGTTTTCTTCCCATACCCGCCGGATCTCATCCTTGAGCATCCTGTCGCGCTGGGCCCGCGCCGGCACCAGCTCAGGATGGGCGCGGCGGGCCACATGCGTGTAGTACGTCGACGGCGCGATTGGCAGTACCCTGCAGATCGGCT
>NZ_JBFPKF010000121.1:0-798 GCF_040948685.1 Paraburkholderia sp. BR14374 | reverse complement strand
GTGTCGGTCGTGCGCGTGCCCGCCGACGATCTCGCGCAGGCGATCAACCAGGCCTATGCGCGCCAGGACGGCAGCGCCGCGCAGGTGGTCGGCGAAGTGGAAGGCGAAGTCGATCTGTCGCGGCTGATGCAGGACATCCCCGAGGTCGAGGATCTGCTCGAATCGGAAGACGACGCGCCGATCATCCGCATGATCAACGCGCTGCTCACACAAGCGGCGCGCGAGCAGGCATCGGATATCCATATCGAGCCGTTCGAGAATGCGTCGGTAGTGCGTTTTCGCGTCGACGGCACGCTGCGCGACGTGGTGCGGCCCAAGAAAGCGCTGCACGGCGCGCTGATCTCGCGGATCAAGATCATGGCGCAGCTCGACATCGCGGAAAAACGTTTGCCGCAGGACGGCCGCATCACGCTGCGCGTCGGCGGTCGTCCGGTCGACGTGCGGGTATCGACGCTGCCCACCGGCCACGGCGAGCGCGCGGTGCTTCGTCTGCTCGAAAAAGACGCGGCGCGGCTCAATCTCGAAGCGCTCGGCATGGCATCCGACACGCTCGGCCAGTTCGACAAGCTGATCGGCAAGCCGCACGGCATCGTGCTCGTGACGGGTCCGACCGGCTCAGGCAAGACGACGACGCTGTATGCGTCGATGTCGCGACTGGAGACGGCAACCACCAACATCATGACGGTGGAAGACCCGATCGAATACGACCTGTCCGGCATCGGCCAGACCCAGGTCAACGAGCGGATCGGCATGAGCTTCGCGCGCGCATTGCGCTCGATTCTGCGTCAGGACCCGGAC
>NZ_JBFPKF010000120.1:0-825 GCF_040948685.1 Paraburkholderia sp. BR14374 | reverse complement strand
GCCCGGTCGAGGCGCTCAAGTGCCTGTTCGAACAGCCGCTCGACGACGGCGCGTAGCTGCCGGTATCGATAGAGGTGATGACGCAGGGCGTGATCGCAGGCTTGCTCGACCAGCCAGGCGGGATACTTCTTCGCCAGCGCGACGATGCCCCACATGCCGCGGTGGCCAACGCGACCTTCGGCGTCAAACAGATGCTGGCACAGCGCCTTCGTTTGTGGACCGATGTCGCCGGCGCTGGCTAACGCGACGCTCGTCTGGCGCGACGGATTGAATGGCCGCTCGTTCTCGGGAAGCTCGAGCGACCCCGGCTCGGTGTGGCGTGGATGGGTGCGCAGCAGCTCCTGCGAGCGACGATCGCGGATCTCGATCGTGGTGTCGTAGATACGCACGCACACGAGACTCCCGATGGGCGCGCAGGCCGCGCCGCATAGTTGCTGCGATCGACACTCACGGTGGTATCGTCCCAGACAGTGCGCACGACCTCGGTGAAGTAGCGGAAGCCCGTCGCAGGCAGCGGCCGCAGGTGCGGTCTTTCCTCCTGGAACATCGCTTCGACCTGTCGCCGGGCGCGACCATGGATACGTTTGGCGGCCCAGTTCTCTTCCCAGTGCATCAGGAATTCGTTCTGGGCCTCGAGCGATTCGAAACGCCGGCCGGCGAGCGCAGTGTTCTGCGTGTGCTGGATTGCATTCTCAACGGTGCCCTTTCGATTCGGATCACGCACGCGGGCCGGGTCGGCGACGACGCCGTAGTGCTCGAGCATCGCGGCATAGAGCCGGTTGATCTCGGGCTCGTACAGGTCGGGCGTGATGACGCCCTCGCGGA
>NZ_JBFPKF010000011.1:0-216451 GCF_040948685.1 Paraburkholderia sp. BR14374 | reverse complement strand
TACCTGGAGAGCATCATTCGTGAGCGCCAGAAAGAGCCGGGTACGGACCTGATCAGCGCAATAGTGAATGGAACCGTGTTCGACCGGCCCCTCACGGAGCAAGAGATCCGCGGCATGATGGTCAACGTCATCTTTGGCGGGCTCGACACTGTCGCGTCCACCATGGGCTTTGCGGTGCTCTATCTCGCTCGTAATCCCGCGCATCGTCGTCAGCTGGCGGAGCACCCGGAGCTGGCGGGCAACGCGGTGGAGGAATTGCTGCGCATGTTCGCGCCTTCGAGCACAGGCCGGGTGATGACGCGCGACTTCGAATACAAGGGCCTGCGTTTCAAAGCGGGCGATCGGGTGTACGTCCGTCCGCTGCTGCACGGCATGGATGAGCGCAAGTTCAAGTGCCCGATGCATGCAGACTTCGCACGTGCCAATGCTTCGCAACATGCGGCCTTCGGCAACGGTCCTCATCGCTGCGCCGGTGCGCTCCTTGCGCGCAGCGAGATTCGCGTGTTCCTCGAGGAGTGGTTTAAGCGCATTCCCGACTTCTCGCTGGACCCGGATGGCGAAATCAGCTTCGAAGGGGGGATGGTGAACTGCGTGACGCGTGTATCGCTTTTGTGGGATTCCGACGCTAAGCGCGCAGTCAACTGATGCAAGATCAAAGAGCGTGAGTGACACTGGCGCCGGTGTTGAACACCATCAGCGCCAGGCCTGCTCCATGACGCCGGGTTAGCCCTCGGCGTCTGCATGATCAGGCTTCTTGCAGAAATGCAATGCTCTCCTGATTGAATCTCTCGGGCTGTTCATACTGTGCCCAGTGGTCACAGCCCTTGATTTCCACGAGCTGCGCGTTCGGTACGGTCCTGGCGATCGCATGGGCGTTGCTGAGAAACATATTGGGCGCATCAACGGCAGCGATCACCTGCACAGGCAGGGTCAGGCTGCGCCACTCTTCCTCGCTGAGGGCCTGGCCGCCCAGTGAGAACGCCAGAAGACGGGGCATGGCTGCCTTCATGCGCGGGTCGCGGTAAATCTCGAGGCGCACGCCAACCAGTTCGTCGGACAGTGCCTCGGGGTCCAGAAGCAGCGCTTTCAAGGCAGCGGAAACAGTTTCCCAGCCAGGTTCGGCCGCGGCGGAAGACCGGCTCTTGCGCACACCTTCGGCAAAGCGTCGCTCCTCTTCCGGATCGACGATGATGCCCGCGGGGGCCACCAGCACCAGCTTGTCGACACGAGCCGGATGGGCCAATGCCAGTGCCGCGCCCACCCAGGCGCCCAGAGACACGCCGACAACCGCGGCTCTCGCGATACCCATGGCGTCCATGAAGCCGCGCACGTGCTCGACGTAGTCCTCGATCAGGTAGTCGTAATCGGGCTTGTCGGTCCAGCCGCAGCCCAGCATGTCCAGACCGATGACCCGGAAATGGCCGGCATACGCCGCATAGTTCGCGCCGAAATTCTCCAGACTGCCCGCCGTGCCATGCAGCAGAATCACCACCGGCGCATCGGCCGGACCGGCTTCCAGATAGCGCGTATCGACACCCGCGACATCGACCCACGCCAGTTGGTGGGGCGTCTTGAACAGGTGTTGCCAGATGCTGGTGTGCTTCTTCATTGTGCAGGCCTCGCCGTCAGGTCCACCGACAGGAAGCCGGTGACATTGCTGTTGAACTCTTCCATCTTCTCGTAGGGTACCCACAGTCCACAGTTGCCATGGATATGGACGCGCGCCCGGGGAATGCGGGTCAACATGAACAGGGCATTGTCGTAGTTGATCGTCTGGTTATTACGTCCCCAGATGACGAGCGTCTCGGCCTGAATCTTGTGCAGGTCCTGCCACAACGGCTCCAGTGTCTGCCCCGGCTTGCCGCCGTGACCTTCCGGCGCCTGATTCATGAACTCGGGCTCGATACTCGCCTCGTAGCGTTCGCGGATCACCTCGTCGGTGAGGATCGTCGGGTCGTAGACGAGCCGCTCGAGATTGGCACGCATGCGCTCCATGCTCGGACCTTCGCCGGCGTAGTAATTGTGCGTATCCGGCCTGGGCGGCATGGGCTGGAAAAGCGATAGCCCGCCGGGCGCACTGATCACCACCAGGCGATCGATCAGCTCCGGATAGTCGATCGCCATTTTCAAGGCTACCGAACCGCCGGTCGCGAGACCCATTACATGCGCGTTGGCGATGCCCAGCGCCTCGAGCATGTCGCGGAAGGTGCGCGCATAGAAACTGGTGCGCGGCCCCTCGATCCGCGGCTTGTCGGATTTGCCGTAGCCCGGCAGGTCGACGATGAGCGTGCGGAAATGGCGCGACAGCGCCTCCAGGTTGCGGCCGAAGTTCCCCCAGCCGAAAGCACCTGGCGCACCGCCATGAATGCACAGCAGGACGGGCCCTGTACCGGCCTCGTGATAGTGCACCTTGACGGCGCCCGCCTGCACGAATTTCGAAGTGTTGTCTCTGGTCAGCATCATTGAAGTGTGATCCCAATCGTTATTCGCCGGCGGCCTTCATTGCCGGGTAGCGCCCAAGCAGCAGAATCGCGGCAGCGCCGACGACGCACGCAACCAGCGAGACTTCGTGCACCAGCGCATATGAGCCCAGGCGGTCGAATGCAAGGCCGTACAGGAACGGGCCGGCCGCGCCGCCCAGCGTCGCCGCGCCGAACAGGCAGCCGTAAATCGAGCCGAACGAGCGATTGCCGAAATACTTGCGCGCGAGGAACGGAATCAGATCCCCTTCCGAGCCCGTCGAAATGCCGAGCAGCAACGCCGCCAGAATGATCAGCGCCGGCACGTGCGCGGCGCCAGTGAGAAAGATCGCAAAACCCACCGCGCCGACAAAGAAGGCGGCACAGGCCACGAATGGAGCAAACACGCGGTCGAGCACTGCGCCAAGCCCTACCCGCGCAATCGCGAGACCCGCACCGACGAAGCCCGCCGCCTGTACACCGACATCGTGTCCAAGCCCCCGGTCGCTAACGAACGGAGCAAGATGCACGAAGCCACCAAGAATCGCGCTCGAAATCAGGAACATGACGATCGCGAGCAGCCAGAAGCGATAGCCGCGCACCGCTTCGCCGAGCGTAAGCCCCGGGTCGACCGATGCCGCCGCCCTTGCATCCGCGGCAAAGTACTTCTGTTCCGGCAGATTGCGGAACATCAGCCGATGCGCCACGAAGCCGAGCAGCAGCACGACCAGCGCGCTCGCGCCAAACCAATGGCGCCAGTCCATCATCGCGCCCAGCCGGTTGGCGGCGATGGGTGCGAAGAAGCCACCCACACCGGTACCGATCATCGCGAACCCGAGCGCCATGCCGAGGCGCTTGTCGAAGACGCGCGGCAGTACGCCCAGGTAGCCTGCGGGCGTGGTCCCCGAGCCGAGAAAGCCGATCAGGAAACCGACCGCGGCGAAATAGGCGTGATTAGCCGGCGCAACTGCAAGCGCAACCAGCGAAACCGCGAGAAGCGCGATCGAACCCGCGACGACCTTGCTCCAGCCCAGCCGATCGGCAAGAAAGCCGACTGCCGGCGCTCCTAGCGTCGTCCCGATCAGCGAGAACATCGGCAGCACCGCCACGTCGGAGCGGCCCCAGCCAAAGGTCGCCGCCATGGGCTTCAGGAACACGCCCGCGACGCTGAAAAACAGAGGCCCGAAGCCGAACATCAGGCCGATGGCGGCACCACAAACGATCCACAGGCCCGCGGATCGGGTCATCTTCGACGTTGCTTCGAGCGAGGGCATCATCTTCGTGCCAAGAGAACTGCTGCTCATAATCTTCTCTCCTTCTTAAAACACGTGGCGAATGCCGAGTTGCACGATCGTTTGCGTCCGCGTCGACGATGCACCCACCCCGTTGGGCATCGTCGGTGACTGCGAATACGGCGTCACCGCGTAGAAATTTCCTGCCACTTTCGCGCCCGCAAACGCGTGCTGCCAGGTGCCGACCGTGAACAGGTCGGTGCGTTTCGACAGCCGATAGTCGACACCGAGAGTCCCGATGTTGTACTTGCCGAGCTTGCGCTGATCGACATAGGCGAGGCCCGCGCCTACCAGGAAATCCGGCGCCGGATGCCAGCTCAGTCCGCCTTCATAGGCGTTCACGGTCACCGTGCCGAGCGGAGTGTCAGACGCGTTGGTATAGGTGTACACGCCGTTGATGGCGAAATTGCCGAGTTTCACGAGTCCGCCGAGTGCCGCGGTGTAGATCGATTTCGCACCCAGCGCATATTGGGCGATCGTGCCCGCTCCCGGCACGCTATAGCCGCCGTCGACTTTCGTGAATGCCGCGCCGAACGAATAGGGCGCATTGAAGCTGCCGGTCGGGCTGTACTTGAGGCCCACGCTGATCGTCCGGGGCGCCGTTGGGGAACCGCCGAACGCGCCTGCCGTATTGCTGAAACCATACATTGCGCCGGCGCCGAAACCGGCGATGTTCGGGGTCTCGTAGCGCACCATGTTGTGCACCTGCTCGCCCGCCAGCCGGTCGATGTCGTAGCCGAGATGGAACGAGTACACGCCGCCGAACTGTGCCGTGTTCGTGTAGAACGTCACGTAGTCGTAGATGAAGTCGTAGTCGTTACCGGCGACCAGCGTACCGAACCGGTCGCTCGACAGGCCGACGAATGCGCGCCGCCCGAACAGCGCGCCACCCTGCCCGGCAGCACCCGAATTGACGTCGAAGCCGTTTTCCAGCGTGAAGACGGCTCGCAGGCCGCCCCCCAGGTCCTCCTTGCCCGTCAAGCCCCAGCGGTCCGACGCGACCACGCCGCTGTCCATCTTGAAGGTGCTGTGGCCGCCCTGGTTGCTGATGTAGCTGAGGCCGTCGTCGATGATGCCGTAAAGCGTGACACTGCTTTGCGCATGCGCGGCCCCTGCGAACATCGCAGCAAAAGTCGCCGCCAATATTCGATACTTCATTGCTGCTGTCTCCTGATTGGCGGTCGTGCCGCCATTTTTTAATTTGCAGAACTAGTTATGGGGATGCCGACCTGCTCCATCAGGCCGGCCTTGTATCAGCCGGCCATCAGCTGCCTCGCCTGCTTCACCCACTGGTCCTGCATCATAAAGGTCGGATTGGCGCGCACCGCGCGCTCCACCCCGGCCAGGATTTCCTCATCGGACTGGGTCAGGTCCAGCGGCAGGCTGACCGGCTGGCTGACATACCAGGGCGTGTCGCAATAGATTTCCATCTGATTGCCTTCTGGATCGAGCACGTAGATGCTCAGCGAGTTGCCGTGACTCTTGACCTGGGTAACCTTGCGATCTTCGTCCTGCGCCCGCTTGTAATAAGCTTTCAGCTCGGGCAGCCCATCGACCATGAACGACAGCTGATTAATGATGGATTTGCTGCCGGGTTCACGCCCGGCCACGAACACGATCTGATGATGCTCGGTGGGGTCCGAGCTCAGGAATACGCCCTTGCCGACAGGCCCGCTACCCTCGTCCGTCTTCAGCAGGCCAAACCATCGCTGGTAAAACTCCACCATCCTGTCGACATCGATGACATGGATGCCGACGTGTTTGAATCTGGCCTTGAGTGCCTGTGACATGCTGAGTCTCCTGTTAGATGGGTCGTTCTAGTATTTGATTGACGGGCCGTCGTCCGTGGCACTCCATGAGCCAAGGTTACGGGCCCGAAACTCTACGACAAAGCAACATTTTCGCGGCTTGAATGACTTCAGATCATCCAGGCGCCTTCATTACATTCACGTCGACAGCGCCAGGGCCTCTCGTCCATGTCCCCGCACGACCAAAACCCTGCCGACGTAGCCGAGCACGCCGCACACGCCGATGGTCCAGCCCATGCCGGCCGGCGAGGTCCCCGGAAACAGTCCGACGACGAAGCTCGCCAGCGCGCCGAAGGCGAGCTGGGTCGCACCGAACAGCGCCGCTGCCGCGCCGGCATTGTCTGGATAGCGCGACATCAGATCGGTCGCGCAATTGGCGGAAAGCAGTCCCACCACGCCGATGACACAGCACAGTCCGGCCACCATCGACCACAGCCCGCCCCACCCGGTCAAGCATGCAAACGCGACGAACAGTGCTGCGCCAGACGAGAGCGTCGATGCGGCGGAAATCATCCGCAACACGCCGAACCGGCCGACATAGCGCGTGTTCAGAAAGTTGCCGGCCATGATGCCGAGCACATTCAGTGCGAAGAACAGGCCATAGTGCTGCGGCGAGATATGGAAATACTGGATATAGACGAACGGCGTCTCCGTGATGTAGGTGAACATCGCGGCAAACACCATCCCGCCGCACAGCAGATGCCCCCAGACGGCCGGATCGCGCAGCAGCCGCCCGTATGCGGCGAACGACTGCAACACGGCGTGGTTAGCGCGCTTCTCCCGCGGCCACGTTTCCGGCACACGCAGCCACGCGGCCACTGAACAGAACGCGCCGAACAGCGTCAGTGCGACGAATACCGTGCGCCAGTCGCCGAGCAGCAACAGTTGCCCCCCGATCAACGGCGCGAGCAGCGGTCCGACCGAGGTGACCAGCGCGACCATCGACAGCACTTTCGACGCTTCGTCGGTCTCGTGCGCATCACGCGCGATGGTCCGCGCAAGCACCGAGGCAGCGCCTGCCCCGAGCGCTTGCAAAAAGCGCATCACTATGAGCTGGTTAATGGAGGCCGAGAGCCAGCATGCAACGCTGGCGACAACGAACAGGCCGAGACCGGCGAGCAGCACCGGACGCCGCCCGTACGCGTCGGAGATCGGACCGTACAGCACCATGCCGATCGAGAACCCGGCGATAAAAGCCGTCAGCGTTGCCGCCGCAGCGGCGGCCGGGACGCCGAACGATGCGGCAATCGCCGGCAGGCTCGGCAGATAGATATCGGTCCCGAGCGGACCGCAGGCGGCAAGCGCGCCAAGCAACAGGATCAGCCGCCGATCCGGCCGGCGTCGAGTCAGGTGGGGCATCGCAATTCCGTTGGAAGCGGTTCGGTTCGTATTCGCCAGAAAAAACCGGCCGGCGGGCACACTCACTGCACGCCATCAGATCGCGGCATCGCGACTCACGAATCCGCCTTCGCCGTTGATTTCAACCGGTGCCAGCGCTCCCCTGCTGGCGGCCAGCGCGTTTTGCTCGCGCTGCTTGAGCCGGTTTTCAGGCGTCTCCCAGCTACGCTCGTGCCCCCACAGGCTCATGCACCAGAGCTCCTCTGGCTTCCAGCTTTCACGATCGATCAGCCGGCCACCCCACCCCGTTTCGATGAGAAATCCACCGGGCGTCTTCGAATAGAAAGACAGCATGTGGTCATTCCCGTGTCGGCCGAGACTCGTCTGGATCATGCCCGGTATGGTCAACGCCTTGTCGTATAGGCGGCCGACATCGTCCATGAACTTGTATTCGACCATCACGTGATGCAGGAATCTGGCAGGGGTTTTGACCAGCGCCAGCGAGTGATGCCGCTCATTGGCATGGATAAAGCGCACCTTGATGTCCCCTTCCATATAGTCGGTCAGGCCGAAGCCGAGCACCTTCATGTAGAAATATTCCATCTCCTCCAGAAGCGGAGTGCCGATGACAACGTGGCCGAACCCCAGCGAACCGGTACGGAAGCCTCCGATCGGGCGGCCCGGCTTGAAGGGGTTCGCGTCGGTACTACGTCCAACGAAAAATTCGACACGATTGCCGTCTGGGTCTGATGCCCACAACATGCGCTGCACGCTGCGTTCGCACCGCTCTGCAGCGTTGCTTTCGTGCACTGGAATACCCGCCGCGGTCATTTCCTCATGCACCGCCTCCAAGGCTTCCAGGCTGTCGACCTTCATGCCGATAAACCCGACGCCATTGCGCTGCGCCGGACGCACGAACAGACGCCAGGCATAGTCATCCATGCGCAGGCCGAGACACTCCTGAGCCAGCGAACGGACTTCGAATCCGATGTAGTCCGTTGCGAACGCACGCCACTCGTCCATGTTGGTGGCGTCGATGCCCAGATAGCCGATTTCCTGGATTTGCAATTTGAATCCCCTGTCAATTGGGTGCGCCGTGATGCTCGCGCGGCAGTCCTTGCGTCATCGCGTATTCGCCATTGCTGAACGTCAGGGGCTTGCCGTCGAAATGCGCGTATTGCTTGACCTCGCCGATCAGGATCAGGTGATCGCCGGCTTCCTGAACGGAAACGCGCTGGCATTCCAGCTGCGCAACCGCACCGTAGATCAACGGCGCACCGCCGAGCCCCGCCACCCACGACACCAGCTCGAACTTCTCCGGATGACTCGTGCAGAACCACTGCGACACCTGGACCTGGTCATGCGCGAGCATGTTCACCACGAAATGCTCTGCGCTCCTGAAAGCCTCGACATTTCTCGACTCGCGCCGGATCGACCACAGGATCAATGGCGGGTCCAGCGAGACAGAGGCGAAGGAATTCACCGTCATGCCGACCGGACCGCCGTCATGACTGGCCGTGATCACCGTCACCCCAGTCGGATACTGACCAAGGCAGCGTCGGAATGAGCGGCTGTCATCGAGCGGGCGGCCACGCTCGAGCAGGGCCCACCGCCGCTTGTCCGCGACGAATTGCTGTTGAATCATCATTGCGTTTTCGCTCCGTGATGTCTGCGGGATTAGCGCCAATAGGCGGCAGCGGCGAAGTCGTTGACCTTGAATTCGGGCGCCGGCAGACCCAGAAGCGCCCGCGAATAAGCGCTCGCCGCGAGCTCCTTGCCGCCGGTGCCGTGCGTGCGCGCCGCCATCAGGTTGCGGAAGATCAGCTGCATCGGATTGGAGCTCTGCGAAGCCACTGCGCCGACCATCGGCCAGATGTCATGCAGGACATCGAAGCAGGCGGCGAACGAATCGGCCGATTCGAAGCGCACGCGCAGACGCTCCAGATGCGAAATCGGTTCGCCCTTGCAGGCTTGATCGAAAATATGCCGCCAGTTGTTCAGGGTCCGCGTGCGAATGTCGTTGAGGCGGGTCAACGCGTCCGCGAGCTTCAGATGGAGGATGGGGTTTTCGGCCAGGCGTGCCCCGGTGCCCATCTTCGTATAACGATTGCGGGACTGTTCAAGAAACAGGTTCACGCCTTCCAGCGCCGTGCCGATCACGGTATTGGCAGCCGTCGCGTAGAACACCGTCATCCACGACACGCCGCGATACAGCGGTGTCTGGATCGCCTCGTAGCCAGGGTTGATGTCGTTGACGACATCGACCATCACGTGGATGCGGTGATTCGGCACGAACACCTTGTTCGCCGTGACCGCCTTGCTGCCAGTGCCGCGCAGGCCCTGCACGTCCCAGCTGTCGTGGTCGATGACCAGGTCCTTGATCGGCACCAGGAAATTGCGCTCACCACCGCCGAGCACGACATAGTGCGCAAAATCGACGCCACTGGAGAAGGTCCATCTGCCATCGAGGATATAGCCGCCCTCGGTCGGTTCGGTCTTGCCGAGCGGCGCGTAAGAGCTCGAGGCACGGGCGTCCGGACCGTAGACGCCCCAGAAATCCTCGTGCATCTGCGGGTCCATCGCCGCGATTTCCAGGTTGTGGCAGACGATCTGGCCGGCGATCCACGCCGCGGAACTGTCGCATTGGGCAATGCGCATCAGGCCGTCGTAGAAGTCCGCCGGAGAGAGTTCCAGGCCGCCGTATTGCAGCGGCGTGAGGCTGCGGAACACGCCGGCATCGAGCATGGCCTCGACGCTGGCATCGGGAACGCGACACTCGCGCTCGGACTGCTCGCGGCCTGCGCGCAGCACCGGCAGGATCGCGTCGACAGCCTTCAGGAATGCCTCGCCCGCTTTCAGCGCGCGCTGGCGGTACGCTTCGCCCCCGGTGGCCGTGAAGGGTTGGGTTTCAATCACTGCGTTCATGTCGTCTCTATCGATGTAGTTCGAGTGAGCACAGTGTAGGTGGGGTAAGTACCCGATCTAAAACGATTCCTTGTACGTTAGAATGAGTTCAACTCATGCAAGAACGTATGAAATGAAGCGCCTTCCCTCTCTGACAGCCGTCAGATATTTCGAGGTCGCTGCCCGCCTGCAAAGCTTTACCGCGGCGGCCGCCGAACTCCACGTGACCCAGGGCGCGATCAGCCGCATGATCCAGACGCTCGAGGAACAACTCGAGGTTCGCCTGTTCGAACGCAATGGCCGCTGGATTTCACTGACACCCGTCGGCAGGGCCTATCACGAACAGATTACGGTGGGCCTGAACCAGATCGCCGAGGCGGGCAGCCGGCTGAAGGAAAGCGCAGACCAGTCGACGCTGATCCTTTCCGTCAACGTTGGCTTCACCCTCTGGCTGGTCCAAAACATCAGCGAGTTCCGCGCCAAATTCCCCGATATCCAGGTGGACGTGCTGGCCGAGGAACTCAAGGAACTTGATTACGACGCGCCCGTCCATGCCCGCATCCGTTATGGCTCACCCCCGTGGCCCGGTTACGATTCGATCTGCCTGCTCGACACGACCGAGGCGGGTGTGGTTTGCTCGCCGCGCATGAAGCAGCAGGTCGATGTGCATGAACCCGCTGACTTGCTCTCGGCCCCGTTGCTGAGTATTGCCGGCACGCGCGAAGAACCTTGGCAGAAGTTTTTCGAACAGCACGGGCTTCAGATGCCCAGCCTCGGCAAATCCCCGCGCTTTCTGCAGATGCTGATGATGCGCGAAGCCGCCATGTCAGGCCTCGGCTTCGGCTTGGTGCCCTTGTTCCTGTTTCGGCAGGACTTCCGGGACGGCCGGTTGGTGCAGGCCATCCCGCACACATGCACCATCCACCACGGGTACCACCTCCTTTACCGTAAGGGGGAGGACCTCAACCCGAAACTCAAGATTTTCAAGAAGTGGCTGTTGGCGCGGCTTCGAGCGTCGATATGAGTGCGTGGCCAGGGACACTGCGCACGGCATTGTCGAGTCAGCGACTATAGGTTGAGTCGCGCTGACTGAGTGTTGGCATCCTGATCAAATAGCGTTGAGGCGGGCTTCTGCTACGCCGCAGAATTGCCATGCCGTGAAGCGCGCCTCGATGGCAAGGTTACTGAACCAACCGGGGCATCATGATCGTCCCATAGTTGGGGCCGATGCCGTCCATCTGGCTGTTTTTGCAGTAGTTCGGATCGTTGCCCATCTGGACGGTGATCAGTGCGTTGGTGCCGCTGCCTGTCTCGTTCAGGATGTGCAGGCACCCGAATGCGACGATCGGCGGGGTAGTCCCTTGTCCCCCCGTGACGTCACTGACCACGGCTACCGTCACCCAGGCACAACTACCCGCCGAACCCGCCGGGATCTGACTACACGCAGCAACATTGTGGAACGCATGGCTATTCAGGCCCGTTTCGAGATAGATCGGTTGGCCGATAGACATCGGACTCGCGTTTCCGCTCGTCATCAACCCGACTATGGCGTCGGAACCAAGCTGGCTGTTAGCAGAAGAGAGGGACGTCCATTGTCCTGCGTTGCAATTGGCGGCCTGGTACGACGCTCTGATCCCGAAGATGTACGGTTGGCCGATCGTCTGCGCAATAGGCGAGGTGGTGCTCGGAGCTGCTTGGGGGTCGGTTGTACTGGTAGCAAGCTTGGGGGAGTTGGTCGCCGAATTCCAGTAGGAGTTGTACAGGCATTGCGACATCACGACCGGGAACAGTGCCCCAACTTCAGCGGTTCCCGGACTAGCCACGACCGCAGTCGCCGTCGCACTCGTCTTCAGCGACGCGATGTTCAGCACTTGCGCCAGATACATCGGGACGCTCCCGTTGGAGTCGGTCCCATCCTTGTGCACCGTCACCTGGACCGCAGGCACGATCTTTCCACTTGCTACCGGCACGGTGGCCTGGGAGACACCAGCCGCAACATTGGTCACATTCACATAGCCCGTGGTGACATCCGACGTATGCAACTGCACGGCCGCCCCCTGCACGTTGTTCTTCGGCCCGAACGAAACAGCCACGGTCTGCGAGTCGTTCCAATCCGGATTGGCGGCGCTCGCGTTGTTGCAGCTAGCGTTGCTGGCTTGGGTATAGAGGCACTGTGCCCCTGCAAGCGCCGCGGCGTCGGCGGCAGTCTGTGCCTGCGTGCGGGCCACCATCAGGTTGCCAATGTCGATCGCGAGCGCCGCGAAGCTGAGGAGCAAAAGCAGCAGCAAGGCGACCATGATGGCCACCGCGCCCTTCTGCTCCTTCATCGATTTGACGCGGCGCTGAGTACGCAGGGTATGGACGTTACGCATGATGTTCTTCTTATTCGTTATTCATCGTGGCCGTGGAGCTCAACGTGATCGGCCCAGTCAACGGGTTCATCAGGGGGCCGAGCAACAACCCCGTGAACGTGTACGAGACCTTGACCGCCAACGCGGTGCCGAACGACCCGCCTGCGTTGGTCACCGAGACCGATGGCGCGGGGTTTTTCGCCGCAAACGAAATCAGGTACGAGGACGTATAGCCGGTCACGACGCTCGTAATGTCCGTGGTCGTGGGTCTGGGACTCGTTAGCACGATGCCCGCCCGCGCGCCCTCCCTGGCGGCGTTGGTGATGACAGCTTGGTCGTACAGAGCCAGGCCGAACTCGACGATTCCGAACACAATCAGCAACAGAAGCGGAAGTACGAGCGCGGTTTCGACGGCCACCGCACCCTTTTGCTTTTTTTTCAGGTTCATCATTTGACTCCGTAGGCGGTCACGCACATTCGCCGACCGCATCCTGTTCGCTAAAGCTTGCGCTCTGCTCCGGACGCTGATTCGGTGGACGCGATATTGTATTTCGCAACGGCGCGGCTAGCGCCAGGAAATCGAAGTTACGGTGACTGAACGGCAACGAGCCAGCACACATCGAGGTAACATCGATGACGTGGTACGTTTGAAATATGATGGAATCGCGACGCTGCTCTTCGCTTGATTTCTCATGATGTCCCCCGACGATGAGTGCCACACTCCGCATGTGACTGCTGAATGCGAAGGGCCTCGGGAAGCCATCTGGTTGTCATTTTGGCTTCCGTTTATAGCTTCAAAGCATACGAGCCAAAGCGGGAAATTCTGCGCGCTGCCGCACAATTCTGCTGCAATAGCGGCAAAGCGGCGATCGACGACAACACATTGGAATGGTTCATCCCCTATGAGCAACAGGATCGCGCAGCTTTTCCGGCATCTGACCTCAGGCGTATATGTGATCGGCGTAGCGGACGGCGAGCGCCGCAATGCGTTCACCGCAAGCGCGGTGATGCAGGTTTCGTTTGCACCATTGCTCGTCGCGCTCGGCATCAGTCCCGAGCATCAGTCGTACGAACTGCTGCGCAGCGGCGCGGTGTTTGCGATCAGCGTGCTGCGCGCGGATCAACAGAAGCTCGCCGAGCACTTCGGCACGCAGTCGGGCCGCGCCGTCGACAAGCTCGCGACGACTCGCTGGCGTACCGGCGTGACCGGCGCGCCGCTATTGGTCGATGCGCTCGCGCATTTTGAGTGCCGGGTGGTCGATGACATCGCGGCGGGAGATCATCGGGTGGTGATCGGGCGTGTCGTCGATGGCGCGCTAGCCGGCGCGGGCGGAAAGCCGCTGATCTATGCGCAGACCGGCAATCTCGATATGAGCGAGGACCTTTATCCCGGGGCGTTTTCGTAGTGGGTGGTGTGCCGGCTGCTCAATGCCAGTGCCCGCCATGTCCTCCGTGCCAGTGGCCGTAGTAGCCGCCATGATGATAGCCACCGCCCCAGTAGCCTCCGATCACCACTGACGGTCCCCACCATCCGTAGTAGCCAGCCCATGGATAACCGTATGGGTAGCCGTAGGGATACCCGTAATAGCCCGGATAACCGTAATACCCGGGATAGCCGTAATAAGCAGGCGCAGAAACCGCGACATAGGTGCAATCCTGTCCCGACAACGGCAAATCGTTTGGCGCCGGATTCGCGCCGGCCGTTCCGCTTGCCGGCGTAGGCGCGTTGCCGGTCGCTGATTCCGCGGTGGCGGTGGCCGCCCCGCTGGTGCAGGCGTAGTAACCACCCGCTCCCGGATAGTACGAATACGGACCGTAATAGACGCAGCCACACAGCGCAAATACGCCCGCCACGCCAGTGCATAGACCAACGATTCCACAACGCATGATCGCTCCCCCTCTGCGGGCGCAGCGCAGCCGTCTCGACACGGCATGGTTTTATTCTAGCCGTCGAATCTTGCATCAGGTACGCGCCTTGCGGAATGCAGATATTCCGTGGAAATCAGGAGTTTCGACATGGACCTGCCCGATCCTCTCGACCCGAACGCCCCCTCGACTCCCGCACAGCCGGCCGCCGGCGCACGTATCGCCGGCGGTGGCGTTGGCGATGGTCCCGGACCCGAGGTTATGGCCGCCGCCACGCTCGACGGCAACAAGGTAATGTCTTCCGATGGCCAGGACCTCGGCAAGATTTCCGACATCATGCTCGACGTGCGCAGCGGCCGCATCGCGTATGCGGTGCTGACGGAGGGCGCGATTCTCGGCATCGGCGGCACCTTGCACGCAATTCCGTGGCGCGCGCTGACGCTCGACACGGACCGCAAGTGCTTCCGCCTGGACGCCACGGCCGAGCAGGTGAAAAGCTCGCCGGGCTTCGACAAGGACCATTGGCCGGCGATGGCCGATCGCGCGTGGGGCGCGTCAGTGCACCAGTTCTATCATCGCGAACCGTACTGGGAAGCCACACGCGGTGTCGTCGAAAGCGATCCCGCCGTACGTATCGATCCGACCACCGGGATCTGAAGAAGGCCCTCGTCCCGGCGCTCCAGCACCGCTATCTCACGCACGCCACCGTCTTGCGACGAGCACACGAGGCGCGGCGCGCGGCAAAGGAGAAACGACGATGAGCCGACGCGCACTAATCAATCGAAAGAACATATCCTTCGTCGCGTGGGTGGCAATCGGCACGGGTTCGGTGTTTCTCAGCCTTGCGCTTCCGCTGCCCGCGCTGGGCGCATTCGTAGTCGGCGCTTGTTGCGCGTATGCCGGGCGTTCCGGCCGGTGGCAGAGCGGGCATCCGGTCGCCGGCTTGCTGGAGCGCAAGCAACCAGAGGTCGTCGACGACGTGAATCAGCAAGCACCGGCGACGAATTCGACGCGCGAGGCGAGCGAGACGGAAGACGAAGCGGCGACGCGTTGAAGCACCGCATTCGCACGCTCATCGCCGGGCGGCGATCAAGTCGTAGCGTTTGAGCAGCGCATAACCGCGAAGCTTGCGCATGCCGTCAGGCGGCACAATAGGCGTATGACGGATGTCGAGCGAAGCTCGCTTGACTAGCGCGAACGCCGCGCAGACCGCGTGCGGCGAAGGAAAAACGGATAATGCGCGGCAGTCTGTCTCCTGCGCAGTGGTGCACTGCGCCATATCGGTATCGGTGCGGCTTACGGGCAGAATGGCAGTGCGCATCACTCGCGAACAAGGCGGTCTCCTTCCACTGCAACTGAAAAAAATTTCACTATGCGCATCCCACCGCTGAAGGCGATCATCGCGTTCGAAAGCGTTGCCCGCACGAAAAGCGTAAATCGCGCGGCCGACGAACTTGGCCTGACCGCGTCGGCGGTGAGTCATCAGCTGAGCAACCTCGAATCGATCATCGGGCAGGCGCTGTTCCAGCGCTCCGGCCGCGGACTCGTGCTGACGCCGACCGGCGAGCGTTATCTGGCCGACGTGACGGGCTCGCTCGCGGACCTGAGCCGCGCGACCGAACGCGCGTCGAGCCGTACCGACGTCGAGATCCTGCGCGTGCATTCGAGCCCGAGCTTCGGCCTGATGTGGCTGCTGCCGCGACTGTCGTCGTTCCAGGAAGCGAACGACGACATCCAGCTGAACGTCGCCTGCTCATACGAAAACGTGTCGTTCTCGAACGGCTTCTACGACATCGACGTGCGCCACGGCTACGGCAACTGGACCAACGTCGAAGTCAAAACGGTGCGCGGCGAGTTCATCGCGCCGCTCGCGTCGCCGAAGTACCTCGCGCAACATCCGGTGAAGACGCCGGAAGACCTGCTGTCGCATCGGCTGATTTATTCGGAGTCGCCGCTCGTGCAGTGGAAACAGTGGTTCGGCAGGACCGGTGTCTCCGCCGCGCACAAGACCTTCGACTTCTCGTTCGACCGCTCGTACATGTCGCTCGAAACCGCGGCACTCGGGCTCGGCATCGCGCTCGAAAGCCTGATGCTCGCATCGGTGAAGATACGCGAAGGCCTGCTCGCGCCCGTGTTCGACGCCAGCTTCGCGGTCGAAGTCGGTGCCCATCATCTCGTCTATCCGGCGCAGAACGCGGACCTGCCGCGCGTCGAGCGCTTCCTTGCGTGGATCGAGCGCGAAGCGGCCGCCGACTTGCGGGGCTGAATCCGCGTTTTCGTTCGCGTCCGGCTGCACGCGTGGCACAGGGCCGCGCGTGCGCTCCATCCGTCATCTGAATTTTTCTCAGCTATTGCTGAACGTTTCCGCGTTGATGCGGGCGCCTCGCGAGCCGACACTCTGGGCACCAGTCAACATACAGGAGACAAACCATGTTGCTCGAGAACCGGACCATCATCGTGACGGGTGCGGCGTCGCCGCGAGGCATCGGCAAGGCCACGGCCCGCGCGCTGGCCGCGCAAGGCGCATCCGTCGTGATCCTCGATCTGCGCCGCGAAGATGCGCAAAGCGCGGCCGCCGAGCTCGGCGCGAAGCATCTCGGTCTGGCTTGCGACGTGACCGACAAGGACGCCTGCATCGCGGCCGCGCGCGAGACGCTGCAGCGCTTTGGACGCATCGACGGTCTCGTCAACAACGCGGGCATCACGCAGCCGGTGCGCACGCTCGAGATCGGCGGCAAGGACTTCGACGCGATCGTCGACGTCAATCTGCGCGGCACGCTGTACATGTCGCAAGCGGTACTTCCGGCGATGAAGGAGCAGAACGGCGGCAGCATCGTCTGCATGTCGTCGGTCTCGGCGCAGCGCGGCGGCGGCATCTTCGGCGGCCCGCACTACAGCGCCGCGAAAGCGGGCGTGCTCGGTCTCGCCAAGGCGATGGCGCGTGAATTCGGCGCGAACCATATCCGCGTGAACTCGATCACGCCGGGCCTCATCCATACGGATATCACGGGCGACAAACTGACGCCCGCGATGCGCGAGGACATCATCAAAGGCATTCCGCTCGGCCGGCTCGGTGACGCCGCGGACGTCGCGAACGCGTGCCTGTTTCTGCTGAGCGACCTGTCGAGCTACCTGACGGGGATCACGCTCGACGTCAACGGCGGCATGCTGATTCACTGAAACACCGCGCGCCGCCAGACGGCGCAAGCAACGCACCCGGGACACTATCCGGGGCACGTGGCCGCGGGCACGCGCAGCAGCGCCTGCCGTGGCGCACATAGGAGACATCGATGAAAGCGAAATACACCGCGACCGTTGCCGGCGACGTGATACCGCGAAACGACGAACTCACGTTCGAAGCGCGGACCTATGCGAAAGTCGCCCGGCGGCTGATTCCATTCCTGATGCTGTGCTATCTCGGCGCGTATCTGGATCGCGTGAACGTCGGCTTTGCGAAGCTGCAGATGCTCAACGATCTGCAATTCAGCGAAACGGTGTATGGGATGGGCGCCGGCATCTTCTTTCTCGGCTACTTCCTGTTCGAGGTGCCGAGCAACGTCATTCTTCATCGCGTCGGCGCGCGCCGCTGGCTTGCGCGAATCATGCTGACGTGGGCCGTCATCTCTGCGAGCTTCGTGTTGGTCAGAACGCCTACCGCGTTCTATGTGCTGCGGTTTCTGCTCGGCGTAGCCGAGGCCGGCTTTGCGCCCGGCGTGATCCTTTACCTGACCTACTGGTTCCCGGCGCAGCGCCGCGCCAAAGCGTTGTCGCTGTTCTTCATGGCGATTCCGCTCGCGGGCATCATCGGTGGACCGCTGTCCGGCGCGATCATGCATTCGCTGCACGGCGCGCTGTCGATGTCGGGCTGGAAATGGCTGTTCCTGCTCGAAGCGCTGCCGTCGCTCGTGCTCGGCATCGCGATTCTGCTGTATCTCGACGACGGCATCGCCAAAGCGAAGTGGTTGAACGATGCGGAGAAAACGCTGCTCGCACGCAACGTCGCGAACGATGCGCAACAGACGGTCACGCACGTGTCGATTCGCGACTTCATCGGCGACCGGCGCCTGTGGCTGATGGCCGCGATCTACTTCTGCGTGGTGCTGGGCCAGTACGGCCTGACCTTCTGGCTGCCCACGATCATCCGCAAGGCCGGCGTCGCCGATCCGTTGTGGGTTGGCCTGTTCACCGCGATTCCGTATCTGTGCGCGATCGTCGCGTTGCCGCTGATCGGCATGAGCGCGGACCGTCGCCGCGAGCGCCGCTTTCACCTGGCGATTCCGATGCTGGTCGCCGCCGCCGGCTTCGCGACCTTGCCGCTGCTTGGCAGCGTCGGCGCGTCGATCGTGTGCCTGAGCGTCGCGTCGGCAGGCATTCTGGCTTCGTCGTCGCAGTTCTGGTCGCTGCCGACCGCGCTGCTCGGCGGCATGTCCGCGGCGGCCGGTATCGCCGCGGTGAACTGCTTCGCGAATCTGGCGGGCTTCTTCTCTCCGGCGATCGTCGGCTGGCTCAACGATCTGACCGGCAAGTCCACCGCCGGGCTGATCTTCATTTCCGCCGCGGTGACGCTGGGTGCCTTGCTGGTCTTTCTGGTGCCCGCGCGATCCGTGAACCGATGAACCTCTCTCTCGACCTGCTACAGGAGTTACCGATGGACACTGAGACCATCACCGAGTCGGTCACGCTCGCCGAGCGTGCGTACCGCATCCGCCGCAACGCGTTGCTGATGGGCGAAGTACAGGGCCAGGGCTATGTCGGCCAGGCGCTCGACATCGCCGACGTGCTGGCCGTCGCCTACTTCGGCGCCATGCATTACCGCGCCGAAGACCCCGAATGGGAAGGCCGCGACCGCTTCCTGCTGTCGAATGGCCACTACGCGATTGCTTTATACGCGGCGCTGTTCGAAGCAGGCATCCTGCCCGCCGATGAACTCGAAACCTACGGCAGCGACGACAGCCGTCTGCCGATGTCCGGCATGGCGAGCTACACGCCCGGCATGGAGATGTCGGGCGGATCGCTCGGCCAAGGGCTGACGATCGCCGTCGGCCGCTGCCTCGGATTGAAGCGCAAAGCGTCGGACTCCTTCGTCTACACGCTGTTCTCCGACGGCGAACTCGACGAAGGCGCGGTCTGGGAAGGCCTGATGTCGGCCGCGCACTGGAAGCTCGACAACCTGATCGCGATCGTCGACGTAAACAACCAGCAGGCCGATGGTCCATCAACGCAGATCATGGCGTTCGAGCCGCTCGTCGACAAGCTCGAAGCGTTCGGCTGGTACACGCAGCGCGTGGACGGCAACGACATCGACGCGGTGAAGCGCGCCTTCGATAACGCGCGGCATCACGACAAGCCGCAACCGCGCATCATCGTCTGCGATACGAAGATGGGCTGCGGCGTGCCGTTCCTCGAAGCTCGCGAGAAGAATCACTTCATCCGCGTCGATGCACACGAATGGCAACTCGCGCTCGAAGCGCTCGAAGCCGGGAGACAAGCATGATTACCGTTGCAAATAAGCCGCGCCTTAAAACCTCGGCAATGATCGCGTCGATTGCCGCCGAAGGACAGGTCACGCGTTCGGCGCCGTTCGGTCACGCACTGGTCGAACTGGCGCGCACGAAGGCGAGCGTGATCGGCATGACAGCCGATCTCGGCAAGTACACCGACCTGCATATCTTCGCGAAGGAATTTCCGGACCGCTACTACCAGATGGGCATGGCCGAGCAACTGCTGATGGGCGCGGCCGCCGGCTTCGCGCACGAAGGCGCGCAGCCGTTCGTCACGACCTACGCGGTGTTCGGAACGCGCCGCGCGTACGACTTCATTCATCAAACGATCGCCGAAGACAATCTCGACGTGAAGATCGTCTGTGCGTTGCCGGGCCTGACGACCGGCTACGGCCCGAGTCACCAGGCGGCCGAAGATCTCGCGCTGATGCGCGCGATGCCGAACATGACGGTGATCGATCCGTGCGACGCGCTCGATATCGAGCAGATGGTGCCGGCCATTGCCGCACACGAAGGGCCGGTCTATGCACGCCTGTTGCGCGGCAACGTGCCCGCCGTGCTCGACGAATACGACTATCGCTTCGAATTGGGCAAGGCGAAGCTGCTGCGCGACGGCAACGACGTGCTGCTGATCTCGTCGGGGATCATGACGATGCGCTCGCTCGAAGCCGCGAAGGCACTGGAAGCCGATAACATCGGCGTGGCGGTGCTGCACGTGCCGACCATCAAGCCGCTCGACACCGCGACGATCCTGCGCGAAGCGAAGCGCACGGGCCGCATGGTGATCGTCGCGGAGAACCATACGGTGATCGGCGGACTCGGCGAAGCCGTGGCGCGCACGCTGCTCAGCGCTGGAGTTGCGCCGCCGTTCCGGCAAATCGCGCTGCCCGACGCGTTCCTCGCCGCTGGTGCGCTGCCGACGCTGCACGATCTGTATGGCATCTCCACTAGCGCGATGACTACGACGATCAAAACGTGGCTCGATTGACGTCGCACGTTGTCATGACACCGCGCGGGCCTCATCGGCTTTACACCCCGATGGTCCGCGTCGTCTTCAGCGCGATCCATGTCATGCCTTCGCGCAGTCCTTCGAGTACCGCTTCTCTTTCCACGGCGAACACCTGCGATTGCTGAAAGGTGCGTTCGAAGTCACCTTCGGGCGACACATGTTTGACATGGATCGTCGCCTGAAATCCGCCTTCTGCCGCCTCCTCCGTATGGACACTCACGGACCAGGTTCCTTGCTGTGCGTTTGCTGATATAGCCATCGAATGCTCCTCGGGTTGTTGCGAGCGGCTACCACCGTCAGCGTAGGTCCGTGCAACGCCTGTCTCGTTGATCCAGGTCAAGCGTCGACGTGAACCGTGCGTCACGCTCGACGCCGATCGCTCGCCCGACGCCTTCAGCTTCGCTTCAGACTCACGCGAAATCGCGCGAAAATCCTGCCGGGAAAACGCGCAACGACCCGTGCATGCGACATGCTAAAGAGGCCGCCATGCACCGCACGCGCATCGATTTCGATGCCCCCGTCCCGAGGTTTCGCGGTAAGCTTTTGCGACGTACCCGCGTCACGAGGTGGTGCCGGTGCGGCAACGCTGCCCTCATGATCGACGAACGCCGGGTTTCATCATGTGGTACGCCTTTATCGACGCACAACAACGCCTCGCTCGCGCGATGGTCGGGGGAGTTCTAACCGAATCTGGGTCGATGCCGAGCGCGCAAACGGGCTGGCTCAGCCCGAATCATGCGACCGACGCATTCAGCCGCTGGCTGCTCCGGTCGACCTGCGCTATCGAGCGAACGCCGCCATTCGCGATCCACTCGGTTGGCGTCGACGGTCGCCGCGTGAGCGTCGACGAAAGCGTCGTCGCCTCGTTGCCGCTCGGCGCGCTGCTCAGGTTCAAGCGCAATCTGCCTGCACCACCTACCGACACCAAACCGCCAGTGCTGTTGTGCGCGCCACTTGCCGGACATCACTCGGTGATGCTGCGCGAGACCGTCGAGACGCTGCTCGAAGAACGTGACGTATTCGTGACCGATTGGACCGATGCGCGCGACGTTTCGCTCGAAGCGGGCCCGCTATCGCTCGACGACTACGTGCAGGCGCTCGACAGCTTCATCGGCACCGCCCGCACGTTCGGCTCGCCGGTTCATGTGGTCGCAATCTGTCAGGCGAGCGTGCCCGCGCTCGGCGCCGCGGCGCTGCTCGCCGTGGACGAGGCCGCCCCGCTCGCGAGCATCTCGCTGCTGGGCGGCCCGATCGATACCCGTTTGAATCCGACCGTCACGGACCGCTTCGCGAGTTCGCATACGCTCGAGTGGTTCCACGATCATGCGATCGATATCGTTCCACCGCCCTATCGCGGCGCGGGACGTCTCGTGTATCCGGGATTCATCCAGCAGGCCGCGATTTTTGCCGCGCATCCGGAGCGTCAGTTGCGGCTCGAAGCGGACTACTGGTCCCGCTGGCTCGCCGGCGACATGCCCGGTGCGCAGCAGGCACTGCGCTCGGCCAACGAGTATGCGGCGGTCCTCGATATGACGGAGTGCTACTTTTTCGACATGCTTCGCGTGGTGTTTCACGAACATCTTTTGCCGCGTGATTTATGGTCGGTCGCCGGGCGCCGGGTGCGGATCGCCGCGCTGCGCGATACCCCGCTGTGCACGATCGAGGGCGACAGCGACGAGATCACCGGCACGGCGCAAACGCATTGCGCGCATGCACTGTGCAATACATCGCCGATGCGGCCCGCGCGGCAGCTCACCATCGAGCAGTGCAATCACTACGATCTGTTCATCGGCCCGCGTTGGCGCGATGCGGTTTATCCGGGCCTCTGCGAATTCTGGCGCGATGTCGAACACGCCGCGTCGGAGGTTTGCCAGCCGCGCCGCGCGGCCAGGGGTTCGGCAGACCGCAGTTCGGCGTGAGGTGGCCGCGACAACGCCGGCAGTCCGCGCGTCACGTCGCGACGCCAGTTTGCTCAGTTCCCGCGCTCCGTGCCGATCGCAGCTTCGAGGGCCAGTTCCGCCACATCGAACGCGCGGCGGATCGCCGCTTTGGCGTCGTCGTCAGCGCAGTGCGCGATGGGCTTGAGTTCGCGCGCGGGCGTGACGAGATCGAGCCGCACGTCATACAGCGGACGCGCCGATCCGGGACGCAATGCCTCGATGGCGAGATGGCAGTGCGACACGAGCGCGCCAAACCGTGCGAGACGCACCAGCTGCGCACCTGCTTCCGCTTCGAGCGGTGCGGCACCCGCGAAGCCAAGGTAGACGATCTGCATGTCAATGCCCATCTTCGCCTCCCGTTGCCAGTGTCGAACGGACCTGTTCCACGCAGATGCAAGTCCAGGCGCTCGCTATGGGCTTATCTTGTTCCTGTCGGAGTGGCGGTCATTGACGTGGGTCAAGCGCGGTGAAGGCAGTGTGGCAATCAACTGGTGATAGTCGCTTGACCGCCATACCGGAGCGGACTAATATGGACTTAGTCCAGTAGGAGCAGTTATGCAGACAGTCAATATACATGAAGCAAAGACCCAGTTTTCGCGTCTCGTCGATGCTGCGGCCAGCGGCGAGGAGATCGTGATCGCAAAGGCCGGCAAGCCGGCAGCGCGGCTCGTACCGATGCAACATGCCAGGGCCGTTCGGCGGTTTGGTGGACTGAAGGGGAAAGTTCGCATTGCGGACGACTTTGACGCACCCTTGCCCGATGACGTTATCGCGGCATTCGAAGGCCGTTGATGCGACTCCTTCTCGATACGCACGTTTTCCTCTGGGCAGTCACGGACGATCGCAAGCTAACCAAAGCTGCCCGTAAGCTGATACTCGATGCAAGCGAGGTTTTCGTCAGCAGCGCGAGTATTTGGGAGGCCTCGATTAAAGCCGGTCTTGGAAAGCTCGAGGTGGACGTCAATCTCCTCGTTTCCGAGATCGAAGCGAGCGGCTTTCTGGAATTGCCGGTGCGGGCAGTGCATGCCGCTCTGGTTCGAGATTTGCCCGATATTCACAAGGACCCATTCGATCGGCTTCTGGTCGCACAAGCTCTTTCGGAGCCGTTGCGCTTGCTGAGTTCAGACGGCCATCTGTCGAAATACACAGACTTGGTTATCGCCGTCTAGGACACTCCTCAATGCATATGCATCCCACCATTGATCGCAATATCGGCACCAGTGATAAAAGCCGCTTCGTCGGAGCATAGAAACGCGATCAACGCCGCCACCTCGTCCGGACGTCCGAGCCGGCCGACCGGAATCTGCGGCAGGATCTTCGTGTCGAGAATCTCGCGCGGCACCGCTTCGACCATCGCGGTCGCGAGGTAACCGGGCGACACGGTGTTCACCGTAACGCCGTGCTTCGCGGTTTCGAGCGCAAGCGCCTTGGTAAAGCCGTGCACGCCCGCTTTGGCCGATGAATAGTTGGTTTGCCCGTAGGCGCCGCGCGAGCCGTTGACCGACCCCACGTTGACAATACGGCCGTGGCGCCGCTCGAGCATGCCGGGCAACAGCGGCTTGGTCATGTTGAACAGGCCATCGAGATCGGTGCGCAGCACGGCGTCCCAGTGCTCCTTGCTCATCTTCGCGAAGCTCGTGTCTTGCGTGATGCCGGCGTTGTTGATCAGCACGTCGACCGCGCCTAGTTCGGTCAGCACGCGTTGCGCGCAGCGCGCGCAGGAATCGAAGTCGGCGATGTCGGCTTCATATGCGTGAAAGTCGCGCCCCGTGTCGCGCTCGTGCTGCAGCCAGGTGGGCACGTGATCGTTGTGCGTCGAGTGCGTCACCGCGACCGTCATACCCGCGTCATGAAGCGCCCGGCTGACCGCCGCGCCCAAACCGCCCATCCCGCCTGTGACCAATGCCACGCGATCCGTTCCCATCTGAACTCCTCCTTGCCGTGTCTGCCATTGACGGTGCGCGCGCCGGCTGTGCCGGCCCGCGCGGCTAAACGACGCCCGCGAACGGCAGCGCGTTCTGCGAGCTCCACCACCACGCGCTCAGGCCGCCCGCGAGCGGCGCGACGCCCGGCGCGATGCCGTACGCCGCCTGCCACCACGCATACCACGCGGCGCAAGCGCGGTTCGCCTCGTCGAACCACTCCGCCTCGCGCTGTACCGCAAAGGCGATCGGCTTGCTCCAGTCGGCGAAGCTCCGCGCCGCGTACTCGCGCGCCGCGCGCTGCGCGGTCTGATACGCCGACGCGTAATCGAACCAGCCTTCGGGCTGTCCGGATGCCGTCGAGGTCCATGGTGAAGCGAAGCGCCCGAGCGGCGCATCGAATTCGGAAGCCATCATCGCTGCCCTCCAGAGCACAGCATAGGATTGCCAGGCGCGGTTGCAAACCGTCGAGCGCGTCTGCCACCGTATCGAGCTCGCGACGGGCCGCGCTTGATCTGCATCAACAGCCTCGCCCGCAGGGCCCATAGACTCCATTTGACGACGGGCGCGAGCCCGCTTGCGCCCGTTTCCCGCGTTCTGTCACGGAGCTTTGGCGATGAGCTACAAAAGCATTCTCGTTCACCTCGATACGAGCGTTCGTGCACATCCGCGCCTCGAGATCGCATTGCAGCTCGCACACCGCTTTCATGCGACGCTGACCGGCCTGTTTTCGACGTACGTGCCGCCGCAGCACGCGTTCTTCGTGATGGCCGGCACCGCCGACTACTATGCGGAGCACGAGCGCCGGCGCCACGAGCGTGCCAGCGCGCTGGAGCGGCTGTTTCGCGCGGAACTCGCGCGCGCGAACGTCGATGGCCATTGGATCGCCGCGAACGGCTACGCGAACGACGTCGTGCCGCCCTATGCGCGGGTCGCCGATCTGATCGTGCTCGGTCAGACCGACCCGACCGACCCGGACGCGTTCGTCGCCGAACAGTTCGTCGAGCACATCGTGCTGTCGGCCGGGCGGCCGGTGTTGCTGGTGCCGTCGAGCGGCACCTTCGCGGCGCCGGGCCGCCACGCGCTGATCGCGTGGGACGGCAGCCGCGAAGCGACCCGCGCGATCCACGACGCGCTGCCGTTCCTCGCGCACGCAGCCAAAGTGACGCTGCTGACGGTTCATTCGTCGGCCGATCGTCCGCCGCAGGGCACGGCTGCCGGCGACGACATCGCACTCACCGTCGCGCGTCACGGCGTCAAGATCGACGTGCGCGAGCTGAGCGTCGCGGACCGCGCGCCGGTCGGCGACGCGCTGCTGTCGCAGGCGGCCGAGCTCGGCTGCGACCTGATCGTGATGGGCGCCTACGCGCATTCGCGTCTGCACGAAGTCGTGCTGGGCGGCGCGACGCGCACGATGCTCGAATCGATGACCGTGCCGGTGCTGTTGTCGCACTGAAGTGCGCGCTTAAGGAGCCCGCCATGTTTCACCGCCTACTCGTCGCGCTCGACGGCAGCGCCACGGCCTCGCGCGCGTTCGACGCCGCGCTGACCCTCGCCGCCGGATCGGGCGCCGAGCTGATGCCGCTGTACGTGATCGACGTACCCATCATCGCTTACGACGCGCCCGGCTTCGACCCTTCCACGATCGAGGACGCGTTCATCGAGGAAGGCAAGCGGATCGCGGCCGACGCGCAGAGCCGGATGAGCGCACGCGGGGTCAAGGGCACGGCCCGCACCGTCGAAGCCGCGACCACCGGCGAAGACATCGCGCATCGCATCGTCGAGACGGCGCGCGAATGGCACGCCGATGCGATCGTGATGGGCACGCACGGCCGCCGCGGGTTTCAACGGCTGTTGCTCGGCAGCGTCGCCGAGCGCGTGTTGCGCTGCGCCTGTTGCCCGGTGCTGATGATTCCCGCGCAGGCGAGCGGCGCGACGCGCGTCCAGCCTGCCCCGAACAGCGCCGCCAGCGGACCCGCCTGAGCAAACTCACCTGAGCCGCTAGAAACTGGCTCTGCGCGGCGCTTCAGGGCCGAGGGTGGGCTTGTTCGTCATGCCGCACGATCAGCACCGGTATGTCGGTCGACCGCACCAGCGACTCCGCGACGCTGCCGAGCAGAAAGCGCTGCACGCCACGGCGGCCATGCGTGCCCATCACGATCAGATCGGCCTGGATTTCGTCGGCGACGCGCGCGAGCACCGCCGACACGTTTTCGGCGTAAGCGTCGATCACCCGCACGCCGCCCGGCACCTGCGCCTCGCGCAACAGCTCGCGCGGGCCATCGAGCGCGCGGCTGGCGAAATCTTGCGCCGCGCCCGCCGGTTCCGGCTCGAAAGCCACGTCGGCATTGTCCGACCACTTGCCGTGCCCCACCACGCAGCAGGCTTCGAGCGTGGCGCCCGTCAGCTTCGCGAGCTTCAGCGCCTCGGCGAAGGCGCGCTGCGCGCTGGGACTGTCGTCGAGTGCAACCAGAATTCGTGCATACATGTCGGACTCCCTCTGAAAGCGCTGGCATGACCCGAAGTGGTGCCCTCGCGCGTTTGCACCGACAGTGTGAAGCGCGCCCCGCCACGCGGCTTGACGCAGGTCAACGGGCCGCCGCTCGGTGCGGCCGCTGCTGGGCGGCATCGCCAGCAACCCACTAGGAATATTCCTACAACCAACACCTGAACTCCTAGCACCGCTTAAAGCGCTGCCGATATATTTCCAAGATTAGGTCGCCAATACTGGTCGGTATGGACACCGCCCCGTCAACCACCTTATCGAGAATCTTCCTCGTCGACGATGCGGTCGAGGTCCGGCGCCGGCTTGCTTGCCTGATCGCGCTGATTCCCGGCATCGAAATCGCCGGCGAGTCGGCGGGCGTCGAGCACGCGTTCGACGACATCGTCGCGAGTCGCGCCGATGTCGCGGTGCTGGACCCGTGCTTCTCGGGCAAGACCGACCTCCTGCTGCTCGCTGCGCTAGCGCGGGTGCGGCCGTCCATCGTCAGCATCGTGCTGACCAATCATGACGCGACGGCGTTTCGCCGCGCGTGCGAAGCGGCGGGCGCCGACTTCTTCTTCGACAAGACCTCGGAGTTCGAGCTCGCCTGCCGCGCCATCGAAGCGATTGCCTATGCGCGTCGTGCGCATCGGGTCTGACCGCCAGGAGCCGATCATGCAAGTTGCCGCAGTCCGTGAACCCCGCCACGACGCGCCTCGCACCTCGCACGCCGTACCGAGCCACGTCGCGCCCAGCACCGCGGCGGCACGCCACGCCGTCACGCGCTGCTCCACCTGCGCGATGCGCGCGATGTGCATGCCGCCCGAGCTGACACCGGACGAACTGAGCCGGCTCGATGCGTTGATCTGCTCGACGCGCTCGATCAAACGCGGCGACGCGCTGTATCGCGCGGGCGACGAGTTTCAAAGCATCTACGCGATACGCGCCGGCTCATTCAAAACCGTGGTCATGCATCGCGACGGTCGCGAGCACGTGACGGGCTTCCAGATTGCCGGCGACTCGCTTGGCCTCGACGGCATCGGCGAGGGCAAGCAGAATTGCGATGCGATTGCGCTCGAAGATAGCGTCGTGTGCATCATTCCGTTCGCGCAGCTCGAGGCGATCTGTCGCGAGATCAAACCGATGCAGCATCACATCTATCAGATGATGAGCGGCGAGATCGTGCGCGAATCGAGCCAGATGATGCTGCTCGGCACGATGACCGCCGAGCAGCGCGTCGCGACTTTTTTGCTGAATCTGTCGAAACGCTTCAAGGCGCGCGGCTTTTCCGCGGCGGAGTTTCATCTGCGCATGACGCGCGAGGAAATCGGCTGCTTTCTGGGCATGAAGCTCGAAACGGTGAGCCGGATGTTCTCGAAGTTCCAACGCGAGCACCTCGTCAAGGCGAACGGCAAAACGATCCGCATCGAAGACCCAGAACGACTGGCTCGGGTCTGAGCGCCGGCGCGACGCTCGCCCCACGTTCGTTCGCGGGACATGCCGGGTGGAACAGGCGCTCCTGAACTGATATAACTCAGTGCGTTGCGGTACGCGACCTTGCGTGGCCGCCCCGGAGGAGCGATGGGTCTATCGAGCGGCGAGTCTTCCTGCTTCACCAGTGCTGCGTCCGGGTCGGAGGTGTCCGTCGAGGATCGCTATTTCATGTTGGTCGAGGCGGTGCAGGACTACGCGATCTTCATGCTAGACCCCGCCGGCCGCATCACCAGCTGGAATCCCGGCGCACAGCGCATCAAGGGCTACACGCCCGAAGAAATCATCGGCCAGCATTTCTCGAAGTTCTATACCCCGGAAGACATCGCGGCCGGCAAGCCCGCGCGCGAACTGGAAACCGCCGCAGCCGTGGGCCGCGCCGAGGACGAAGGGTGGCGTGTGCGTCGCGACGGCTCGCGTTTCTGGGCTAATGCGGTCGTTTCCGCCGTGCACGATGCGTCGGGCGCGCTGCTCGGCTTCGCCAAGGTCACGCGCGATCTGACCGAGCGCATGCGTCTTGCGGAACTCGAACGCGCGAGTCAGGTATCCACGCACACGCACATCGCCCGTGAAAACGAGCAGAAACGGATTGCGCGCGAACTGCACGACGATCTCGGCCAACGGCTGACGGCGCTGAAAATGAGCGTCGCGCTGCTCGAAGCGAAGCTGAACAAGCAAGCCGACACCGAGCCGCTTGCGGCGCAAACGCGCGAGCTGCAACAGCAGATCGACTGGATGGCCGCTTCGCTGCGGCGCATCGCCGCCGATCTGCGCCCCCCGCTGCTCGACGACCTCGGACTCGCCGCCGCGCTCGATTGGCTGGCCGAAGACTTTACGAAACGCTACAACGTGCGCTCAAGCGTGCATCTCGAACCGGCCGAGCCGGTATGCGGCGAATTCGCGGCGACGGCGCTGTTTCGCATCGTTCAGGAGGCGTTGACGAACGTCGCGCGGCACGCCAAGGCGAGGCGCGTACGCATCGACATGATCTGCGCGGGCCCGATCGTATCGCTCGATATCGACGATGACGGCGTGGGTGTCGCGCTGGATCATGCGCAGGGAACACATTCATTCGGGCTGCTTGGCATTCGCGAACGTGTGCGGCAGTTGCGCGGCAACGTGTCGTTCACCAGCTCGCCGGGCCATGGTTTCAGGATCTCGATCCAGATACCAGCCGACGCGCTCGTGTAGTGCTCCCACGCCGCCGCGCCCCGCTACCGCGGATTACTCCTCGGGCGCTTCCTCGCTGATCTGCTCGCGCATCAGCAACACCGGACAGGTCGAGAAACGCAGCACCCGCTCCGCCACGCTGCCGATCACGAGGCGCCGCACGCCGCGTCGCCCATGCGTGCCCAGCACGAGCAGATCGGCGTGGACGTCCTCGCCGTGGCGCAGCACGATCGTGGCGACGTCGTCGGACAGGCTCTCCGACTCGATCATCGCGGGCCGGCAGCGCACATCGGCGGCGGCGCAGGCCTGCTCGGCCTCCTCGAGCACCGAGTGGCCGTCCTGGCGCAATGCTTCGACTAGCGCGAGCGGGTCGTAATAGCCGGCATAGGAAAAGATCGGCGTCTTGTCGACTACATAAACCGGATGCACGACGGCCTTCGTCAACGCGGCGAGATTCACCGCTTCTTTCAGCGCGCGTTTCGAAAAGCTACTGCCGTCCAGCGCGACGAGGATATGTTGGTACATGCCGATTCTCCACTGAGGTTGGATTTGTCAACGCGTGGCGCGCCCCTGCTACAGATAAAAGGGCCCGCCCGCACTGGCCGGATGCGGCGTGCCGCGCGTATGCCGCGACGGTGAGCCGCGTGCTGGTCGCGGTCGACGAGACGAAAGCGCGCATCCGCGGCGACGAACTGCCGGGCGACATGCGTGGCGAGCTCCAGTCCTGTGCCGCCCGCGGACGCGATCATCACGCGGTGGAAGGTGTTGCGCTCGGCAGCAGTGTTCATCGGCTTTCCTCGGATCGTCGCGCCGCGCCTCGGCCCGTGACGGGGCGCCCAACGGTGCGCGCTTACATAATGAACGCCGGCGCGGCGGGCGGCTTGATCTGCATCAAGCGACCATGGCTTGCGAACAAATCATGAGCGGACCGCGAGCACGGCCGCGCCGGTCAGCTTGCCGTGGCGCAGATCGTCGAGCGCGCGGTTCGCGTCGCGCAACGGGTAGGTGGTCGTCTCGATCGCGAGCCGGGTCTCCGCGGCGCTGCGCATGAACGCAAGCCCATCGTCGCGGGTCAGATTGGCGACCGATACGACGCGCCGCTCGCCCCACAGAAACGCGTACGGGAACGACGGAATGTCGCTCATATGAATCCCGCCGCACACCACCACGCCGCCCTTCGCGACCGCCTGCAGCGCCAGCGGCACCAGTGCGCCGACCGGCGCGAACAGCAGCGCGGCGTCGAGTTCGCTGGGCGGCGCCTCGTCGCTGCCGCCCGCCCATGTCGCGCCGAGGCGCAGCGCGAGTTGCTGGGCCGCGTGATCGCCGGGACGCGTGAACGCATAGACGGTGCGCTGCTGGTGACGCGCGACCTGCGCGACGAGATGCGCGGCCGCGCCGAAACCGTAGATGCCGATCCGTTCGGCGTCGCCCGCCATGCTCAACGTGCGATAGCCGATCAGACCCGCGCATAGCAGCGGCGCGGCCTCGATATCGCTGTAGTGCGGCGGCAGATGGAAGCAGTAGCGGCTATCGGCGACCGTGCGCTCGGCATAGCCGCCGTCGATCGTGTAGCCGGTGAAGCCGGCGTCTTCGCAGAGATTTTCGCGGGCGGACAGACAGTAGCGGCAGTGGCCGCAGGTGTGGCCGACCCACGGCACGCCGACCCGCTCGCCCACCCTGAACCCGCTGACGCCCGCGCCCAACTCGGCCACCACGCCGACGATTTCGTGGCCTGGAATCACCGGCCGCTTCGGATGTTCGAGCTCGCGATCGACCACATGCAGGTCCGTGCGGCATACGCCGCAGGCATGAACGTCGATCAGGATCTCGCCGGCGCCGGGCCGCGGATCGGGCACTGCCCGCTCGGTCAGCGTCGCTGAGCTGCCGTCGAACACCATCGCGCGCATCGGTTTCTCCTTCAGACGCTTTGGCGGCGGCACGCTGAGGTCATGCTGACCGCGGGCTACGCGCCGCTTTCATCAGATCAGCATAGGCGCGCCATTGTGTCGCGCGATCGTCAACAAGGGCCGTTTCGCCGTCCGTACACTGATCTTATTCCTGATAGGCGCCGGACGCGCATACGCTCGGGCAACGGGTACCTGGCCAATACGAACCAGTCATTTATATTGCGGAGACTTGTCATGCGTTTGACCGTTCATCTCGACACGTTCGATCGTGTCACCCCGATGGCCTTCGCCATTCTCTGGCTCGACAAGGACACGCGGCAATGGTCGCGCGAAGGTCATTTCGGGCTCGACTTGCCCGATTGCGGCGCGTTGCATGTGGATTGCGGCAATACGCTCGTGTGCGCGTCGCATGGCACAGTGCCGGTGTGCGTGCTCGAGGGGCTCGACCTGAACCAGCTCGACGCACCGTTCGAAGGCGAGATTGGCCGTGTGCAGTGGTGCACGGAGGGCAGCCGCAGCCTGATCAGCGGCCACTGGCGCGTGCAATGCATCGACGTCGAACAGACGGAACCGGAAAACAGCATATTCGCAACCGGCGAAAACGCGTGACTCGGAGCCGCACTACATCGCGATCACCTTGCCGGGGTTCAGGATATTGTGCGGATCGAGCGCAAGCTTGATCGCCTTCATCGCGGCGAGTTCGGCCGGCGAGCGCGACATGCCGAGCACGCTCAGCTTTTCCTCGCCGATCCCATGCTCGGCCGATACCGAGCCGCCCATTTCCCCCGTGAGTTCATAGACGACGCGCTTGACCTCGTCGATGTCCTCGTCGGTCCAGCCCGGTTCCTGCGCCACCACGTGCAGATTGCCGTCGCCGAGATGCCCGTAGACGAGGATCGTCGCTTGCGGCCAGCGCGCGCGCAGCCGCTCGTCGCAACGCTGCGCCGCATCGCCCGCCTGCGCGACCGCGAAGCTGATGTCGAACGAGATGCGTCCGGGGATCAGGCGCGGATATTCGGCCGGCGCGTCGCGAATCGCCCAGAACGCCGCAGCGTCGGCGTCCGATTGCGCGATCGCGGCGTCGGAGATCACGCCGGCGTCGAGCATGTCGGCGAGAAAGTCCTCGAACGCCGCCGCCTGCCGCTCCGGGTCCGCGCCGCAAGTCTCGAGCAATACGTAGTAAGCGTGATCGCTGCCGAGCGGCACGCGCAGTTCGGGCAGGCGTTCCCGCACGAAGTCGCAATAGCTGGGCCACATGACCTCGAACGCGGACACGCCGGCCGGCAGCCGTTCCTGCGCGCGGCCGAGCAGCGTGGTCACCGCCTCGTAATCCGGCATGCCGCACCATGCGGTCGAGATTGCGCGCGGTTTGGCACGCAGGCGCAGCACCGCGCGCGTGATGACCCCGAGCGTGCCTTCGCTGCCGGTCAGCAGGTTGCGCAGGTCGTAGCCGGTATTGTTCTTGATCATCTTGCGCTCGCCGCCGATCACGCTGCCGTCGGCGAGCACCGCTTCGACGTCGAGCACCTGGTCGCGCATCATCCCGTAGCGGATCACGCGGTTGCCGCCCGCATTGGTTGCGATGTTGCCGCCAATCGTGCAACTGCCGCGCGCGCCGAGGTCGAGCGCGAACATGAAGCCGGCGTGATCGGCCGCTTCCTGCACCGCCTGCAGCGGCGTGCCCGCGAACACGGTGATGGTCGCGCTGACCGGATCGATGTCGATGACCCCGTTCATCCGCTCGACGCTCAGCGCCACCTCGCCGCCGAGCACGCAGGCGCCGCCCGCGTGCCCGGTCATGCCGCCTTGCGTGACGACCGGCTGGCGGAATTGATGACAGATTCTGAGCGCGGTGGCGACCTCTTCGGTCGTGCGCGGCCGGATCAGCGCGATCGGATCGGTCGATCGCGTGCCGCTCCAGTCGGCGAACTGCCGCCCGCCAAATTCGGCCGGCAGACTCACGATGTCCGCGCCGAGCGTTTCGCGCAGCGCGGCGACGGCTTCGTTACCGCGGGTCGCGGCGTTCGGTTCTTGCTGCATCAGATATCTCCAGTTCGTCAGGCGGACAGAGCCGCTGCGCGCGCCTGCACCGTTTGGGTCTGCGTTTGCGATTGCACGCGCGACAGCGGCGCCTGCTGCCCTGGCCAACGCAGATAACTACGGTCGAGCCCGGCGATATCGCAGCAACCGAGCAAGCCGAGCGCCCGGTCGATCTCGGTCTGCAGAATCTCGATAGCCTGCTCGGCGCCCGGCTGACCGCCCGCGCTCAGACCATAGGTGGTCGCGCGTCCGAGCAATACCGCATCGGCGCCCAGCGCGACCGCCTTCAGGATCTCGGAGCCGCGGCGAAATCCGCCGTCGAGCATCACGCACAGCTTACCCCCAACCTGCTCGACGACTTCGGGCAGCACGTCCATCGCCGATACCGCGCTGTCGAGCTGCCGCCCGCCGTGGTTCGACAGCACGATGCCGTCGACGCCGGCCTCCAGCGCCTTCAGCGCATCCGGAGCACCCAGCACGCCTTTGACGATCAGCCGACGCGGCCACAGATCGCGCAGCCAGCGGATATCGTCCCACGACAACGACGGGTCGAGTTCCCGGCCCAGTGTGATCGTCGCACCCTTCACGCTGTCCTGCCCCGGCGGCAGCAGGTCGCCGAGATTGGCGAAGCGCGGCATGCCGTTCGGCCACAGCACGTTGGCCATCCAGCCCGGATGACGCAGCACGTCGAACTTGTTGCGCCAGTCGAGTTTCAGCGGCTCGATGTAGTTGCGCAGGTCCCATTCGCGTTTGCCGAACACCGCGCTGTCGGTCGTGACGACCAGCGCCTCGATGCCCGCGGCCTTCGCGCGCTGCGCCAGTTTCGCGAGAGATTCACGCGTGCGGTACATGTAGACCTGCATCCACACGCGACCGCCGGCGCGCCGCACGACGTCCTCCAACGAGACCGTCGACACGTTGCTCAGCACGAACGGAATGCCGGCCGCTGCCGCCGCGCTGGCCAGCTTGACGTCGCCTTCGCGAAACATCAGGCCGCTATAGCCGGTCGGGCCGATCATGAACGGCGACGCGCTGCGCTCGCCGAACAGCGTCACGCTCTGATTGCGCTTTTCGACGTTCACCAGCGTGCGCGGCAGAAAAGCGATTTCGCGGAACACGTCGCGGTTGCGCCGCAGTGTCGCTTCGTCTTCGGCGCCGCCCTCCACATACTCGAAACAGAAATTCGGCAGACGCTTGCGAGCCATCGCGCGCAGATCATCGATGCTGTGCGCGCGCTTCACGTCGCGGCCTGAATAAAGGCGGCGTTCCAATTACATCCTCCAGTGCGTGATTGACTCGTGTATTTGATTGTTGGTTGCGTCGCTGCGCAGCCGTTCAGGTCACCACGCCGACCTGCCAGGGAACGAACTCGCTCTGCCCATAGCCATGCAGTTCGCTCTTGGTGCGCGTACCTGACGCGCAGTCGAGCATCATGCGGAAGATCGCTTCGCCGAGTTCGTCGATGCTCGCGCTGCCGTCGATCACTCCGCCGCAATTGATATCGATGTCGTCCTGCTGGCGCTCCCACAACGCGGTGTTGGTCGCCAGCTTCAACGACGGCGACGGCGCACAGCCGTAAGCGGAGCCGCGCCCGGTCGTGAAGCAGATCAGGTTCGCGCCCGAGGCGACCTGTCCCGTCGCGGACACCGGGTCGTAGCCGGGCGAATCCATGAACACGAAGCCCTTCGCGGTGATCGGCTGCGCGTATTCGTAGACGTCGACCAGATTCGTCGTGCCGCCCTTCGCGACCGCGCCGAGCGATTTTTCGAGGATCGTGGTCAGACCGCCCACCTTGTTGCCCGCCGAGGGATTGTTGTCCATCGCGCCGCCATTGCGCGCGCAATAGTCCTGCCACCATGCGATGCGCGCGAGCAGTTTGTCGCCGACCGCGGCGCTCACCGCGCGGCGCGTCAGCAGATGCTCGGCGCCGTAGATTTCCGGCGTTTCCGACAGAATCGCGGTGCCGCCATGCCGCACGAGCCGATCGACCGCGGCGCCGAGCGCCGGATTCGCGGAGATGCCCGAGTAGCCGTCCGAGCCGCCGCATTGCAGACCGACGCATAGATGCGCAGCCTGTACCGGCACGCGCTGCACGCGGTTCGCGTCGGCGAGCATCTCGCGCACCATCGCGATACCGCGTTCGATCGTCTTGCGCGTGCCACCGCTGTCCTGGATCGTGAAGCTGCGCAGCTTCGTCGAACTGGCGTCGAGGCCGCCCGCCGCGAGCACACCGTCGATCTGATTCGTCTCGCAGCCCAGCCCGACGAACAGCACCGACGCGAAGTTCGGATGCACCGCATAACCGGCGAGCGTACGACGCAGGATCGCAATGCCCTCGCCTTGCATGTCGATGCCGCAGCCGAGCCCGTGCGTCAAGGCGATTACACCGTCGACGTTCGGATAGTCGGCGAGCGCGTCGGGACGCACGTCGCGCCGGAAATGATCGGCAATCGCGCGCGCAACCGTCGCCGAGCAGTTCACACTGGTCAGAATGCCGATGTAATTGCGCGTCGCGATGCGGCCGTCGTCGCGACGAATCCCCATGAAATGCGCCGGTTCATCGACGTAGACGGTCGGCTGCGCATCGGCGCCGAACGCGTGCTCGCGCGCGAACTCGGACATGCCGAGATTGTGCGTATGAACATGCTGGCCGCGCGCGATCGCTTCACGCGCTACGCCGATGATCTGGTTGTAGCGCTTGACCGGCTCGCCCTGCGCGATGTCGCGCGTCGCGATCTTGTGTCCCGGCGGAATCAGCCCGGCGACGACCAGTTGTTCCGCGTCGATGCGCGTGCCCGGCAACAACTGCCGGGTCGCGATGATGACGTCGTCGGCGGGATGCAGGCGAATGATCGGGCACGCGCCGCTAGCTTGAGTCGACATGAAAAGCCTCGAAGACAGAGTTATCCGTAAGCGTTCAAACAGAATACGTCAGATCGTGGAGCCCACGCCCTTGGGCAGATCGCGGCCGTCCGATTCCAGCGACAGCGGCTCGATGCGTCCCACGATGAAAAGATAGCTGAACGCGCCAAGAAAGCAGAAGCCGCCCGCGACGACGAGCGGAATCGTGAACGAGCCTTTCGACATCGCCACCATCACGCCGGTGAACGTCGTGATCACGATCCCCGCCAGATTCGATGCGAAGTTCTGAATGCCGCCGATCGACGCGACATGACCCGGCGTCGGCGCGACGTCGCCTGGCAGCGACCAGATGCTCGCCGCGGCGAACGCGAGGCTGCCATAGGCGATGCCGAAGAACGCGAGCATCAGATACGTGTTCTCCGTGAACGCCGACAGCGTGATCACCGACGACAACAGCATGCCGCCGACCATGCAGGTCTTGCGCGCAGCCGTCAGGCTCCAACCGCGCCGGAACAGCGCGTCGGACACGAAGCCGCCGAACCAGCCGCCCGGAATCGCGATCAACGCCGGAATCATGCCGAGCGTGCCGAGCGATTTCAGCGAGAAGCCACGGGTCTCCACGAGGTAGCTCGGAAACCACGTAATGAAGAAATAGATCACGAAGTTCAGGCAGAAGAAGCCGAGCATCATGCCCCACAGCGTGCGGTGGCGAAACAGCGACGCCCATGTCACCTTCTCCGCGCTTACCTGAGCCGCGGGAGTCGCCTCGAGTGCGACGGCCATCTCGTCTTGCACAGGATTGCGATAGATCACGAACCAGCCGACGATCCAGACCGCGCCGAGCAAGCCGGTGAGGACAAAGGCCGCCTTCCAGCCGAGCGTGCTGATGATCAGCGCAACGACGGGAATCGACAGCGCGGAGCCGACCCGCGAGCCGCTATCGAAGATGCTCGTCGCGAGCGCACGTTCCTTGGGCTGGAACCATTGGCTCACGAGCTTCGTGCAGGACGGATAAGCGCCCGCCTCGCCGACGCCGAGCAACAGGCGGCAGCCGAACATGCCCGCGACGCTGGTCGTGACCGCGGTGGCCGCGGTAAACACCGACCACCAGCCGACCGCGAGCGGCAGCGCGATGCGCGCGCCGACGCGATCGACGAACCAGCCGAACGGCATCTGCATGAACGCGTAGGTCCAGAAGAATCCGCTCAGGATGAAGCCCATCTCGGCGGGGCCGATGCCGAGCGCCTTTTCGATTTGCGGCGCGGCGACCGCGAGATTCGCACGATCGATGTAGTTCACCGCGATCGCGAGAAAGCACAGAAAAATCACTACCCAACGCATCTTCTTCATGAAACCGTCTCCTCCTGGCCAGGCTAAGCCTATGTTTAGATGAACCTTGCGACCTCGTGAGCCGCTGGTGTACTGCGGGGTCGACGACCCGATTTACTGCGGATTTGCGGCCCGCGCTTTTAGCCGCGTTGCACGCACGCGGCAAGCGCCGCGTTCAGACGCGGTTGCTCGACACGCACGCCGAGCTCGCGAGCGAGTTCGATCACCGGCTTGAAGCGCCGCTGTTTCTTCTGCTCGTGATTGCGCGCGATGTCGGCGAGGCGATGATCGAGGAACGGATTTTCGAACCGCTCGCGCACGTCGTCGAGATAGGCGCGCGCGTCGCTGCCCTGACCGAGCGCATCGAAGACCGGCAGTACCTCGTCGCGCCACAGCGATTCGAGATCGGCGCGCAACAGCGGATCGCGCATCGCGTGCAGCACGTTCTCGTCGGGATCGCGCGCGTCGGCCTGCCAGCGCTCGGCGAGCCACGTATGCCCGAGATTCAGCAGCAGCAGCTTCAGGCGTTCGTAGTGCAACAGATCGTCGGTGACGATCATCGCTTCGTGCTCGCACGGCAGCACCATGCCGGCACGCCGCTCGATCGCCCACAACGCGTAGGGTTCGGCAACCGCGCCGACCGGCCGGATCGGCTCTGACACGATGCGGTCCACCAGCGAATTGACCCAGATGCAGGTGTGCTCGATGTAGCGCAGGAACTCGGTCCCGCCGCCCCAGCCGCGCGCGATATCGGCGACGAGGCCACGCAGCGTGTCGCCGTTGCCCGATACGAGTTCGCATGGCAGCAGCGTCAGCGGCGCGGCGCCGGCTTTGAAGCGCGCGTGCAGCAGCACTACGAGCTTCGCCGCGAATCCGCGCGGCACGCTCTTGTCGTTGCGCAATAGCTCGGCGGTGTCGTCGGCGAAACATTCGTAGCCTCGGTCGCCGGTGTTCGAGATCACCACGCGCGCGTCGCGCGCGAAGCGCTCCACCACTGTTGGCCAATCGGTATTCGCGTTCAATGCCTCGCTGATCGCATGACATTGCGTGGTCGTATCGATCACCGCTTCGCGGCGCAGACCGCGAATGCGCACCTCGTACTGCCTGTGCGCGCGCAACGCGTCGATGCGCGCGAGGCTCTCCGGGTTGGCCGTCGTCTGCACGACGCTCACGTGCCCCAGCGCGCGGCCCGAGTCGAGCGCCGCCGATACGAACAGATCCGCGTGCGCCTGCAGAAAGCGACTCGTGCCGAATTGAAGAATCGGGTTGCCCATCGTCCGTTTTCCCCGCTCGCTCAACAGGCCACCAGCGCCTTGATGACGCCGGCATCCGGTTTCAGCAGCTTGGGGAATTCGCCCGGCAGATTGGCGAGTTCGACCACGTGCGTATTGAGCGCGGCCGTCGGAATCTTGCCGGCGCGCATCGCTTCGAGCACCGTTTCGAAGTCGGCGACGGTCGCGTTGCGGCTCGCGAGCAAGGTCGTCTCGCGCTTGTGGAACTCGGGATCGGCAAACGAAATGCGCTCGCTGACGATCGACACCAGCACGTACTTGCCGCCGTGCGCGACGAACTGCAGCCCGCGCTCCATCGCCTTGATGTTGCCGGTTGCGTCAAACACCACGTCGAAGAACTCGTTGTCGGTCAGCGCGGCGAGTTGGGCGGCATCGGTCGCGGCGTCGGTGGTGTCGAGCAGCACCGTGTGATCGGCCTGCAACGCGCCGGCACAGACGGACAGGCGGTCCGCGCGGCCGTCGAGCACGCTGACCTCGGCGCCGCGCAGTTTCGCGAAGATCGTCACGGCCATGCCGATCGGCCCAGCCCCGACTACCAGCGCACGCTGCCCGGCTTGCACGTCGGCGCGCGCGACGGCGTGTGCGCCGATAGCCAGGAACTCGAGCATCGCGGCTTGGTCGAGCGTCACGCCGTCGGCCTTGAAGACGAACGCCTGCGGCACCGCGAGGTACTCGGTCATGCCGCCGTCGGTATGGACGCCGAGCACGCGGATGTTCACGCAGCAGTTGCCCTTGCCCGCGCGGCAGGCCACGCAGCGCCCGCACGACAGATACGGCATCACGTACACCTGGTCGCCGGCCGCGACGCGCGCGCCGGCCGGCGCCGCTTCGACAATGCCGGCAAGCTCGTGCCCCATCACGCGCGGATACGACAGATACGGCTGATTGCCGGTGAAGATATGGAAGTCGGTGCCGCAGATCCCGACTCGGCGGATGCGGATCAGCACATCGTCAGGGCCGGCGTTCGGCATCGCGCGTTCGGCGAGCGCGAGCTGGCCGGGTTGTTCGCAAATGACTGTCTTCATCGTCATGGAGGAATTGATCGGGTATCGGGGGATGGAGCGACCCGCGGGTCCACTCTTCTGACGCCTGCCTGGCGTCGATCTGGCCTTACCAATTTGCAAAACTAACCGCACATGCGATACTGGTCAAGCCAATTTGCACGAAGTTGGGGGAAACCCCGAACCCTGTCAGCGCGCCGCCGGGCGCGCGCGATTTGCGCGCCGGGCGCTTCGATCTACAATCGGCGCTCGCCTTATCGGGATTGCACAAGCTCCATTGCCGGGAAACGTTTCGTGAACAGCAAACCTGCCGACACTCGCCGTCTGTATCTTCAGATCGCGGAAAAATTGCGCGATCTGATCGCTCAGCCGGAGTTCGCGCCGAACGGCCGCCTGCCGCCCGAGCGCGCGCTGGCGGAAACGCTCGGCGTATCGCGGCCGTCGGTGCGCGAGGCGCTGGTCGCGCTGGAGCTGGAAGGCCTCGTCGAGATTCGCATGGGCTCGGGCGTCTATCTGTGCGCCACGCCGTCCGCGCAAAGTGATGCGTCGCTGTCGCAGGCCGAACTCGGCGATAGCCTGCTCGACATTCTCGGCGCGCGCTGCCTGATCGAAGGCTCGATCATTGCGAGCGTCGCACCGTTCTGCAAACCGAAAGACCTGAAAATGCTGCGCGCGATCTACAACGAGATGGAGCGCGAAGTGAAGGCGGGCAGAATTCCGGTCGCCGCCGATCGCGCGTTCCATCTGGCGATCGCGCAGATGTCCGGCAACGAAGTGCTGGTGCGCACCGTCAGCTCGCTATTCGATGCGCGACATAGTCCGCTGTCGGAAAAGCTGCGTGGCCACTTCGAAAACGAAACGACGTGGCGCGCCGTGCCCGAAGAACATCTGGTGATTCTGGAAGCGCTGGAAGCGCACGATCCGCTGCAGGCGCAGGCGGCGATGCAGCGCCACTTGAAGCTGTCGTTGGAGCGGGTGATTACGGGGGGACAGCGGACGACTTAGAAACGGTTTCATAAAGACTTCTGGGCACGCTTGAGCGTGTTCCAGCAGATCAAGGAACAACCGAGTCTGAGAAACGCCTCATCAACGGTTCGTCGTCAACGATTGGTTTTCCCATCTCCTCGATCCGCTTGTTTGCGCCGCAACGGCAAACGTGTCGAGCGTCGACGCGGCTCGTATCAGCGCGCCGCCTCCGCCCGTGTGCTGCGCGATTTCACGCGCCAGTTCGCGAGCGCGCCGAGCGCCATCAGCACGCTGGTGCCGAGAAACACCGCGCGCATGCCGACGTGGCCGCCGACGAAACCGCCCAGCAGCGGACCGGCCACCTGCCCCGCGTACTGCGACGACACCGAGTAGCCGAGAATCGCGCCCGTCACGCTCGCCGGCACGTTGTGGCGGATCACGCTCGCGATGCACGGCAACAGGCCGCCGAGTGCGATGCCCATCAGGAAACGCAGCACGATCAGCTGCCAGCTCGCGGTGACGAACGCCTGCGGCACGAGCAACACTGCCGAGACCGCAAGGCAGCCGACGATCACGTTCCAATGCCCGACGCGATCCGCGAACCTGCCGAGACGCGACGACGAGATCACGCTGCCGAGCGCCGCGCCCGACATGACGAAGCCCGCGACCATCGTCACGCTTTGAGGCTTCGTGAGATGGGCGACGTAGACGGTGATGATCGGTTCGATCGACATGTTCGCGACCATCAGCAGCAGGCCGGTGGCAAGCATCGCGATGGCCGGCCGCTTGTCGTCGACCGAGGCCCACGCGCCCTTCTTCGACGCGTTGTCCGCGCGCTTGCGGACCGGCTGCTCGCGAATCAGAAACGCGGTCGCGAGAAAGGCGACGAAGATCGCCGCGCCCGAGGCCCAGAAGGTCGCGCGGATGCCGATCTGCGGCGGCAGGAAGCCGCCGAGCAGCGGGCCGACCAGATTGCCCGCCATGATCCCCGACGACAGCACGCCGAGCGCCCAGCCCGAACGCGCCTTCGGCGTCTGTGTCGCGACGAGGATCATCGAGCCCGACGCATAGCCGCCGAGCAGCCCGGCGAGCAGCCGCAACGCGACCAGTTGCCAGGCCGAGTGCGCCATGCCGATCAGCGACATCGCGACTGCCATGCCGAGGCTCGAGCGGATCAGCATCAGCTTGCGGCCGTAAAGGTCCGCGAGCTTGCCCCATAACGGCGCGACGAGCGCGGCGCTGAAAAACGTCGCGCCAAACGCGGCGCCGGACCACTGCACGATCGCCGCATGATCCTTCACGCCGAGTTGCTCGACGTAAAGCGGCAGGAACGGCAGCAGCAGCGTCATCGCGACGATGGTCGTGAAAGAGCCGAACACGCACACGCCCAGGTTGCGCTGCCAATGCGCGGCGGCTTCATCGCCGGCCGCCGGGGCGGCCTCGGCCGCCGCCGTCGCCTGCGCCTGCGGCGGCACCGGTTCGGCCGTTGGTACGTCGAGCTTGCGATTCATCTTCGAGACTTTCCAGGTGACCAGGGGCCGTTCGAGCTATCCCAAGCATGCTAACGGGCTGCGTCGCCGTCAGGCAGTCAACCCATCATCCTGGTATCGCCACTACCTCTTCCGACTAGCGGCCCGCGGGCGTCGCGCTGTGCGACGTCTGCGGCGCGGCCGCCGCCGATGCCGCCGCATCCGACACCCCCGCCGCGCCGCCCGGCAGATCGGCCGGCTTCGTCGAACTCACCGCATCCGGATAGAGCTGCATCAGCACGCGCAGCACACCATTGGTCCAGCCAAAGCCGTCCTGTAGCGGATACTCGCCGCCGCCCGCCGACTTGTCGCTCGCGTCGACGTCGTACTTCTCGACCAGCTTGCCGGTGCGCTGGTAGTACACGACGTTGGTGCGAATCCAGCGGGTCGCGATATCACGCGCGAGCTCCGGCTCGCTGTAGCGGCGCAGCCCGATCACCGCGAGGTACTGCAGCGGCGCCCAGCCGTTCGGTTCGTCCCACTGCTGTCCGGTATCGGTCCTCGTCGTCGCGAGACCGCCGGGGCGCAGCAGATCGCGCCGGATCGTCTGCGCCAATTCGCGCGCGTCGTTGCGTGTCGCAACGCCCGTGTAAAGCGGGTACACGGTCGCGGCAGTCAGCCGGTGCGTGAGCGTGCGGTGCACGAAGTCGTAGTCGGCGAAAGCGTGCAGTTGCGGATCCCACAGCATCCGGCGGATCGCATCGGCTCGCACGCGGGCGCGTAGTTCGAGATTCTCCGCGTGGCCTGCGTCGCCGGTCACCCGGTAGGCTTTCGCGAGCGCGCGTTCGAGCTCCACCATCAGGCAGTTCAGGTCCACTGGCACGAGCGAGATCACGTCGATGGTCGCGAGCGTCCTGCCGTCGGCGAACCAGCGCGAACTGAAATCCCAGCCGGTTTCGCCGCCCGCGCGCAGGTTGCGCCACAAATCCTGCGCGTTGCGTTGCGGTATCTGCTGCGCCGTCATCACATCCTCGCGGTACGACTCGTCGCGCGGCGCCGCGCGCTCGTCCCAGTAGCGATTGAGCAGCGTGCCGTCGGCGAGGCGCACCAGATGGCGCGCCGCGTTGCCGGGCGACAGATGATCGCTGCCCGCCATCCAGTACGCGTATTCACGGCGCAGCTCGGGCAGATAGCGTGCGTAGACCTGATCGCCCTCTTTGCGCGCGACGAGCTGCACCATCTGCGCGAAGAACGGCGGCTGCGAACGGCTCAGGTAATACGTGCGATTGCCGTTGGGGATATGGCCATAGCGGTCGATCAACGTCGAGAAATTGTTCAGCTCGTCGTCGACGAGCGCGCGCTGGCCGCTCGCGTCGAGCCCCAGCAGAATGAAGTACGAGTCCCAGTAGTAGATCTCGTCGAAGCGGTCGCCCGGCACGATGTAGGACGACGGCAGCGGCAACAGCGAAGCGTACGGGCTGGCGCTCGCATCCGGTTCGCGGCGCAGCACGCTCCACAGCGTATCGATGTGCGCGGTGACGCTTTCGTTCGGATCGGACACATAGCGCTTCGGCTCGCGCGGGGGCAGCGTGAAGCGCTGTTCGACGAATTGCTTCAGGTCGAAGCGCGGCTGAGCGCGCTGGCTTTCGTAGTCGGCGATGACTTGCGGCGGCGGCTCGTTTGGCGACATGTCGGCGAACGTCTTGCTGTCCGGGTACAGATGCGCGAGTTCGACGTCGCGATACAGGTCGCCATACAGCTCGGATGGCGGCGTCGGCACGACCGGCGACGGCTGCGCGTGATCCGTGTTGCCGACGCGCCCGGCCGCGGCGCTGCTCCCGGCATTCGCAGCGGCAGCCGATGCGGGCAGCGTAAGGGCCGGCACGGCCGGCTGGGTGGGCGCGACCGTCGGCGCGGATTGCGCGGTGACGCTGCTGCTTGCGGCGAGCGCAAGCGCGGTGGCCACGGAGGCTAGAACGCAGCGGTACGGCCGCTCGCGGGAAGACCAAACGGGAAGATCGGAACGAAATGGCATCGGCGGACCCGTTGAGGACGACGCGGTGACGTCGACGTAGGCGGCCCGCCGCGCGTGCCGATCCTATGCTGCACGCTACCGCGGGGCTTCGAGAGGGTCTCGCCAGCAAATGCGGGGCCCGCTTCGCAAAACGATGTCGCGCGCAAGCGCTCTTTACCGGGTGCTGACCAGGTTCTTACCGAACTGCGCTCGAAGCATGAGCCTTCATCGGGCCGCGCGGTCCGGCGCCGGCTTGCGGCCCGCTCATTCTAGGCGGAAACCAGCGTTAGCCTCCGGTCGCGAATCCTAATGACGCCGCCTTCGCGCGCAGATCCGCGAAGCGGTCCGCCGTCGGGTTGATCGCCCGCTTTTGCGACTGATCGACCGCCGATAGCGAGTTCGACGGCGAAGGCACGACCGCCCCCAGGCAGGCTCCGCCGAACGGCCCTTGGGCGACAGTGAACGCGGGAGCGTCGGTGCGCGGCGCGTCGTTGAAATCGAGCGCGTAAGCGAGATTGAAGGTCGCCCGATCGCCGCCGCGCACGCCGAGCGGCTGCAAGCCGAAGCGCCATTGCAGCAGCGCGTGAATCGAGCTGGGGTCGAACGGATAGCGCGTGATCGAACCCGCGCGCACGCGCGGGCCCAGCAGCGCGAGCGGCACGCGAAAGCCGAGCTTGCCGTCGTTGCCGAGCGTGAGCTCGTTGTTGCTGATCGGCCTGGTGGGCGGCACCACGTGCTCGAGAAAGCCGCCCCATTCGTCGTAGACGACGATCATCAGCGTGCGGCTCCACGTCGGGCTCGTGCGCAGCGCCTCGTAGACCTGCGCGAGAAACGCCTCGCCGTCGCGGATGTCGGCATGTGGATGATCGTCGGAGGAAACGCCTTCCGGCTCGCCGGTAAATGACGGATCGATCATGCAGAATGGCGGCAGCGTCCCCGCCGCGGCATTCACGAGGAAATCCGCAAACGGGCGCGAAATGCCGACATACCGCGTGCCATAAAGCGCCGTGATCGGCACATCGTGGTAGTAGTAGCGAGCGTCGACATCGGCGTCGCTCAGCTTGTCCCAGATCGTCGCGAGCGACGACGTGTCGGCGCTGTCGTCGAGCCGGTCCGTTGCGCCGCTATGCAGATAGAGGCGATTGGGAAACGTGCTGGTGAGGATACCGCTGAAGTAAAAGTCGCCGATCGTGTAACTGCTGGCCACGGCGTCGAAAAATTGCAGGTCGGCCTGCGTGTAGAAGCCGATAGGCAGCAGGTCGCCCCGGCTCAGGCTCGTGCCCGGCGTGAGCAGCCAGCCATTCATCGCACCCGATGCCAGTTGCGTGCGGCCCCCCGAAAAGCTGTGATTGGGGTCCAGGAACGCGCACGCCTGATAGCCGTACGCGGCATTCGCCGCGAGCGAAAACGGCGTTTGCGTCGCGCCGAACGCATCCTTGAACTTCTGGTTCGCGGGCATGCCCTCGGCGCCCGGCACCCAGCCGAGGAAATGGTCGAACGAACGATTTTCCATCGTGACCAGCACGATGAAGTCGATGCCCGAGCTGGCCGGCGCGGGCAACGCCGGGCGCGGCAGGCTATAGCGGTCGGCGGCGTTGGGCGCCGGAATATCGGTAATCGAGGGCGCGGGGTCGCCACCTCCTCCGCCCGTTAAGTCGTCTCCGCCCGATCCGCCACCGCAACCCGATAGCGCGACACTGCCGGCCACCGCGGCTACGCCAGCAAGAAAGCGGCGGCGGTCGTGTGCATGAGTCTTGTGAGTCTCGTCGCCCATCACACGCCTCCCTGATTGGCTGCGGCGCGGGCATTCGTCCATGCCTGCCCGCCCGCGAAGCAACACGCGCGCGTCGATTGGAGCGGCGGTTGGTCGTTGGCAGCAAGTTTCGAACCCGAGGGAGTGGCGGGCCGTTGCGAAGTGGCGATGTCCAACGAATTACTTCAAAGGTAGAGGAGGCCTTGTCCGTCTAGATCTCCACGCGCGCGCCGACTTCGATCACCCGATTGGCCGGCAGTTTGAAGAAAGCCGCGATATTGCCCACGTTGTGCAGCATCACCGCGAACAGCCGCTCGCGCCATAGCGCCATGCCGTGGGCGCGCTTGGGCACGACAGCCGCGCGGCTCAGGAACCAGGATGTGTCGTCCAGGTTGAACGTGAGTTCCGGCGACTTGTAGGCGGCCAGCGTGCGTGGCAAGTCCACTTCGTCCTTGAAGCCGTAATTCACCGTTGCGTGCCAGCAACCCGCGCACAGCGGCCTGATCTGCACGCGCTCGCTGTCGGCCACCCTCGGCACGCTTTTCGTGATTACGCTCAGGAAAACCGTGCGCTCATGCAGCACACGGTTGTGCCGCAGGTTGTTGACGAGCGCGTGCGGCACTGCTTCGGCGTCCGGCGTCAGGAAGATCGCCGTGCCGCCCACACGCGTCGGCGAACTTTCGAGCAGCGTGGTGAGGTACTGTTTGAGCGGCGTCTTTCCCGCCCGCATGCGCGCTTCGGCCAGCATCATCTCCCAGCCGCGTCCCCACGTCGCCATGATCGTGAACATGATCGCGCCGACCACGAGCGGGAACCAGCCGCCGTCGACGATCTTGAGCAGGTTCGCCGAGAAGAACAGCGCGTCGATCACGAAGAAGAACGAGGTGGAGAGCACGCACAGCAGCCAGTTGTAGTGCCACGCGTAACGCACGACGAAGAACGTCAGGAATGTGGTGATCAGCATCGTACCGGTCACGGCGATGCCGTACGCGGCCCCGAGCGCCGTGGACGAGCGGAAGCCCAACACCGCCGCGACCACGGCGATCAGCAGAATCCAGTTGATGCCGGGCACGTAGATTTGCCCGATCTCGCGCTCCGACGTATGTACGATGTTCATGCGCGGCAGGAAGGAAAGCTGCATGGCCTGCATCGTCATCGAATAGGTACCCGAAATAACGGCTTGCGACGCGATCACGGTGGCGATCGTCGCCAGCACGATCATCGGCACGATGGCCCACTGCGGGAACAGTCGGTAGAACGGGTTTTGCACCGCGCCAGGGTTCGCCAGCAGCAGCGCGCCCTGGCCCAGATAGTTCAGCGCGAGCGCGGGAAAAACGACGCCGAACCACGTAACACGGATGGGTCGCTTACCGAAATGGCCCATGTCGGCGTAGAGCGCCTCGGCGCCCGTCAGCGACAGCACCACCGCGCCGAGCGCGACGAACGCCAGCCAGCGGTGATGCATGACCAGGCGGAGACCTTCCAGCGGATTGAGCGCGTACAGCACGACCGGCGTGGCTATGATGTTCGCGACGCCCGCCGCGCCGATCACGACGAACCAGAGCACCATCACTGGCCCGAACACGGCGCCGATGCCGCCCGTGCCGTGCTTTTGCGTGACGAACAGCACGATCAGCGCGGCGAGTGTCACCGGAACCACATAGGTTTTGAGCCCGGGCTCGACGACCTCGAGCCCTTCAACGGCGCTCAGCACGGATATGGCTGGCGTGATGACGCTATCGCCGAAGAACAGCGCCGCGCCCATCACCCCCACCACGAGGAGCCCGCGACGCAAGCGCGGCCGCGACGCGATCGACGACGCCGCGAGCGCGAGCAACGCCATGATCCCGCCTTCGCCGTGATTATTCGCCCGCAGGATCAGGACGACGTACTTCAGCGAAACGACGATCATCAGCGACCAGAAAATCAGCGAAACGATGCCGACGATATTGAAAGCATTGAGCGTGAGACCGTTGGCGGGATCGAACACGGTGGCGAGCGTATAGAGCGGGCTCGTGCCGATGTCGCCATAGACCACGCCGAGCGCGGCCAGCGCGAGCGCTGGAAGAGCCGGTGAGGCGTCGCCGTGGCCTTCCTTCCCCGACGCGGCGGTTGCGGAATGTGCCATGTCTCCCTCCTCATACGAATCGCGCCTGAGCCGTGATGGCCGCGCCGCGGGTTCGCTTCGATTCTTTCGTTTCGTTGACGCGAATTCGTCTTGGTCGTGCGCGCTGGATCGGGCCAGTGCGCTAGAGAAGTATAGAAATTTCCGGCGAAAATGCGCTTTGCGCAGCAGTCACGCGTTTGGCCGACGCCGTCGCTGCGTCCATTGTCAGCTCAACGTCAGGTAGAACGGCGCAAGGGTCAGCAGACCGCCTCGTCCGTCCGTCTCGAAGGCGCCGTGCGGGCATGCTCTCCGGGTTCCATGATTTCCACGAGCCGCTGCTGGTAGTGCTCCGGCAAATACTCCGCGAGTGAATAGCTTCTGCCCTTGTCCGCCAGATGTATCGCGAGTCGATCCAGTGGTTAATTCGTCGGGAATTTTATGAAGTCATTTTCGACGACTGTGTGTGAGAGCGCGCCAAGCAAGTAACCGTTCTTTTACTGCGTCTTACAGCCGGGGTGATTTTAGAAGTGCTATTACGCCGCGAAAGCTTAACGGCGGCCACCCTCAGCCAGGGTTTCCCCTCCTTCAGCACATCAAAACTTGTCCTACTATCAAGCAGTTAAAACTAACTAACTCATCAGTTAGTCCGGTGTCCATGCCGCAAGTCGCCCGTTCCAGAATGGGTCGTCGTCCTCATCCGCAGGACTTCGACGCACGCGAACATCTGCTCGATGTCGCGGTGGCGCTGTTCGCCGAGCGCGGGATCGCCAACACGACGGTGGCGCAGATCGCGGCGGCGAGCGGCGTGACGTCCGCGATGGTGCACTACTGGTTCCAGACCCGCGAAAAGCTGCTCGACGCGTTGTTCGAGGAAAAGCTGGTCGCCGCGTTCGGCGCCATCTGGGACCCGGTCGATGCCGAACGCGACGATCCGCTCGCGCTGACGCAAGGCATCGTCAAACGCATGTTCGACGTCACCGAGGCCATGCCGTGGCTGCCTTCGCTATGGCTGCGCGAAATCATCAACGAAGGCGGCCTGCTGCGCGAGCGCGCGTTTGCGCATATCCCCGTGCAAAAGGTCGCCGCGTTCGGTCAGAACATCGCACGCGGTTGCGCGTCGGGTCAGTTGAATGCGCAGCTCGAACCGTTGCTGCTGTTCAACTCGGTGCTCGCGCTCGTGATGCTGCCGCAGGCAACCGCCAGGATCTGGCAACGCCTGAATCCGCGCAGCTCGTTCGATCGCGCGACGCTCGAACGCCACGTCGTCGCGCTGCTCACGCAGGGCATGAGCGCAACCACGACGGTCAAGACCAGCGCCAGGGCAAGGAGCCGGGCGACGTCCACCGCACGCCGCGCGAAAGGAAAGCCGTCATGATTCCGTCCGCCCGCTCATCCACACGTGTCGCGTTGCTTGCGCTGTGCATCGCGTGCGCGAGCTGTTCGCAACAACCGGCGAACACATGGCAAGGCTATGTGGAAGGCGAGTTCCTGTACCTCGCGTCTTCGCAGGCGGGCCAGTTGACCGAGCTCGCGGTCTCGCGCGGGCAGACCGTTGCGCAGAACACGCCGCTGTTCGCGCTCGAAGCGCAGAACGAAACCGACGCCGTGGCGCAGGCCAACGAGCAACTGCGCTCGGCCCGCGCCCAGCTCGCCGACCTCGGAACCGGCAAGCGTCCGCCGGAAGTCAACGTGACGCGCGCGCAACTCGTGCAGGCCAAAGCCGATGCGGCGCGCGCCGCGACCCAGTTCCGCCGCGACCAACAGCAATTCGACGCCGGCGGCATTGCGCAAAGCCAGCTCGACGACTCGCGCGCGAGCGCGCTGTCGAGCGCCGCGCACGTGCGCGAGTTGCAAAGTCAGCTCGCCGTCGCGCGTCTGCCGGGACGGATCGAACAGATCCGCGCACAGCAGGCGCAAGTCGACGCCGCGCAGGCCCAACTCGGCCAGGCCCAATGGAAGCTCGATCAGAAAAGCGTGCACGCGCCGCACGCGGGCCTCGTGTTCGACACGATGTTTCGCAGCGGCGAATGGGTGCCGGCGGGCAGCCCCGTCGTGCGCATGTTGCCGCCGGAAAACGTCAAGGTGCGCTTCTTCGTGCCGCAAGGAGTGGTCGGTTCGCTCGCGCCGGGCCGTCGCGTATCGATTCATTGCGACGGGTGCGCCGCCGATGTGCCGGCCGTGCTCAGCTTCATCTCGGACCAGGCGGAGTACACGCCGCCAGTGATCTTCAGCAACGAAAGCCGCGCGAAGCTCGTGTTCATGGTCGAAGCCAGACCGCGAACCGCCGATGCGCCGAAGCTGCGGCCCGGCCAGCCCGTCACGGTCACGCTGCAATGAGTGCGTCCGCGCCGCCCCCCGCCAACGCCAGCGACCCCGTGTACGCGATCGATGTGCACGGGCTGAACAAGCATTTCGGCACCAAGCACGTGGTCAACGACGTGACGATGCAGGTGCGGCGCGGCGAGATCTTCGGTTTTCTCGGCCCGAACGGCAGCGGCAAGACTACCTGCATCCGCATGATGTGCGGACTGCTGACGCCGGACTCCGGCAGCGGCACCTGTCTCGGCTACGACATCGTGCGGGACAGCGCGCAGATCAAACGCCGCACCGGCTACATGACGCAGCGCTTCTCCTATTGGGAAGATCTGTCGATCCGCGAAAACCTCGACTTCGTCGCGCGCATCTACGAGATGAAGAACCGCCGCGAGGCGGTGGATCGCGCGCTCGAACAGCTTGGGCTGCAAAGCCGTGAGAAGCAGTTGGCCGGCGCACTGTCGGGCGGATGGAAGCAGCGTCTCGCGCTGGCCGCGTGCATGCTCCATGAACCGGAACTGCTGCTGCTCGACGAGCCGACCGCCGGTGTCGATCCGAGCGCGCGCCGCGACTTCTGGGAAGAGCTGCACCGCCTCGCGGCGCGCGGCATCTCGGTACTCGTCAGCACGCACTATATGGACGAAGCGGAACGCTGCCACAAGCTCGCCTATATCGCGTACGGCAAGCTGCTCGCGCAGGGTACGTCGAAACAGGTGATCGACTCGCAAGGGCTCGTGACGTGGGCCGTGTACGGCCAGAATCTCGTCGAGCTCGGCGACCGGCTGCGCAGCTCGCCCGGCGTCGAGCAGACGGTCGCGTTCGGTTCGTCGCTGCACGTGAGCGGGCCCGACACGCCCGAACTCCACGCGAGCATCGACCAGTTGGAACGCTCGAACCCCACGCTACGAATCGAAAGACAGGAAACCGGCCTCGAGGACGTGTTCATCTTCATGATGAACCGCTCGACCGACAACTATGCAACGCCTTCCGCGGGCAAAGCATCGTGAATTCCGCGCGCCGACTTCCGCGCTTTTCGCTGATGCGCTGGTGGAGCATCGTGCGCAAGGAGTTTTTGCAGCTGAAGCGCGACCGCATCACGTTTGCGATGATGATCGTGCTGCCGATCATGCAGATGGCGCTGTTCGGCTTCGCGATCAATACCGACCCGAAGCATCTGCCGACCGCCGTCATCGCCGCCGATCACAGCGAGTTCACGCGCAGCTTCCTGATGGCGATGCGCAACTCCGATTACTTCGACATCGTCTCGACGCTGCCCGATGAAGAGTCCGGCCGCCGCGCGCTCGCGCAAGGCAAGGTGCTGTTCGTGCTGAATATTCCGGTCGGTTTCACCCGCGAGCTGGCCAAGGGCGCGCGGCCCTCGCTGCTCGTCGAAGCCGACGCGACGGACCCGATGGCGGTTGGCACCGCGCTCGGCGCATTGCCGTCGATCACGCAGTCGGTACTGCAGAAGGACCTCACGGGTCCGCTGTCGCCGCTCGCGGTCGGCCCCACCGCTTTCGATGTTCAATTGCACCGGCTCTACAACCCCGAAAGCATCACCCAGTACAACGTGGTGCCGGGCCTGATGGGCGTGATCCTGACGATGACGATGGTGATGATGACGGGCCTCGCGATCACGCGCGAACGCGAGCGCGGCACGATGGAAAATCTGCTGGCTACGCCCGTGCTGCCGCTCGAAGTGATGACCGGGAAGATCGTGCCATATGTGGCGATCGGTCTGGTGCAGGTCAGCATCATTCTCGCGGCCGCTCGCTTCGTGTTCAACGTGCCGTTCGAAGGTGGTCTGATCGCGCTGTATCTGTCCGCGCTATTGTTCGTCGCGGCCAATCTGACGATCGGCATTACGTTGTCGTCGCTCGCGCAGAATCAGTTGCAGGCTATGCAGCTGACGATGTTCTATTTTCTGCCCAACATCCTGCTGTCCGGATTCATGTTCCCGTTCGCGGGCATGCCGAAGTGGGCGCAGTACATCGGCAACCTGTTGCCGCTCACCTACTTCAACCGGCTCGTGCGCGGCATTCTGCTAAAAGGCGTCGGTTGGGCCGACATGTGGCCGCATGTGTGGCCGCTGCTGATCTTTCTGTTCGTCGTGATGGGCGTCGCCGTGAAGTTCTATCGACGCACGCTCGATTGAGGAAGGCCTGCAATGTGTTCCGCCCCTCGCTTTCTTGACGTGGTTTTTCATCGCGCGGCTTGTTTATCCGTCACGCGTCGGCTCGCCGCCTGCGGCGCAAGCGCGGCCTTGTGCGCGTGCACCGTCGGCCCCGATTTCCATCGGCCCGACGTGACCAGCGTATCGAGCTATACCGCCGCGCCGCTTGCGGCAAGCACGGTCGCCGCCGATGGTCCCGGCGGCGCCGCGCAACACTTCGTGCCGACTGAGGTGCCCGGCGACGGCTGGTGGCGCGCGTTCGGCTCGCCGGCGCTGAACGCGCTGGTGCAGCAGGCGCTCGACGACAGCCCGACCCTCGCGCAAGCCCGCGCGAAACTCGACGAAGCGCAGCAGGACTACCGCGCGCAGGCGGGCGGCACGCTGTGGCCGCAGGTCGATGCGAACCTGTCGACCACGCGCGAGAGGATCGATCCCGAAGCGCTGGGCTTCGGCCAGCTGACGCAAGGCCGCGCGTTTGCGCCGTTCACGCTGTACAGCGCGCAAGTCACCGTGTCGTACACGCTCGATCTGTTCGGCGCGAATCGCCGCGCGCTCGAAGCGGTGGCTGCGCAGGTCGACTATCAGCAATACGAACTCGAAGCCGCGCGCTTGACGGTCGCGGGCAATGTGGTGACGGCGGCGATCCGGCGCGCGTCGCTCGCGCGACAGATCGCACTCACAGAGGCGCTGCTCGCGAATCAGATGCAGCAACTCGATATCGCCGAACACCGCTATCACGCGGGCGGCATCTCCGAGGTCGATCTGCTGAGTCAGCGCACGCTGGTGCAGCAAACCCGCGCGACGTTACCGCCGTTGCGTACGGAGCTTGCACAGACCGATCATCAGCTCGCGATCTATCTGGGACGCGCGCCAGCGGAATTGGCCACCACGCACGACCTTGCCGCACTCGACCTCGATACGCTCGTGCTGCCCGCCGACCTGCCGCTGACCTTGCCGTCGACGCTCGCGCAGCAGCGGCCCGACATTCGCGCGTCCGAGGCGTTGTTGCATCAGGCGAGCGCGAACCTCGGCGTCGCGACCGCGAACCTGTATCCGCGTATCACGCTGTCGGGCAGCGCGGCGACCGAACGTGTCAACGTGTCCGATCTGCTGACGGGTTTCAACGTGTGGAACTTTGGCGCGGGTCTCACGCAGCCGCTGTTTCATGGCGGTGAACTGCTGGCGCGCAAGCATTCGTCCGAGGCGGCCTACCAGGCGGCGCTCGCCGTGTACAAGCAAACCGTGCTGCAGGGACTGCAACAGGTCGCCGACGCGCTGCGCGCGCTCGATCAGGACGCGATTGCGTTGCAGGCGCTCGATGCCGCGCAGCGCAGCGCCCAGCACAGCGCCGGTATTGCGAGTCAGCGTTATGCGGCGGGCGGCATCAGCCAATTGACGCTGCTCGATACGCAGCGCCAGCAATTGCAGACCGGACTCGATCGCACCAAAGCCGCCGCGCAGCGTTATGCCGATACCGCCGCGCTGTTTCAGGCGCTCGGCGCGCGGCCTTGAGTTACCGCTTCTTCACTGGTTTGCCGACGTCTCGCGCCGCACCTTGTTCAGCACGAGGTAGGCGAGCGAGCCGATCACGATGCCCCAGAACGCGGAGCCGAGCCCGAGGAAGGTCATACCGGATGCGGTCGCGAGAAACGTGATGACCGAGGCCTCGCGATGGTCTTCGTCCTGGATCGCGCCCATCACGTTCGACGTGATCGCACCGATCAACGCGAGGCCCGCCAGAATCGCGACGAATTCCTTCGGCAGCATCGTGAACAGCGCGACGATCGCACCGGCGAAGGTCCCGCCGATCAGATAGAACACGCCGTTGGCAATGCCCGCGATATAGCGCTTGTCCGGCTCGTCGTGCGCGTCCTTGCCGGTGCACAGCGCCGCCGTGATCGCGGCGATGACGATCGTGATGCCGCCGAAAAACGCCACGCCGATCGACGCGATGCTGGTCGCTGTGATGATCGGCCGGGCCGGCGTGTGATAGCCGGACACGCGCAGAATCGCCATGCCCGGCAGGAACTGGCCGGTCAGACTGACGACGACGAGCGGCAGCGCAAGACTCAGCGTCGAGCTCAGCGTCCATTCGGGTTGGATGAAGATCGGCCGCGTGACTTGCAGCGGCAGCGCGCCGAGGTGCGCGGCGCCGAGCGCGATGGCGAGGACCGTGCCCGTCAGCAACACCAGCACGATGCAATAGCGCGGCAGCACGCGCCTGAAGACGATGTACGCACCGATCATGCCGAACGCCAGCGCCGGCATCGACGCGGCCGCCTTGAACGCATGCGTGCCGAACTGCAGCAGAATGCCGGCCATCATCCCGCAGGCGATGCCCTTCGGAATGCGGCGCACCATTCGATCGAAATAGCCCGATATGCCGATCAGCAGAATGATCACGGCCGCGCTCAGATACGCGCCCACCGCCTGATGCAGCGTCAACCCGGGGAACAGTCCGACTAGCAGCGCGGTGCCGGGCGCGGACCACGCGGTCACGACCGGCACCTTCAGCTTCCAGCTCGCGAAGATGCCGGAGACGGCCGCGCCGATCGAGATGCCCCATACCCACGACGCGACCATCTCGTTGGGCATGTGGGCCGCTTGCGCGGCCTGGAAGAAGATCACGAGCGGGCCCGCGTACGAGATCAGCACGGCCAGAAAGCCGGCCACGATGGCGGACACGGACCAGTCGGCCGCAATGGCGCGCGTGGTAGGCGCCTGGCTAGGGGTGGGATTCATCGTCGATGTGGGTCGTGGCGGCCCGTTGTCGGTGACGCGCGCCGGGCGGCGCATGTCACCGCGAGTGACCGCGAATCACCGCATGTCACCATCCGGCAGCGGAGTCATGCCGGGCCGATAGTATGAAGGACAATTGCCGCGCGGCCTATCGGCGTCGTTCGGCCCGCCGCTCGCTAGCCCTGATCGCCGCCGCCGACCGGCAGCACGGTGCCGGTGATATACGACGCTTCGTCGGAAGCGAGGAACAGGATCGCGCCGACCTGTTCGTCGATCGTGCCGTAGCGATGCATCAGGCTCGACGCGATCGTCTGATCGACGATGCCCTGATACCACGTCGCTTCCTGCTCGCTTTGCGGCGCGGTATTGCGCGGCACGCGGCGCGGCGGCGCTTCGGTGCCGCCGGTCGCGACCGCGTTGATGCGGATGCCGTGTTCGGCATGCTCGAATGCGAGGCTCGCGGTCAGCGCATTGACGCCGCCTTTCGACGCCGCGTACGGCACGCGATAAATACTGCGCGTCGCAATCGACGACACGTTGACGATCGCGCCGCTCGCGCGCTCGAGCATAGCGGGCAACACCGCGTGGCAGCACCACAGCGTCGGGAACAGCGAACGCCGCACCTCGGCCTCGATCTGCTCCGCTTCATACTCCTCGTACGGCTTCGCCCAGATCGTGCCGCCGACATTGTTGACGAGCGCGTCGATGCGGCCGAACGCATCGATCGCGAAAGCCGTCATCGCAGTCGCGCCCGCATAGGTTTCGAGGTCGGCGATGAACGCGCGCGCGTCGCCGCCGGCGCGCGCAATCTCTTCGGCCACCTCGTGCACGATCGGCGAACGGTCCACCAGCACCACCGCCGCGCCCTCGCGCGCCGCGCGCAGCGCGACGCCGCGGCCGATGCCCTGGCCCGCGCCGGTCACGACGAGCACCTTGTCCTTGAAGCGATCGGTAAAGGTCGAGGTCATGCTACGTTGCTCGCCGAGAATTTTTCGTAGTAGAAGTTCGCGGGCTCGACGCTGCTGTCGCGCAGCCAACCCTGCACCGCTTCGACCATCGCGACCGGGCCGCACAGGTAGACGTCGACGTCGCCGCTATTGAGCCATTCGCTGTCGACGTGCGCGGTCACGTAGCCTTTGCGCTCGTGGCTGCTCGCGGCATCGACGACACAGGTGCGGTAGCTGAAATTCGGCAGCCTGCGCTGCGCTTGTTCGAGCTGTTCGAGCGCGACCAGGTCGATGTCGTGGGTCACGCCGTACACGAGGCGCACCGGCTGCGTGTTGCCGCTCGCCTTCAGCACGTCGAGCATCGACAGGAACGGCGGGATGCCGGTGCCGCCCGCGAGGAACAGCACCGGACGCTGTGGATCGCGCAGATAGAAGCTGCCGTAGGGACCCGTGAAGCCGATCCGCTGGCCAAGCTGTGCATCGCGGCTCAGAAAGCCGCTCATCTTGCCGTCCGGCACGTTGCGCACGACGAACGCCGCGCGCGTCGCGCCCGGCGCCGAGCTGAACGAATACGACCGGCTCTCGCCGCTCACGCCCGGAATCTCGACGTTCACGTATTGACCCGCGAGAAAGCTCGGCGCGCTCGCGCCGTCGATATCGATCGAGAAATGGATGGTCGAATCCGACAGCCGTTCGACCGCCGCGAGCGTACCTTCGAAACGCGACACCCCGGTCTTGCACGCCGCCGACGACGCCTGCACGCGAATCACCAGATCCGAGCGCGGCCGCGTCTGGCACGCGAGGATATAGCCCTTGCCCGCTTCTTCGGGGGTCAACGCATCTTCGACGTAGCTCTCCTCGGGCATGTCGTACGCGCCCGATTCGCACAGTCCGCGGCAGGTGCCGCACGCGCCTTCGCGGCAGTCGAGCGGAATGTTGATCTTCTGCCGGTACGCGGCATCCGACAGCGTTTCGTTCTCACGGCAACTGATGAAGCGCGTGACGCCGTCTTCGAACTGAAGTGCAATAGTGTGTTCCATGACCTGTCTCCTGCAACCGCACCGGCTAGATGTGGTAGATGTCGATGACCTGATTGATGTAGTCGTTCTTCAGCACGACGTACTTGCTCAGGATTTGCGGCTCGGCGCCGTTGAAGTCGATCACGTAGCGCGACATGCCGAAGTAGCTGTAGTTGGTCTTGTAGCGATGGCTCAGCGTGTGCCAGTTGAAGCGCACCGTGTACACGCCGCTCTCCGCGCTCTCCACTTCGACGTTCGCGACGTTGTGGCTCGTGCGCGTATCGGGCATCGTCGCGCTGGAACGCTCGGTCTTGATGCGAAACACGCGGTCTTCGAGGCCCTGGCGGTTCGGGTAATAGATCAGCGAAATCTCGCGCTGCGGATCGGTGACGAGCTTGTCCTCGTCGTCCCACGACGGCATCCAGAACGACGCGTCCGGGTGATAGCAGGCGAGCCACTCGTCCCATTGCTCGTCGTCGAGCAGGCGGCTTTCGCGGAACAGGAAAGCCTGAATATCGGTGATGGCGATGTTGCTCATGCGCGGCTCCCCGGCGCGTTCAGCGCCTTTTTCATCGTGTCGATCCAGTAGCGGTGCTGCACCGTGTAGAGGCCTTCGTCTTCGGTTTTCACGCCGCTCATCACGGGGTTCAGGCCGATCTTTTGCGCGGCTTCGTCGGCGCCGTCGATCCAGTGCTTCGAACCGCGGCACATGTCGTTCCATTCGACCGCGCGGGCCGCATAGCCCAACTGGCAGGCGCGGAATTCCTCGAGGTCATCGGGCGTGGCCATGCCGCTCACGTTGAAGAAGTCCTCGTATTGACGGATGCGGCGCGAGCGCGCTTCGTCGGACTCGCCCTTCGGCGCGATGCAGTAGATCGTCACCTCGGTCTTGTTGACCGACAGCGGCCGCAGCACGCGAATCTGCGAGCCGAACTGGTCCATCAGATACACGTTCGGGTAGAGGCACAGGTTGCGCGAGTTCTGGATCATCCAGTCAGCGCGCTCGGCGCCGCGGCGCGCGGCGAATTCCTCGCGGCGGCTAAAGTTCGGACGGTCTTCAGGATTCGCCCAGCGCGTCCACAGCAGCATGTGGCCGTGCTCGAATGCGTAGAAGCCGCCGCCCTGACGGCCCCAGCTGCCCGCATCCATCGCGCGGATCTTGTCTTCGCGCGCGTTTTCTTCCTTGCGATGATTGGTCGTCGCCGCGTAGTTCCAGTGCACGGCCGACACGTGATAACCGTCCGCGCCGTTTTCCGCGGTCAGCTTCCAGTTGCCTTCATACGTGTAGGTCGACGAGCCGCGCAGCACTTCGAGTCCGTCTTCCGACTGGTCGACGATCATGTCGATGATGAGCGCCGCCTCGCCGAGGAACGTCTCGAGCGGCGGCACGTCATCGCTCAGGCTGCCGAACAGGAAGCCGCGATAGTTGCCGAAGCGCGCGAGCTTCTTCAGATCGTGCGAGCCTTCCTTGTTGAAGCAGTCGGGATAGCCCGCGTCCGAGGGATCTTTGACCTTCAGCAGCTTGCCGCTGTTGTTGAAGGTCCAGCCGTGGAAGGGGCACGTATAGGTGGCCTTGTTGCCGCGCTTGTGGCGGCACAGCATCGCGCCGCGGTGCGTGCACGAATTGATGAACGCGTTCAGCTCGCCCTGACGGTTGCGCGCGATCACGACCGGCTGCCGGCCCATGTAGGTCGTGAAATAGTCGTTGTTGTTCGGAATCTGGCTTTCGTGCGCGAGATAAATCCAGTTGCCCTCGAAAATGTGCTGCATTTCGAGTTCGAACAAACGCTCGTCGGTAAACGCGCTGCGATGCAGGCGGTAATCGCCGCGCTCGCGGTCTTCGACGAGAAAGTCGTCGATATTCTTCAATTGTGGAGTGTGATCCGGGTAGATCGGAATCATGCGTGTCTCCTGGTACGGACTGTCGGTATGCGTGCGAAGCACGCGTGTAGGGAGCGGCCTGCCTGCCGCGAGGCCGGCTGGCCGGTTGGTCTTTCACGTCGGGGAGTGGAGGCGGTGCGCCTCCGGGGGCTGCGTCAGGTCGCGGTGCGCAAGGGTTCGACCTTCGGCACGAGAGGCGGGATGTCGGTGGACAACCCTTTCGGCAGGGTTTCGATTTCAGCGTGTTTCATTGCTGCTCCTGAACTCTTTCTAAGTCTTGGATCCCATGCGCCAGGATTTGCCTGCGCCGTCTCCGTGGGGCCGACCGACGCTTCAGACCGGGCCGAGTTGTCAATGCTCGGGAGGTATAATTTTGCGGGGCGTCTACGGTGACTGAAGGATAGTTGCACGCCATTTGCATCGTCCAACACTGATTTAGTATCGCGACGATACTTAGAAGGTATTTTTATGGAATTGCGCCACCTGCGCTACTTCGTGGCCGTTGCCGAGGAATGCAACTTCACCAAGGCCGCCAAACGTCTGCATATTGCGCAGCCGCCGCTGAGCCGGCAGATCCAGCAGCTCGAAGACACCCTCGGCGTGCAGCTGTTCGAGCGCAACTCGCGGCCGCTGAAACTGACCGAGGCGGGCCGCTTTTTCTATTCGCACGCGGTGCAGCTGCTCGCGCAAACGACGGAAATCGAGGCGATGACGCGGCGCGTCGGCAAGATCGAGCGGAGTTTGTCCGTGGGCTTCGTCGGCTCGACGCTGTACGGCATGCTGCCGAAAATCATCCGGCGCTTTCGCACCGAGAACAGCACCGTCGAGCTGAGCCTGCACGAGATGTCGACGATGGATCAGATCAAGGCGCTCAAGGAAGGCCGCATCGACGTCGGCTTCGGCCGCATTCGTCACGAAGACCCGAGCATCCGGCGCGTCGTGCTGCGCGAAGAACGGATGATCGTCGCGCTGCCGCTCGGCCATCCGCTGATCGACGCGAAGCCGGTGCTGTCAATGCACGACCTCACCAGCGAAACGCTGATCATCTTTCCGAAGGCGCCTCGGCCCAGTTACGCGGACCAGGTGCTGGCCGCGTTTCACGATCGCGGGCTGAAGCCGCAGCGGCTCTACGAGACGCGCGAGTTGCAGATCGCGCTCGGCCTCGTCGCCGCGGGCGAAGGCATCTCGATCGTGCCGGCCAGCGTGTACGGCTTGCAGCGCGGCGACATCGCCTATAAGGACCTCGACGATGAGAACCTCGTGTCGCCGATCATCATGAGCATGCGCATGCTCGACGAATCGGCCGACATCCAGCGCATGCAGGAACTGATCTACGCGCTGTACAACGAACAGCACATGACCTATCTACCGCCTTCGCATCAGTAGCGCGGATCGCGCGGTTCGCGGCTAGACGTTCATGCGGGCGCCGCCGTAACGAAGTTGTATGGACAAGCTCGTCGCCACGGTATAGACCGCGGGTATACGCGAAAATTCCGGCTGAGCCCGCAGCCTTTCAATCAGCCTGATCATCCTGCCCGCAAGGCTTCTACGCCTATTCTCCGTCTCCCTCCTGGGTGCGCGTAAGCACTAACCCTGATTGCCGCTCATCGGCCGTACGGGATAATTTGTCTATACAACATCGCACTCGTTGCATCCCTCCCGGAGACTTTGATGAAGAAACTTGCCCTTTCCCTCGCCCTCGCACTCGCCGCCACCGGCGCTTTCGCCAAAGATTGGTCCACAGTCCGCTTCGGCGTGGATGCGAGCTATGCGCCGTTCGAATCGAAAGCGACCGATGGCAAGCTGGTCGGCTTCGACGTCGATCTCGGCACCGAAATCTGCCGTCGTCTGAATGCGAAGTGCGTGTGGGTCGAGCAGGACTTCGACAGCATGATTCCGGCACTCAAGGCGAAGAAGTTCGACGGCGTGCTGTCGTCGATGTCGATGACGCCGAAACGTGCTGAACAGATCGCTTTCTCGTCGAAGCTGTTTAACACGCCGACGCGACTCGTCGCGAAGAAGGGCTCGGGCATCGTGCCGACCGCCGACTCGCTGAAGGGCAAGACGGTGGGCGTCGAACAGGGCACGATCCAGGAAACCTACGCGAAGACCTATTGGGAGGCGAAGGGCGTAAAGGTCGTGCCGTACCAGAACCAGGACGCGGTTTACACCGATCTGCAGTCGGGCCGTCTGGACGCAGCGTTGCAAGACGCGGTGCAGGCTGACCAGGGCTTCCTGAAGACGCCGCGCGGCGCGGGCTTCACCTTCGTCGGGCAGAACATCGACGATCCGAAGATCCTCGGCAACGGCGCGGGCATCGGCATGCGCAAGGAAGACGAGGATCTGAAGGTCAAGGTCGACAAGGCGATCGCCGACATGATCAAGGACGGCACGTACAAGAAGATCGAGCAGAAGTACTTCGACTTCGACGTGTACGGCGGCTAAGCCCGCGCGCAACACCACGGGCCCGCTCCACCCGATCGCCAGGCCCCGCGCGCATGCGCGCGGGTCGCTCCTTCAACAAGGACACTCCCATGCTGTTTCAAGGCTTCGGTCCGCTGCTCCTCGCGGGCACGTGGGTAACCATCAAGCTCGCGGTGCTGTCGCTCGCGGCGTCGTTCGCGCTGGGACTTCTCGGCGCCGCCGCGAAGCTGTCGACCAACCGCGTGCTTTCGCGCATCGGCGCGATGTACACGACGCTGATCCGCGCCGTGCCCGACCTCGTGCTGATGCTGTTGCTGTTCTACAGCATCCAGATCTGGCTCAATGAGCTGACCGACATGTTCGGCATGGAGCAGATCGACATCGATCCGTTTCTCGCCGGCGTGATCACGCTGGGCTTCATTTACGGCGCGTACTTCACCGAAACCTTCCGCGGCGCGTTTCTGTCGGTGCCGCGTGGGCAGATCGAAGCGGGCTTCGCGTACGGCATGAGCGCGCGCCGAGTGTTCACCCGCATTCTGTTTCCGCAGATGATGCGCTTCGCGCTGCCCGGCATCGGCAACAACTGGCAGGTGCTCGTGAAGGCCACCGCGCTCGTGTCGATCATCGGTCTCGCGGACGTCGTGAAGGCATCGCAGGACGCCGGCAAGAGCACCCAGTCGTTCTTCTTCTTCACGCTGGCGACCGGAGCCATCTACCTCGCCATCACCACCATTTCGAATCTGGTATTGATCCGCCTCGAGAAGCGCTACTCGATCGGCGTACGGAGGGCCGCGCTGTGATCGAACTTATCCGTCAATACTGGCAGAACTACATTTTCACGGATGGCTTCAACTACACCGGCCTCGTCATCACGCTGTGGTTGCTGGTTGCGTCGATCGTGCTCGGTTTCGTGTTGGCCGTGCCGCTCGCGATCGCCCGCGCGTCGCGCAACCGTTACATCTGCGGGCCCGTCTGGCTTTTCACCTACGTGTTTCGCGGCACGCCGTTGTACGTTCAACTGCTGCTGATCTACACGGGGCTCTACAGTCTGCATTTCGTCCATTCGCACGCGATGCTCGACAGCTTCTTTCGCAATGCGATGAACTGCACGCTGCTCGCGTTCGCGCTGAACGAATGCGCGTACGCCACCGAGATCTTCGCGGGCGCGATCCGCGAGACCTCGCACGGTGAGATCGAGGCGGCCCAGGCTTACGGCATGTCGAAGTTCAAGCTGTATACGCGCATCATCCTGCCGTCGGCGCTGCGCCGGGCCCTGCCCTCGTACAGCAACGAGGTGATTCTGATGCTGCACGCGACCACGCTCGCGTTCACGGCGACCGTTCCCGACATTCTGAAAGTGGCGCGCGACGTCAACTCCGCGACCTATGCGACGTTCCAGGCGTACGGCATCGCAGCGATCCTGTATGCGGCGATCGTGTTCGCGCTGATCTGGGGCTTCCGCAAGATGGAAATCCGTTTGCTGGCATATCTGAAACCGCAAGGGCATTGAAGGCGCATTCGCGCCATGATGGAGCATACGAGCATGTACAAGCTGACAGTCGACGACCTGCACAAGAAGTTCGGCGACAACGAGGTATTGAAGGGCGTCTCGCTGAAGGCGAAGGCGGGCGACGTGATTAGCCTCATCGGGTCGAGCGGCTCCGGGAAAAGCACCTTCCTGCGGTGCATCAACTTTCTCGAATCGCCGTGCTCCGGGCGCATCACGCTGAACGGCGAGGAGATCAACACGAGCAGGGATCGCAACGGCTCGCTACGCGTGACCCATCCGAAGCAGTTGCAAACGATGCGCACGCGTCTCGCGATGGTGTTCCAGCATTTCAACTTGTGGGCGCATATGACGGTGCTCGAGAACATCATCGAGGCGCCGATCAGCGTGCTGGGATTGAGCCGCGCCGAAGCCGAGGAACGCGCTCGCAAGTATCTGACCAAGGTCGGTTTGCCGGCCAGCACGGAGAAAAAATATCCGTCGCATCTGTCGGGCGGTCAGCAGCAGCGCGTCGCGATTGCCCGCGCGCTCGCGATGGAGCCGGAAGTGATGCTGTTCGACGAACCGACTTCGGCGCTCGATCCCGAGCTCGTCGGCGAAGTGCTGCGCGTGATGCAGGCGCTCGCCGAAGAAGGCCGCACGATGATCGTCGTCACGCACGAGATGGGCTTTGCGCGCAACGTGTCGAATCATGTCGTGTTCCTGCACAAAGGCAAGATCGAGGAGCAAGGGCATCCGCATCAGGTGCTGACGAATCCGCGTAGCGAGCGGTTGCAGCAGTTTCTGGCGGGGCGGTTGAAGTAGCGGCGGCAGCGTATGGCGCGTGGTTCAGTCTCGTGCCTTAGCCCGAATCATCCGCAGAACGACTGCGCCACTCACCAGATTGCCCCCGCGTAGGAGAACTCGCGCAATCGCGCGTCGGGCGTGATCAGCGTGCCGCCACGCGCCATCGCGGTGGATGCGATCAGCCGCTGATGCGACGTGAGCGTGGTGGGCAGCGCCGCGGCCTAAACGGCGATCGCCATATCGACCGGGACCACGCGCAGGCCCTCGACCGACGGCAAGGTCGACAACCAGCGCCGTGTATCGACACACAGTTTGAGCCGGCCATCCTCGACGTATTCCGCTACCTCGAGGATGCTAATCATCGAAATGGCGATTTCGCCCGCATGCATTTCGCGGTCGATCGCCTTGCGAGCCGTGACGCTCAGCTTGTCGTGAGCGCTCAGCCACATGATCAGCGCAGCGGTATCGAGCACAATCATCGAGCCCTCGCCGATCGCGCAGTGCAATCAGGTGCCGGTTCGGGATCGAACGGTCCGGGCCGCGCAACGTCACGCTCGCCGATTTGCCGGAATCCAGCTCGAACAGGTGCAATTCGCTGCGCAACGCATAGTCGTAATCGGGCCGCTGGTTCTCGGTCCCGATCGCGAGCGGCGTATTCGGCCGCACGTACAAAGGCAGGCTCAGAAAGCCGTGCCGCTCTGGCTAATTCCCGAATATCACTGGAGAGCGGCTGTCGAGACTCGGGCTGCGCGGGGGAATGGTCGGTCCGGACGATAAATGGCGGACTGGTAGCCAGATTCGTTCGCAAGTGTCCGTCTTCTGGATGCGGGAAGCTGTATAACACGCCGGGGCTTCAACGGGTTGCCAGCTTTGCGGTGACGCCCGATACACTCGCCCCTTTCCTCCGCAAGTTGCCAATTCGCACGCGGAGACTGGTGCGCGCTAACGAACACCCGCATACTCGAAAAGGAGTTACCGATATCGGAAGCGCCTGTTACCGCGTCACAGCCAGCGCGCGACAATACGTTGGTATGACTGATGATCAGGGGCCCACCGACGTAACTTGTTGTCCGCAATGGGCGGGTGACCGAGGCTTGGTGAAAAGCCTGTCCAGGCGCAGCGCCCCTCCCGCAAGAATTTATCCGGGGTTTTTTAGGATGGCTTCTTGTTGCACAATCGGGCCTCCTTCATTGGCTGTCAGGCACGATGACTTCACTTTCCCTCGGTTCTTGCCATGAGGTCCGTGAAAGGCGGCACGGACATTTCTCTCGATCAGTCTTTACAGATCGTTCAACCTTCACATCGAATCTAACTGGTTGTTTGACGTTGACCGGTGGTTCCATTTTGCATTGCCGGCGAGCGTGCCCCGCGAGTCGCACGACGACATTGTGCAGGGCATGGACGAAGCGCGCGCAGCGTGGCTGCGATATAGCCCATCCATGCTGCTGTCACTCCAGTCGTATGAGTTGCGCGATATGCTCGGCCGGAGTGGCAACCGCTTTCATATGTACAGGATGAGAGACCATGAGGTTGCCAAAGCCCTGTACAACGAAGTGAAGGACGGTAGTCTGATCTTCGTCCCTGAGCGGGACGAGATACGCAAGTGCGTGCAGGCGATACGAGAGCAGCGGGAAAAGGCCTCACAATCGGACTCCGCGCGCGCGCAGCAACCGGACCGCGCGGACATGCCAAGGTCGCTCTATGGCAACGGACCGCGCGTGCCGCAGAACCTCGGCAATGCACAGCCGTTCGACTATCAGCCCGATATGCCGGATGGTGACGGGGTGCAGGTCGCGGGTAGCGAAGGTACGCCGCGCAACAGTCAGGCGCAAAACAGGCAGTTCAAGGCCGTTGTAAGAGCGTTGGGTCTGAATAAAGATCAGGCCCAGCGACTTCATCGAGAAACCAGTAGACAGGGCTTCGGCTATCACGAGATGCTAGAGCGCGGGCAGGAAATGTTCGGAGATGGTGATGACTGATATTAGGGCAGAAATTACGAAGCGGCTTGCCGTGCTTGTTGGGCTTGAGGTGAGTTGGGTCAGTCATGCGGGGGACATGCTCACCATGCAGTTTGGTCCCCAAAGGCGGTATACGCTCGGGGGCAAAGAGCACGAAGATGGGGCGTGGGCGCTCCACGTGCAATGTGCCTGGCAGATCAAGCGAGATGGATTAACCGTAGCAACACGGGAAGATCTGCGCGGCTCTGATGAAAAAGCGCACGACACGGCAAGGCGCTTGCACGAAATGCTCGTAACGCAAGAGCCTTTCAAGTGCGCGTGCGCGTCGGCAAATGACGCGGGCGGCATCGTCGTTTTGTTCTCGCGAGGGTATCGCCTTGTGGTGATTCCAGACGGAATCGAAGATGACGAGGACTGGCGCCTTTTCGCGCCTAGCGTCGATGCGAAGCACTTCGTGATCGAGGGTGGCAAGGTCGATCCTTGGTCGTTGTCGTGACGGCGCGATGTTATCGAGCGAAGTCGCGTCGGCTACGGATTCAACACCACCCACCCGTCCCCATCGACCACAATCTTCACCGCATCGAGGCTCGCCCCCGCACACGGCCCTTCGATACAGCGTCCATCTTCGAAGCGAAACAACGCGCTGTGATGCGCGCACATCAACACCTGCGATCGATAGCACAGCACATCGCCGGGTTCGAAATCGAGCGGCACAGAAAAATGCGGACAGCGGTTCGCGTAAGCCCACACCTGCTCGCCCCGCCGCACCACCACAACAGGCACGCCGGCGGCCGTTGCATCGACGACCCGCGCGCCGCCATCGGGCACGTCGGCGAACTGACATAGCGCCGTTTCGTTCATCGCTCAGACTCTCCGTTCCGGGTTGCCGAGGCTCCAGTCCCACGGGCGAATCTCCACGCAATCGAACAATCCCGCCTGCATGTACGGATCGTTGCTGACGAATTCCATCACGTCGTCGATACGCTCCGCTTCGACGACCAGCAACGTGCCATTCATCGCATCGCATTGCGGCGCGAGCGTCGGACCACCAAGGCGCACGAACACGCCGCGATGCGTACCGCCGCGCAGCCACGTGCGATGCACCGGACGCACCCGTTCGCGCACTTCGCGCATGCCGGGCTTGTCGGTCGCGAATACCGCGAAAAAACGTGCCATCGCCATCAGCTCCGATCGAGGATGAAGTCGTAGCGCGCTTCGCGGAACGGTCCATCGAAACCGAAGCGGCGCGCGAGTTCGTGATCCGCGGGGCACTCGCGATAATCGACCATCAGCGACGGCTTCACGCCGAACACCGCGTCCGAACCCAGATACGGGTCTTCGCGATCGAACACATGCGTGACGAGCGTACGATGCCCCGGCGCGTCGATCATGAAGTGCAGATGCGCGGGTCGCCACGGATGCCGTCCGGTCGCTTCGAGCATGCGGCCGACCGGGCCGTCGGTCGGAATCGGATAGCTCACCGGCACGATCGTCGAAATCGCGTAGCGGCCTTCGGCGTCGGTGCGAAAACGTCCACGCAGATTGCCGTGCGGCTGCTCGGTGTCCTGTCCCGAGTACATGCCGTTCCCAGCGGTCTGCCAGACATCGAGCACCGCGTTCGCAAGCGGCTCGCCGTCCGTCGACAGCACACGTCCGTGCACGAGTGCGGGCGTGCCGGGCGTGAACGCGATGTTCTCGCCATACGCGCGCTCGGGCATGCCGCGAATGTAGAACGGGCCGAATACAGTGGTGTCGGTGGCGCCCGTCGCCAGACGATGGTTGATCGCGTCGACCAGCATCGATACGCCGAGCGTATCCGACAGCAGGATGAATTCCTGGCGCACGAGGTCGTCGCACATCTTGCCGGTGTCGGTCAGAAAGCGAATGGCCGACATCCATTCGGCCTCGGTCGGCTCGACTTCGCGCACGAATGCATGCATGTGCCGCACGAGGCTTTGCATCAGCGTGCGCAGCCGATCGTCGGGTGTGCCGGCGAAGCTTGCTACCACCTGCTCGGTCAGGGCCTGCTCGGCCTCTTTGCTGTCTGTCGACATGTCTTCCTCCATCGATTGATCTGGCGGCGCCGCGTTGCCCGGCGCTCAGACGGGTTCGGCACCCTGCCACGCCCGTTGCAGCACCGCGCGGATCGCATCGCGTTCCACGGGACGCGGGTTCGCATACGGATTCTTGCACGCGAGATCGGCCGCTTCGTCGAGTCCCTGCTCGGGCATGCCGATCTGCGCGAGCGCCAGCGGAACGCCGAGCGCGCGATTCAGTTCGAACAGCAGCGGACCCGCGTCGGCCTCGCGCTTGCCGCCGAGCGCTCGCGCGACGCGCGCGAGCGCATCGGGCGCGGCGCCGTGGTTGTAGTGTGCCGTATGCGGCAGCATCGCCGCATGGGTTTGCGCATGCGGCAGGTTGAACGTGCCACCCAGCGTATGACAAAGCTTGTGATGCAGGGCCATGCCGACCGCGCCCAGACAGGTGCCCGCGAGCCACGCGCCGTACAGCGCGCTGCTGCGCGCGGCGGCATCGTCCGGTGCGCGCACGATCGTGGGCAGCGCTTCGCCGAGCGCGCGGATCGCTTCCTCGGCCATCAGGCTGATCACCGGATTCGCGTCCTCGGCATACAGCGCTTCGACCGCGTGCGCCATCGCGTTGATGCCCGACGCGGCGGAAATGCCCGCCGGCAACGACAAAGTCAGCGACGGATCGTAGATCACCGTGCGCGGCAGCACGCGCATATCGCGGCCCGTGCGCTTCAGACGCCCTTCGGTGAGCCCGTAGATCGGCGTCATCTCGGAGCCCGCATAGGTAGTGGGCACGGCGATGATCGGCAGCGACGATTCGAGCGCGATCGCCTTGCCGAGGCCGACCGTCGAACCACCGCCCACCGCGACGCAGCAGTCGGCATCGAGCGCGGCGGCCGCATCGCGCGCCGCGCGAGCGACTTCGATCGGCACGTGCATCACGGCTTGCGCATGCACACCCGCCGCGCGCTGGCCGAGCACCTCCGCGACCCGCTCGGCCAGCGCGTGCTGCTCGGGTGTCGCCAGGATCAGCGCGCGCCTGGCTCCTAGCCGCTCGACCTCCGCGGGCAGCGTCGCGAGCCCGCCCCATTCGAACACCACACGCGACGGCGTGCCCTGATAGACGAAGCGCTCCATGCGGCCCTCAGCGTTTGAAATGCGGCGGCACGTTGCCGTCGACGTTGACCCACACCGAGCGCGCTTCCGTATAGTCGTGCATCGCCTCGAAGCCCATCTCGCGGCCATAGCCCGACTGTCCGACGCCGCCGAACGGGCTGCCCGGATTGACGCGCTTGTAGCAGTTGACCCAGCACATGCCCGCATGGATTCTCGCGGCCATCGAATGCGCGCGCGACAGATCGCGCGTCCACAGCCCGCTGCCGAGTCCGTAGTCGGTGCCGTTGGCGATCGCGAGCGCTTCGTCGTCGGTACGGAAACGCAGCACCGTGACGAACGGGCCGAACACTTCGTCCTGTGCGACGCGGTCGTTCGGACTCGCAGCCTCGACGACGGTCGGGCGCACGTAGTAGCCGTTCGCAAGTGACGCATCGCTCGGCGCGCTGCCACCGGTCAGCACGCGACCGCCCTGCTGACGCGCGATGTCGACGAACGCGAGCACCCGTTCCTGATGCTGCTTCGACGTGAGCGGCCCCATCTCGGTGTCGGCATCGAGCGGATCGCCGAGCCGGATCGACGACGCCAGCGACACGAAGCGTTCGAGGAACCGATCCGCGATGCGCTCGTGCAGGATCAGCCGCGAGCCCGCGATGCACGCCTGACCCTGGTTGTGGAAGATCGCCCACGCGGCGCCGTTGATCGCGGCGTCGAGGTTCGCGTCGTCGAACACGATGTTCGCGCCCTTGCCGCCGAGTTCGAGCTGCACACGCTTCAGGTTGCCCTGCGAGGCCTCGACGATGCGCCGCCCGGTCGCGGTCGATCCGGTGAACGCGATCTTGCCGACACCCGGATGCTCGGCGAGCCGCTGCCCCGCCGTATGACCATAGCCCGCGACGATGTTGACGACGCCCTCGGGAAAACCGACCTCGGCCATCAGCTCGACGATGCGCAGCGTGGACAGCGGCGTGATCTCCGACGGCTTCAGCACGACCGTGTTGCCGGCCGCGAGCGCCGGACCCATCTTCCAGCTCGTGAACATCAGCGGGAAATTCCACGGCACGATCTGTCCGACCACGCCGATCGGCGCGCGCTGCACGTAGTTCAGAAAGCCCGCTTCGACCGGAATCACCGAGCCTTGCAGCTTGTCGGCCATGCCGCCGAAGTAGCGAAAGCATGCCGCCGTGCGCGGCACGTCGAGGGAGCGCGAATCGCGGATCGGGTGGCCGGTGTCCAGCGATTCGAGTTGCGCGAGTTCTTCCGCGTTGGCCTCGATCGCGTCGGCGAGCTTAAGCAGCAGCCGACCGCGTTCGGCGGCGGGCAGCGCGGCCCATTTCGGGAACGCGCGCGCGGCGGCATCGACAGCCAGATCGACATCGGCGGCGGTGGCCGCGGCGATCTGTGTGATCAGCGAGCCGTCGTGCGGATTGAGCACGTCGATCGTGCCGCCTTCGACGGCGTCCGTGAAGCGGCCGTCGATGAACAGTTGGGTTTGCATGAATGGTCCTCGGTGAATGCGGGCGCGGGGCTCTTCAATCGAGCGTTCAGAAATCGACGGGGTACGGCTTCAGCTCGCCGCTTTCGTAACGCTTCGGCAAATTCGGCGTCGCGTTCTCCCACACGAGCAGCATCGAGCGCTTGGTCGAATAACCCTGATGGCGAATATCGGCCGGCATCGCGCAGATGTCGCCCGCACGCATCGTGATCCGCGCGCGCGGTGCGCCGGTGTTCTTGTCGCCGATGTCCCAGACGATCTCATCGGACAGTTGCAGGAACCACTCGACGCGATCGTTGCCGTGAAACACCGGCAGGATGTATTCCTCGGTGGTCGGGCAGAACAGGCTCTGGCCGCACACCGACGTGACCGACGGATTCCAGGTAACGTCCGAGCGCGACAGATACTTGAACAGGTTGAACGCGTGCAGCTGGCCCTCGAAGCCGGGCTCGACATGCACCTCCGGATCGTCCTGCGTGACGTCGGCGAACGCACGGTTCACCGGCAGATCGTCGCGCAGCGGCGAGTCGCCTTCGAGGCCCGGCATGCGGCGCGTCGCGATGCGCGTGCGCTCGATCGCGGCATCGTTGTCGCCATGCTTGCGGCCGAACGCGGTGCCGGTTTCCTCGGGTGCCGCGAACGGGTCGAAGCCTTCGTTGGTCCAGTCGTGCAGAATCGCCTTGAAGGTCGCCATGATCGTCGGCGTCTCGAAGGTCTCCATGTAATCGACGCCCGCGTCCTTCATGATGCCGTTGAACGAACCCGCATACACGTCGACCTTGCCGTAGTGATTGCGCGTGCCGAACACCTGGTCGAAATTGACCCAGCCGTAGAAGAAGCCCCATGCGACGTCGCGCATCATCGCGCGCAGGAACGCATCGGCCGGCACCGCGTGGGTGCGGGTCTGGCCTTTCGCGGGCCAGTTGATCTTGACGAAGTACTCGTCGCGCAGGAATTCGAACGCGCCGAGCGTAAAGCGGCGATAGCCGGTGACCGCGTCGGGTTCGCTGGCGCGCACGGTGTCGGCGGCGAAGCCGGCCGGGTGATCGAGGGTTTCGAGGGATGCCATGTTTTGTCTCCTATGTCGACCAGAGTTGGCGCTTTAGCGCTTACTCTGGTCCCATGCAACGTAGTTGCGGGGTGGGTGCATGTTCTGCGTATCAGTGCAGGCAGATGTCGGCCCACTTCTCCACCGACAGTTCGCCGAGCATCGTTTGCACGAGCGCGACGCCGGGTTTCTGCGCGGTGAAGCGATATGCGCAGCCGGCCGGCAGCAATGCCTGATGTCCGCGACGCAGCACCACGTAACCCATCGTAAGGCCGGCGGGTTGCGCGCCCGCTGCGATGGTGCCCGTGCCGCTCTTCGGCGGGTTGTCGAGCTTGATGAAATCGATGCGTACTTCGCCGTCCATCAAGATCGCGAACTCGTCGTGCGCGCAGGCGAACCATTGCGATTGGCCTTCGGTGCGCAACGCCTCGATGACGTAGTCGAGGTTCTTGCCGACCACGACCTTCTCGTAGGGCGCCGACCCGGAAGCGACTTCGAAGATGTTGGAAAACACGTAATGGCGCGCTTCGCCGCTCGTGATTTCGATTTCGCCTTTGCGGTAGCCGTCGAGCGAGCCAAAGACGGTGTGGAATGACGACTCGGTCATTGCTGTCTCCTGTCGATCGGAGTTGGCGCTTTAGCGCCTACTCCGATCCCATGCAACGAAGTTGCGGTTGTTGAAAAAGTTCGTTTGATTCAACTTTAGAAGCGCAACAGGATGGCAACAACCGGCGATCGGGCGATTACAGCATTCGGACTTTGCAAATAATCGCCGCGTGAATAGCCTTAGGTCACCCAGCCACGCTCGATCAGCGGCCGGTCCCACGCGGGCTCGGGACCCAGGTACTCGGCCAGAAACTCGACCAGCGCTTTCACCTTGAGCGCCTGTCGTTGGGTCGCCGGATACACGGCCGCGAAATTCAGCGGCGACAGCGTGTAGCCGGTCAGAATCGGCACCAGCGAACCATCGAGCAGCGCGGCGCTCGCGACCAGCGTCGGCAGACAGACGACGCCGCCTCCAGTCAGCGCATAGTCGCGCAGCAGATGCACCGAGTTCGAACGGATCATGCCCGGCAGCTCCATTTCGACTACCTCGTCGCCGTGCGTCATGGTCCAGCGATTGCGCGACGGGTAGCCCGAATAAAGCGCGGTGGTGTGTTGCAGCAACTCGCGCGGATGCTGCGGCGCGCCATGCTCCTTCACATACGCGGGCGTCGCGCAGAACAGACGCCGCACTTTGAACAGCCGTCGCTCGATCAGCGATTCGGCGATCGGCGGAAAGATCTGGAAAGCGACGTCGAAGCCCTCTTCGATCGGATCGACCACCCGGTCGTTGACGATCACATCGAGCTGGATGCCGGGATAGCGGCGGTTGAATTCCGCGAGCGGCGCGCCGAAGTGGCCGAGCGCGAAACCCGGCAGCATCTGGATGCGCAAGCGGCCGGTCGGTGTCGCGCGCAACTCGCGCATCTGGTCGGTCAGTTCGTTGACACGCCCGACCACCTCTGCGCATTCGCGATAGAACGCCTCGCCCACTTCGGACAGGCGTACGACCCGGGTGCTGCGATGAAAGAGCGGCGCGTTGACGAACTTCTCCAGCTGCTGGATGCGCGTCGTGATCACCGAACTCGTCACGCCCAACTGCCGCGCCGCTTCGGCGAAGCTGCTCGTCTCGGCCACGCGTACGAAGGCCTCGATGCTCAGAAAACGATCCATGCTGGGTCCTTGTCCACTCGTCCAGCCTGTCAGTGTATCTGGGCTGGGGCGCGTGAACGCGCCGCCCGGTCGGCGACAACGGCCTCGTTGTCGAGCGCTGCGCCGACCGGTTGCAGCGCATCATTCCGGTTGCTCGCTGGCCGGCAGGTCGAGCGACGGCGCAAGCCGCTGACGACGCACTCGGGCCGGCGCGGTTTCCTCGAGCAGCAGGCTCACGCCGATACCGAGCAGGACCGCGCAGATCGGCAGCCACAGGATGTTCTGAATGCCGAAGTGCGTCGCGACGAAGCCCGCCAATGCCGGCGCAATGCCGCCACCAAAAATCTCGCCCGCGCCGACGACGATGCCGATCGACGTCGAGATCATGCCGATCGGCGCAGCTTCGGTCGCAACCGGACCGGACAGCAGCGACACGAGTCCGAGCGTGAAGAACGACGCGACGAACAGCACCGCAAACAGCTGCACCGGCTGCGCACCGAGTCCGCGGAACAGGTACAGCATCACGGCGGTGCCGGCGAAGCCGACGATGCTCGCGACGCGCCGCCCGGTAAGGTCCGACAGCCCCGGCAAACCGAACTGTCCGATAAAGCCGCCAAAGCCGATTGCCGAGACGACGACGCCCATGCGCTGCGTGTCGAGCGACAGATACTCGGTCAGGTACAGCGGCAGCATCGCGCCGAGCACGAACACGCCGGTCATCGCGCAGAAAAGCGCGGCCATCGCGATCGGGATGTTGCGGCTCTTCAGCACGTCGCGCCAATTGCCGGGTTCGGCCGGGCAGGCGGGCCGCTTTGGCGTCGCTTGCGGCGCGGCTTTCGGTTCGCGAATCACGAAGAACATCAGCACGCCGAGAATCAGCCCGGGCACCGACACCAGCGCGAAAACCCAGCGCCACGTGACCACGCTGAGCAGCTGCGTCGCGATGATCGGCGACAGCGCGAGGCCGAACAGCGCGAAGCCGCTTTGCTGCAGGCCGAGATTGAAACCGCGGCGCTTCGGATGCGACGCATCGGCGGTCGCGGCGAAGCTGGTCGGGCAGAACGAGCCTTCGGCGACGCCCATCAAGGCGCGCACCGCGAGCAGGCTCATCAGGCCGCCGGCAAGTCCGGAGAAACCGGACAGCAGCGAAAACGCCAGAATCGCCGGGATCAGCACCTTGCGGCGCCCGATCTTGTCGGAGATGCCGCCCATCAACGCCGCGAAAATGCCCCAAGACAAGCCGAGGATGCCGATGCAGTTGCCGACGTCCTGCGCGGTCAGATGCAGGTCCTTCATGATGGCCGGAAAGAGCGGCGCGATCAGCCAGCGGTCGAGTCCCACGAGGCCGAAGCCGAGGGCCAGCAGCGCGACGGCCTTCCATTCGTAGGCCACGTCCCAGTCGTTCGATTTCATCTGTGTCTCCATGTCTCCGTAGTCCGGCCGCTTGGCGCGCGCACGGCATTCGCTGGCGCCGCGGCGCGCCGCCGGGTTCGTCGAATTCAGCAACGGGTGTCGTGCCGCGCTTCGTCGATGCGGCAGCGACGCGGCCAAGATTGGCCCAAGTGCGGCGGCTCAGGTACGGGACAAGCGGCGAATGCGGTATTCGTGAATCGCAAATAATCGCGAGGGATAGCGCGGCGGCGAGCGTGGGCAAGGCTTGGCGGTATGCGGATGGGGTGAATTGGATGCGCGTGGAGGCACCCCAGGACAAGCCCGGGTAGACGCGCGGATGTGCCGCGGGCGGGGGGGGGGGGGGGGCGCGCGGGCCACCCGGGGGAATAGCTTTGGCTAGCCGTATCGAGCACCGGGCCCGCGACGTTGGCCGCTACCGACGGATTGCGGCGCGCTCGCGCGTGGCCGCGACATTCCGGGCATACGCGCCCGATATACTCCCCTCACCTCTGAACGTCTTTCAGCCACGGGCGGTCACTCGGATCATGAAAGCAACGGACCTCGAACAACGCATCCTCAAGCAGTCGCTGCTTTGCACCGTGATGATCGCCGGACTCGGCATCGCGGTCGGGATTCTGAGCGGCTCGCTGGCGATCATCTTCGACGGCATGTTCTCCGCGCTCGACGCCGCGATGTGCAGCCTGTCGTTGCTCGTCACCCGCCTGCTTCAACAGGAGAGCAGTCGACGCTTCCAGCACGGCTTCTGGCACATCGAGCCGCTCGTGCTCGTGTTCAACGGCAGTCTGCTGGCGGTGCTGTGCTTTTACGCTTTCATCAACGCGGTCAAAGGCCTGCTCGACGGCGGCCGCGAACTCGAATTCGGCTGGGGGGTCTTCTACGCCGTGGTGGTCGCCGCGTTTTGCTTCTTCATGTTCTGGCGCGAACGGCGCGTGAATCGCGTGATCGACTCCGAACTGATCGGCCTCGACATCAAGAGCTGGCTGATGTCGGCGTGCATCAGCTCGGCGCTGCTGCTGGCGTTTTCGATTGCATGGCTGCTCGAACGCATCGGGCAAGGCCATCTGACGCCGTACATCGACCCCGGCGTGCTGGCCCTGCTAACTCTCGTGCTGATCCCGATGCCGATCGGAACCGTGATCGGCGCGGTCAAGGAAGTGTTGCTGATCACGCCGCCGGATCTGGAGCACGAGTTGCGCGACCTGATGCAACAACTGACCGCCGACTATGGCTTCGTCAAGCACTCGCACTACGCGACACGCGTCGGCCGAGGCCTTTTCGTCGAGGTGCATATCGTGTTGCCCGAGGCGATGGAGCACGCCGGCGTGCGCCAGCTCGATCATATCCGCGACAGAATCTCGCGCGCGATCGGTGAGTCGGGCCCGGACCGCTGGCTGACCGTCGCGTTTACGCGCGACCCGCGCTGGTTGTAACGACGCGTTGCGGGCGTGCGTTGCCATTCCCGTTTCCAACATGCGCATTCGATCAATAACGAACAATGAATCGGTGTGTGTCGCGGCTAGTCACCGAACGGATTGCCGGTGTCCTTCACTTCGGTACTGAGGTTGTATTCCGCACGCATGGCCTTCAGTACGCCCTCGATGTCGCGCTCGAAGCCAATCGCATTGCCGAAGTGGGTCATGTTCCAGTTGCAGCCAGTCTTGTCAGCCTCTTGCAGCTGCGGCCGCGGCACGCGAATCTTCACGCCATCATCGACGATTTCCGGCAGTCGATGAATTCTCCGATTGACCTCCTGCTGAAGCTGCGAGGCATTAAGCGTCTTGCGTATCATCCTGGGTCTCCTTCCGGTTGCTCGAGCCAGTCTAGCGCAAGTGAGGCGGTTCGCGACCCGGGCGCTGAAATGCAAGAAGCGCCGACGCGCGCGCGAGTCTGGCGGCTTTAGACGACGCTAGTTGTGCGCCGCACCACAAATCCGTCTATTTTCGCTGTCGCCCGCCTGAATTGTTTCCCCGATAGCCAGACATGCGGATTCCGAGGAACATAGTCGTGCGCTACAAGTTGCACATGTGTAAAACCGGTGGGGGTAAGCATGGGACAACTCGACTTCAGCACCTTCGAACATGAAGGTTGGGAGCGGGTCGCGCAGGCCTATCATGAGTATTTCGGTGATTTGACCGCGCAGTCGAACCAGGCCATTCTCGAGACCCTCTGCATTCGTCGGGGTGCGCGTTTTCTCGACGTCGCATGCGGCCCCGGCTACCTCGCGGCGGCCGCCGCACTGTGCGGCGCGGATGTCGCTGGCGTGGATTTCTCGGTCGCGATGGTCGACAAGGCGAGACGCGTCTTTCCGGCACTTGAGTTCCGCGTCGGCGACGCGGAGGATTTGCCATTTCCCGACGAAAGCTTCTCGGCTGTGGGGATCAGCTTCGGAATGTTGCACTTCGCGCACCCCGAGCGCGCACTCGCGGAGGCGCTTCGTGTACTGCGACCCGATGGCAGAATTGCCTTCACGGAATGGGCGACACCCAACAAGGCGGTGGCCTTCGACATGGTGTTAAAGGCAATCGAGCAGCACGGGACGACCGATGTGCCCCTGCCGCCGGGACCAGCCCTCTTCCGGTTCAGCGATTGGCAGGAATCGAAGCGCACGTTGCTCGATGCCGGGTTCGTCCAACCCGAAATGCGGGAGTTGGACCTCACGCTCGTGCTTCATGCTCCCAATACCCCTTTTCATGCACTCCTGCGCGGCGGCGTGCGGTTTTCCGCGTTGCTACACGCGCAAACGCCGGCGGCGCTGGCGTCTATCGAACGGGCCGTCGCACGCGACGCCGAGGCGTATCGCAGCGATAACGGGGACCTGCGGCTTCCGATGAGCTGCGTTCTGGCCTCCGCGGTCAAGCCTTAGGACGCTCGAAGAATCAGCGTTCATGTCCGGCGGCTTGGACTCTGTAGCGTGACCCGAACTAGACCGTCGCGGCCAGCTTGAATTCATCGAACCGGGCTACCGGTGGCGACAGTTCCTTGATTTCCAGGCGATCCACCAGCGCTCCATGCGCACCGTCAACCAGCCAGTCGCAAATTCGCTCTAGGTCTTCAGCGCGCCCTTGCAACACAGCTTCGACCGAACCATCCATCCGGTTTCGGACCCAACCCGTGATCCCTCGGGCCGTGGCCTCCTCGATGCAAGCCTGCCGGTAACCTACACCCTGCACACGACCGTAGACTCTCACCAGTCTGGTCCGCAAATCGGTATCGAACTGTGGTGTCATGGTGCACGCAACTCCAGGCTGAATAAAAGGCAGCGCAGTTGCCTCTCAACCTCCGCGAATCTCGTCGCTTTCGCCTGCGGAGTCTGTCGCCTCCCAATCCGCCTGGGTCGTTGCTGGTGGCGTCGCCGGCTGGACACGTGTCCACCACGCGGTATTTGCCGGTGCATGAAAGCGGAACTGCGTGCTCCATGCGGCCCAAAACTCCTGCTGCGCGGCCTGGGACGTCGGAAGAACAAAACCTAACTGCTCGGCGAGTGCCGGCAGATAAAGATCAAACGCCGATTTGACAACGTCGCCCCAGCTTCTTGCCTCAAGAATCGCCAGCCGATACGCGATTACCGCAATAGCGGCCGCAATCGCGGCATTCTGCAAAAGATCGGCTAACACGTAATTGCCGCCCAGCCCGTCCGCAAGCCAGATGTCAAGCGCTCGCACGAACGTACAGATGGACGTCAATGAACCCAGAACGACGAGTCCGACCAGAAAGTCAACTGGAGCTCTCGCGTCGGCAATGATTGCCTGATAGTCCTTTGGGATCACGGCAAGAAGACGCGGCCAGACGAATATGCTGTCGACCTTGTAGACTTCGCTCGAGTAACCCTCGAATGCACGCAACGTGTTCCCAAAGGCCGTAGAAAGAACGAGGTTCTCATAGCGAGGGAAATCACGCGCGTTGCGCTCCTGAGTGCGATACAGCCTCGCCCTTACGGTGGCTCTGTTCAATTCGGCTTTTCTGTATTCCGACGATTCCTTTGAGGCTTTGAGCCGCTCGATCGTACTGTTCTCGGTATCGAGTTCGGTACGGAGGCGTTCTATAAGGCCCAGCTGACGATTGCGGCGGTCGCGCTCATCGCGCTTCCAGGCCTCTCGATTGAATGGCCATTTGTATCCTTCGAGGACCTGATAAAACCAGTTGTTCAGCACCATCAAGAGCAGCGATAGCACCCATACGATTATGAGGAAAGTAAACAAGCCGCCGACCTTTTCGCTGTCCGAGGTCGCTTTGTTCAGCAAATCGCCAAACAGCGGGATGTCCGCATTAGCTGCGAGAAAACCTGTAAAGCCAAGCATGGCTGGCAAAAAGAAGCCGAGGATAAATGCTTTGTCCAGTAGTTTCGATAGGCCCGAGAGCATCGGCGGTTATCCTTGGCAAGTTCAGCGACGCACTGGCGGCGGGTTGTCGTCATCGGGGTCTTGCTGCGACTGTCCCGGAAGACCTCCGAATTGAAGAGCCCTGTGAACGGCATTCAAATCGATGCTTGCCAGTTTGCTCGGTGGCGTTGCTGAGCCGGAGTCGTCTACCAGATGTTGATAAAGGAAATCGACTACCGCTTTGAGGGCATTGAGGGCGCTCGCGTAGTCTTGTGCAGTCGCCAGGTCATGGACTTCTACGGCCCGCCTCATCACCAGTTCGCGTAGCGGTTCCGGTGCTGATTCATATTGGCGAGCAAACGCCGCGTTGCGCTTGATCTCTTCGAGCTGGTCGATCGCTATCGACGCACTCCTGCGGGTCTGCCCCCTGGGCACTTGCATGGCGGCCCGCCCGGCTACTTTGGTCAACAGTTCGACGATTTCCCGAGACGAGTTTTGTTTCATCTTGGTCCTCCAGGAGGAGGCAATTTGCCTCCCGGCCCCGCCCGGTCGTCAGTGCTCGAACCGTTACTCGATGTTAGTACAGCTGTTCGGTAGGAGGAAACAGTAAATCGTGCGCGCATGCCGCAGAGGCGTCGCGTCGGACTTCGCAATGAATGAACTATCGCGAGGCTTCCACGCTGCCGTCTTTCCCTGTCACAGGATGTTGCATGCGTCGCCGTCAAGGTCGAAGCGCCCGATTCTCCGCGGAAACGTGTTGGTTTCGGACCGTCTCGGCCCGCTCAAACTGTCTGGTGAATCCCACCATCGAATCCACGTTGCCGCTGTCGCGCGAGCAGCCGACGCGTATGCAGCCTTCCAGCGGCACGCTTGCCTGGCAGCTCGCTGCATCGGCACGGCCTTTGCTTGCAGATGCTGCGTCAACCGGAGATAGCCATCATGCGATGTTTTGCGGACTTCGTTCCCAGACAAGCGGTGCGCGGCAGTGTAGCCGTACTGGCTGCCGCCCTACTCATAGCGGCATGCGGAACCGGCATTGCGGCATTCGTTGGACTGCTCCCGAAATCCGACGGGGTAGCGACTGCAGTGACTGCTACGCCGCTGGTCGAATTGCAGACCACGATGATGAATCTCATCGAATCCGGTTTCCAGGACGTTTCCGCCGCTCCTGATTGATGTTGGACACGGTTCGGCTCCAACTCTGCTGCCATTAGCTATGCTTCTGTCTGTGTCTTGCGCCTACCGCGTACTGCACGAACATGGGAGCGAAACGTGGCAAGTATCGACTTCGAAAACCTCCAGCAGTTGTTTCCAGTCACCGACGATATTCCAGAGACCGCCCGCCTGGCGGAGCCCATTCATCAGCGCGTCTCGCTCGTCGATGGAGAACTGAAGGCATGGGATGGAAACTGCAAGACCGTGCTATCTCCGGTCTGCGTGCGACAAGCATCAGGCGACGCTGAACAGGTCGTAATCGGCAGTTATCCCGTCATGGGCGAAGTCGAGAGCGATGCCGCGCTCGACGCCGCCGTGCGAGCCTACGACCACGGCCGCGGTCAGTGGCCGACGATGACGGTCGCGCAGCGCATCGGTTGCATGCAGGACTTCATTCGTCTGATGGCGGCGAGGCGCGATGAGATTGTGAATCTGATCATGTGGGAAATCGGCAAGAGCCTTGCCGATTCACAGAAGGAGTTCGACCGCACCATCAGCTATATGCAAGACACGATCTCGGCGCTAAAGGAGCTGGACAATAGCAACTCGCGCTTTGTCATCGCCGAGGGCACCATCGGCCAGATTCGCCGCACACCGCTTGGCGTCGTACTGTGCATGGGGCCTTACAACTATCCGCTGAACGAAACGTTCGCGACGCTCATTCCCGCATTGCTGATGGGCAACACCGTCGTATTCAAGCCGCCCCAATATGGCACGCTGCTGTTCTTCCCGCTGCTCGAGGCATTCCGCTCCGCTTTTCCGAAGGGCGTCATCAACACGATTTATGCACCGGGCGCGGTGGTCGTGCCACACATGCTCGCCTCGGGAAAGATCGACGTGCTTGCCCTGATCGGCTCGAGCAAGGTTGCAGACCATCTGAAAAAGCAGCACCCGAAGTCGCATCGGCTCCGCGCCGTTCTCGGCCTTGACGCCAAAAACGCCGCGATCGTGCTGGCTGATGCCGACATCGACCTCGCCGTAAAAGAATGTCTGCTCGGTACGTTGTCGTTCAATGGTCAACGGTGCACAGCGCTCAAGATCCTGATGGTGCACCGCTCGATCGTCGATACGTTTCTTGAGCGCTTCAACGCTGCGCTCGAGAATCTCAAGGTTGGCATGCCGTGGGAAAAGGGTGTGTCCATTACACCGCTGCCCGGCATGCATCGTACAGCCTACATGACCCAGGCGATTGACGATGCGAAAGCGAAAGGCGCGGCGGTCGTGAATGAAGGTGGTGGCGTGTTCTGCAAAACGCTTTTCTATCCGGCCGTGGTGTACCCCGTCAAGGAAGGGATGATGCTCTATCGTGAAGAGCAGTTCGGACCGATTATCCCAGTCGTGCCGTTCGATCACATCGATACACCGCTCGAATATGTCATCACTTCGGACCACGGTCAGCAGGTCAGCATTTTCGGCACTGACGCTGCCCAGATTGGCGCGCTGGTCGACCCGCTCGTCAACCAGGTGTGCCGTGTCAATCTCAACAGCCAGTGCCAGCGAGGTCCAGACGTCTTTCCGTTTGCGGGCCGCAAGGATTCGGCGGAAGGCACGCTATCGGTCACGGATGCATTGCGCGCGTTCTCGATCCGGTCCATGGTCGCAGCCAAGGAGACCGACTTGAACAAGACGCTGCTCGACACGATGGTCACGAATCATCACTCGAAGTTCGTGAACACCGGTTTTATCTTTTAGCGACTAAGTGCGGCTTTTAGAGGTTTGGCGGTTTCAGTGTCGGCGAGAATGCGCACAAATTCCCGCCGGCACCGCACGCATAAGTAGTGCTTTTTTTCTTGGTTCAGGATGCGCAAAGCGGGTCACTGCGGCTCCGGATGAGCCAGGCCCGCTTCCTCGATAACCTGCTCGTATTGTTCCACGCCGACTACGGCCCGGTACTCCTGCATCAGCCGGATGAGCGCCTGCGACGTCTTGGAGATCACGCCGTAGACTTCCAACTGCTCGGCGTGCACCAGCGCCTGCCCCAAAGTTATGGCCACGTCAGTCTCCTTATTGCAGTTGAACAGCGAGCAAGTCGTTGGCGAACGCGGGCCGGGCGGAGGCGAACTCCATCAGGTCGACGAAGCCTTTGCTGACCGCGAACTCATGCAGCGCATCATTGCCACTGTCAGCCTTGATGCGACCGTAGCTTTCGACCATTTTCAGGTCGGTAATCAAGTACATCATCTCAACCTCTTTCTGCCGGGGATGCCCCGAGTTGTTACGTGCGTAGTACCTATGTAGCGCGGCGGAAAGGTGCACTCAGTCGCGCCGTTTTCCTCTCCTGCTACGTTCAAAGCGTAGGTCGCGTCGCTTAATTCAAGCTTAAACAATGCCAGCGGTAGGAACGGCTCGCTGGGACAGCGATTCAGAACCGCTCGCTGCGACGACGAATGCCGAAATCATGTGGGATTCCGTGCGGAGCTCGTCGTCGACACTCCGGTCGACGTCGAATATTGCTGCATCGCACTAAGCGACATCCCGGTTGAAACCGACCTTATCGTTAATCAGGTATTGAATATGGTTCGGCGCCGACTTTGTCGTAGTCCATTAGCAGCGGGAAGATCTGCCTTGTGTTGCATACCAGCCGGTAAAGTTAACCTACACTCAAGGCGCCTCAGCACCGCGGCCTTGTCCCCCGGTGCGTCTGCCGACCTCGCGCGACGCGTGCAACCGATGAGGACCCGTCGCGGCCCGCACAGGAGAAGAACAGAATCCGAAGAGGAGAAGCGCGCGATCCGCATCGCCGCGGAAAACGTGCCCGGCATCAAGCGGGTGGAGAGCCATCTGGAGTCGCCGCGTGTGATTCCGACGATGTAGCCGGCGCGCCCGTCAAAGTGCCGAACCTTCCCTGATTGAGTGCGAGCGGTGCGGTTTCGGACCGCGCCGGGCTCGCCCATTTGCTGGATGACGCAGCACGCGACTGGTATTGAATGTCAGTCCGGAATCTCCGGCTCGACCAGCTTCGCAAGCTGCGCGAGCGACTCCTGCCAGCCGAGGTAACACATCTCGACCGGAATCATCTCGGGGATGCCCTCCTGCACGATGTTCAGTTCAGTTCCGCAAGACACCTGCCGCAACGAAACGGTCGTATGCATCTGACCGGGCAGATTCGGATCGTCGAAATAGTCCGAGTAGCGGATCTTTTCGAACGGCACCAATTCGAGGTATTCGCCGCCGAACGAGTGGCCCTTGCCCGAGCCGAAGTTATGAAACGACATCCTGTAGGTGCCGCCGACGCGCGCATCCATCTGATGCACGTCGCAGGTGAAACCATACGGCGGCAGCCATTTCGCCATCGCGGCGGGTTCGAGGAACGCTCGATAGATACGCTCGGGCGTCGTGCGCAAAACACGGTGAAATTTGACGGTTCCGGTAGCCATGATGAGTGTGCCTTCACTGGAGGGGTTGAACATACTGTCACGACGGGCCGCCGCTGCGGGAATCGACACGCGCGAGACCAGGCAAAACCCTGGACGGCTCTCAGCACCTGCGCTCCTCGTTCATTACGAGCCTTGTACACTCCGCCGCGATGCTAGCAACGCGTGCATTCTCTTCGCCTAAGATGGATTGTTCCCGCCATACCCGCAAAGGACGATCATGGGCATCGACTCTACCAGCCAAACCACCATCAAAGCATTCGTGTTCGATGTCTTCGGAACCGTGGTTGATTGGCGAAGCGGCGTCGCGCGTGAAGCGCAACCGTTTCTGCAGCGGTACGCACCGAATCTCGACGCATCCGATTTCGCGGACGCGTGGCGACGCGAGTATTCGCCTGCGATGGAAGAAGTGCGTAGCGGACGCAGACCGTATGTAAGACTCGACGTGCTGCACCGGGAAAACCTCGTCAAAGTGCTGACGCGTTTGGGCATCGTCGACGTTACCGAGCCCGAGATCGATGAGTTGAACCTGGCCTGGCATCGGCTGGACCCGTGGCCCGATTCCGTCGATGCATTGCAGCGCCTGAAGGGACGCTTCATCATCGCGCCGTTATCGAATGGCAACATTCGCCTGATGGTGGACATCGCAAAGCGTGCCGGTCTGCCCTGGGATGCCATTCTCGGCGCCGAAGTCGTCCGCGCTTATAAGCCCTCGCCGCGGGTCTATAGCGAAACGGCGGAAATTCTCGGCATCGAACCGCGCGAGCTATGCCTCGTCGCCGCCCATAACAACGATCTCGCCGCCGCCCGGCGCGTCGGTCTAAGCACCGCGTTCGTGCTGCGGCCCACCGAGCATGGCCCTCAGCAGACGAGCGATCTGAAGGCGAATGAGGCGTGGGACTTCGTCGTCGGCGATCTGCACGAACTCGCGACGCAACTAGGCTGCCGGCGCTGACGCAAACCCGCGTAAAGCGACGTACTGCAACAGCATGATCGTCTTGCCGTCGACGATTTCCCCTGCCTCGACCGCTCGCAACGCGGCTTGCAACGGCATTTCGATCACCTCGACATCTTCCCCTTCATCTTCGACGCCGCCGCCATCGTGGACGCGCATCGACGCCTCGTACTCGCCGACATAGAAGTGGAGTTTTTCGGTCACGGACCCCGGGCTCATGTAGGCCTCGAAAATCTTGTGGACCGCGCCGACGCGATACCCCGTTTCCTCCTCGACTTCGAGCCGGATGCGCTCTTCCGGCGAAGCGTCGTCGAGCAATCCGCCCGGCGCTTCGATCATCATGCCGTCGTGACCGTTCACGAACGCGGGCATGCGGAATTGTCGCGTGAGCATCACGTTGCCGGTGCGCGGACTGTGCAGAAGGATCGTCGCGCCGTTGCCGCGATCGTAGGTCTCGCGGTTCTGGCGCTGCCATGTGCCGTCGCGGCGCAGGAAGTCGAACGTCACCTTTTTCAGCGTGTACCAATCGTCCGACAGCAAGGTCGTGGCGACGATGCGAACCCGGTCTTTCGTTGCAGTCATGTTGCCCTCCTGTCGATCATCGACAATGATTCATGTTATCGTGCAACTTCGTGCAATTTCAAGTGATTTCGTGCAATCCAATGTTGACCACCCAACGCAAGAAAACGATCCTCGACGAGCTCGCGCGCAACGGGCAGGTGCTCGCAGGCGAGCTGAGCGTGGCGTTTGGCGTGTCGGAAGATACGATCCGCCGCGATCTGCGCGAACTGGCCGCTGAGGGGCGCTTGCAGCGGGTCCACGGCGGCGCGTTGCCGGCGTCTGCCGCGCTCGCGTCATTCGAGCAGCGTCAGGACATCGAGACGCTCGCCAAGCGGCGCATCGCGCGGCGAGCGGTCGAGCTGATCGCGCCGGGGCAAACAGTGATCGTCGACGGCGGCACCACGTCGGCGCTACTGGTCCGGGAACTGCCGGCCGATCTGCACGCGACCATCGTCACGCATAGCCCGAGCGTCGCGACGGCGCTGGCCGCGCATCCTTGCGTCGAAGTGATCCTGATCGGCGGGCGGCTCTACAAGCATTCGATCGTGGCCGTCGGCGCCGCGGCAATGGAAGGCATTTCGCGCATCCATGCCGACCTGTACTTCATGGGCGTGACCGGCGTGCATCCGAGCGCAGGGCTCACCACCGGCGACTTCGAGGAAGCCGCGATCAAGCGCGCGCTCGCCGCGCGCGCGGCGGAGACGGTCGTGCTCGCGTCGTCGTCGAAACTGAACGCCGCGTCGCGCTGCGTGATCGGTGATATCACGCTCGCGCAGACCATCGTGGTCGAGAAGAAGACCAGCGCGGAATTGACGAAGCCGATTGAAGCGGCCGGGGTTACCGTGGTGAGGGCGTAGGGTGTCTTCACGAATTGACTGATTGGCATCATCGTGGGCTCGAAGCGTCGCTCCACCGCCTCCGAACAAAGATAAAACAGACGACTTTTGGAGTGCTAGGATGACGCCGCACCCCGACATGATCCACGAAACGAGACAGTCGAGAGTGTGCACACGATGATGAAATCGTTGCGTTGTGCAGCCTGATACTCAAGTACAGAGGAGACACTCAATGAAACTTTCGAAGCTGCTGATTAACGCGCTGACCATCTCCGCCTTCAGCTTTACCGCAATCGCGGCTCATGCCGAAGATCTGCTCGACTCGGTCAAACGGGCTGGAGTCCTGAAGATCGGTCTCGAAGGCACCTATCCGCCGTTCGACTCGCGCAACAAGGACGGTCAACTGGAAGGCTTCGATGTCGATGTCGCAAAAGCCGTGGCGGCGAAGCTCGGGGTAAAACCGGAGTTCATTCCGACCGAGTGGAGCGGCATTATCGCGGCGCTGCAGAGTGGCAAATTCGACGTCATCATCAACCAGGTCACCATTACCCCGCAACGCAAACAGGTTCTTGATTTCAGCCAGCCATACACATACTCGGCCGCGCAGCTGATTCAACGCGCGGACGACAAGCGTGAGTTCAAATCGCTCGACGAATTCAAGGGCGACAAGAAGATCGGCGTGACGCTCGGCACCAACTACGACCAGATGGCGCGCGCAGTACCCGGCATCAACGTGCAGACTTATCCGGGCGCACCCGAGAAGCTGCGCGATCTCGCGGCCAAGCGTATCGACGCGACCATCGACGACCGGCTGATGCTGCCATACATCATCAAGAACTCGCAATTGCCGCTGCGAACCGGCGCGGTGCTGAAAGGCGCCGACCAGGAAATGGGCATCCCGTTCCGCAAGGACAATCCGAAGTTCGCAAAAGCACTCGACGATGCGCTGACCCAAATGAAGCAGGACGGCACGCTCAAGAAGATCTCGATGCACTGGTTCGGTACGGACGTGACGCAGCCTCTCGCGCAGTAAATTTCTCGTTGTTCTCCCGTAACCGCGCCGGCCTGCAGAATGGTCGACGCGGGTACGTCGCTTGCTCCGCGAGCGGTTTTTCTCGCGGAATCGCTCGCGCTCATCGCTTCCATTGCTTCGAATCACGAAGCACGCGCAAATACGCGATTGCGCGCATCTTCCCCTTCGTTCATCACGTTTCGATCTTCATGCTGAGTGCATACAGGATGTGCTGCGCTGCAGTTGCCTGATGCTTCGAAAGCGTGCGATGCTTTCGGGGCCATTGATCCGGCCACCTCGTGCCGGACTCGCATGTCGTCGGGAGACGACGTCGAATGGCGTGCGAAGAGACCAGTGACATGCCCACAACCTTGGAGGCATCATGAGCACTCAATCACTGTCTCGCAGCAGCGCCGCATCCAACGCGCATCTCTTTCCCGGCTTGAATGAGCACTTCGTGCCGCGACGTTCGCCGATCACGCTCGGCATCGCGTGCATCGCCACGCTCGTCTTCGCATCCGCGAGCTGTCTGGCCGATACCCAGGTGGGCGCCGCGCTGCCGCCCGCGCCCGACATCCTTTACGGCGATCTGTTCGTCGCCGTGCAAACCGCGCAGATCTTCAACGACCAGAAGACGTTCGTCGACTCGACGCCGAATGGCAGTCCCGCCGCGATCGTGCAGTTATACGAAGCGCAAAAGAACCAGCCCGGCTTTTCGCTGCAGAAATTCGTCAGCCAGTACTTCACTCCCCCGCCCGATCAGAGCATCACGCCGCCGCCCAATCAGAGTCTGCGCGAGCACATCGACTGGCTCTGGAGCGGCCTCACGCGCACGACGACGAGCGTGCCCGACTACAGCTCGCTGATCCCGATGCCCAAACCGTACGTCGTGCCGGGCGGCCGCTTTCGCGAGGGCTACTACTGGGATACCTATTTCACGATGCTGGGGCTGCAGGAGTCCGGACGTGAAGATCTCGTCGACGATATGCTCGACAACTTCGCGTACATGATCGACACGTTCGGCCATATCCCGAACGGCAATCGCACGTACTATCTGAGCCGCTCGCAGCCGCCGTTCTACTCGTATATGGTCGAGCTCGCGGCGCAAAAGGAAGGCAATAAGGTTTATCAGAAGTACCTCCCCGAGCTGCGCAAGGAATACGCGTACTGGATGCAGGGTTCGGCCAGCACGCCGCGCGGCGGCGCGACGCGCAATGTCGTCGTGCTCAACGATGGCACCGTGCTGAACCGCTACTGGGACGAGCTGGACACGCCGCGCGACGAGTCCTATCTCGAGGACGTGCAGACCGCGCAGGCGAGCGGCCGGCCGGCCAACCAGGTCTACCGCGATCTGCGCGCGACCGCCGAAAGCGGCTGGGATTTCAGCTCACGCTGGTTCGGCGACAACCAGACGCTCGCCACGGTGCGCACGACATCGATCATCCCAGTCGATCTGAACAGCCTGTTATTCCATCTCGAGACGACGATCGCGCGCGGCTGCTCGACGACACGCGACTTCCATTGCGTCGCGCAGTTCATCGGCTACGCGGCACGTCGCGCGGAAGGCATCAACCGTTATCTATGGAATAGCAACGGCTACTACGGCGACTACGACTGGCAACTGCGCAAGTCACGCGACAACCAGACACCGGCGATGCTGTATCCGCTGATGGCCGGCGTGGCGTGGCCCGATCGCGCGTGGAAGACTGCGCAGACCGTGCAGAACGTGCTGTTGAAGCAAGGCGGCCTCGCGACCTCGATCTATAACACCACGCAGCAATGGGACGCACCGAACGGCTGGGCGCCGTTGCACTGGATCGCGATTCAGGGCCTCAAGCGCTACGGACGCACCGATCTCGCTCAATCGATCGGCACGCGCTTTCTCGCGGACGTCCAGAACGTCTACAACACGCAGCAGAAGCTCGTCGAGAAGTACGTCGTCGAAGGTGCGGGGGAAGGCGGCGGCGGGGGTGGCGAGTATCCGCTGCAGGACGGCTTCGGGTGGACCAATGGTGTGACGTTGATGCTGCTCGATCTGTATGGCAATGGGCAGTGAGGCGCCGCGCCATGGTCAGGCGAGTGCACTGAGCTTGGCCTTATGATTCCAGACACATCCCGAGTGGAAGCAGAATGATCTGGCTCGCCAATGTGGTTCTCGTGCTGCACGCGCTGATCGTGGTGTTTATCGTCGGCGGACTACTCGCGATCTGGATCGCCCACGGTTTGCGACTCCCGTGGGCGCGCAATCGCGCGTTTCGTACGCTGCATGTTCTCGCCATCGGTATCGTCGCGACGCTCGCGGTGCTCGATGTGCCGTGCCCGTTGACCGTGCTGGAGGACTATCTGCGCACGGGCACGGCTGGTCCGCAAGGCTTCATACAGCGGTGGGTAAGCGCCTGGCTGTATTACGACTTTCCACCGTGGGTGTTCGTGGTCGCCTATGTCGCGTTCTTGCTGGCGGTGATTCTTACCTGGTATCGAATTCGGCCACGGGCGTGACTCGAATATCGCCTTTTTTATTCGATGGAGGATGCGTTCGCACCGGTTAAATTTACCATTTAATTCTATTTTTTAAACGCAATTAATTCCGACGACTTTCCCACGAAAATCCAATGCAATGCGGATAAATCCGGAAAGCATTTCTCCGCGCCAAACCGCCGGGACCGCAACGGGGCTCGCTAAGAGACCCTCTTTATCCTGAATAGCATAATCACCGCTCCTTCCTTGACAAGACCTCATTTCCCATTCTATTTTCACTCTTGCTGTAAGCACCGGAAAGATTCAATTTTAAATTTCTCTTGAAATGTCGAGATAAATCGACAGGGAATTCCTTTGCCCATCCAATCGATAACTCTGGAAAGCAAATAGAAATATCAGCGCAAGCAATTTGAATTAATGAATTCGGAAAAGCTGTCCATGCAAGCGCTGCGTGCCTTCGAGTGCGGTGCGGGTTATTCGATCTCCAACGCGCGCGACCGGCGAAAAGCCGCCTTTGTGTAGCGGTATCACTCACCAGGGAACGAGATGAAACCAGACAGAAGGAGTACCGACGATGGCCGCGTCCGTCGTCATGGCCGGCTAGCCGCGCTAAGCATGCTGACACTCGGAATCGTGATCGTCGCCGGATGCGGCGGCAGCGATGGAGGTTCGTCGGCGTCGGCGGTCCCGGGCAGCATGGCGCAGGTCGCCAAGCAGGCGCAAGCCGCATCCGCGCCGCAGACGCCGTCCGCCAATCAGCCCTACACCGATCTCACCTCCTATTCGACGAGCGCGACATCCGGCATTGCGTCGTCACTGGTCGCCGAGAAAGCGGCGATCATGCATTACCAATGGACGTCCGGCAGCACCACCATCAACTACACGACGACCACCGGCCATCTGACCGCAATGGATCTGACGAGCGGCGCACCCGAAGCGACGATGTCTTATGTCGCCTACACGGCGCCGAGCACGAATGGCAAACCGCGGCCCGTCACGTTCGTCTATAACGGCGGGCCGGGCTCTTCGTCGATCTGGCTGCGGCTCGGATCGTTCGCGCCGACGCGCGTCGCGACCACCGATCCGCTGCTGAACGGCACCAGTTGGCCGAACTACCCGCTCGTGAACAACACCGAAAGCCTGATCGACACGACCGATCTCGTGTTCATCGATCCGCCGGGCACGGGCCTCTCCGAGGCGATCCTGCCGAACACCAACCAGACCTATTGGAGCACCGATGCGGACGCGAACATCATGCGTGACTTCATCATTCGCTACCTAACGGTCAATTCGCGCAGCAGCTCGCCGATCTATCTGTACGGTGAATCGTACGGCACGCCTCGCACCGACATCCTCGCGCTCGCGCTCGAATCGGCCGGCGTGCACCTCACAGGGATCACGCTGCAGTCCTCGATCCTGAACTACTTCGCGGATGCGATCGAGGCGGTGGCGATCACGGGTTCGCCCAATCAGCTCGCGCTCGAAACCGATACGTTGAGCGGCTACATGCCGGGCTATGCCCAGGTCGCGGCGTACTACAACCAGGTGTCGCCCGCGCCAGTGAATCAGGCGACTTACGCGCTTCGCAGCGAGGCGTTCGTGACCGCCAACTACAACCTGTTCAAGAACTATTCGCTGTACTGGACGTTGAGCCAGCTCGGCGCGCCCACTTATGCCGGACCGCCGAACTTCCCGCCGACGTGGCTCGAGAAGTTCTGGGACGCCGAATCCGGCCTCACGTTGCAGGCGATGCAGGGTTACTTCAACATCGATCCGTTCAACATCACGCTGGTGCCGGGCTCGACGATCGGCCGCTACGATGGTCGCGTGTCGTTGCCCAACTCGGACCCGCGCCTGCAAAGCGACGGCGACCCGTCGGACATCCTGATCTCGCTGCCGTTCACCAATGCGTTGGCCACGCAGATGCCGGATTACCTCGGCTACACCGCACCGAACGCCGCGTATATGCCGCTGAACGACGCGGTCATCCAGGCGTGGAATTTCTCGCACGGCGGTCAGCCGCTGCCCGACACGATCCCCGATCTGCTCGGCGCACTGAAGCTGAATCCGCAACTGAAGGTGCTGGCGGAAAACGGCTACCACGATCTGGCCACGCCGTTCTTCAATACCGAGAAGCAGCTCGCGCGACTGAAGACGGTGCAGGGCCTCAATCCGAATCTGCAGGTCAACTTCTTCCAGGGCGGGCATATGATTTATCTGGATGACGTGGCGCGCCCGCAGATGAAGGCGGATCTGGCGGCCTTCTATGGCGACACGCCGATAGCGGGCGCACTCACGCTCGCGACGCTGCCGCAGCCGTGGGCCGACGAAGCGCCCGCCGCCACGCCGACGAGCGAGGCGGTCGCCGCGGCCGCGCCCTGATCGATGGTGGTTTCGCTTCGCGCGAGACCCTCCAACTACTTTTTATGGCGAGTGATCATGTCTTCAATCGATATCTTGCGACGTACGCTGGCGTTGAGCGTCCTCGGTGTGATCGTCGGTAGTGCGCACGCGCTGCCGCCTCAGCCGGTCGCGCCCGTGACGCTACCCCACGGCGGACACGGCGTCGACGGTCCGTTCTTTCCTCATAACCGTGCTAGCGCGGTCGCGCCGACCACCGGCTCGACATTGCAGCAGCAGGCTCAGCAGCGCATGGAGAGCAGGCTGGGCGCGAATTCGGTGCTCAGCAACGGCTCGTCGATCACCAAGGCTCAGGCGCAAAGCAATGGGCTCGGCTATATCGCCAGGCATTTTGACGAGATCGATAGCGCGCATTCGGGTCGTGTGACGTTGAACGACGTGCGGCAGTATCTGCAGCAGCATCAGCAGTGATACCCGGTTAGGCCATCGGTCCCGTAGCTGGGACGGCCGGCGAACGCGTCGCGATCGTGCGACTTGTCGCCGGCCGTTTGTGACTACGCGCCGCACGGATCGCTTACGCTCACTTCTCCGCCGCCTGGATCATCTTCCATCCATTGCCCGCCGGATCGCGAAAGCCCGCATCGACGCTGCCGAAACGATCCACCGGCTCCTGCGTGAATTCCACGCCGCGCGCGTTCAATTGCTCGTAGCTGGCGCGACAGTCGGCAACGGACAGCACCAACGGCGGCATCGCTCCCTTCGCGACCATCGCGCGCAGCGTTTGCGCGGTCGCTTCATCGTGGATCGGCGGCCCCGGCGCGAACAGGCCCAACTGGAAAGTCGGCTGCTCCGGGTGCTGGACCGTGAGCCAGCGGTAAGCGCCGTTGCGCACGTCCGTGTGGACGCGAAAGCCGAGCTTGTCGACGTAGAACGAAAGCGCCGCGTCCTGATCGTCGACGTACAAACCGACCACATCGATACCCTGATTCATGACTCCTCCCTCGGTGGTTGAGGGCTCGACTGTATCGCTGAGCACCGGGCGGCGCTTCTCCAAAACTGCGCTCGGCTCGCGCGCCGGGTCAATGCAGTTCGTTGAACTCGACGCGCCCGCCCTTCATCACCAGCGGGATACGCTCGCCCAGGCCCGTCAGACAACTCAGATCGCGCCTGCCGATGATCTCGGCGGGGGTCAGCACTTGCGCGCGGATCGAAAACTCGTCGCTCTGCATCCGATGGCCCGGGCCGAGCAGATCGGAACCGAAGTCCATCTTGACCCCGGCGCGCTTGAAAATCTCCAGCGACTTCAAGCCGGCTTCACGCACGATGTCGATCTTGGCCGCGCTTTCGGCCGACAGGCCATAGCGCACGCCCTCGATATGCAAGGCCTCGCTCTACGCGCGGGAATCGTCGACATAGCTTCCTTCCAGAAAGGGCGGCGCCGTGGCACCGGGCTTGATCGAACGAGTATAGGAAGTCGAAATAGGCGGGTCTTGGTTGGAAGCCGCATCGAATATGCGGATTCCGGCATCAAGGCGCGGCGGGGGCGAGCACTGCCTGATTCATGTTTTCTCGCTGGCAGGAGGCTCGGCAGCGTCGCCGTTCGCGCGGCGGCGCTTTTCCAGAACCGCGGTCGTCAGGTCCGGACGTTGCGCGGCCTTCAGCACACAGGCGGGCACGCGATCGAGTTCGGTCTGATTGGCGCGTGCCTGCACGCGCATCTCGCTCGGGCTCAGGCCGGTGATGTCGCGAAACACGCGGCCGAACGTGCCGAGGCTTTCCCAGCCGGTCGCGAACGCGATGTCCGTGATGCCGAGGTCGGTGTCACGCAGCAGCGTGGTGGCTTGCTCGATACGCCGCGTCAACAGATAGCGGTGCGGCGGCACGCCGAAGGCCCGCTTGAACGAACGCGCGAAGTGCGCTTCCGACACGCGGCTTACTTCAGCCAGGCGCCGCACCGGCCAGGCTTCGTGCGACGCGGCATCGATGCGGTCTTTCGCGCGCAGCAGGCGGCGCAACAACGCCGGGTCTTCGAGCGCTTCGGCGCTGCCCGGGATGGGAAGGGGCTGGAGTTCAGGGTCGTGTGAGCGGGACATGAGTTCGCATTGGAACGGCTCGTCGAAGAACGCGCCGGTGAAATGGCCGCCGCGGCGACCGCTTCAAGCGGTCTGCTCGGTCTTGCCGTAAGTGAGCCGGCCGTTTTTCGACAGCAGCACCGCGACCGGCCGCGTCATTTCGAACTCGGAGAAAATGATCGTCATGCTGGCGGTGATCGGCACCGCGAGAAAGGCGCCCGGCACGCCCCACAACGCCGACCACACCGCCATGCTCGCGACAATCGCGAACGGGCTCAGGTTCAGCGAATTGCCCGTCAGATACGGATCGAGAATATTGCCGATCACGAAGTGAATCGCGGACAGCGAAACCAGCACGATCAGGACCGAATTCACGTCGCCGAACTGCAGTACCGACATCAGCACCGGGAACGCAACCGCGAGCACCGAGCCGATATATGGCACATAGTTCAGCAGCGCGGTCAGTATCGCCCACAGCCCGGCGAACTCGAGGCCGACGCTGCGCATCGCGAGCCAGCAGAGCCCGCCGAGCAGCACGCCGAGAAACGTCTTCAGCGCGAGATACGCGCCAATGCGCCGGTTGATGTCGATGACCACGCCCCGGATGCGCGCCGCGTTGGTCGAATTGGCGGTCATGTTCGCCAGCTTGTCGCCGAACGTGCGGCGCTCGAACAGCAGAAAACTCGCATACAGCACGATCACGAACAGGTCGATGATCATCGACGAGAGCGACGCCAGCAGGCCCGTCACCATCGCCTGAATGTTAAGTTGCGCGAGTATGTTCCGCCGCAGTGACTCCCAGGTCGGCTCGCTTTCGAGGTGCAGCAGCGTCGAGATCTTGTGGATCATCAGCAAGACCGAGTCCTGGTAGCGCGGCGCGAGCGCGACGAGCGCGTCATAGTTGGCGACCAGCATGTCGACCGCGAAGAAAATCGCGGCGCAGATCAGGAACATCGACAGCCCATAGCGCAACTGCACGGGCAGCCGCGGGCCGATCAGCGGAATGCGTTGCAGCAGCCGCGTGAGGTCGACCACCAGGTACACCGCGATCGCTCCGAACACGATCGGCACGAAAACCGCACGCCCGATATACAGCAACCAGCCCACAATCAGCAGCAGCAGCACTACGTATACGGACGCTTGCAATCTGTCGGTCATTGGTCAGTGCTCCACGAATCCGCACAGAACTGATCTTCGCACAGAACGATGACAGCTCACATATAAAGCGCGCCAGATCGTTCCGTCCGCAAACTCCAGGCCGATACCTCGAAATGCGCCAGCAGAATGTCGCGAAACGTTGTGATGGGCCGCATTCGCTCGTGAAACCATCTGTTACGCTGTTTTAATCGGTTTCAATCACCTGACGTGATCCGACGCGAGCGCCTGCGCCACGCGGTGGTAGCGCTTGGTCAAATCCACGCAGTGAAGCCCGCGCCGCGCGTCGCGGTGCGATGTCCGCACTTTGTCTGTGCGCGATGTCCGCTGCACGCATCCCTTTCACCTCACGGCATGGAGAACGAGATGCTGCAACGGCTGGGGTCGCGATTCGTCGCATTGGGTCTGATCTGGACATTGTCCGCTTGTGGCGGCGGAGGTGGCGGCAGCGGCGCGGAGCCGGGCGGCACCGGCTCGAACGGCGCGGCCGGAGCGACCACCCCCGCATCGACTCCCGCGCCCGCGTCGAGTCCGACACCGGCATCGAGTCCAACTCCGGCGTCGAGCCCGTCGGGCGCATCGGACGCGAGCGCGACGACGCCCAAGCTCGCCGCCGCGACGCCGATCATCGACGGCACGACACTCGGCGCCGCCATCTGGCCCGCGGGCGCCACCTCAGCGGGCGGAACCGGTCAACCCGTCGGCGGACTGAACTGCGCGTTGCGCAGCACCGCGTACACGTATGCGCACGTCTCGATCTACCAGAACGGGCAACTCCTGACGCTGCCGCCCAACATCGGCATGGTCGAGCCGACCATCACCGCGCCGACTGGCTGCGCGTATCCGGTGCACACGGTCGATTCGAGCGGCAAGATCCATATGGACGCGACGACCGGCGCGAGCTATACGCTCGGCCAGTTCTTCTCGATCTGGGGCGAGCCGCTGAGTGCGTCGAACGTGGCGGGTCTGACCGCCTCGCCGATCGCGATCTACGTGAACGACGGCGGCACGCTCACGCAATACACGGGCGACCCCGCCAGCCTCGTGCTGAAGCCGCACGACGAAATCACGATCATGGTCGGCACGCCTGTCACACAAGTGCCCACCTATACGTGGACCGATCCGCCGCCGTTCGACCCGAACCCGGTCACGCTCGTCTTCGGAGGCGTGGTCGGCTCGTCGTTCTGGCCGAACGGCACGACGTCGACGGGCGGCAACGGCTCACCAGTCGACGGCCTCACCTGCGCGCCGAACATGAGTGTGCTGTACCACGTGCACGCGCACCTCGCGATCATCAAGGACGGGCAATGGCTCGCGTTGCCGGCGAACGTCGGCATCCTGTCGCAATGCACGTATGAAATGCACACGCACGACAACACCGGCATCATCCATATCGAAACGCCGGACGCAAAAACCTATACGCTCGGCGAGTTCTTCGATATCTGGGGCGAGCCGCTGACGAGCACGAACGTCGCGGGCATCATGGGCGACGTGGTCGCGTATATCAACGACAACGGCGATTCGCGCCGCTATATGGGCGACTTGCGCAATATCGAACTGACATCGTTGCGCGACATCACGCTGCAGATCGGCACACCGCCGGTGAGCACGTTGGCGACGTATTCGTGGTACGAACCGCAGTAACATCCGCCGCAGGCCGCGTCACTTCGCCGTGACGCGGCTTCAACGCGGCGTACCCGAATGCCCGATGCCGCCCGGCCGGCGCGGCATGATGCCCGCGACGGAGCGCGGCGCCGTGTTCGCGACCAGAATCATCGACGCGCCGGCAAGACCGCTCGACACATGCTTCAATGCATGGCCGGCGATCACGTGATGCGTGAGCTCCCATATCTGCCAATCGAGGCTTTCGAAAATCTTCGCGACCCCGTAGAAGACGATCACGAGCGTCCATGCGATCACGCCGTCCACCTTGCGCGTGAGCGTCATACCGACGATCAGCATGAGGCCGCCGAACTGAAGAATCGCGTAAGGCCACAGGCTGTTGAATACCAGCCAGTAGCCGACGGTGGCGGGCGACACGACCACCATGATCAGCATCTGCGCCCAGCCGACGCGCTGTCCGCTCCACGACGTCCATAGCATCGCGAGGATGCCGGCGAACACGATCGTCATCGGCAGGCGATCCCAGACGAGCGTCGCGTCGTTCGGCGCCATGTGGTAGTAAGCCGAACCGAACGCGGTGAACAGCAGCCCGATCGCGGCGACGACCATGCCGGGGAATTGCGCCGGCTGGTTCGACGCATGCCGCGTGACCCAGCGCAGACAGAGCACGCCGGCGATCAGAATGACGACGTTCGAGAGCACGTCCGCCGCATTGTGCAGCGGCCCCAGCGAGCGCTGATCGGCGAAGTGGTGATACGAGGCCGGCTGCGCGAGCGGCCATATCATCTGCAGCACGGTGCCCGCCACGAAAAGCAGCACGCTAGCCAGCAGCAAGCGGGAGATCTTCACGTTGCTCGACTCCACAGTGGGGCGAAACGCTCGAAGGCGCCGTGAACCGGACCTTTTACGCCACTTGGCGACCCTTTACGCTGACGCGAAGCGGATCACGCTCGCTCGCACGGAAACCGTGCGGCCGATGCGCAGCCGGGTTGGCCCCCGTTCGAATTCGCGCAGCCTGCTCGTATCATCGGACAAAGCGCCTGGCGCAACAAGAGCGTCGGGCGGCGCACCGATGGACATGCGCTCATAGTATTCTTCTCAACCAATGCGAGCTGCGTGCAGGAACGCGCGACCCAAAGGAAGACCCGGACTCCATGCAAGCGCAGATACACCACCCGTCGTTCCCGCATCGTCGATGGCAGGGCGCGCTGTGCGCGCTGCTGTGCGCAAGCCTGCTTGCCGGCTGCGCGCGGTTACCGTCGCTCGAGGACCGCAAGGAGTCGCATGCGTTGTCGCCCGCGGTGGCGGCCACCACGGATCTCGGTCGCGCGGTCGCGCCCGAGTTGGCCGCGCACGCGGGGCTGGCGGGCATTTATCCGCTGGCGGATGCGCATGTCGCGTTTGCCGCGCGCATGGACCTGATCCGTTCCGCGCAACGCACGCTCGACATCCAGTACTACATCTGGCGCGACGATCTGACCGGCACGCTGCTGCTCGAACAGATCCACGAAGCGGCGGACCGCGGCGTGCGGGTGCGCCTGCTGCTCGACGATCTCGGCATCGCGTCCGCGCTCGACCCGACACTCTCGGCGCTCAACTCGCATCCGAACATCGAAGTACGCCTGTTCAACCCGTTCGTCGTGCGCAGCCCGAAATTCCTCGGCTTTGTAACCGACTTCTCACGCGCCAATCGGCGCATGCACAACAAGTCACTGACCGCCGACGCCACCGCGACGATCCTCGGCGGCCGCAACATCGGCGACGAGTATTTCGATGCCACCGACGGCGTCGTCTTCGCCGACCTCGATGTCCTCGCGATCGGACCGGCCGCGGCCGACGTGTCGCGCGATTTCGACCGCTACTGGGCCAGCGCGTCGGCGTATCCGGTCGACATGATCCTGCCGCACGAGAGCGTCGATGAACTGGCCACGCTCGAGCGTGATGCGCAGGCGATCGAACAGGCCCCCGCCGCCGCGGAGTACAAGCAAGCGCTGCGCGGTCCGCGCGTCGTGCAGAACCTGCTCGACCACAAACTGCCGCTCGATTGGGCCAAAACGAAGATGATCAGCGACGATCCCGCGAAAGGCTTGAACGACGCGCCGCCGGAAGCGCTGATTCCGCACCAGCTACGCGAAGTGATGGGCCAGCCGACGAAGTCGCTCGACCTCGTCTCGCCCTATTTCGTGCCGGCGAATACGGGCACGCAGTTTCTGAGCGGCCTCGCCGCCCAGGGCGTCGATGTGCGCGTGTTGACGAACGCGCTCGAAGCGACCGATGTCGCCGCCGTGCACTCGGGCTATATCAGGCGGCGCGTCCAGTTGCTGCAAAACGGCGTGCACCTGTATGAATTGCGGCGCGTGGCGGGCGTCACCCATAAGAAAGAACAGTCGCCGGGGCCGTTCGGCAGCTCGGGTTCGAGCTTGCATGCGAAAACTTTCATCGCCGATTCCCAGCGGGTTTTCGTCGGTTCGTTCAACTTCGATCCGCGCTCCGCGCATCTGAATACCGAGCTTGGCCTCGTGATCGACAGCCCCGATCTCGCGACGCGGGTCGATCGAAAATTTCTCGCTTTGCTGCCGACAGTCGCGTACGCGGTGCATCTCGACGCAAACGGCAAGCTGTACTGGATCGAAACCAACGACGGCGTCGAAACCCGCCTCGATACCGAACCGAATGCGACGTGGTACGCGCGGCTCGGTGTATGGATGCTGTCGATTATGCCAATTGAGTCGTTGCTATAGCTTGCGGTTCAGAACCGTCGCAAATCGCGATCCCGCAATGGATCGGGCGAGCGCTGCGTCGCGCGCAACACGCCGTTGGTGTCGAACGCAAAATTGAACAGCATGTGGTTGATGTTGTTTTCGATGTACCGGTATGACCAGACTTCGCGTTGCGAGAGCCGGAAAAACTGCGTCTGCACGGGGCGGCCGAAATTGGTCAGCACATCCTCGCGCGTCCATTTGCCGATTTCCGCGCGATTGAATTCGCTCAACTGCAACACTTGACGCACGCTCACGATCTTGCCTGAAGCGTCGATGTCGGCGGCGACGGTGGTCGAACCCATCGGCTGGGTCGGCCACATCAGCCTGCGGCCGCCTCCGGGCAGGTCATAGGTTTCGCGCGGCGGACCCATGCGGGCGATAATCGCCGCTTGATCCTGGCCAGCCTGGAATTGCTGCCACGGCTGCGCGCAAGCCGCGAGCATCAACGCCGTCACGCACGTGAGCGCGGCGCGGCGCAAAACCAGCGGCGCCCGTGCCGTTCGCGCAACAGCGTTTCGAACGTGGGCGACTCGGGCAAGCATGGGTTCCTCCCGTTACGTTCGATCGCGCGACGTCGGGAAACCCTCACCGCGCAAAAGCCAAGGCGACACGGGCAATGCGCCCGCTCGCCGATGGCTGCACTGAGGTAACCGACGCTTACTGCACGAGCTTCGCGCGCAGACGCGAGTGCTCGTCCGCAGAAATGGAACCGGACGCTTTCAGCTTGTCGAGCTTCTCGATTTCATCGGCGACACTGAAGCCCACCACATTGCGCAAATCTTCGCGCATCTGCTTGGCCCGCGCCTGATCGCGTTCCGCCATGCCGCGATGCTGCGTGAGCAGATACGCGAAGATGCCGATATACGGCAGGATGATCAGGAAAATCACCCACAGAACCTTGCCCCATCCCGACACGTCATGGCGGCGGAACAGGTCACTCGACACCGTGATCAACAGCCAGAACCACAGAATAAAGATGAAGATGGAAAAAACGTCGGCCAGAAAATTCGGGAATGTGAAACCATCATTAAAGAAGAGCATTGTTGTTCTCCAGTCATTCCGGTTGCAATTGAAAGGCGTAACGGATTTCGACCTATGGTTGCCTGCTATGGATGGCGCATACGATCAAGCATGGCAGCGCTGAAAATCTACCATGACCGCATGTCGGTTGGGCACGTGCATTCATACTGTATGGAAGACATGCGCATGATGCGGAACTTTTTGTCTTTATAGACTATTCCGATCAAGCAACGCGAGCAATTTTTAAGGATTCCCTTCGATTGGCGATTTCTGACGATCTGGCGATCATGCCGCTGGCATTAGACATGCATCATGTGAAAACGATGTCAAATGCGAGCGCCATTGCTATGCAAAAAAAATGCCAAAAAGAGTGTTTGCGAGATGCATCGATTGAATTGCAGCCTTCGTTCACTTTCGTAAACAAACCTGAATAAATTCGGAGCATGCGTCAGCAGCTAGCCCGGACCACGAGCGCATCCGCAGGTGCCGCAGCCGCATCGGTCACCTCGATTGTCATATGCGTGAGCGCGCTTTTCGCTGCAAACGCATCGAGCCACTGCCGTGCGAGGCTCGGCAGCACGTGCTGTTCGATAAAGCCGATCAAAACACGCGCCCCGGTCTCCTGCACGAGGCAGCGCGCGACGATGTAGTCGACCACCTCCGACGCATAGCTCAGCGCGATGCCGTGGTTATCCGCCATGCGCCGAACGACGCGATCGAGATGCAAACGCACGATCCGCGCGAGCGAATCCGAGCCCAGCGGACGATATGGCACCAGCGTCACACGCCCGAGGAAGGCGGCCGGAAACGCCTTCCGCAATTCCGTCGCAAGCGCGGAACGCAGACCGTCAAAATCCGGTGCAAGCATTTCGTCCGCGCATAGGCTCGCGCTCAGATCGGCGCCGACATTGCTGGTCATCAGGATGGTCGTATTGCGGAAATCGATATAGCGACCATCGCCGTCTTCCATGTAGCCCTTGTCCAGCACCTGGTAGAACATTTCATGCACGTCGCCGTGCGCCTTTTCAATTTCGTCGAGCAGCACGACCGAGTACGGACGTCGGCGCACCGCTTCGGTCAGCACACCGCCCTCGCCGTAACCGACGTAGCCAGGCGGCGCGCCCCTGAGTCCCGAGACCGTATGCGCCTCCTGGTATTCGCTCATGTTGATCGTGATGAGATTTTGTTCGCCGCCGTAGAGCGCCTCCGCCAACGCGAGCGCGGTTTCCGTCTTGCCGACGCCGGACGGTCCCGCGAGAAGGAAGACGCCGAGTGGCTTGCGCGGGTCCGCGAGCCCGGCGCGCGCCGTCTGCACGCGCTCGCCGATCTGTTGCAACGCGTCGTGCTGGCCGATCACGCGCGCCGCCAGCGTGGCGGGCAGCATCTGCACGGCGCTCACCTCGTCGGTGATCATGCGTCCGACTGGAATACCGGTCCAGTCAGAGACGATGTCGGCGACGATCGCTTCGCCGACTTCCGGAAACACGAATGGCGTAGCCGCCTGCAGGTTCGATAACGTGCGCTCCAGCTCGCGCAACGTCTGCAGCTCGCTCGCCGCGCTATCGTGCGCGTCGGCCTCAGGTCCGCCTGCTGCGGCGCGCGCGCTCACGGCCTCGCGCGCGCCCGCCAGCGCCTTCGCCGCCTCGGACTGGGTCTGCCAGGCGGTTTCGACAACACGATCCTCGAACTCGAGGGTTGCGATGGTCGCGTTGACGTCGGCCAGCGCGGCCTCGCTGCCAAGCCCGATACGCACCTCGTTCCCGAGCAGCTCGGCTTCGACGCGCGCCGCTTGCAAGCGCTCGCGAATCCGCTGCAATTCGCGCGGCGGCGCATGCTGCGATAGCGCGACGCGCGCGCAGGCGGTGTCGAGCAGGCTGATCGCCTTGTCAGGTAACTGACGCGACGGAATATAGCGATGCGACAGTGTCACGGCGGCGCGAATCGCTTCGTCGAGAACCACGACGCCATGATGGCTCGCGAGCGTGCGCGCGAGTCCGCGGACCATGTCGATCGCGGACGGCTCCTCGGGCTCGGCGATCTGCAGCACCTGAAAGCGCCGCGTGAGCGCCGGGTCTTTCTCGATGTGCCGCTTGTACTCGGCCCACGTCGTCGCGCCGATCGCGCGCAACGTGCCGCGGGCGAGCGCCGGTTTCAGCAGGTTTGCCGCGTCGCCGGTGCCGGCCTGACCGCCGGCGCCGATCAGCGTGTGAATCTCGTCGACGAACAGCACGACCGGAGCCGCCGACTTCGCCGCCTCCTCGAGTACCGACTTCAGCCTGGCCTCGAATTCGCCCTTCATGCTCGCGCCCGCAAGCAGCGCACCGACGTCGAGGCTCAACAGCCGCACCCCGGCAAGTTTCGGCGGGACTTCGCCGGCCACGATCGCGCGCGCGAGACCTTCGACGACCGCCGTCTTGCCAACCCCGGCGTCGCCGGTCAGAAGCGGATTGTTTTGGCGCCGCCGCAACAGCACGTCGATCATCGTGCGAATCTCGACTTCGCGACCAACCACCGGATCGATTTCACCGGCGCGCGCACGTGCGGTCAGATCTGCGCAAAACTGCGCAAGTGCCGCCGCGCCCTTCGCCGAGGCTGCGAGCGCACCGGACGCCTCCCCCGGCACCGCGGACGAAAAGTCGCTCTGGTCGTACGGGGTGTCCTTCTCTTCGGGGGAACCGTCGATCCAGGCCGGCAACGCATCGTGAAGGCCGTCGACGGCAATCTTGCCGAACTCCGGCGAAATGGCCAGCAGCAAGCGCCGCAAATCCGGCGTCTCGACAAGCGCCGCCATCAGCCATGCACCGCGGATCCGCCCGTCGCCGAATGCCAGCGTCGCGACGACCCACGCGCGCTCGATTGCCGTCTCGACATGATGCGAAAAGTCCGTGAGCGCGCTCGCCCCGGACGGCAGCGCGGCAAGTGCCCTCTGCAGGTCCCGCTCGAGCAGTTCGCGGCTGATGCCGCAGTGTCTGACGATGCGGTGCAGGTCGCTATCGGACTGCGCAAGCAGCTGGTGCAGCCAGTGCACCAGCTCGATATACGGGTTGCCGCGCAGCTTGGAAAACGCCGTAGCGGATTCGATGCTCCTGAAGAGCGTCGCGCCGAGCTTGCCGAACAACGCGTGGCGTGAAATGGACATGATGACGTTGCAGGTAAAGATGTTTGTTGCGGAAAGCGCGGCTCTGCCGTGGCATCCGGCACACCGCGCGCAGGTATCCGAAAAAGCGTGCTGGCCACACTGATCGAGCGACAAGGATAGCCGGTCGATCGCTGCGTGTATTTGGGCCGTCGCCCATATTCCGCTCGAGGTGCGCGAAGTAGCATTCACATCTGCCAGGCGCCAACCCGCACTTTTAGTTGGTGATCCTTTTATTTCTGCGTCGGGAGAGTCTTTTACCAATGCGCGCTTTACGGGCAGATCTGATTCGCCATTGCATACCGGCCAAGCCATGACTGGATATCACGCTCGCTGGGACCATTCGCCTTTCGAAGCGGGTGCGCTGAGGACGTTCGCACGAACCATCCAGTCTCTCGGGCTCGTTCGTACCGCTTCGCGCAACGGTCACGCCGGCGTGGCGTGTTCGTCTCACGCTGCTCCGCGCGCGCATCCCGACCTTCAGCTTATGCCCGATTTGTTACTGAACCCGCCTCTCGAAAATACGAACGCGCATGAAGAATCCGTCCCGACACCACCGTCGAGCGTGAATCCGCCCGCGGACCGGATCGAGCCCGTGCTCACGAACCCGGATGACTTCAGCGACCTGATCGCACTAGCCGACGAGGACGATGACGATGACGATCCGCTGCGGTTGCGGCGCGAACCGCATCCAGCGGAACGCGGCGGACACGACGGCATGGCGAAGCTTCTGGCAGCCGACATCGATGACGCGGACCCGCTTGCCGCGCTCACGCTCGAATACCGTGACGCGCTGCTGAACCGGAAGAGCGAGAACGGGCCCGAGCCGAAGGCGTCGGCCGAAGCTCAGAGCGAGTCGATCGTCGGGTCACCTCCCGATCCGTTCGCCGAACTTGTCGATCCGTCGCAGACGGAAGCGTCCGTGTTCGACCTGCTGACGCAGGGGAAGAACATCGACACCCTGCTCGATGGTCTTGACTCGTTCGGTGCCGAGCAGATTTTCGAGGCGGACCAAACGCACGAGATCCTCGCGCTGCTCGCGCCGCGCCGAATTCCCGCGCACCGTGCGAGCAGGACCGCGCTGCTCGCACGCGAAGAACATCACCTGGTCAGCATAGACAGCCACATCGCCATGCCTGAATCGATCGAATACGAAGAGCCTGCATTTTCAGATGAACATAACCGCTGACCTGCCCAAGTCGGACCCTCCAACCCTCAGCAGCCTGCTCGACGCGCAGACCTATGGCGAACTGAGGGAGCAAACCATCGACAAAGTGCGCAAGCATCCGTCGAACGTGCGCGAACGCTGGCTGCTGTTCGAGCTGTTGTGCCTGGACGGCGAATGGAACCGCGCGCTACAGCAGTTGCAGACGTGGGCCACGCTCGAGCCGGAAGGCACATCGCGCGCCCAGATGTATCGCGGGCTGATCCGCAGCGAGATGTTCCGCGCCGAGGTATTCGCGGGTCAGCGCACGCCGGGCGAGATCGAGCCGCTGCCCGAATGGGTGAAAACACTGCTGCAAGCCAACCTCGAGCTCGGCGAGGGCAATCTCGCCGCCGCCGACGAACTGCGCGGCGCCGCGTTGGACGCCGCGCCGGCCACGCGCGGCGAAAGCACGCTGATCGGCGAATTCGAGTGGCTGACCGATAGCGACAGCCGGCTGGGTCCGGTGTGTGAGCTGACCGTCGCGGGCGGTTATCGCTGGGTGCCGTTCGACTCGATGAAATCGCTGACACTCGGTCCGGTCACCGCGTTGACCGACCTCGTCTGGCGCTCGGCCGTCGTGGGTCTACGCGACGCGACTGTCCTGCGCGGCTATCTGCCGGTGCGCTATCCCGGCTCGGAAACTGGCTCCGCTGCCACCCGGCTCGCGCGCGAAACCACCTGGAAAGACGTTGGAGAAACGGGCGTGATTGCGCTCGGCCAGAAAACCTGGAGCACCGACAAGGGCGACATCGGCCTGCTCGACATCGCCGAATGCCGGTTCAATCACGACGAGCGCGTATGACCAGATCCGACGCGCGGCACCGGCAAGCTTATATGCCGTCGCTGATCGACCGCCTGCTCGACGACGCACCCGCGCGGCGCAGCGAGCGGCCCGACGCCTATGCGCCGAACAGCGAAGGCATGCGCCGCATCATCCAGCGTGATCTGAGCCTGCTGCTCAACACGACGAACCTGGACGACGAAATGGACATCGCGCGCTACCCGATGCTAGCCGAATCGGTCGTCAATTACGGCATCCCCGCGTTGTCCGGCAGCTACCTCGCCAGTCGCAACTGGGAGACCGTCGAGAAGATGGTACGCAACGCAATCGTGCGCTTCGAGCCGCGTCTGATTCCCGAGTCGCTGCGCATCCGGCCGCTCAATAGCGAAAACCCCGTACGCTACAACCAGCTCGTGTTCGAGATTCACGGCCTCATGCGCTGGTCGCCCTATCCACTGGAATTTCGCATCCAGAGCGCATTCGACATCGAAACGAATCACGTCACGTTCGACGCGGATACCGGCAGGGGAAATTGACATGGACCCGCAATTTCTCGACTACTACAGCCGCGAACTGACGTACATGCGGGAAATGGCCGGCGAGTTTGCCGCGCAGCACCCGAAAATCGCGCGCCGCCTTGGCATGGAGGGCATCGACGTTGCCGACCCCTACGTGGAGCGGCTCATCGAGGCATTCTGCTTCATGTCGGCGCGCACGCAGATCAAACTCGATGCCGAGTTTCCACGCTTTACGCAGCGCCTGCTCGAAGTGGTCTATCCGAATTACGTCGCGCCGACGCCGGCGATCGCGGTCGCGCAGTTGCGTCCGAGCCTGCGTGAAGGCGATTTCACGAAAGGGCTGAAAGTGCCCCGGGATAGCATGCTGCGCTCGGCCATCCCGCCCGGCGAGCAAACCGTGTGCGAATTCCGCAGCAGCCAGGACGTCACGCTATGGCCTATCGAGATCGTTGAAGCCCGGCTTACCGCCGTGCCGCCGGATATCCCCGACACCGATCGCCATCTGTTGCCGCACGTGCAATTGCGCGGCGCTTTGCGGCTGCGCCTGCGCACAACCGGCGAAGTGAAATTCAGCCAGATGACGAACTTCGACCGGCTGCCCATCTACATCGGTGGCGACGAACGTATCGCTTCGCATCTGTTCGAGCTGATCCATGCCGGTAGCGTCGCTTCGGTCGTGCGCGCGTATGGTGCATCGCGAGACGAAGGGCACGTGGTCGCGAAAACGCCGGTCGCATTCGAAGGTCTGCAAGCGAAGCAGTGCCTGCTGCCGCTTACCTGGAATACGTTTCACGGCCACAACCTGCTACAGGAATACTTCGCATGCCGCCAGCGCTTCTATTTCTTCGCGCTGACGCAGCTCGCGGCCGGTCTCGCGCGCGTGGACAGCAAGGAAGCGGAGATCGTGCTGCTGCTCGACCGTCTGCCGGAAGAGCTTGCCACGCACGTCGACGCAGCGCGTTTCCTGCTGTTCTGTACACCGGTCATCAACCTGTTTCGCAAACGCACCGATCGCGTCGAAATCAATCGAGCGCAAACCGATTTTCATCTGCTCGCCGACCGTACCCGGCCGCTCGACTATGAGATTTTTTCAGTGTCCCGCGTATTCGGTCAACGGGCGCAGACATCGCTCGAAGTCGAATTCAATCCGCTTTATCAAACACTGCATAGCGACGTGGGCAACCACGGCCGCTATTTTTCGGTGCGTCGCGAGCAACGCGCGCTGTCGGCCAATGCGCGCAGGTACGGCACCCGCACGCCGTATATCGGCACCGAGGTCTATGTGTCGCTCGTCGATCAGGCGGAGGCGCCGTACGCCGACGACATCCGCTACCTGTCGGTCGAGGCGTGGGTCACGAACCGTGACCTGCCGCGCCTGATTCCGCGTAACGGCAAAACCGACCTCACGATGTCCGACTCCGTGCCGATCGAAGGCGTGCGCCTCGTGCATGCACCGAGCGCGCCGCGCGCGCCGTACGCGAGCGGTGAAACGGCGTGGCGTCTGATCCGGCAGCTGAGCTTCAACTATATGCCGCTCGCCGAACTCGACCACGGCGACGGCGGCCAGGCGCTGCGCAACATGCTCGGCCTCTTCATCGCGCCGGGCGAGCGCGAACAGGCACGGCAAATCGAGGCACTGGTCGGTGCACGCACCGAACCGGTGGTGCGGCGTCTGCCGGGAGACGGACTCCTCGTCTATGGGCGTGGCGTGCGCTGCGAACTGACGGTCGATGAAACCGGCTTCTCAGGCATCAGCCCGTATCTGTTCGGCCTGGTGCTCGAGCACTACCTCTCGCGGCACGTTTCGATCAACGTGTTCACGGAAACCGAACTTCGTTCGATGCAACGTGGCCTGATCACCCAATGGCGGCCGCGCATGGGCGGACGCGGAGCGGTATGAGCATGGCTGGGACATTTGCGAGCGCCGTTGCGCCGACGCGATCATCGCTCGATCCGCAATCGCTCGACGCCTGGTTCGATCCCGACACGCCGTGGCAGTCCGGCTTTCTGAGCCTGCTGCGCGCGATCGCCGCGCGCGACCCGCTGATGCCGTTGCCGGGCACCGCGAGCCTGCCGCAAGAAGAGCCGTTCCGGATCGGTCAGCAGCCCACACTGGCCTTTGCGCCGCGCGAAATCGCGTCGCTCGGCACGCGAGACGGCCGCCTCGACGTGCGGCTGTTCGGGCTCGGCTTGTGGGGGCCGCAAGGGCCGCTGCCGCTGCATATGACGGAGCTGGCGCACAGTCGTGTGGAAAGCCACCAGGATCGTGCGCTCGTCGGGCTTGTCGATCTGTTCCATCACCGCGCACTGTCGCAGTTTTATCGCGCGTGGGCTTCAGGGCAAGCCACCGCGTCGCTCGACCGTGCCGGCGACGAAACGTTTTCGTTCTACGTCGCCAGTCTGATCGGCGTCGATCCGGCCGAGGCTGGGCAGTCCTGTCTGCCCACGCACTCGCGTTACAGCGCGGCGGCGCACCTCGTGCGCGAGGCGCGAACGCCGCACGGCATCGAGGCGACGCTCTCGCATTACTTCGGTGTTCCGATGACCATCGAGGAGTTCGTGCCGCACTGGATCCACCTGTGCGCATCGGAACATACGAGGCTCGGGGTGCCGGGGCCCGCGGCGATCATCGGTGAATGCGCGCAGCTCGGCGAGGCCATTCCCGACCGGCAACACAAGTTCCGGCTCGTCGTGGGTCCGCTGGACCTCGATCAGTATCTGCGCCTCACGCCGCACGGCGAGGACTTACCGACGTTCGTCGAATGGGTGCGGGCCTTCGTCGGCCATGAATACGCGTGGGAGGTGAAGTTGCTCGTCAACCCGCGCGCGGCGCCACCCGCCTGCATCGGCACGTCTCAGAGACTTGGTTACTCGACGTGGCTCGGTGATTCCGCCGACGACCTTCCGGTCGTCGGCATGGTTTTCGAACCTGAACAGTACAACGACCGACCCCGGAGTTCCTACGCATGAACGCCAACACTCCCGCCGTCGTACTGCGCTACGCCGATCTGCTCGAACCGGTGTCGGCGCACGCGCCTTGCGGTCCCGATCTCGAATACGATCCAGCTTTCGTGATGCTGCAGGCGGCCGCGGCCCCACGCGCCGAAGCGCAGTACGGCGACTTCGTCGACGTGCCGCCAACGGCCAACTGGGCCGACATCGAACGCGATTGCCGCGCGCTGCTGCTGCGGACGAAAGACATCCGCCTCGCGGTGATCCTGCTGCGTTGTCGAACCCGGCTCGACGGCGCGGCCGGCTTGCGCGACGGACTGGCTTTGCTGCTGGCAATGTTCGAATGCTATGGCGAAGCGCTCCAACCGCTGCCAGTGTTCGAAGGCGAACCGGACCCGGCGATGTTCGCCAACGCGATCGGCGGACTCGTCGAACCGGATGGCATGCTGGCCGATGCGCGCGACATCCCGATGCCGCGGGCGGCCGGGCTGCAACTGCATTTGCGCGACATCGAAAAATCATTCGCGACGCCGCGCCAGAAGGACGCGCTCGCCCCTGAATCCGTCGCCCGCTTGCTAAAGGAATGGTGGGGCCGACGCGACGCGGCGATTGCCGCATTGGTCGAAGCGCAGGGTCTGACGCAGCGCATCGCTGCCTGGTGCGATGAAACGCTCGGCGTCGATGCGCCCGATCTCGGCGCGTTGTCCCGAGCGCTGCAGCCATTCGCGCAGCATCGGGTGGACGGCGGCGGCGCGTCCGCGCCGGCGCCAGCGGCCGCCCGAGCCGCCAACGAGCAGGACAACGATATCGTGCGTGGACCGGCGCCGGCCAGCGTCGCTACGGCAACCCTCGCGCAGTCCGACGCGCCGGCCGATCCGCCAATCACCGCGCCGTGTCCAACGGATCGCTGGAGCGCGCTCGCAGCCATTCAGGAAACACGCATGTGGTTCGAGCAAAACGAACCGAGCAGTCCCGTCATTGTTTTGCTGCGCCAGTCGGAACGAATGGTCGGCAAACGGTTTTCGGAACTCGCCCATATCATTCCCGCCGATTTACTCGCTAAATGGGATGAGTTCGACGGTTGAGGCAATGTGCGCGCATCTGCGTACTTTCTCCGCTGTCGGCCCCTACAGTCCGCCGGTCAACCAACAAGCTCCAATGAAAAGACTCGTTCAATTTTTTATCCTGATTTGCTTCGCGATACCCCATTTCGCGTTCGCCACCTGCACCCAGTTGAAGCCTGCACAAATCTCCGAACTGCTGTCTCAAGGCTACATCGCGGGGTATCCAATAGCGGTCAACATACCGTTTCAGGAAAGCTCGGTATCGATCGATCCGGGCTTACCGGTCGGCTCGGTGATCGCCACGGGCTTGTCGCCGGCGTACGCTACCTATGGGAACTTCGCGGACTGCACCAACGGGGGCACGGTCACATTCGGCTATTTCAACGCAACGCCGTCCACGATGTCAGGGGTCTATAACACCAACGTTCCCGGAATCGGCTTTCGTGTGACCTACCTGCGCGCGAGCGGCACGAATTCGCCACTTCCGTTTACGCCATCCTTTCCCGCCGGCGAGCCCAATCAGGTGATCTACGGTCGCTTCGGCATTGGCTCGCAGTTCCTGATCGAACTGGTCAAAACCGGCGACATCGCGAGCAACGTCGACGTGATGTTCAACACCTTGGGAACCGGCATTGCCGATGGTGACGGCAGTCGGGTCGTGACGATCACGGGCGGCAGCATCAACGTCAAGGTTCTTCCGAGTTGCTCGGTCAATACCAGCACACTGAACATCGATTTCGGCACGTTCGGCCCAAGCGATGTGTCGACCACGAGCGGGCCGACCCAGCCAGTCGACTTTACGGTGCTCTGCACCGGTCCCACGCCACCGGCTTCGATCACCGCTGCACTTTCCGGAACCCCCGATACCGAAGATAGCAGCATGTTGAAGAACACCGGCGCGACGCATCTTGCGATTCGTTTGCGGGACGTTTCAAGCAAAACCGTTTTCCGGCCCAACGATCCGTCGAGCACCCTCGTCCACGCACCGCGGGGCGCGATGCAATCGCCGTTCGCACTCGAGGCGACCGTGCTGCGCGTCGGCACAGCGACGCCAACCGCCGGCAAGATCCAGGCAACCGCAACAGTCACGATGACCATTCTTTAAACCGACTGTCAACGGCGAACGTCTACCAGAAGCAACTAGCATGACCGAGATACCCGTCGCACCACCGAACTCGATCTTCGTGCAAATCGCGAGTTATCGCGACCCGCAGTTGGTCCCCACCCTGCTGGATTTGATCGACAAAGCTGGAAGGCCAGATCTGTTGCGGATCATCGTCTGCTGGCAGCATGCGCACGACGAAACGATGATCCAGTTCTGGCAGCAGGGCTTTGGCGATTGGCGAGCCGAACAGGCCGACAACTGGACCGTTCACCATCTCGGTCATCGTGAAGCGAAGATCGAATTGATCGACGTCCCCCACATGATGACGCAGGGCGCATGCTGGGCCCGCAATCTGGTCCAGCAGCGATACAGCGGTGAGCGCTACACGCTGCAACTCGACTCGCACCACCGCTTCGTCGACGGATGGGACACGCTCGCAATCGAGATGCTGGAATCGCTACGCTGCGAAAGCCCGAAACCGGTTCTGACCGCTTACCTTCCGATGTACGACCCCCAAAACGACGATGCTCGGTCGAGCGACGAGCCGAGGATATTGGCCTATGCGAGGTTTTCCACGGAAGGGGTCGTCCTGTTCCGTTCGAAGACACTTTCCGACTGGAGAGCCCGGGTTCGCCCGGTCCGTTCGCGCTTTTTCAGCGCGCACTTCGCATTTGCCGACGGTCACTTTGCCGAAGTGGTCCGGCACGATCCCGACTATTTCTTTCATGGCGAAGAGATTTCGCTTGCCGTCCGTGCGTTCACCCACGGCTATGACCTGTACAGTCCGCACAGGCTGATCGGGTGGCACGAATATCTGCGTTCCTACCGCGTCAAGATGTGGAACGATCACAGTCACGAGGCCAAGGAACGGGGCGAAATCGACGAGCCCTGGCACGAGCGCAACGAGCGCTCATTGCAGCGCAATCGTGCGCTGCTCGGTATCGACGGACAAACGCTGGCTGACGCCGAGTTCGGCGAGTATGGACTCGGGGCCGAACGCACGCTCGCCGATTACGAGGCCTACGCGGGCATCAGCTTCAAGTGGCGCGGAGTTCAGCAGTCGGTATTGAATGACGATCCGCCCGTCCCGGGCTCTCAACGTCCCGACGAAGCGACATGGAAGGCCTCTCTGCTACGCGCAAACGACGTCCGCGTATGCATACATCGGAATGGATTCGACAGGCATGTGCTCACGCCCGGCGTCGAGCACGCGTTGCCGGCCGCAACGTCGGTTGCCGTGGTGATCTACGACAACGGCGAGACGCAGCTGCGCCGGGAAACCGTCAACGCTAGCGGTCTTGCCCGATACCGGAAAAACGACTGGCTCGACTTCCATGTGTCTTTCGAATCAGAACTTGGCCGGGTCCCAGCCAGTTACGTCGTGGAGTTGTTCGACGACGCCGGCAACGTATTGAGCCGGGTCCGACGCGTCATCGATGCATGACGCGTCCGCGACGACGACGCACGAAGACGCTTCCGGCGTCGCGCGGCCAAGAGGATTGCACCACGTCAGCGGATTCGGCGCGTAGCGGTATGGACTGGCTCCGGCTTCGCCGTTGCGATCGGGGCTGATGTAGCGGCCCGCGTGAGGATCATAAAAACGCGCGCCGTTGTAATACAGCGTGGTTTCGTCGTCGGCGTATTGGCCGGCATAGCGAAGCGGCTGCGCAAACGCGTCGCTGCTTTGCCACTCCGGCGTCACGAGACCGCCCCACGCACGATAACGCCCACGCCATACCACCCGGCCCGTCTCGTCCGTGAGCGCGACGGCCGTACCGGCCACGTCAGTGTGATAGTGATAGACCTGCGTGCTTTTGATCGCGCCATCATCGGCGAGGGTCTGGTCCACGCGAGCGAGCGGCGCGAAGCCGGTTGAGCCGTCGGGCTCGGGTTGATACAGGTAGGTGCGCAGTTCCATCGCGCGGTGCTGCTGGATCAGTCTGTGCCCTTGCCACAAAAAGCGCGTGAGCTCGTCGCGCTCCGGCATCGATAGCTGCTGCGTGCGCCGCGACGCAGTGGATTCGACACGCCTGGCGATACGCCGACCGATTGCGTCGTACTGGTAGCGCACGGTATAGCCGTTGCGATGCGCGGCGATGATGCGCCCCTCCGCGTCCCAATCAAGCGATAGCGTATGGTCGCGGCCGCTTCTACGCACCAATTGTCCCCACACATCGTAGTCGTAACGATGTCCGCGGCATTCCCGCAACCGGTGGTCCGGATACACGGCCGGGAACCAGCTGCCGCCAGGCGTATCGAGTAGATTGCCAGCGGCGTCCCACGTGAAATACTCGATGTCCCCGTTCTCCGACACCGATCGCAACAGACACCCACGCCGATCGTAGTCGTACCACATCTGACCGTCGCTCTCGCCGCCCGTCCTGACGATCAGGTCAGCGGGACTGTAATCGGCTTCGCGCCACAATTCGGTTACAGATTCTGTCGCGCAGCCCGGCGTATCCACGTCGCGCCCCGTCACCGAGCGCCACCACACCGGCAAGCCGAGCGGCGAAAAGCCCGTATGCGTGCGCAAGCGACCTTGCGTACGCGCAACCGGACGCCGCACCGCGTCATACCAGAAGCGCGCAATCTGCCGTTCGCCCAGTTCGATGAACGCGATGTCGCCGGTTTCGAAGCGGCGCGTACGCAGCTCCTGCGCCTGCGGCAGCTGAGTCGCGACAACGCGTCCAGCGGCGTCGTACGTGTAACGCAGTGTGCCGTTTGCGCCGTGCTCGGCGATCAGACGGCCACCGGCGTCGTGTTCGAAGCGGATCTCATCCGCTCCGATACCGAGTAGCTCGCCCTCCGGTGTCGGCTCCCGGATCACGCCGTCGAGCAATCCGCCCGGCCCGTAGCAATATATATAGCGGTTATGCGCGGTTTCGCGCTGGGTCAGACGGCCCGCACGGTCGTAGTCGAACGTTTCGCAACGCTGTTGCTCGCCCGCCTTCCACGTGAGACGACGGACCTGCCCGCTAGCTGCATAGTCGAAACAGCGTTGCACGCCATCGGCGTCCGAGATCGACAGGCAACTGCTCGCATTCCACCGAAGCACCTGCACCGCGCCGTTCGCGCCTTCGATTCGAACCGGACGCCCATGTGCATCGTACCGACGCACGATCACGTGACCCTCTTCGTCGACCGCGCGTAGGACATTGCCGCGCCGGTCTCGATACCAGTGCCGGCTTCGGCCACTCGGGCCAACGAACGACGTGCGCTGGCCAGCCGCATTCCATCCGTGACGCTCGGCCTGTCCGTCCGGGCGCGTGATGGTCAACGGCCGGCCGAGGCCATCGCGCTCGATTCGCGTGACGGCGCCGAGCGCGTCGGTCACGCTGACGACGTAACCATTGACGTCATACTCGTAGCGCGTCGTCCTCCCGCCGACTTCCGTGCGACGCGTCACCTGCCCCCACGCGTTATGCGCGAAGGTCGTGACGGTCCCCAGCGCATCCGTCGAGCGTACGACATCGCCAGCGTCGCCATATTCGAAACGCGTGAATTCTCCCGACGGGGTCTGATAGTGCAATGGCTGTAGGCGATCGTTGCGTGCCCACATCCACGCACGGCCATCGCTCAACGCGACCGACACGGGCTCGCGTGACGCAAACGCATACTGTGTCGAGCGGGTGGCGCCCTGCGGGTCCGTCTCGCACGCGACGCGTCCGAGCGCATCGTATTCGATGCGAACCTCCCGCTCGCCGGGCAGGTGCAGTGTGACCGGCGCGACGGCGGCGTCGTAGCCGAACCGGTAGCGTCGGCCGTCGAAATCCGTGTGCGACAACACGCGGCCCTGCTCGTCGTATTGCCAATGCGCCGCGTTGCCGAAGACATCGCTGACCTCACTGGTCTGGCTATCGAAGTCGTAAGCGAAGCGATCACGCGCGCCTTCCGACGTGACTCGTCGAACCACGCGCGCGGCGCCGCCGATCGTCTGCCATTCGTAGCGTGTCGCCATGCCGAGCGCGTCTGCTTCTTCGACGATCCGCCCATCGCGGTATGCAAAGCGACGCACGATTTCGCCGACCCGGTTGCGCACCTCGGTGAGTTCGCCATGCTGGCTGTAGCCGTACTGGACCAGCGCGCCGGTTGGACCGCCGTTGACACACTCGACAGCGCTCAGACGCGGTCCCATCCGCGCTTCATAGTGCATGCGCAGCTCGTGGCTGCAGGTCCCACGCATGCGCAGCAAGCGCCCGTCGGGGTCCCAGATCAGGCCGATCCGCTGCTGACGCAGATCCTCGACGTATTTGAGCCGTGCGATTCCGTTGGCGTCGAATTCGCCGAACACGCGGTAATGCGGCGTCAGATCCGCAACGACGAGGCGTCCGTCGCTCCGATGCGCGATGTGCAATTGCGCAGCCGACGCAATTACCTGTGTCCCCCGCTCGGGAAACGGCACGCTGAGCGTGCTGCCGTATTCGTCGGTATAGAGCAGTTGATCGTCCCGCTTATGCAGCGTGACTTCCCAGTTCGTGCGCCAACCGACGCCAAGCAGTCCGACCGCGTGCTGCGCGCTCGAATAGCAACGCGACCATGCGAGCGGAAGGCGGCCTCGCAGCCGGAAGTCGGTTTCGTCGGCAGGCAGGCAGATTTTGCTGCCGCTGATCACATCGACCGAGCCGCACAGAATGCCAGACAGCGCACGACGCATTCGAAAGCGGTCGACCAGGTCGCCGAGGCGCTCACAGCGATCGACCAACGGTCCGACACAGGCGACGGGCAATACGACGCCGGGCAGTCTGACCAGCTCGCCGCCGATTCCCGCGAGACCCGTCGTCACGTGGCTACCGTCGTCATCATGAACCGATGCGCACGTCTGGCGAACCAGCGGAACACGGCGCGCCACACGAAACCTTGCCGCCAACCAATGCCGCCGGCAGGTTGTTGATCAACACCGTCCCCGAACCCGCGACCACAGCTTGGGAGCACGGGTGCAGCGTGCAAACGGCAGAGCTCATACCGACGAGCGCCGCAGGCATTTGATTGATGAAGACCGTCGGGGAACCCCCGGCGATCGAACCGCCATGTCCGATCGCATCGCCTTTGCGAGCCGCTGGAAACATGATCGATTTTCTCCTCATGAAAATTGAAAGACCGTGCAGGGTGATGCGCGAAGGCTTTCGCCGGCCGCACGGTATTGCGAAATACGCTGTTACGCGTCGTTGCCAGTTGCCGGCGGTGTTTCAATCGGCGGCGGCGGCTCTTCCGACGGCGGTGGCTCCTCCGATGGCGGTGGCTCCTCCGACGGCGGCGGCTCCTCCGACGGCGGTGGCTCCTCCGACGGCGGCGGCTCCTCCGATGGCGGTGGCTCTTCCGACGGTGGCGGCTCCTCCGACGGCGGTGGCTCTTCCGACGGCGGCGGCTCCTCCGACGGCGGTGGCTCCTCCGATGGCGGCGGCTCTTCCGATGGCGGTGGCTCTTCCGGTGGCGGTGGCTCCTCCGATGGCGGCGGCTCTTCCGATGGCGGTGGCTCCTCCGATGGCGGCGGCTCCTCCGATGGCGGCGGCTCCTCCGACGGCGGTGGCTCTTCCGATGGCGGTGGCTCCTCCGATGGCGGTGGCTCTTCCGATGGCGGTGGCTCTTCCGACGGCGGCGGCTCCTCCGACGGCGGCGGCTCCTCCGATGGCGGTGGCTCTTCCGACGGTGGCGGCTCCTCCGATGGCGGCGGCTCCTCCGATGGCGGTGGCTCTTCCGACGGAGGCGGCTCCTCCGACGGCGGTGGCTCCTCCGATGGCGGCGGCTCCTCCGACGGTGGCGGCTCCTCCGATGGCGGCGGCTCCTCCGACGGTGGCGGCTCCTCCGACGGCGGCGGCTCCTCCGACGGCGGTGGCTCTTCCGATGGCGGCGGCTCTTCCGATGGCGGCGGCTCTTCCGATGGCGGCGGCTCTTCCGACGGCGGCGGCTCTTCCGATGGCGGCGGCTCCTCCGACGGCGGTGGCTCTTCCGACGGCGGCGGCTCTTCCGATGGCGGCGGCTCCTCCGACGGCGGCGGCTCTTCCGACGGCGGTGGCTCCTCCGATGGCGGTGGCTCCTCGGAAGGCGGCGGCTCCTCCGATGGCGGTGGCTCCTCGGAAGGCAGCGGCTCTTCCGATGGCAGCGGCTCTTCCGACGGCGGCGGCTCCTCCGATGGCGGCGGTTCTTCCGTCGGAAGCGGATCTATCGTCGGAAGTGGTTCCTCCGAAGGCGGCGGCGGAATAATTGGAACGTCCAGCGCATCAAGCACCACTAAAGGAACCGGCACCGTCACTGCGCTACCGCATTCCATGTCACCGGGGTTGAGGTCCAGCGGCGTGCCTTGCACCACAACACGGGTGTCACCCTGGATGCGGATCGACTTACCGATGAGCTTGATCTCGCCATCCATGTTCATCGTCAGTGACGACTTGCCGCACACGATGGACAGCACCCCGCCAGCCGACAGCGAATAGGCTCCGCCCACCGCGTGCGTTGACGCGCCACCGACCGTGACTGTACGTGCCCCGCCTACCGTCAGCGTGGAGGCACCCCCGACCGCAGTCTCGTCGAGCCCCCCGATCGAAACGAACTGTCCAAGATCCACGGAATGGAAGGCAACATTCTTCACCCTCATCGAATACTTGCCGCCAACGACCGTGCTGGAAGTCGCCCCAACGGTCATGCTGTGCGCCGCGGCCACGCCGATCGTGTAGTCGGCACCGATCACGTGCGATTCGTTGAGCTTCGTCAGGCGGTTCATGTCCCGCTCAGCCTGCACCGTGAATTCCTCGGCACCCGCCTTGTCCTCGAAGCGAATGCTGTTGTAGTTCTGCAAGCCCCCTTCCATCGACCGGCTCATGAAGCCGCTTTGCGTCGCGTTGCCTGGCAACTCATAGGGCGGACGCGTCACCGTGTTGTACAGACTCCCGGTGATCAGCGGACGATCCGGGTCGCCGTTCCAGAAATCGACGATGACTTCCTGGCCGATGCGCGGAATATAGATGCCACCGAAACCCTGACCGGCCCACGCCTGGCTCACACGGACCCAGCAGGAGTCGGTTTCGACGTTGCGGCCATAGCGGTCCCAGACGAAGCGGACCTTCACGCGACCGAATTCGTCGGTCCACAATTCCTTGCCCTCGGGACCCACGACGACAGCCGACTGAGGCCCGCTGACGATCGGTTTCGACGTCTCCCGCGGCAGTCTGAACACTTCGCTCGTCGGCTGTACGTCGAACTTGTTGCTGCAGGCGTACTCGTAACCGCTACCCGATTCATCCGGCGTACCGATCAGGGCGAGTTTCGTACCGATCACGAGGTATTCGCAGTTCGCAGCCGTATGGTCGTAGTGGGTTAACGCAAACGTCTGCCCGCACGCGAGTCCGCGCACGTTACCTTCGCCTTGCGCTCGCGTGCCCGGCGCGCGCAGCGCTTCCATGCGCGTACGCGCGAGTAGTTCACCGTGGTTGCCGTCGGTGTAGTCGCCCGGCCAGTCGTAGCGCTCGAGCAGGTTCCAGCTGGTATCGCGCGGCTGTTGATTGATCGCTCGCATGTCGGCACGCGAACGCGTGAAGTCGAAGTCGTTCGTCACATAGTGACCGGTGCACAAAACTTCCGCCGTCGAAAACGCGCTGATGTATTCGGTGTCGGTCTTGCCGTTCTGCGGTTGGAACGCGAGCGTCCGGTATGCGGAGTTCGGCGACTGGCGGTGCGCGCCGATGTGATCGCACAGCACGAGCCGGTGCTTGCCGTCGGCATGCTCGAAAAACCAGTAGATGCCCCACTCCTCCATCAGGCGTTGAATGAAGTGGTAGTCGGTCTCGCCGTACTGGACCTGGAACGCGCGCGGCTCGTTGGTCGGACTCTCACCCTCGAGCGCATAGCGGCTCACGTCGAGACGCTTTTCGACCGGATACGGATAGTCTTTCAGAACCTCGTCGATGATCTCGATGACCGTCTTGTTCTGGAAAATCTTGTAGTCGGTCGTCAAGGTGGCCAGCCACAGCCAGGGCTTCAGCACGACACGATAGACGTTGTAGCGGCCTTCCCGACGCAGGTATTGCGCGGCGGCGACGAGTCCGGTGATTTCGCGCTGAGCCGCTTCGGAATCGGCGCTCGGCTCGAGGTCGATCGCGACGGTCATTTCCTTGCCTAGCAGCGCCTTCAGGTCGAGATTGGCACTGACGGCAAGCGGCACTGTGTAATCGTCGGGCGTGCGCAACAGCAGTTCGTATTCGAACAGCTTGCCGAGATGCTCGTCGCCGTTCAGCGACATGAACTGCAGCGCCGGCTGCGTCAGTCCGTCCGCGGTCCGAGCCGGCCACCTCGGTATCGCCGCGCTGGATACGGTCACCGCGCGGCTTTGCACACCTATCGCGTTCAAGGGATTACTTGACATGCACTCCTCTAAGTTCTCTTTATCGAAAAGGCGCTACAGCTCATTGGACGATGCGGTGCTTGACGACGCGTCCGTTCGCCTTGCCAGCGTGTTTCCACTGCCAGGGCAACGAAAATCCCGCAGCAACGCGGTGAGTTGCGGTCCCGCCTGCCCGCCCGACGTCAGTTCGATAACCGCGTGCCGGTCGTCGAAATTGAAGTCCACTGCCGAGCGGCTCGACGACAATGTCGACGTCACACGACCCCGGTCGATCAGACGGAACAGCGCCCACGGACCCTCGGTCATCACGGTCGACGTGTCCGGACGCACGCGCGGATTCGCGGTGAGGCCGGCCATCGAGCCGCCGCGCGGCCCCGGCCATGTGATCGGGAATGTCGTGACCGGACCGTGCGCATAGCGCAGGCTTTGCCCGTCGACGTCGATGAGCAGATCGGTAATCTCGGGATCCAGCGACACGACCTTGAGGCCCGCATTCCACGACATCCGGGTCGCGCCGGGATCGCGGAAAAATGTCTGGCGGATCGCCGCGGCGCGCTCGAACGGTTCGAGACTCGGTCCCTGCATGGGCGGCATGCCGGGGCTGACGGGCTTATAGCGCCACGGCCGTATGCTCGTATCGACACGGCTGGCAAGCGTCTTGTGGAAGAAGTCGTCGAGCAGGCCGCCGGCCGCGAAAACGCGGTTGAAATCGTCGATGTCGACTTCCTGGACGCTCGCGACGAACGGATATTTGCCTTCGACAGCACGGCGGCATTGCGCGCCAACGCTCGATTCGACCTGCATCGTCAGCAGCGAGCCGACGTTGCGGTCCACCTTGCGCATCGACTGCGTCGCGAGGCCCACGAGCACGGCCCGAAACGGCGGCGGCAGCTTCTGCGCCTCGAGCTGCATCGTGGCGCCGAGGTCGTCCGTGGGCGGCATGCTGTTGGTGGCGAGCACGTCGCCGGCGGTCGTCAATCGCGTGTACTGCTCGTTGATCAGCCCGATGACGCCGCCCAGCTGCAGCACGCCGCTTCCGCCAGGCAGCGCGCTCCCGCTATCGGCCTGGCCGGTCACGACTTCGCGCAGCGCGGCAAAGCGTCGGTCGACCAGTTCACGTTCCATCTTCTGCTGCGCGAGCTGACCGATGGTGGCGGTTGCGGCCACGGCGCTCGCGGCGCGCGCCGCCTGCGAGCGACGCATGATCCCGTTGATGGCACTCCCGGCGGCCGACGATTCGTCCGCGCCGTCAGCGACCGACAGCGACGTCTCGCGCGCGGCGGTTCGCGCGAGTCTCGCCAGCGGCGAATCCGGCGCGGCCAGCGTACGCAACGTCTGCAGATCGGGCGCCAGCGTGCCTTCGCTGCCCGACACCGGTCTCACGTCGTCGAGAAACTGGCTCCAATAGTTGCCATAGTCGGTCAAGTACTGGCGACGGATATCGTCGGCGAGCTTGTCCTTGCGCAGCGCGTTGCCGTTTGCCATGTGCCGCCACCGCGTCGATGTATCGGCCTCGCCCATCACCCACGCGTCCTGTTTGCGCGCCTGCTCGAGAAATTCCGGCAGGCGCTTGTTGAATACCGCGTGATAGCCGTCGTAGGTATAGAGACCGGGGATGCCTCGCGCGAGCGTCGAGCCGTTGGCCAGCATGAACACGGTAGTGGCCTGCGGACCACCGGCGCTCAGCAGCGTGACGTTCTCGGGCGCCTCCGGCGCCATGGTGTTCATCGCGCGTTCGTAGAGCCGTCCGGACGCCGGATTGCGGCCGAGGAACTCGCGCGCGCGACGCACTAGCTGCGCATTCACCGGTTTTGCCGGCACCGCGGGCACCCCTTCCCCGATCAGCGCGTCGAGGTGTCGCGCCATCACACTGCGCTCGCCGAGCGGTGCGACGCTGTTGGCGTGCTCCCAGTCGCCGAGCACCCAGGCCTTGATCGCTTTCGCGTCGTAGTGCGAGCGGTCGAACAGCATCAGATAGACCGTCAGCGTGCGATAAACGCCGTCCGCGTCCTGTGCGCCGATTTGTGTATCGAGCACCGTTTCGAGCCGGCCGATGACTTGCGGCAGCAACATCTGTTTCAGCAAACCGTCGTAGGTCTCGCCGGCGGCGGCGCTGATGGCGGGCGCCGTGTACAGCCCGTAGCGCCATGCGAGACCGGGACTGTCGAGTTCGATGCCGTCGAACTGCGGCAGGTCACGCGACGCTGACAGCATCGACCCCATCGCCCCGGGCTGCGGCGCCTTGCGCTGCGACAGGACCCGCGCGGCGAGCCCATTGGCCTTCGCGTCGATCGCGGCAAGATACTCGCGGTTATTGCCGAAGCTAACGACGAGTGCACCGACTAGCCACACCGCGACGACGATCGCGAGCAGATGCCCGACAACATGCAATGCACGGAAACGGATTTCCCAGTATAGGTTTGGCCGCACCAGATGCGCTTCGGCCAGGATCACGTGCTGAAACAGATTGCGCAGGAAATAGCCGCGATAGGCGGTAGGCGTAGCGCCGCCGGATGACGGCGAGACCGTTTTCGGCGCGGCGCCGAACAAACCCGCAAGCCCGCGACGCAGCCGCTGCAACAGTGTGGTGCTGTCGGCGGACACGGCCTCGTGAGTTTGCGCCGCGCTCGTGAAATAGACGCCGCGCAGCGTGCTGTTCAACTGCGTGTCGTCGTATTTCGAATCGAGAAACACCAGCGCGAGCAATTCATCGAGTTCCGCGCACAGGCTACGAAATTCGGACGGCAGCGCATAAAGCTTCTTGCGCAGATCGACCTCGTACACCTCTTGCAGCCTCGTGTTGATGCTGTCTTCGAGTCCCTGCTCCAGCTCACGCATCTCGGCCGCGCAGGCCACGCGCAATGTGTCGCGGCCGTGTTGTTCCGGCTCCTCCTGATAAGGCAGAGTGAAGCCGAAAATCTGCGCGCGGCTCTCCGCCGTCAACGACTGGAAATACTCCCCGAAGCCGGGCAACAAATCGAGCTTCGTGACGAGTACGTAGACGGGGAATCGAATCCCTAACTGCTGGCGCAGCTCGCCAAGCCGCGCACGCATCGACGCGGCGAGCGCCTTTCGTTCGGACGCGGGGCGCGTCAACAACTCTTCGGCCGAAACGGCCAGCAGCGCACCGTTGATCGGCGCGCGCGGGCGCCGCTTGCGAAGCAATCCGAGAAAGCCGCGCCATTCGGCCTCGTTCGCGCTCTTCAGGTCTTCCGGTTTGACGTCGATCTTCGCGGCGTCTTGCGATGCTGCGTCCTGAACCGTATAACGGCCAGCGGTATCGATCAGCACCGCCTCGTTCGCGAACCACCAGTCGCAATTCTCAGTTTCGACGCGGCCTCTCAGCGACGCCGCGGCCATCTGCTCCGCCTCCGGAAAATCCAGACCCGAGTTCAGGACCAACGTCGTCTTGCCGGCGCCCGGCGAGCCCACCACCATGTACCACGGAAGTTCGTACAGATAGCGCTGGCTTTCGAGCAGACGACGCAGCCCCGCCGGTCCGCCGCGCATGCGTTTGAGTTTGTCGATGGCCTTCGCGACGACCGCGTGAAGCGCGCGGATTTCGTCACGTGCGACAGGGGTCGCGGCCGACTTCTTCGTGAACGGGTTCAGAACGCGCTGCAGCAGCACGTCGTCGCTGCGCACTGCCCGCCACAGGCGATACAGCCCATAGATCGCGTAGCAGGCAAGCAGCACCGAGATCAGCAGCACGCGGGACCATGTGGTGCCGAGCGGATGCGTTTCGCCGAACGCGAGTATCGGTCCGAAAAACCAGAGCGCGACACACAGCAACGCGACGCCGATGACGCCCGGCGACCAGCCGAGCAGCCAGAACAACAGCAGCAACAACAGCACGACGATCGACAGCGCGCGCGAGAACACGCTGTCGAGCGGCCGGTAGTCGCCAAAAGCAATCAGAGGTCCCACGAACCAGACAGCCACAGCCGCCACGAGGATCGCGGCGAGCACCAGCGTCTGGCGCGTCAGCACCAGTTTCGATAAGCGGTTCAAATAAGACATCAAGGCTTTCCCGTTAGTGCGTGACGAAGACTTCCACGCGTCGATTGCGGGAACGACCTTCCGCTGTAGTGTTGTCCGCGACAGGTTGTGCATCGCCCTTGCCGACGGCCAGGATGCGATTGACAGGCACGCCGTGCGCCTTCAATACGTCGGCGACGAACGCCGCGCGCTGTTCCGATAACACCCGGTTGTCGGGAAACTGCGCCGTGTGGATCGGCTGGTTGTCGGTGTGCCCGGTCACCGTGACATGGCCGCCGACCCGCGCGACCTCCTGCGCAACCCTGCTCAGCACTGGATCCAGTTCCGGGCGAATGCGGCTTTGCCCCGGAAGAAACACGTAGTCGCCACGAAACACGACCCGGCTGCTGCGCTCGTTCTCTTCGACCAGGACCTGGCCGCGAGCAATCTCATCCTTTAGCAGAACGGACAGGCGCAAGCGCTCGTGAACGACCGGAGCCGCGACCTTGATCGGCACTCCGATCGCGAGAATCTTTGCTTGCAGCGCATTGCTTTGCGCCAGAAGCCGATACTCGTACCAGGTGAACAACGAGAACACGCATAGCGCGGCGACGCCCGCCGTCGCCCAGACCGGCACGCTTTTCAGGAGCCGCATCCTGCCCGGCTCCTCGCCGCGCCAATGCGGCGACAGTTCGAGCCGCAGCGTGTCGCGCGTGCCGCTGATGAGCGTCAGCATTCGCTGCCGGATCTGCTCCAGATGACGTGGACCGTCCGCGGCAACGCTGTAGCGTCCTTCGAATCCCAGGCTGAGAATGCGATACAGCACCTCGAGTACGTCGATGTACTCCTGGGGGTCGGTTGCCATGCGGCCGATCAGCAGGAAGAACTTCTCGCCACCGTCCACTTCTCCTTCGAAGTTCAGCAACAGACCCCGTGCGGCCCAGATGCCACCGCTCCCCCAACGGGTGCGGTTGGCGGCTTCGTCGAGCGCGGTGCACAGCGCGTAACGAACAGCCGCCACATGTTTCCACGGCAAACCTGCTTTGTCGCAGACCTTCTGGAATGCGGCGACCTCACGCACCAGCAGCGAGCGCAAGCTCGCGACCGCAGCCAACGAATCGAGCGAAGCCGGCATGTCCGCCATCATGCGCAACAAAGGCTGCGCGGCTTCACGCAACGGATTGCGCGCGGTCTTCATGCGCTCGAGACGCGTCTGCACCTCTTCCGGCGGATCGAAGGCGGTCGCATCGACGACCGGTTCCTGATTGGCGGCGGCCGCGGTTGCGGGACGGCCAGCGGGCAATCCAGACGGCTGACTCTGGCCAGAAGCGGAGTTCTCGGGGTTCAGCAGAAAGTCGAACGCATCATCCCCGTATGCACCGGTACTCATTTTTGACGCACGCCCCACAGTTCAAGCTTGAGTTCCGGGAAGTGTCCGGCGACATGCATGGCAAGCCCTCCGTGCCGTGCAATCTGCTCCCAGAACGGTCCGGTACGCGACAGTTCGAAATATATAAAGCCCGAGTTGAACGGAATCTGGCGCGGAGGAACCGGCAGCGCGGCTATGGTCAGACCCGGCAGGTGCGAACGGATCAATTCCGACAAGCGCTGTGGATGGCTGATCTTCGTTTGGGCAAGAAACTGCTGCTGCAGCAACTCGGAAGGCATCTGCGCGCCCACCGCGAGCACGAGGCTCGAATAGCCTGCCAGTTCGTTCGGCAACATGGCGGCCGTGCGGATGCCGTGCGCCTGCTCCGTAAGCGCAATCGGCTGCGCACCGCGAATCAATACCTGGTTCAACAGATAGTGAACGTCCTCGACGAGCGGCCTGATACTGCTGTAGAGCTGCGCGTGGTCATAGCCTGGAGCCGGCCGCGGACGACGCGTTTGTGGACGCACGAAGGTCGAAAGCTCGCCGGCAAAAAGCGCGAGCTCGCGATACAGGTTTACCGGCGCTGTTTCCTCGAGCTGGCAAATATGTTCGAGCAGCGGCTCATAGCGATTGAGCACCTGGAGCAGCAGATAGTCGGCCACTTCGGCCGCCGCGCCCGAACGGCCATCGGCACCTGACAGCCGAGCGGCGAGCGCGTCGGCGCGTAGTCGCGCGAGGCCGTGCAGCTGCATCGCCCATTCGCGCAGCAGTGGATTCGCGCCGTAGCCGGTCACGGGCGGAATGTGGTCGGTGCTGTGCAGCGACACGGCGCCGTCCGCGTGCAGCGCCTTCACGCGCGTCAGCGCAACACCGATCCAGGACTGTGTCAGCTCTTTCTCGGGCAACAGCCGCAGGCGCAGCTTCGACAGTTGGACGGGCTTCGGGCCCTGGCCGATCGCATTGCTGTCGCGCAGTTCCGTGTCGTACGCATGGTAACGGGCCAGCGATCCGCTCTGCTCGGTGAAGGCGGTTTCTTCGGTGTTCGGCAGGCGAAGCGGGATCGCCAGGTAAATCACCTGCTCCTGATGTTCCGGTCCGATCGTCAGTGGGGGCGGAGGCTGCGTCAAACCCGGCACCTCGAACGGCGTGCCGTCCGGAAATACGCCGAGCCCGCTTTTGAATACCAGCTTGCCGAACGCGAGCGATTCCTGGTCGATTTCATAACGGCTGAAACCCCAGAAAAACGGGCTCAGCGGCGCACTGCGGCGATGCGCGAACGACTCGAAATATCGTTCCTGCTGCTGAAACAATTGCGGGCGCAGGAAAAGGCCCTCGCTCCAAACAACTTTGCTATACCAACTCATCGAAATTAGTCTGACTTTGAAATCGAAACAGTGCGCTGATCAAGCTGGATCGTCAGCTTCTGTTCCTTGTCTGGAAGAGCCATCCTGTACCATGCGGCGTCGGGCGCGACTGGCAACCGGTACACCCCGCGCCAGACTGATTTCCCGAGATCCCGGTAGCCGGCCAGCACGCCAATTGCGGTAGTGGCGGCATTCGACTTGCGGACGATCTCGCGGGTGTCGCCGGGACGCAGAATGAATTCGTCGACGATTAGCGCGTCGTCGCCAAGGATTTTTTTGTCGTCGCTTTGCAGCGTGAAAAAGTCGGCGGTTTGAAATGCGGTGGGTGACTTCAGTTCGTAGATCCGCACGAGGATCGGCGCCGCCGTTCCCCACTCGTTCGGATTGACGTTCTCGTTTGCCGCGATCTGAAGCCGGAGGGTCGTTCGCTCCTTGATAACGGGAGCCGGCGCGCCAGCGCACCCGGACAGCCATGCGCTCACTCCGCTTAGGGCTAGCCAGCCCCCGATGCTCAGCCATATCGCGACGCGAGAAAGAAAGATCGAAACCATCTGACGGTACAAGGAGGTCTCGCACGTAGTCCTGAATGAACCAGGATGCCTGCATCCAGCCCGGCATCCTGGCTAACAGTCTTGACACTGTCCACCGGACAAAAGAGTGGTGGTGTCAGGATTCAGGAATCTGTGCGACTTTAGGCTTTGTTCTTCTTGATATCGAAGGTCGCCGTGATCGCACCGCCGCTGCCGCCTTGCGCGTTCTGCACCACATATTCCTGCTTCAGGCGAGCAAAGGACAGACTCACCGTTTCGCGGGGACGTGATTCGCTGTCGCTGACGCCGGAAGGATGCACCGAGGTAACCAGCACGTCACTCATCGTGAATTTGATGTATTCGAGCGGATTGCCGCCGGCTTTACGCACGACCAGCTTCGCTTCATCGATGTGCTTACCGGTCAGGCAGTATTGCGTCAGATTGGGCGTTGCACGATCGATGAAATGCTCGAACGTGAAGTCTTCGACCGTTGCCCGGCCGGCGCCACCGCCGGAACCAACGTGCATATTCGATTGCTGCGTAACGCCCCACCCCCAGCTCAGAACGTCGATTTCATCCTTGTGGTTAGCGTCTGCCGACTCACCATCAATCCCGTTAATCTTGAGAAAGATGTCTTGCGCCATAAAAGTACTCCTTGGTACACGTTAGTTTTGAGTTGCTCAATGAAAGCCAGGCATATTTAGTGAGCGCCTGTCCGTCGCTCAATCACCGCATAAGCGGTAGACGCCGGATCAGGCGGCTTCCTTCACGAGCGGCAGCTTCGCGACGAGACGCAAGGAAACCGTCAGACCTTCGAGCTGGAAATGCGGGCGCAGGAAGAATTTCGCTTGGTAATATCCAGGATTTCCCTCGACGTCCTCGACGACCACTTCGGCCGCCGCCAGCGGTCGACGTGCCTTGGTTTCCTGCGACGAATTCGCGGGATCGGCGTCGACGTAGTTCATGACCCATTCATTGAGCCACTGCTGCATTTCGTCGCGCTCCTTGAATGCGCCGATCTTGTCGCGCACGATGCACTTCAGGTAATGCGCAAAGCGCGAGCATGCAAACAGATACGGAAGACGCGCCGATAGATTCGCGTTAGCAGTTGCGTCCGGATCGTGGTACTCGACCGGTTTCTGCAACGATTGCGCACCGATGAACGCCGCGTAATCAGTGTTCTTGCGGTGGATGAGCGGTATGAAGCCACTCTTGGACAATTCCGCTTCGCGGCGGTCGGAGATCGCGATTTCCGTCGGGCACTTCATGTCGATCCCGCCGTCATCCGTCGGGAACGTGTGACACGGCAGGTTTTCAACCACACCGCCGCTTTCCACGCCGCGAATCAGCGTGCACCAGCCGTAGTTCTTGAACGAACGGTTGATATTCACCGCCATTGCGTAGGCCGCGTTCGACCATACATAGCGTTGATGATCCGCGCCGTCGGTCGCCTCTTCGAAATTGAATTCGTCGACGGGATTAGTCTTGACGCCATACGGCAGACGCGCAAGAAAACGCGGCATTGCAAGGCCGATGTAACGCGCGTCTTCGGAACTGCGCAGCGAGTTCCAAGGCGCGTACTCGAGATTTTGCGTAAAGATCTTCGTCAGGTCGCGTGGGTTCGCGAGTTCCTGCCACGAGTCCATCTGCAGTACGGACGGCGCCGCGCCGCTAATGAACGGCGCATGCGATGCTGCCGCCACCTTTGCAATCGAGCCCAGCAGGTCGACATCGGCCGGTGTGTGATCGAAGTAGTAGTCAGCGACGAGACAGCCGTACGGCTCGCCACCCAACTGCCCGTACTCTTCCTCGTAGATTTGCTTGAAGAACGGACTCTGGTCCCACGCAATCCCTTTATAGCGCTTCATCGAGCGTCGCAGATCGTCCTTCGACACGTCCATGAAGCGTATCTTCAGTTTCTCATCCGTTTCCGTGTTCGCGACGAGGTGGTGAAGTCCACGCCATGCGCTTTCAAGACTCTGGAAATCTTCGTGATGAAGAATCAGGTTGATCTGTTCGGACAATTTGCGATCGATCTCCCCAATAATCGACTCTATGTTTTTGTAGGCGTCGTCCGACACTGTTGCCGATGTAAGGAGTGCTTGCTGAGCGAGCGTTCGGACAGCCCCCTCGACAGCCTCGCGCGCGCGCTCCGTTTTGGGCTTGAATTCGCGCGACAGGAGTGCATTGAAATCGGATTGATTGGTCACGCTCGCCGTTGCCTTGGCGCGCGTATTCGCTTGAAGTTCGGCCATCATTTCCCCATTGTTTCAGGCTGTGCTTTCGTGCGGAAAGCAAAGATCATTCGTCGGTCACTGGCTCGCCGGTGGATGCCGCTTCCGGTTTCGGCGCCTTGGCAAGCGCTTCGAGCAATGCAGGGTCTCTCAACACCTTGCTGACCAGATTTTCCGCGCCACTCTTGCCATCCATATACGTTTGCAGATTGGCGAGTTGCGTACGCGCCTCCAGCAGTTGCGCGAGCGCGTTAACTTTCTTCGCGACGGCTGCGGGCGAGAAATCGTCCATGCTTTCGAACGTGATATCGACCATCAGCTGACCTTCGTTCGTCAGCGTGTTGGGCACCGCGAACGCGACACGCGGTTTCATGGCCTTCATTCGCTCGTCGAAGTTCTCGATGTCGATATTGAAGAACTTGCGATCGCCGACGGCGGGCAACGGTTCGACCGGCTTGCCCGACAAGTCGGCGAGGACGCCCATCACGAACGGGAGCTCGACTCTCTTATCGGAACCGTAAATTTCGACGTCGTATTCGATCTGGACGCGAGGAGCACGATTACGTGCGATGAATTTTTGAGAACTGGTAGAAGCCGACATAGTGCTCTGAGGTTATCGCTCAAATAGAATAAGAAGCGGTGGCACCGCTCGTTTTCACTTAGGAAATACGCTATCCGGTGATGTTATGTCTCGAAGCAGCGTGACGATATGGGCGGTTGCCCAAAATTCGGTCTCGATTGCAAGAACAAATGAGGGGTTTGACGTGCCACGAATGCTGCCACCTGGACGGATACCCGCGACGAGTACTTTTATTGGGCGCCTGAATCGGGAATAAGGGTAATTTCGGCACGACGATTCTTCTCGCGGTCCTGAGTATTTTCATTGCTGGCAATCGGCCGCGTTTCGCCATATCCCTGAATGGCGAAACGTGTCACGGGCAAGGAAGCAGTGTTGACGAACCAATCACGGATGGCCTGTGCGCGTGCCTCGGACAGCTTCTGATTCGCGACGCTGGAACCCATGTTGTCCGTGTGACCCGCGATCAGGATCCGCTTGTCGGGATTGGCGCGAATCAGATCGAGAACGCCTTTGAGTCTCGGCTCTGCACCTGGCTTCAGCGTCGTCTTGCCGCTGTCGAACAACAGGAAATTGTCGATCGTCACAGCGAACGGCGGCGAATGCGCGGGAATCGATGGGGAATGCGATGTGGCGGTCACGCGTTCAAGCGCGACTTGCAACCGCTTGCCCCGATACAGTCCCCAGCCGAGTCCCGTCGGCACACCGTTGCTCGCATAGCGAGCCAGCTCGGCCGAATGCCTGCGCAACGATTCGAATCGCTCACGCTTCGCGTCCGCACGGGCTGTGGGTAAATGCGTGTAGACCTCGAGGTCGTTGGCGACTCGCGCGACCAACCTGCTGTTCGACCATGCTGACACACCAACCGATACCATCAGTACGACGGCCGACGCAGCCACTGCGTGCAGCATTGCGGAGTACGGTCGGCCCCGCTCGCTCTTCGAGACCCGGAAGCTCTCGTTCCGCACAATGGTCGTGAGTAAGGGTAGAGACAGCGGCTGCGGCTGCGCCTTCGGCGTCATCAGCGGCGGCCGCAGCGTGGTTTTGCCGGTTAGCCATCGCGACCAGGCGCCGGGACGCATCGGCGGGTGTCCGATATCGGCCAACAGCAAGCCACGCAGCGAGAGCGGCGCGGTGTTCGCGAGCGACGAAAGTGTCGACAACAGCGCCGCATCTTCTAGCCAGTCGAACACTGCGTGCCCCAAGCCGGCACGCGAGGCACGTTGCGGCTGTGCGACCGCGAGCCATGCCTGGTCCAGCTGTTGCCTGAGTGCTTGCGCATGTTGCCGAGCGGTTGCGGTCGCGGGTGGCGTTGTCGACAAACTGATTGCATCGCCGAACCAGACCGGTTCCACTGCGCGGTCGCGATTCGCGCCGAGATAAGCGTAGATCGCGAGATAGCAAGGTAATACGAACGCCCGGGGAGCGGTGCTTGCGGCGATTTCATGCTTCCAGCGAGTAAATTCGCGGCGAATCACCGCGTCGTCGCACTCAGCGTCGGGAACGACGGGCATCAACACAGCATCCGGCGGACGTTGATACGACTCCATCACCGTGACCAACACGCTGGATAGCGCCCCGGGGGACGTGACGTGAAACCACACGGCATCAACGCTTCGGCGCAGCGTGGCTGCTTGGCCATCGCGCGCAAACAACGCAGCGGCATGCGGCCCGGCGACAAGAACGATCGATAACTCGCGCATGTTGCCGGTCTGAACGTGCTGGTCCTCGTGGGTCGGCTTCGATCGCCCGCAAGTTGGCAATACCGCCGTGCCCACCGCCGTCACCAGAACAAGGCTAAGCACAACGGGCCACGACGGTTGAAGAGCGAGCGGCAAACACAGCCAGGTCAGGCCGGCAACGGAGACAGCGACCCAGATCAGCGCCGCTCGGTAGCTGTTTGCGGAAATCATTGCGTACTCTGCGGGGACGATGATTCAGGTAGATTACTTATCGCAAAGTCCAGGCTAACGTCCAGCGCCGCCCATAGTGACGCGACGGCAATCGCGCCAGCAATGAGCACGCCGGCGGTCCTGCGCGAAAGTGCGATGCGTGATATGTCCGCCGGCCGAATCGAATGGGACGGTGTCATGGCGGTTTTCGGTGCGTCGGGTGTGGACAACACCGCCGTATCACATCTATGCCAGTTCAACTCCGATCTCGCACGCTCCAGATATGCGTTCGCGTCTCTGCGTCCGCCGTCGAAGCCCAGCCCCAGCAACATGCTGTAGAACTCGAGTCCGGCGAGATCTCGGCCGCCGCCATCCACCACCGTTTCGATCCGTTCCCAAACCAATGGAGTGCCATCGCGCACGCCATGAAAACGCCTCTGCAACAGGTCACGCAACCATTCTTCGTGCTGGTTGGAAGGCAATGCATGCAGTGTCAGCTCATCCAGCAGAACGCACTGTGCGAGGCTGACTTCCTGGATATCCGTTGGAGGAAAGTTTCGATCCTGCATTTGCTGCTGTAGCGTTTCGATCAACGTGCTACAACGCGCACGCCAAAAAGGAACAGCCGGCATTTGCGCGCCGTCGGACAGCAGTGCCGCATGCAACGCTGTCGCTCGCATCAGCGCGACCGTTGAATCAAACGTCATATAAACGTATGCGCGCCAGCACCCTCAGGGCATTTCGACGACATAGGTGACGAATGTACTTACAGTGCCAGCCGTGGCTCGACCCGTCGCGTAGTAGCTGGCAATGAAATCCACCGGCGTCGGATCCGTGGACGTGATCGGAATGACCTTCATCGTGGATCGGTCGCCGACCTTGATCCGCGATCCGTCCGCATTCGCCAGCATGACCTGTACATTCTTTGCCGATGTCGTGCCGCCCGCGTTTTGCAGGTCCAGATTTCCCGTATTGGGATCGGTCGACGAACCGCTCTCGAAATACACGCGCGCACCCGTCTCGCCGCTTGGGCATCGGATCGTAATGGTGAAGACCTTTGAGCCATCTGCCACTCCGGCTCTCGGCAGCGATTGCGTCGAAAGCCTCGGCAATGTGACCGTCATGTCGGGCGAACTGACCAGCGAACACGTCGTCGCGTTGTAGGTGCCACTAAAGTTGAGCGTGACCGAAGGCGATCCTTGCGCATATACGCAAACTGATCCCAACAGCGCACTCGCGATCAACCCGGCAGTTGGTCCGGCAATTCGAAAGTATCTGCAAATATTTTTCATTTTCTGACCTCCACTGTCGGCGGAATCATCTGAGCCGCAGCGCTGGCGCTGACCGGGCATCGGCCTTCGCCTTCAGCGAAGCGAACTGACAAGCGCCGCGCCCGCTGAACGCCGCGCGACGGGCTTTGCCGGCGCGGACCAGACAAGCGCTGGATCACAGCTCAGTTTGATGCGCGCAACGATTCCCGCGTGAGGGCTGCCGTCCGCTTTGTCGTCGGCTGGCACCGTGTACCGCATCACGCACTGCTCTGCTGCCCGGTTGCCCCAGCGCACCAGCAGCTTGCCTTCGTGCTCGAGGCCGCGCAGATACGCGAGACCGCCCTGACCGACGATGCCCACCGATTTCTCGGATTCATCGAACAACTCGGCGCCCATCGGCATGGCTTTGCCTTCCCGATCCATGACCTCCGCGAAGATAGGTGTGCCCTGCGTCGTCGCAATCTTCACCTTCACCAGCGAATTCGCGCGCGGCACGACTTCTTCACTCGTGTTGCCCAGTTCAACGTCGAGCGGCACGTCGCTCGGATCCAGCGCGACCGTGTTGACCCGGTATGGCGTCAACGAAGACACCACCGCATAGCCGTGGCCGTCGATTCGCGCGCCCTGGCCATTGATAATCCGGCCACCCTCTGCGCCTTTCGCTTCGACGAGCGCGAACGCCTGACCGAGTGGCGGGCTCAGCGTGACGCCGCCGCTGTGAATGACGACCGCGCCGTCGGCGTTGAATGCGGCTTGACGGGTCTGATTGCTGATCGATGCATTGAGGTTGTACGTACCGAAAGGCGCGCGATACATCGCGTAACCGCCTGCGGAAACGGTTCGATTGTCACCGGCGACGATCCTCGATGCGTTGACACCGTAGTTGATCGGCGTGGCTCCGGTCGTGTTGCCCGACGCAGTGGCCTGGATCGTGCTGTCCCCGTTCGAGCTGCGCGCAACGTTGGTGGTCAGATAGTCGAACATACGATGCTCGTTCGAGTCGACCTTACCGAGCGGAATCGTCAGGTTCAAGCCCACCTGCGTGCTGATCTTCGAGTTTTGCAGGCGCGTGCGTTGCGCATACAGCGAGTAGGACACCCGTTTGTACGCGCTGTTGAAGCCAACCTGATATTGCAGATCGTAGCCCTTCGACGCGCCCCAGTAGTTCTGCGAACTGCCGGCGATATAAAAAGAACTAGACTCGCCGATCGGTTGGTTGACGTTCAGTTGCAGACGGCTGCGCGTGCGGTAGTCATACTGACCCGTGATGTCTCGCGAGCCATATCGCGCGTACATCGCGTCACGCAGGCTATAGAAGCGTGCGGTCGAGTAGCGGTAGGCCGCAACCGAAAAATTCGTGTTCGGCCCCGGAAGAAGCTTGCTGTAGCTGATCCGGGTACTGTAGCCGGGACGACCACCCGATATGCCGGGAATATTCGTTCCGGCCGCGGTTACGTCAAACGCGAATGCGCCGAGCGGCGTATTGAGCGCGACACCGACCAGCCCTGCCCAGTAACCTTCCGCAAACTCTGCACCGGTGTAGCCGGTCCACAGGTTTGTCAGGCCGCGCTGATAAACCGCCTGCGCCACCCACGGATGGCTATCCAGCACGGTATCGCGATAGACACCGGTCGTCAGATTGAAACGTGAAACACCTGGCCGCAACAACTGCGGGACTGACGCGAACGGAACCAGAAAAGTCCGCTGGCGGCCGTCGGATTCTGCAATAGTGACCTGAAGGTCGCCGCCATAGCCGGTAGCCGGCAGGTCGCTCAATTCAAATGGTCCCGGCGGTACGCTGGTCTCCGCCACGATGACGTTGTTCTGACGGACGATGATGCGTGCATTGGTATCGGCCACGCCACGCACAACCGGTGCGTAGGAGCGCATGGAATCCGGCAACATGCGGTCGTCGCTCGAAAGCTGGACGCCACGCACGTTGAACGAATCGAAGACGTCACCGCTCGTCGAGCTGTCGCCGATCGTCAATTGACTTTTAAGCGCCGTGACATCGTGCTGCGCGAACAGCGCGACACTTTGCCAATGCGCGTCGGGACTCCGGTTCTGCACGCTTGCCGTGGCCCACTGCCGGAAACGCCAGCCGTTCACGTTGAATCCGCTTTGCAGACCGAGGTAGGCACTGCTGAAGTCTCCGCTCCCATTGTTCTGGTGAGTCGTATAGCTGGCGAGACTGTATTGCACGAAGCCTGCGTTGATCCCGTTGTCCCAACGGGATGGATCGACATAACCGGCAGCCTCCTTGCGCAGTTCGATCTGTGGAATCGACAGATCGAGTTGGAGATCGGCGCTGTTGAACGATGCCAGCGATCCTGGTATGGCTTCCGCCAGCGGCACGCATTGCGATGACGCATCTGTATCGTCGACGTCGCCCTTTCCGGTTTCCGTTAGCCGTTGGATCACGCGTTCGGTATCTACGCCAGCCCGGTCCAGGCTGGATATCGTGAAGCAAGGCCTGGCGATATCCGAGTCCGGTACCGCCTGAAAAACGACATCGAAGCGTCCACGCTTCTTACCATTGACGAGCAGTTCGACCGGATAAACACCCGGAGCAACAGGATTACCTCGCGTATAGCGCGACAGATCGGCGACGTTGCCCGTGAAGAACGCGGGATTGAACTCGACTTCTTGCGGAGCTTCCACAGACGGCGCATTCAATGTCGGCAAGTCAGATGACGCATCTGTATGCGCAGCTTCTACGTTGGCACCAACTGCCTGCTGCGGCAGTTCGGACGCCGAGCAGTCGCTGGGCGGCGTCGCCCCGCCCGAATCCGGCGCACATGCGGCGACCGCGGAATTCGCGGAAAAGACCCAGCCCGACGCTACGATTGCCGCCCACGCCAGTGGGTGGAATCGGAAAGGGACATTAGTGAATACTGTTGCAACCGCCGTCTTACTGTTCCGCACGCCCGACATACCGTATTCCAGTTATTGATTCTTTTGCGCTTCCGCGCTTTGCACTCCTACCACCACCGCCGAGTCCTTGATCGCTGTGCCGAAGTCGTTCAGAACTGTGTAGGAAACCGTGGCAGGAGCTTTGATATCCAGCTTTCCTTCTTGTGGATGGAGATCAACGTGCCCGAACGGAGGTGCCATAGTGGGCAACAGAGCGATTTTCTTGCCTGCCGTCTCTACTTCCGCCATGCCGACGGAAATGTAGTAGGGCGATGGGTTGTCGAGACGAATGACCCTCTGACCTTTGTCATCCGACTCGACATGCCACTTCAGTTGAGCTCGCCCCGCCGTTGGGTCATCGAGCAACGATGCGGGCCGGTAAAACATCTTGATACGCGTACGGAACGCGAGCTGAATCATGTTCCGGTCATCAGCGTCCTTAGGCTTCGGCGGAATTTCGAGAACGTTCAACCAGTAGACTGTTTCACGGTCAACTGGCAGGTCGCCGCCCGCGAACATGATGCGCAAAGCCTGACCTCGGTGAGGTTCGACTCGAAATACGGCTGGCAACAACGTAAACGGCACCTTGATTTCATTCGGCGCAGCTGCCGCATCGCCGTCGTCCAGCCACGCTTGGACCAGGACCGGGCGGCTCTCAACATTGTTCAAACGAACGTTGACTTCACGGTTTTGCGCCGGATAAATAACTCGCGTACCGGTAATGGTGATAGCAGCTTGTGCAGCAAACGACGCGACACTGCACGCTATGGCCGCAGCCAGATATCTAGAGAATTTCATTGAAGACACTCGCTCCTCCACGCGACCGATAAGCGGAATGTCAATTCGGGTTGCCTTCAGAGAAGAAGCGCAACCCGATGCCATTCGGCTTGGACTGGCTTACTGATATGCCAACGTGTAGCGAACAACAGCCGTCACGTTACCGGCCGTGGTTTTGTTCGTTGCGTAGTACCGGCCGCCGTAGTTCATCGTTGCGGTGCCGTTGCTCGCGACAGGAACGAACGAACCCGTGCTACCCAGAAGAATTGGCGTATTGCCATCACTGTCAAGCAATTGCACTTCGACATTGGAAGCCGGCGAAGTGCTTGCCTGATTGATGGCATTACGCGTAGCCGGGTCCATGTTCGTGGTCTCGAAATGCGCCGCGACATTGTTCAGCGTTGCCGGGCACTGCGACACCGAAATTTCGAACATCCTGGAGCCGGCGGTTTGGCCAGCTGCAACCAGCGACTGGGTAGACAGGGTAGGCAGCGTGACCGTCTTGTCGTCGTCACCGGCGTTAATCACGCAGGTGTCGTCGATCAGTTCGCCGTTGAACGTTACCTGACCTGTGCCCGGTGCGGCTTGAGCGAAAACCATCGGCGCGACGGACAGGCCGGCCACCGCGATCATGAGTTGCGTCACTTGTTTTTTCATGAGATTCCTCTTTGTTGCTATTTCAAAACTACACACCCTTGTGAAGCCGGAGCTCCCCAGCGATCGTCAAGGCAGAGGAATGATGTCATTGAAGAAGATCGGTGTTAATGGGCCGATACCCAAAATGAAATCCCATATGGGACAGCCGACAAACGGCGTGTCGATTCCTCGAACTGAGTCGATGTCAGGACCGCCATACGGTAGGAAAAGGCGCTAGGAGAACTACAGAATCCGCCTGGGGATCGCGGCAATAGCTACGAGCAGGACCACTCGCGCACGATCGTGACGAGTTCTACGTCGTTTCTGGCACCCAGCTTCTTCATGCCAGCGTTCTTCTGATTGCTGACGGTCTTGGGACTGCGATTGAGCCGCTCGGCGATTGTGGCGATCGACATGCCGTCGCAGATCATTCGCACGACTGTCGACTCATTTTTGGATAGCAAATTGAGAGAAGATCCGCCTTCCGCTGCGCGCGCCGTTGCGCGCAACATCTTGTTCGCAATGGAATCAGGCAGAAAGACGCTCTTATTTTTGGCGGCACGAATGGCAGCGGTAAGGCTGACAAAGCCCTCCGGCCCCTTACCGACAAAGCCGGCCGCCCCCGCATTGAGCGCAGCCGAAATGAGGTGCGTGGAAGAGTGCGTACTCAGGAACACTACTCGTAAGGTTGGAGCGACACGCCGGATGCGATCAAGAAGATTGAGACCATCGGCATACGGATCGCCTTCGAATTCGTAGTCGCACACGAGCACATCGACTGGTACTTCAACCAACAGCTGGAGAAGCTGGCCAATCGTTTCGCTTTTGAAACAGACCTGAATATCCGGACAACGCTGGAGAAGATGCTCGACGCCGAGGAGAATGAATGGATGATCGTCGGCAATAGCCACTCTGATTTTGTTCACTCGCACTCCATACCACGCTGGTGAATACCTTTCTCGTGCAGACACACCTGCATGCTTTGTTACCAAAGTACGATGTCATTTCACGCCGTTACATGACGGAAAGGGCGCGGGGATATCTCGCCCATGCCACTCGTCGGAGGTTTTTGAGCCACTGTTTATTTGAATCAATTGAAATCGCTGAGCGGGTCGGTGCGCTTTTGGTAAAAACAAAGTAATTTTTCGCGTGCAACCTGACATGGATCATCATGAAGACGGGATAGCGCAACGCGCCCCGCTCAGCGGCGAGAATTTAAAAGACTCCCGCCTTCAACTTAGCCGGATTGTACGGGGCGCTAACAGGAAAAAAATCGGAGAATTCCTATATGCGTCATAGGTACAAGGAGTGCTTGGCTCAAGGTGCTCTCCAGACACGCTTGCGAGCGGCAAGTACGTTGAGCGTTCCACAAGAAGCAGCAATGACGACGAGCAACGTCGTGCTTCGAGTCAACATCTAGGCCCAGTCGGACCCGTCGCGATTCCTCGGTAGTTGCTGCCCCGTGTGCTGAATTCCTTGCGCACCACGACGCGGCTCGTCACCGACTGAACACCGTGTACGCCTTTCGCAATGTTGGTAGCGAGATCCACCTGGTCCGCGGTCGGCGCAGGGTTCCCTCGATTTCGCGCTCGCCGCGGCGACCGAATCGTCCGCCGATTCGTCGATCGAATGTTCGGAACTGCTGTCTTATCCTTTGGCGTTCGCAGTGCGCGCGAACGGCGCGCTCGCGAAGGCCAGTTCGCTCGCCGATCTGTGCGATGTCGAATGGGTCCACTCCGACACTACCGACGACTATCCGCAATTCGTCGCCGATCTGTTCAACCGTCAGGGCCTGCCGCTGCCGAGCCGGATCACTCGCTGCACGTCGCAATCGCTGATGTACAGCCTCGCACTCAGCATCGACGCCGTGATGGCCTGGGCTTCGCACACGCTCGAACTCGTGAACTCGACGGGGCATATGAAAAGGCTGGATTTCGTTGAAACGTCGCGCACTGCGAGATTGCATCTGATGCAGCGCGAAGGCGCGATTCACACGCGCCCGGCCGACCATTTCATTCGCTGCATTCGCGAGGCCGCGCTGATGTGAGCCCCGCGGCGCGCGGCAAGCTATCTCCTGAGCACCGTCCTCACCTGCGAGCGGCACTGATATGCTCAAGCCCCGAAATGATTGCGCACGAGATCGGCGAACGCGACCAGCGCGGTAAGCAGAACCACGATGAACAGCCAGCGTTCCAGCGGCGTAAACACAGGCCGTTTTCCCTTGTGGCGCTCGGCGATGTAGAACCATGCAGTCGCCGCCGTGTAAAGCACGGTCGACATCAACAGATAATGCAGGGCGCCCGCGTACACGAGAAAGAGCGCATAGACGCAGCCCATCAGCGCGAGCATAAAATCGATGCGCCGTGACCACGGCTGCCCCGCATACGATTCGCCGCTCGCGGCGAGCTTCAATCCATAGCCGGCGACGAACAGATATGGAATCAGACTCATCGATGTCGTGAACTCCTTGGCCAGCGTGAACGCTTCTTTCGAAAACAGCGTCACGATCAGAAACGCCTGGATCACGAGGCTCGTCATCCATAGCGCGGCGACCGGTACGTGGTTGCGGTTTTCTCGGCCGAGAAACGCGGGCATCGTACGGCTCTTGCCCGCCGCGTGCAGAATTTCGACGGCGATCAGCGTCCATGCGAGATAGGAGCCGAGTACCGATATCAACAGGCCGAGCTTGACCACGACCGCGCCCCAGGCACCGACCGCGGCGCTCAGCACGCCAGCCATCGACGGATTTTTTAGCGTACCCAGCTGCTCGAGCGGCAATACGCCATACGACAACAACGTGACCATGACCATCAACGCAAGCACGCATAGAAAGCCGACCACGGTCGCGACGCGACGTCGCGCCGTTCGCGCGCGTGCCGTGAATAAACGCTCGCGCCTTCGACGCCGAGAAACACGAAGACCGTCCCCAACATCGTCTTGCGCACCTCATCGAAAAGACCGGTCGCCGACGGCTCGGGACCGGTCCACAGATTCGCGACGAACACCCGCCACTCGACGCTCGACAGCACGAGCACCGCGAACAGTCCCAGCGCGAGCAACTTGGCGACCGTCATAGACGCATTCGCAATCGACGAGCCCTTCACGCCGCGCAGAATCAGATAGTGAAACACCCAGATCATCAGCGAGGAACTGACGATCGCGCTAGACGTATTGCCGGCGCCGAACGAGGGCACGACGATCGCGAGCGCGGACTTGATCAGCACGAGATAGGCCACATTGCCGAGACAGCTGGCGCACCAGTAGCCGAACGCCGACAGAAATCCCGTATAGCGTCCGAACCCGACGCGCGCATATGTATAGACGCCGACGTCGAGCTCGGCCTTGCGCCATGCGAGCCGTTGAAAGATCAGCGCGAGTATCAGCATGCCGGAGCCGGTGATGGCCCAGCTGATCAACGACCCGACGACGCCGGTATATTTGCCGAGCGCCTGCGGCAACGAAAAGACGCCCACCCCGACCATCGAGCCGATCACCATCGCCATCAGGCCCGGCGCTGAAAGTCTGACGCGCTTGTCCATGCTGCGATCGCTCTCCCGCGAACACGTTCCGATCGAGCCGCGCTCGCGCGACTACGATGATCGACCGCTCAGATGACGATCGTGCCGGTCGCGAGGCCGATCAGCGCGGCAATCGCGCCGCAGGCCGCGACGGCAAAGATGACCCACTCGACTTTCGAAAACACCCGCATGCCGCGCTCGCGTTTGGCCAAGACATACAGCACCGTACCGGGCGCATAAAGCAGTGCCGATAGCATCAGGAACTTCAGGCCGCCCGCGAACAGCAGAAAGGCCGTATAGAACGTCGCGAACATAGCGACGAAATACTCGGTGCGCAACGCACCGCTCAAGGTGCCGCCATTCTGTCCACTATCGCGACGCGCAGCCTTGATGCCGTACGCAGCCACGAGGAAATACGGAATCAGCGCCATCGAGCTCGTCAGATTGAGCATCAGCGCAAACGCATCGGTCGACCAGTACGTGCTGATGACGAAACACTGCACCACGGTGCTCGTGAGCCAGATCGCCGCGACCGGCAGCTTGCGCTCGTTTTGTCGCGCGAAGATGCGCGGCATCGTCTCGAGACGCGCAGCGGCGAACAGCACCTCGGCACAGATCAGCGACCATGCGAGGTATGCACCAAGGATCGAAATGATCAGACCGGCGCTGATGAACACGACGCCGAATGGGCCGAGCAGCGCGCCGAGTACCGCGGCCATCGACGGCTGGCGCATCACCGCGAGATCGGCGCGCGGCAAGCTCGCGTAAGGCAGCAGAGTCACCAGCACCAGCAGACACAGCACCGCGACGAAGCCGGTGATCGTCGCGGCGCCGACGTCCGAGCGCTTTTTCGCGTAGCGCGAGTACACGCTCGCACCTTCGATACCGACGAACACGAAGACGGTGACGAGCATCGTCGCGCGAACCTGCGAGAACAAGCCGTTGCCGAGCTGATCGTTGCCTTCCCGCAGATTTGCATGAAACATGTCGGCGCGAAACAGCGCGATCAGTATCACGATGAACAGCACGATCGGAATCACTTTCGCGACCGTCACGATCGTGTTGATCATCGTGGCCTGCTGGACACCGCGCAGCATCACCAGATGAAACAGCCAGATGCCCACCGACGACACGATGATCGCGGTCGCCGTATTGCCTTCGCCGAAGGCGGGGACGAAAGCGCCGAGCGTCGATTTGATCAGCACCCAGTACGACACGTTGCCGAAGCAGCCGGCCATCCAGTAGCCGAATGCGGACAGAAAGCCCGCATAATCGCCAAAGCCCGCTCGCGCATAGGCGAACACGCCGGCATCGAGTTCGGGCCGGCGCTGTGCGAGCGCCTGGAACACGCGCGCCAGCGCATACATGCCGATGCCCGCCACGCACCATGCAATGACGGCGCCGAACGGTCCGGTCGCGCGTGCGAAATTGCGCGGCAACGAGAATATCCCTGCGCCCACCATTGAGCCGACGACCATCGCGGTCAATGCGGGTAACGACAGTTTCGTCTCGACCTGGGTTGCCATCGTTCACCCTTCAGAGAAGCTGATTTCTTCCAGAAAGGGACTTACGCGGAGCAGGTACGCGTACGTTGCGCATCTCCTGTTAGTCCTCCCGACCGAAGCCAACGGCCTTGCGAATGTTTCGTGCGTTTGCGGTGCCTCGTCGTCGCTCATTGTGACGCCGGCGCCGGTGCGTTCCCGGCGGCGGCCGCGGGCCCCGTCGGCGTTTGTGGATTCGCAGCGACTGGCGGATTGGCCAACCAGCCGCCCCCCATCGCTCTGAACAGCGCGAACTGTGCCTGCAGTTTGCCGACCTCTTCCCTCGCCTGCGACGACTGGCTTTCGAGCAGCGCAACCCGCACCTGATCGATATCGACACGGCCGGTATCGCCGAGCTCGTAGCGACGTCGCACCTGGTTCAGCTGCGTGGTACGACGCGCGACTTCTTCATTGCGCGCGTTGAACAACTCGTCCTGCCGGTTCAAACGCGCCAGCGCACGCTCGACGTCATAGAACGCGCCGAGCGCGGTCTTTTCGTAGTTGAACATCGCCTGCTGCGCCTGCGCATCCGACGACTCCACCTGCGAGCGCCGCGCGCCGAAGTCGATCAGCGGCATTGCCATCGCCGCGCCGAATAGCCAGAACGTGCTGGTCCCGAGGTTTTGACCTGCGAACTCCCAACCGTTGCGCGCGAGCATGCCGCTTAGCGATATGGTCGGCCAGTAGTCGAGTCGCGCGACATCCGACTGTCTGACCGCCGCATTCACGCGGGCCTGCGCCGCGATCAGATCCGGGCGCCGCATCAGCAGATCGACGGGTTGGCCGGGCTCGATATGCGGCAGCGCGGTCATCAGCGTGTCGCTTTCATCGAGGATTCCCGCGAACTCCGCTGGCTGCAAGCCGCACAGATTCTGCAAATTCAGCCGCGCCTGAGCGATGCCGTTCTCCAAGTCCTGCAAACGCGCATCGACCTGCGCACGGCCAGCGCGCGCCGCTTCGATGTCGGTACTCATCACGAGGCCCGCGGTAAAGCTCTTTTCGGCGATGTCGACGAAGTCGTCCGCGATCGCGCGGCTTTGCAACAGGATCGTGCGCTGACGCAACAGGCCGCGGTACGTGACGTACAGATCCGCGACACCCGACACCACGCTCAGGCGCACCGCTTCCGCATCGCCCGCTGCCGCGCGTACCTGCTCCCGTGCCGCCGAGAGCCGCGAGCGTCCCTGGCCGAACAGATCGATCTCCCATTGTGCCTGCAATCCGACTCGCCAGAACTGCGCATCGGTATTGGTGATGCCGAGGAACTGCGCGAACTCGAGCTGTGTCTCGCCGCCGTGAAACTTTGCGCCGCTCACGCTCGCACCGAGCGATGGCAACAGTTGCGAGCGAGCCAATCGAATCCCGGCCTGCACCTGATCGACGCGCGCGTAAGCGGTGGCGATGTCGAAGTTGCGCGCGAGCGCGAGTTCGATCAGTTTGTTCAGCGTCGGATCGTGGTACTGGGTCCACCATGCGGCGAGATCCTGCGCGGACATCGGGGCCGCCGCGTCCGGTTGGGCCTCCGAATACTGCGGCGGAAAGGCGGCGGGCTTTTCCAGCTGCAACGAACCCGAACAACCTGCTTCGAGCAGCAGCGCCGCGACGGCGAAAAGACAGTGGCGCGCGCGGATCATCTTGCTTCCGGGTGTCGGCCCGGCTCCCATTCCGCCTGCTTGATTGAGAACAGCATCGAGTACAGCGCCGGCACGGCGACCATCGTCGGTACGGTGGCGAAAGCAAGGCCCGACATGATCGTAATCGCCATGTCCTTGAAGAACGGGTCCCACAACAGAGGCGCCATGCCGAGCGCCGTCGTGCCGGCCGACAGCATCACCGGACGCAAGCGGCTCATCGCACCGTGGGTCACCGCCTGCATGCGCGGTACGCCGGCGGCGACCTGCGCATCCATCTCTTCGACGAGCACGACAGCGTTCTTGATCAGCATGCCGATCAGACTCAATAGACCGAGCAACGCCATGAAGCCGAACGCGCCGCGGAACAGCAGCAGACCGATCGTCACGCCACAGATCGACATCGGCACGACGAGCAGCACGACGAGCGCAGGCTTCAGGCGTCCGAACATCATCAGCACCAACAACGCCATCGCGATGAAGCCGAGCGGCAGTTGCCGGAACAGGCTCTGCTGCGCACGCGTCGACGATTCGTGCTCGCCGCCCCATTCGAAGCGATAGCCCGAAGGCAGCTTGATGTCCTCGATGCCCGAGCGAATGCGGTTGAAGGCGTCGACACTGTTCTGCCCGTAGATAGGGTTCGCCGATACGGTGATCGTGCGAATCCGGTCCTCGCGCGCAATCTGACCTTCCTCGGTCCCGACCGTGAAGCCGTTGACCACGTCGCCGAGCGGCACGTAGCGGCGCAGACCGGCGCTGAACACCTGCAAGTCCTGCAGACCCGCGACGCCGCGCGTGTAGTCGGGCGAGAGCAGCACGATCGGCAGCAACTGATCGCCTTCGCGATAGATGCCCGCGCGCAGGCCCTCGGTTGCATAAGCCATGGTGTCGGTGACCTGCCGGCGCGTCACACCGAGCGAGCGCGCGCGCGACTCGTCGAACTCCGGCCGCACGATGCTGATCGGGTTCTCCCAGTCGTCGCGGATCGCGATGATGCGGCCGTCGGCCTTCAGCACGTTCTGCGCTTCCTGCGACAAGCGACGCAGCACGGCCGGATCGGGACCGGAGAAGCGCGCCTGAATTGCCGCGCCTCCGCCGGGGCCGAAGTTCGGCCGCGTCACCGTCCAGTGCTGCTCGGGGAAGCGCTTCTTGAGATCCGCTTCGATGTCCGGAAGCATCACGTCGATCAGGCGCAGGTCCTTCGCGCCGACGATGAACTGCGCGTACGACGGATCGCGCGTCTCCGGATCGTAGACAAGGAAGAAGCGCGTCGCGCCGGAGCCGATATACGATTGCACGTTGCTCACATCCGCATGCTCGAGCAGCACCTTCTCGACTTCGCGACTCTTTTCGACGACCGCGCGAATATCGGCGCCGCGCGGCAAACGCATATCGACATAGAAGATCGGCGTCGTCGACGCGGGGAAGAAGCTCTGCTCGACAAAACGGAACGCCCAGCCGGCGAGTACCGTCAGCGCGACGAGGCCGATCACCACGAGCACGCGCCGTCGGGTGACCCATGACAACAACTCGCCATAACGCTTGTACAGCTTCGCCTTGAACGGGTCTTCATCGATGATGTCCGCAGGCTTGAAAAGATACGTGCCGAACAGCGGCGTCAGCGCGATGGCGATCACCCAGCTAAATAGCAGCGAAATCGCAGCGACGGCGAACAGCGACGCACAGAATTCGCCGACCGCATCCGGCGACAGACCGATGCCCGAAAAAGCCAGAATCCCCACGATGGTAGACGCAAGCAGAATCCATTGGCTTTGTTTGAGAATCTCGGTCGCCGCCTCGAGATGCGACTTGCCTCGCTGCACCCTCACGAGCATGCCCTCGACCACCACGATGCTGTTATCGGTCAGCATGCCCATCACGATGATCAGCGCACCGAGCGAAATGCGCTGCAACTCGATCCCCGCCGCGTACATGACGAGCAGCGTGCCAAGAATCGACAGGAATAACTCGACGCCGAGCACGATCCCCGCACGCCATCCAAGCCCGATGCCGAGCGCGACACCGACGATCGACACGGACAGGAACACGTCGAAAATGAAACCGCGCACGCTCTCATCGACGACCTGCGGCTGATCGTAAAGCGAGTACAGTTTGATGCCGATCGGGCGGTCGCGCTCCAGTTCGGCGAGTTTCGCCGTGATGCGCTCGCCGACCCTCACCACGTTGACGCGCGGTCGCGCGCTGATGCCGATCGTGACCGCGGGCTCTCCGTTGTAGTGAATGACCTGGTTCGGAATCGTCGCGTAGCCGTGGCTCACGCGAGCAATGTCGCCGAGCAGAAGCGGGCCGGGCGTATTGTTGACGGGCAGCGAGCGGATGGCCTGCAGTGAATCGAGCGAGCCCGTCGGCGCAATCCGCAACGACAAGTCGCCGACGCGCTCGCGGCCCGCGGGCCGCACCTCGTTCTGCAGGAACAGCGTCTGCGCGAGGTCGTCGGTGGAAAGATTGTTGGCGATCAGTTGCGACTGGTCGACGTCGACCGAGATCTGCTCCTGCTGCTGACCGGCGATCACGATGTCGGACACGTCGTCGAGCGTCAGCAACTGGCGGCGCAGTTCGCGCGCGTATGCATACAGTTGCGCCTGCGTATAGCCTTCGCCGGTCAGCGCGTAGAACATCCCGTAGACGTCGCCGAAGCGGTCGAGCACGAGTGTCGGGCCCGCCCCCGGCGGCAACCGTACCTGCGCATCCGACACAGAGTTGCGCAATTCGTCCCACACTTGCGGCAATTGCGCCGACGTGTACTGGTCGCGAATCTGGACGCGGATTTCAGAGTAGCCCGGCATCGAACGCGAGGTCAGCTTCTCGACCTGCGGCATCTGCTGGATCGCGCTTTCGAGGCGGTCTGTCACCTCCTGCTCGACCTCGTGCGCACTCGCGCCCGGATACAGCGTCACGACGACCGAAGTCTTGATCGTGAACTTCGGGTCTTCGAGCCGCCCGATGTTGTAGTACGCAAAAAGGCCGCCCAACAGCGAGATCAGCGTCAGAACCCATGCGATCAACGGCTTTTCGATCAGGGGGCGCGCGAGGTTCATTGAGGCACATCCATTGGACGGACCGCCATTCCCTCTTTCATGAACTGCGAGCCGCCCGCCACCACCCGGTCGCCCTCCGCGACCGCACCCGCGACGACCGCATCGTCATTGCGAATTTCGCGCACGCTGACCGGCACCGCATGCACACGGCCGGACGCCGCATCATAGCGCCAGAGACTGCGCTGACCGTCCGCGCCGATCGACACCGCCGCGATCGGAATCGCGAAGTAGCCTTGATTGTCGTTTTGCGCAGCTTGCCGGGCCGTGTCGGAAATCTGTACCCTCAACGCCATGCCGGGTAACAGCATGGCGCTATGCGGTCCCTCGATCGAGAACACGAGCCGGTAGCCGGCCGAAGTCGGCGAGGTCTGCGTGGTCCGTTCGCGGAACACTAGCGCGAAGCGGTTCTGCGGCCGCTCGCGCAGCCACGCCTCGGCTCTCAGCGTCTTGTCGACGAACAGCCGTTCGGCAATGCTCTGAGGCAGATCGACGCCGACATCGACACGGCCGATGTTTTCCAGATTGAAAGCGGGTGCGCCAGCCTGCACGACCTGCTGGATCTCGATGTTGCGGCGAGCGATCCGGCCGTCGAATGGCGCGACGAGCCGGCTATTGCGCAAGTCGCGGCTCGCCATGTCGCGTGCTGCGCGTGCGGCGTCCGTGGCAGCCGACAGCTGCTCATAAGCAGCCTGTGACAGAATCCCGTCCTTGCGCAGCACCGCCTGACGCTTCAGGTTGTCGCTCAGTTGCTGATACTGCGCGTTCGCACGTTGCAGTTGCAGCTTGTAGGGTTCTTCATCGATACGCGCGATCACCTGCCCGCGTTTCACGGATGCGCCTTCGAGCACCGCGATCTGCACGACGCGGCCCGATACTTCGAAGGCGAGCGGCGAGATGCTGGTCTGCTCGACTCGCCCGGTAAATATGCGAATGGCGGAGGCGTCGGCCGGTTCGACCCTGGTGAGCTGCACGGCTGGCCTCGTTTCGCCGTTCTGTGTTTCGGTCTGCCGTTGGCAGCCCGACAGCGAACCGACGAGCGCACAGGCCAACGCGCACGACAATACGCCGGTCAATGCGACGCTGGCTGATCGGCCTGGCTGCGGTGCTTCGGAACGGTTTGCGGTCATGACGTCCTCGGCTGACTGCTGGTGCAACCCATGTCGCACACCCGGCGGCAACGTAGCTCGCGGGCCGGCGATTACGAGGCTCTACAGGTTGCTCGGGGATTCATAGTGGTCCGCATTCCTTCTGTCGGACCGGCAACGTTATGCGTCGTCATTCAGGCTCCGTTGATCAGGCATCCTGTGTAACTGCCAAGCTGCTTCGCCACGCCGAAGAAACACTGTGGAAATTCACTAGTCCGCCCTGTACGGAATGGACGGCGATTCCAGCACGATCAACAGGGCGTTCATGACTTCGCGCAGTTCACTGATGGGCTGCCCGTGTCACGCGTGCGTCATTGTGCCCTTTCGCAGTTCGTCACGGGCATCATGGCCGATCCATGCGCTAGCCGTCAATCGATTCGCGACTTACGTCGGGCATATAAATTTATTCCATGGTGCGCTCGGAAAGAACGCTAGAGGTCTCAAGGACTTTGTTCGCCGAAGGAGCAGCCGTGATTAGTTAAATCGGGATTCTTTCTCATTGGAGCCAATACGCATTATGGCGAACGGCATGGGTCGCACCAGCGATTTGCCGGGCGTAGAGTCCACCGGATCCTTCATCGCGATGCGCCGCGGCGATATTCTGTCGACCGGCCGTCTGATGGAAACACCTGCCAACGCGAGCCGCTGGATTGCATCAATACCGTCTCGACCGTCGGCGGAATCAATACCGACTGGCGTTTGTCGAGCCTCGCCGAACTGTCGTTGCAGATGGCCATCACGAACACACCGGCCAACGCCTGCGAATGGAGCGACGCGCGATTCGATCTTTGGCTCAGGGCCGCGCGATTCGCGTATGCGTTTCTATTGCTGGGTGAACGCTCTGCTGGCGACCGTGCATTCGAAGATCGTCAGACCCAGGTCCGTGACCATTACAACTACGCGGTGCAAGAGCTTGCGCGCGCTGTTTCTGCGCGGCGCGCTCGCGACCGATGCTGGCAAGGACGTGCCGAGCACGCAATACATCGCAGGCTGGTCCGTTCATCTTGACCTCAGCCGGACCGGACCCGTCGCCCCGAAGGCGTGCGCGAACCGCGCGAAGTTATCCCGGCGTCGCGGCTGTCGTTCGCCGGGACGCCGACGCGGGTGGCGATGCCGATGGCGAAGGAGATGGCAATGCCGAAGCCGATAGCGGTGTGTCGTCACCGACCGCGGGACGGCCGAAGCCGGCGTCGCGCTATTTCGGCGAGATGCCGTCGCCGAACGTCACCACGTTGATCTGGTCCAGCCAGGGCACGCTCGAAGAGGTCGTGAGGATGCGCGGCTCGATCGGCTACTGAACTTCGCACCGATGCCGCACGTCGAGCGCGCCATATTTATCGCGGCATCCCACCAAGGCACACCGTTCGCGAGCAACCGGCTGTCGCGCTGGACGGCCAACCTCGTACGTCTGCCGCTTGCCCTGCTAAACGAGTTCAAGGAAGTGATGGGGACGGCGACGAACATCGAAGCGCAGGCACAGACCTTCCACGCGCCGAACAGCATCGAACAGTCGGGCGAAATCGATCCGTTGATCCGCGCGATCTCGAAGTTGCCGATCGGCCTTCACGTTTGCTTCCGTTCGATCATCGCGTGGTGCCGCGAAAGCGGGCCGCTCGAAGATTCCAACGATGGCGTCGTTCCTTATCGCAGCGCGCATCTCGCGGGCGCGCTATCGGAGAAGGCAATCATTGCCGGGCACAGCGTGCAGCAGACGCCGCGGCCGATCCTCGAGATCCGGCGGATCTTGCGTGAGGATATCGAGCAGATCGATCAGCGTGGGCGGGTTTGCGAGGAGGTGGGGTCGGCGAAGTGACGGCGGAGCAGCCGGGTGTTTTTTCGCGACGGCGTGGGCTTGGCGAGATCGATCAAGTCAGCGAAACGTTCGAATGGTCAGCGCAAGCCCTCCAATTAATTCGCTACAAATTACGTATTGGATGTTACGGATCGTTGGGTCGCGTGGGTGCATTCCTGCGTCTGGTCCGCGATGGATGGAAGTGACGGGGTATCGTGCACCAATTTGATTGATCGACGTGAAACAATGCTTCGATTAGCAGAAAAAGACCTTTTAAAACAATGAGTTATGATATATGAAAGACGTTTCCCAATGTTTCACGAGACCCCCGTTGGCGAGATCGGCTGCGGAATGGGCGGTTCGCGCTCGGATTGGCTAATACTCGGTCCTTTTTCGATATTAAGTTCGTAGAAGTTGCCCGCGTGCTCTGGTACCGTATGTTATTAGATCGTTCATGGACGACTGTGGTATGCGTTGAAGCTTGAGTTGTTGACGCGCTCGGCGATAAATAGTGGCTCGCGTTGGGGATCATGTGACGCGCAACCGTCTCGCCAATCAATGTCACAGGGAGAGCCGGCCGACGACTCTTTCCGTCCACGAAGACTTTCGCGATTGCCCCCGCCCATCCCGCCAACCATCGTCCATCGGGTTTATTGCCGATAAGCCGAGCGCTGCGATTTTGATTTCCCGCTGACCGCGTGGTCTGGCGGCGGCTCACCGAGTAGCCCCCGACATACGAGACCAGACGGAAACCATCCGTTGCAGTCTATTAGCTCATTGCTCAAGTGCTGAGCCAAACGATGATCGGCGCGGTCGCGATGCATGCCTTCGAAAACGACGAGCCGGGCATCCCGGGAGGGCGCGAGTCGATCCGCAGACTTGTCGACCGCGATTATTTATCCGAACGTGTCTTGTCACTAACAACGGGCAGAGTTTGGCTTGACGCACGAACCGTCAAATGCGTAGCGGTTGGGAGGTGTTGGCGATTGACTTCTGGCCGTCGGGCGACTGGCAGGATCTGCAATGGGACATGATTCCAGGGCAAGCTTGCGCCGCTCGAATCCGATGCGAACACCGCTGACGGTTGGTTTGATCTGCTTAAGTCTAGAGGGATCGCGCTACGAAATGCGGACATCGCCTAGCGCGGTTTTTGAGTAATAGCGGGGCTGGCTCCCGCCGCACCTTGACGTATGCCGTCTGCCCGCTGAGGGCAAGCCAAATGCACGGCCTTTCTTTGCGCGTCAGTGCATCCGGATTCCATCGCGAATCGTATGGGACGGATTTGCCGGCAGAAATGCCGCCGACTGTATGGTCGATAAGCGTTGGTGTGAGCGCCGCGTGTCCGTGGCCATAGGTGCTTTCGAACATCGGAGTGGCCGTGAAACGCGTCGACGACATTCACCAATGCGCTGTGGCCAGGAGCGCCATCGTGAACTCGACGCTTTATGGAAAAGCATTGTCGGCGTATCCCGCGATATTTCACCTGTTTGCCGGCGTCCGGTTGGCGAGCGGCGAGTCGATCTCAAGGGCAGCGATTTTTCTCATTAGCGAGAGCGAGCCGTCGATGACCAAGCGGAGGCGCGGACAAATGGCCGGATCGTAGCGGGAGGTTGAGAATGACCGTGGATGGTTTGACGGAAGACATTCTCTTTCAAAGGAGAGATAGCTGGCCCACCATTCCAGCCGTCATGTGGCCATCGAACGATTTTGGCTGTGCCTCCGACAATATGACCCATCAGCGAATCGGTGGAAGCCAGCTCACCGATTGCCTCAAAAATTCCGGGTCAATGGCGGGCTCGCTCATGTTCAGCAGCTGACCAGCAACCAGCTCTTGCAAGATTGCCCCGCGAAGGCACTACTACGCGAGTCTCCCCGTGAACCGCCGAAGGCGCAATGAATGTCCGTCCGCACGGGGGCGGCGCTCTGATATCGACGTCGGTTTGCGCCGGCATGAATGTCTAGAGTCTAGACACTCGGGTGGACGCTGATGCGTGTCAGCGGACCATTTTGGCTGGCCGAAAAAAAGCCCGCACTTGGCGGGCCTTTCTACACTACGAATCAGACATCAAATCAACTCGTTTTCGGCTGCGACTGAAACATCTGTCCGATCAACTGTCGTATCTGAACTTCTTGCGCCTCGGTGATCACCCCGGTCTTGATCTTGATCGTGAAATTGCTGACATCCTTCGTGATGCTTCCAGCGTGCTCTCGCCCCGCGAAAAACTTCTCGATGCTGCGTCCGCTGGTACCAGCCGACGTCGTCTGCCGGGTCGCCAAGGCAGTGATTGCCGCCGCGGCCTTGCCTTGATCCATTTCGCCTCTCACCAACAGCGGCCAAATTTCACGAGCCGCTCTAACCCCATCCTCGCCGTGCTTTTTGATGGCCGCCCCGATTGCTTGCGCAGCAGTCCCGCCCAAGAGTCGCGGTTGAATATCGAGATCTTTCTTGATGAAGTCCGGCAGATTATCGAACGATAAGAACTGGTACAGACCCGCCCGAGACAAGCCCATCGCTTCCGCCAGTCGCTTGCGATTCGGAAACTCCGCTTCCGATCGACGGATCGCAACGCCGATTTCATAGTCAGTAAGGTCGTCGCGGCTGATGTTTTCGACCATCGCCAGCACGGCCATATCCGAGTCGGAGCAATCCGCGACGACTGCCTTGATGGTGTCCTGCCCCAGCATCTTGTGCGCACGCCAACGCCGTTCACCAGCGACGATCTGATAGTCGTCGGCGACACGACGGACCACGATCGGCTGCATCAGCCCAACTTCCCGGATCGACTCCGCAAGCTCGGCCAACTTTGCTTCGTTGAACACGCGGCGCGGCTGCCACGGGTTCGGCAAGATCCCCGCAACCGGCAGTTGCGATGCGACGCCGGTCGATTCCAATTCCTGCACGCGAAGCTGCGCAACGGCCAGCGCGCCGGCAAGGCCGGGCGCCGTTTGCGTGCGGTTGCTGCGCTTCACCTCGTCCTCGTTGATCGACGAAGTTTTGCGAATGCCGGACGTCTTGGCCAGCAACTGTTCTCGCATATTGCTCATTGCGCGTTCCTCCATTTTTCCGAATAGATCTCGTCGATCCAGCGACAGTAGTCGACGAGAGGCTGCCGCACGCGTTGCAGCGACTTGGCCGCGCTGTGATTGCTGCTAATGTCGAAGACGGTCGAGAACGCCAACGCCCCGGTGCTCATCACCGAGCTCGCCGGTACCTCGATCGAATGCAACCAGTTTTCGTACGCGCTTTGCGCCCACGCACGTACGATCGGCGCCGACGAGTTCCGCCCATAATCGACCCGCGATAACACCAGCGATACAAAGTCGTATTTCTTTTCCTTCTCGAATTTGATGAAGCTTTTGGACACGTCTGAGAAGAGTCGCCAGAACGACAGCGAGCTGATGAAGTCCAGGTTTTCCGGCACCATCGGCATCACCATGGCATCCGCGGCCATCAGCGCGTTCAGATTGAGGTACGACAGCGACGGCGACGTATCCATCAGAATGTAGTCGTACTTCTTGCGCAGCGGCTCGAGCCCTTGGCGCAGCACGGTCCAGAAACGAAAACCTGGCCGAATCTTTTGCATCGCCGGCAGATGGAACTCTGCTCCGATCAGTTCCGTATGCGCGGGAATCACGTCGATGCCATCCCAGTACGTCGACTGAATCCGCCCCTCGAGGCCGCCCTCGATGTCCTGGTCGTAGACATACGGCAATACCGTATCTTCAGGCGACACGTCTTTTTCCGCGTACAGTCCGCACAGTTCCGAGAGCGACGCCTGCGGATCGAGATCGACCACCAACACTTTCCGCCCCCGTAGCGACAGCCCTTGGGCAAGGCACATCGTCGTAGTCGTCTTGGCGGAACCGCCTTTGAGCTGCGCGGTGATGATGATCTTCCCGTCTGGTTCCTTCAGACGAGTGACCAGCGGAGTCTGGTAGATGTCGGAAATCTTTTGTACCCAGATCCGCGCTTCTTCCAGCGTGAAGGTCCGGGTGCGGCCGGTGCCGGCCGCCGTGCCCGAAGGCAGTTCTCCGTCGCCTTTTGTTGCGAGATACTGAACCTGCGAGTGCGAGATGTTGCACATCTCGGCAATCTCGCCTGTCTTGAAGACGGGAGCCGTTTTTCGAGGACGTGGAGCCAGAATCGTGTCACGCAGCTCATTAGTGAAAATGGTGACTTTTTCTGCGAACTCACTGATCTGCTCAAAGTGAACGGTTCGGTCTACGGCAGGAAGTTGGCTCGTTCTGACCATTCTGAGGTTTATCCATAAAATTCCAGAAACCTCAGAATACAGGAAATACTTGAAAATAGCTTTTTAAATTACTGTTTTAAATGTAGATTTTCTGAAAATTTCCATGTTTTCGCAGCGTTTTCGGTGGCGGAACTGTCGTCGAAACGAAACAGGCCCAGAAACACCGCGTGCTCGAGGGCACAAATGACCTCACCTTCCCTGTAATAGGCCCAGCCGACTCGGCGAATCTGCTCAAAACTTAAGCACTGGGTGAGGTCATTTGTGCACTTTCTCATTTCCGCGAAGCCCAATCCGGCGAATTGCAGCACAACGGACCTCACCATTATCAGTTTTGTAGCCACCTTCCGGCCAGCGCTCCATCCGCTTGCAGCGCAAAAGCACAATCAACCTCACCTAGCACCGCTGATTTCCGCCGGCCACAGGCGGCCAGCCCGAGCCCAAGACGTCACCAATCCTTGCAGTTCACCGTAAAAGCACAACCAACCTCACCTTGTTTACGCCCCCGTCCATAAGCTCCCAGGCATCGCACAATCGACCTCACCATGCTGCATTGCGCAATCTTCACGTCAATTTGCTGCGTGCTCCCAGTTGGTAGGTTTTTTTAAACCGAGAACAAACCCACAAACCTACATACCAAAACGATCTTCAATTCATTCAACGGCTTAGGTCCGAAAAGGTGAGGTGTGTTGTGTCGAAGGTGAGGTTCGCTGTGCTGAAAGGTGCGGTTGGCTGTGCAGCAAGGTGAGACCAATTCCCCAGCAAGGTGCGGTTCCATGTGTTTGACTGTGCGTCGAATTCCGAAGGTGAGGTGGGTTGTGCATCTGCAGGAAATGAAGGTCGGATGGGCCGTCCCATAAGGCTTCGCCGCGCGGAAGTCCCTCTAGCAAGGTGAGGTTCCTTGTGTAGATGGTGAGGTTCTGTGTGCCAAATCGCGGAATGGCGAAAAAGTGGCCACCGCCGCCGTCGTTGTGATGGTGAGGTTCTGTGTGTTGACAGCTCACCACCGCATGCTTACAGTCCCGGGAGCTAAAAAGTGGATGAAGAACATGGCCGCGGACAATCCGGAAGAGGGCAAGTCGAGAGCGACGTCACGCCAGATGGCGCTCGCGCTGTTCGAAGACATGTTCGATCAGGGATTGCGCATCAACGAGGCCAATCGCGAGATCGGTTATCAGCGCAACGATTTCTTCACCGAGATCGTCAACATGGGACTGCCGGCGCGGCGTTTTCTCGATGCCGCGTACTTCATCGTCGCGCAGGAGCCCGAGCAGCGCGATCAGTACGACGTCGAACTCAACTACTTCAAGTGGCTGATGCGCTACGATAGCCGCAACCTGAAGCATTTGCGGACGATCGCCGACGAAGCTCAGAACGCGAAAGTTCGCGTGACGAATACGCCCGCGGACCGCGATCCCAGTGAAGACGACCTGTGGGTGCAGGTCCAACTGATCGGTATGGTCGGCTTTCATCGCGGGCGTATGCGTTTCGACGTCCATCCACGGCTCGTGCCGCATATCCGCGATCCGCAGAAATCTCACTGGCTGAGCTTGCGCATTTCCACCGCGTTCACGCGCAGTCTCGCGCGCGCGATCTACGACAAGGTTTTGCCCAACGTTCCCGCAGGACGCACCGACTGGATCCAGCTCGAGGAAATGCGCAACTGGCCCGGCAAAATGGGCGCGAACGCCGCCATCTTCAAATACTTCAAGCGCGATTGGCTCGAACCGGCGGTGCGCGAGATCAACGAAGTGTCGGACGTCGAGATGTCCTACGAGACGCGGACTGAATCCACCACGTCGAAGAAAATCGACCGCATCCGCTTCCTGCTCAAGCGTAAGGACACAGCCGACGCGGTACTCGCGAGCCTCGCCGACGCGAGCCATCTGTACAAGATTCTCACCGACGAGTTCGGGCTGTCGACCAAGCAGTTCAGCGAGATTTCGGAGAACCGCGAACTGTGGACCGACGAACGCATTCAGCAGGCCGTCGAATACACGCGTTTCCGAATCAAGCGCGGCCAGGTCAAGAAGAGTCCCGCGGGCTATTTGATGCGCGCGCTACGCGACAACTGGAAGATCTCCGACGCCGAGCGCACGATGGTCGACGTGCAAGCCAAACTGCTCGCGGACGAGGCGCAGGAACAGGCAGCCAAGACCGAAACGAGAAAAACCCTGGCGAACAGCATCGCGACGCGTGAAGAAGAAGTGCGTGCGCGCATGAACGAGGATTCGCGCAAGGGCCGCGATCATTTCAACGCCGCCGATGCGAAGACGCGCAAGGAACTGATGCATGCGTGGACGACATCGCGCGAAGGCAAGCTGATGCTGCGTCGGATGAAGCTCGAACCGTCGACGGTCACCGAAGATGCGATCCTCGCGAATACGGAGCTGGTCTGGTATCTGGGGCAGTTCGTGTTCGGCCGGATGAATGCGGCGCGCGCGGCAGCGTGAAGTGAGCGGCTAGTCAGCAGGCAAGCAATCCAGACTCGGCCGAGCAGCAACAGGAAAGGGGCCTTGCACTGACGAACAACAACAACGTCAGCGCAAGACCCCTCGATACTTTAGAAAGCACAAAGCCCTCAGAACGTGCCAACCAGCGAGCCCAACACGATCACCACAACCAGCGCGAGCAACGCGCCGAGAATCGCGACCATCACGATGTCGCGATAGCTCTCACGATGGTTCGAGCCGCATACCGCAAGCAGCGTCACGACCGCGCCATTGTGCGGCAGGCTGTCGAGTGTCCCGGAGGACATCACGGCGACCCGATGCAGCAGCGCGGGGTCGATGCCGTGTTGCGCGGCCAGTTGAAGATAGGTGCCGCCGAGCGCGTCGAGCGCGATCGTGAGACCGCCTGAAGCCGAACCAGTCAATCCCGCGAGCAGGTTCGTGGCGACAGCGAGCGATACGAGCGGACCACCGCCGACGCTGAGCACCCATTCGCGCACGAGCGCGAACGCGGGCAACGCGGCAATCACCGCGCCATAGCCGACCAGACTGCCGACGTTGAGCACAGGCAGCACCGATGCATTCGCGCCCGCGTCGATCGTCTCGCGCAGCGCCGGCAGGCGGCGCCGATTGAGCAGCACGAGCAGCACGATCGCGACGACGAGCGCCACGCACACGCCCCACACTCCGGCGACTGCCGAAAGCGACGTCTCACCCCAACGGACTTCGGCCAGATAGTCCGCGTCGATGCGCGGCAGCACGATCACGTTCATCACGAAGTTCGTCAGCACGACGAGCACGAGCGGCGCGAGCGCGACGCCGAACGACGGCAGATCCTCGCTGACGTGCCCGCGTTTCGCTTCCTCTGGGTCGAAACTCTGCGAGACGCTCGCGCGTTCGCGCACGAGATTGTCGCTGGCCGGCGCCCCGGCGGATTTCACCGCCGCGTTGAGTCCGTCGAATCCTTCGTTGGCCGCCTTCGCGCGCGATTGCTGCAAGGACAACCACCACAGCCCGAACGCCACCATCACGATACTCGCGACGACGCCGAGGCCGGGCGCCGCAAACGGCGTCGTACCAAAGAACGGCATCGGGATCGCGTTCTGGATCGCCGGTGTGCCCGGCAGCGCGGACATCGTGAACGTCTGCGTGCCGAGCGCGATCGCGGCCGGCATCAGACGGCGCGGGATATCGGCGGCCTGGAATAGGGCGGTGGCCATCGGCGCGAGCACGAAGAACGCGACGAAGAGGCTGACACCGCCATAGGTGACGAGCGCGCCACCGATCACGACGGCGAGAATCGCCCGATGCGCGCCAAGCTTATCGGTCATGTAACTGGCGATCGCCTTCACGGAGCCGCTGTCTTCCATCAGCTTGCCGAACAGCGCGCCGAGCAGGAACAACGGAAAGAACTGCGCGAGAAAGCGCGCGGCGCTGAGCATGAAGGTCTGGGTCCAGTGCGCGAGAATCGGTTCGCCAGAAATCGCGGCGGCCAGCATCGCGGCGAACGGCGCGAGCAGCAGCACGGTCCATCCGCGGTATGCGAAGGCGATCAGCAGCGCGAGACTCGCGAGCATGCCAAAGAGTCCGAGACCGATCGCGAGCGGGGACACGGTGATGACTTCCATGGTCAGACTCCGTCGAGCAACGCGTCGAGATCCAGCGAGGAGCGCACGCCGATCGAATCGGCGTGCTCGATGAGGAACGCGTCCGCGGCGCGTCGGCCTTCGTCGCGCAGCATCGTCAGAAAGCTCCACTCGGCGTTCAGTTTCGACGAGTAGCCGAGTTCGGTCATCACCTCGCTCGAGATCCGATGGATCCGCATCGCCGCCCAATGGCGGCCTTCGTCGCTGCCGGCGTCCGCGGCGCGCCGCAGCAGCGCGATCATGCGCAGCTCTTTCAGCAGTGGCGCGTTGAAGGCGACTTCGTTCAGGCGGCTGATGATGTCGCGCGCCGTGCGTGGTGTTTCATCCCGCACGACGGGATTGACCTGAATCAGCAGCGTATCGCTCGACGTGCATTCGCGTACCAGCGGCGTGATGGTCGGATTCCCGGCGTAGCCGCCGTCCCAGTAGTATTCACCGTCTATCTGCACGGCCTGGAACAGCGTGGGCAGGCAGCCGGAGGCGAGCAGCACGTCGGGCGTCAGGTCGCCATTGCGAAACACACGCGCCTGGCCCGTGCGCACGCGCGTCGCTGTGATGAACAGCTTGATCGGCGCGTCGCGCAGATGCCCGAAATCGATCGAGTCCTGCAGAATCTTCGCCAGCGGATGGACGCCGCGCGGGTTCAGGTCGTACGGAGAAAACAGCCGCGCCGCGAGGTCCATCGCGATGAAGAACGGCGAGTAGTCGAGCGTCCAGCGACCCATCAATACGTCGAACGGGCTGCGGCGAAACGGGCTGTACATTGACGCTTCGAATACTCGCCGCCAGAACGCTTCGAGCGCGGCGCGCGCGCCGGCCGCGCCGCTCACCTGGTAGCCGCTTACCAGCACCGCGGCGTTCATCGCGCCAGCCGACGTACCCGATATCCCTTCGATCTGCAGCCACGACTCTTCGAGCAAACGGTCGAGGACGCCCCATGTAAAAGCACCGTGCGAACCGCCACCCTGCAATGCGAGATCGATAAGGGCGGGTTCGCGGCGAGACGGTTGGTTTTTTCTTGCAGCCAAGACGACTCCCGTGATGAGGAGTGCTCCATTTCGAGCTGACGCCGCATGCGCGGCGGACGAATGAACCGCTGGCCAATGCTTTGAATTACCGAATGACGTGAGGCGTGTTTCAGAGGTGAGGCATCGCACTGCACCATTGGTATTGGAAGTGGCTAGTGATTAAATGTCAAGCGTATTCGAGGCGCCGCGCGACTGTGCCTGGCAATGCCGGCCAGTCAAGCGGGACAGAGAAAGCCGGTTGGTCACGCCGAGGTCAACAACAGTGTGTAAGGAGGCCGGCTGGCGCGCCCCACCGAGGCGCTCACATAATCATGGATAAGCGGAGTATCTTTGCAGGGGGAGCGCGACAATGCGGCGGCAATGAATCAACCCGCATTATCCGTTTTGCGCGTGCCGCTCAAATGCTAATTCGCGCGCGCTTAAACTTCGCTGTTTCGCCTTGCGCTAATTGCCACGGCTTATTGCAATGTAATGTATCGTCTCGGCGGCCGGATACATTACGACATAATTCGACTGATGAACCAGGCTATAAAAGCAGGCATCGTCAAATCACGGAGATCATCATGAGCGCCGGGTTGCTGCAAGGGTCCTGTCACTGCGGGGCCGTCAAGTTCCAAGTTCGCACCGAAATCGTTCCCGCCGGCCGCTGCAACTGCAGCCTGTGCCGCCGCAAGGGCGCGCTGATGACGCCGCTCTTTCGCGCGAGTCAACTGAAGATTCTGAGCGGCGAGGATTCGCTGACGCTGTACCAGTTCAACACGAAGGTCGCGAAACACTACTTCTGCAAGCATTGCGGCATCTATCCTTTTCATCAGACGCGCAGGGATCCGCTGCAATGGCGCGTCAATATCGGCTGCCTCGACGGGGTCGATCCTTATGCGCTCGAAGCCAGCGTGGCCGACGGCGCGAGTCTTTCCGTGCTGGAGGACGCATGAAACGCCTGTTTGCCATCGCCGTGTTCGTCGTGGGCGGCTTCGCGGCGGAACTCGCGCATCCGTTGCAGTGTTCACTGATCCAATCGAGCGGCGTGCAACTCAAACGCCGCGGCGGATAATCGTTCGATGGAAACCTCCGACCACGTACTGATCGTCGACGACGATCGCGGTATCCGCGAACTGCTCGCGGGATACCTCGAGAAAAACGGCGTGCGCGTCACGCTCGCGGCCAATGGCCGCCAGATGCGCGCCGCGCTCGAGAACGGCGCGCCCGACCTGATCGTGCTCGACCTGATGCTGCCCGGCGAAGACGGCCTCGTGCTGTGCCGCGAGCTGCGCGCGGGCAAGTTCCGCGCGGTGCCGATTCTGATGCTGACGGCGCGCAGCGAGGAAGCGGACCGGATCGTCGGGCTCGAAATGGGCGCCGACGACTACCTGACCAAACCGTTCGCCGCACGCGAGCTGCTCGCGCGAATCCGCTCGGTGCTGCGCCGCGCGCGCATGCTGCCGCCCGGCATGGAAGTGACGGAGTCGGCGCCGATGCTGTGCTTCGGCGACTGGCGGCTCGACACGACCGCGCGCCATCTGCTCGACGCGGACGGCACCGAAGTGGCGTTGAGCGGCGCGGAGTACCGTCTATTGCGCGTGTTTCTCGATCACCCGCAGCGCGTGCTCACGCGCGACCAGCTGCTGAACCTGACCCAGGGACGCCAGGCCGATCCGTTCGACCGCTCGATCGATCTGATGGTGAGCCGCCTGCGTCAGCGCCTGCGCGACGGCGCGCGCGAGCCGCGCTACATCAAGACGCTGCGCAGCGAGGGCTATGTGTTTTCGGCAGCGGTCACCGCGATCGGAGATCCGCAATGAACGTTTCTGCGTCGCCGTCGTTGCTGCGCTGGCCGCATTGGCCGCGCACGCTGTTCGCGCGGCTCGCGGTGATTCTGTTCGTCGGGCTCGCGCTCGCGCAGGCGCTGTCGTTCTGGCTCACGATGACCGAGCGCGACCAGACGATGACCGGCATCATGATGGGCTACATCGAGCGTGAGGTGGCGAGCTCGGTCGCGCTGCTCGACCATCTGCCGCCCGACGAACGCGCCCAATGGCTGCCTCGCCTTGCGCGGCGCAGCTACGAGTTCGTGCTCGGACCGGGCGTGCCCGGCGCACCGGTCGACGCAAGCCTGTCGGCGCGCGTCGCGCAATCGATCGGCGACGGCATCGGCACGCGCTATCCGTTGACCGTCAACGCGGTACCAGGCGATCGCGAGCGTCTGCAGGTGCACCTGAAACTGAGCGACGGCACGCCGCTCACCATCGACCTGCGGCCGATGCCCGGCGCACCGTTGTCGCGCTGGCTGCCGCTCGTGCTGACGCTGCAGCTGCTCGTGCTCGCCGCCTGCTGCTGGCTGGCGGTGCGGCTCGCGACGCGCCCGCTCAATCAGCTCGCTGTCGCGGCCGACACGCTCGGCCCCGACCTGAAGGCCGACCGTCTGCCCGAAGCCGGCCCGTCCGAAGTGGCGCGCGCCGCGCGCGCGTTCAACGCGATGCAGGATCGGATCGCCACGTACATGACCGAGCGCATGCAGATTCTCGCGGCGATTTCGCACGATCTGCAGACACCGATCACGCGCATGCGTCTGCGCGTCGACACGATGGACGACGACAGCGAAGCCGCGAAGCTGCGCCAGGACCTGCAGGAAATGGAGGCGCTGGTCAAGGAAGGGGTCACCTATGCGCGCACGATGCACGGCACGGCCGAAGTGCCACGCCGCATCGATCCCGATGCACTGTTCGATAGCCTCGTCTGCGATTACGTGGACGCCGGTCAGCAAGTGTCGCTGCAGGGCCAGTTCGGCCAGTCGCTGAGGTTGCGTCCACAGGCGTTGAAGCGCATCGTCGGCAATCTGGTCGATAACGCGCTGAGGTACGCCGGCGCCGCACAGATCGAGATCGGCGCGTTGCACGATGGCGAGGCGACCGTGTCGGTGCTCGATCGCGGTCCCGGCATTCCGGCCGAGTCGCTGGAGACGGTGTTCGAGCCGTTCGTGCGACTCGAAGATTCGCGCAATCGTCAAACGGGCGGCACAGGGCTGGGGCTCGCAATCGCGCGGCAACTCGCGCTCGCGATGGACGCGACGCTCACGCTGCACAACCGCGTTGGCGGCGGCCTCGAAGCGCGGCTGACGTTGAGGAAGTTGCGCGAGTCATAGTTGGACCCAATCCCCGCCACTGCGAAAGCGTCATCGGGTTTGGACCATTGATGACGTTCGCGCGTCATTCCGAGCTGTCGCTCAGCTGCTTATCAGTAGTTCTGAGCGACCACATTTTCAGCTCGCTTCAGCGATTCCCCATCATTCGAGAAAACCGCGTTGGTGATGCGACACGTCGCATCATTGTTAAATCATCGATATTGAATGCGACTTATCGATGCACGCGGCGATAAATTGACAAACGTCAACGGACAGACCATTCTTTTCGTGTGGTGGTTGCAGAGTAACGCGGCTGATCGACAGCAAGATTGGCCGAGAGACACGTTTCGTTCGAATCTGATTACAGATCCGTGTTGGGTCACTAAAAAGGAATCCGAATGGCGTCCACTCCACAAAAGCTTTCAAAAATGCAACTCACCGGGATGGTCGTGGGCGGCATGGTCGGAGCCGGGATATTTTCCCTACCGCGTACCTTCGCCGACGCCACGGGTCCGCTGGGCGCCTTGATCGCATGGCTGATTGCGGGCACGGGCATGTATATGCTGGCGCGCGTGTTTCAGACGCTGGCGGAAAGAAAGCCAGAACTGGACGCCGGCGTGTTTGCGTATGCGAGAGCGGGCTTTGGCGACTATCCGGGCTTTCTTTCCGCATTTGGCTACTGGATCAGCAGTTGTATCGGCAATGTTTCTTACTGGGTGCTGATCAAGTCGACACTCGGCGCATTTTTTCCGGTGTTCGGCGACGGTAATACGGTCGTCGCGATCGTCGTTGCTTCGATCGGCATCTGGCTATTTCATTACATGATCCTGAAAGGCGTGCAGCAGGCGGCCTTCATCAACAGTATTGTTACGGTCGCCAAGATCATTCCGATTCTGGTGTTCATTCTGATCCTGTTGTTCGGCTTTCGGATGGACCTGTTCCAGGCCAACCTCTACGGCGGCGGTCTCGAAGGCAATATCTTCGAGCAGGTGCGGGCCACGATGCTGGTCACCGTGTTCGTGTTTATCGGCATCGAAGGGGCGAGCGTTTATTCCCGTTATGCAAAGAAGCGCTCCGACGTCGGGCAATCGACGATATTCGGCTTCGTCGTCGTCACCTCGCTGATGGTGCTCGTGACGATGCTGCCTTATGCGGTGCTCGAGCGCGTGGACATTGCGGCGATGCGGCAGCCGTCGATGTCTGCGGTGCTCGAAGCGGTGGTCGGTCACTGGGGCGCCGTTTTCGTCAGCGTAGGTCTGCTGATTTCGGTGCTCGGCGCTTATCTGGCCTGGTCGTTGATCTGCGCCGAAGTGTTGTTCTCGGCGGCGAGGACCGAAGACATGCCTGCGATCTTCGGCAAGGAAAACATCAACAAGACGCCGGCTAATGCATTGTGGCTGACCAACATCGTGGTGCAGTTGCTCGTCATCAGCACGTACTTCTCGCGCGACGCATTCGCGCTGATGTTGAATCTGACGAGCGCGATGTCGTTGATTCCGTACCTGCTCGTCGCGGTGTTCGGATGCATGAACGCGAATCGCGGCGACGGTTACGACCTTCGCGCCGACGAGCGCCGGCGCGACCTGATCATGGCCGCGATCGCCGTGATCTATACCGCATTCATGATCTTCGCGGGCGGCCTGAAATTCATTCTGCTTGCCGCGGTGCTGTACGCGCCCGGCACAGCTCTTTATTTTTGGGCGCGACGAGAGCAGAGCAAGAACGTTTTCATCATTTCCGATTGGTTCATCTTTACCGTCATCGTCATTGGCGCGATCATCGGCATCTACGCCCTCGTAACCGGAAGGATCACAATCTAACGACATCAGATTCAACAGAGTGGGTCACCACTGATATTCAGGAGGTCATCATGGCGAACACGGACGCGAAAGCGGGTGAATTGGGCGTCTACTCGGAAGTCGGGCAGCTGCGCAAAGTGATGGTCTGCGCACCGGGGCTCGCGCATCAGCGTCTTACCCCGAGCAATTGCGATGAACTGCTGTTCGACGACGTACTGTGGGTCGAGAACGCGAAGCGCGACCACTTCGACTTCGTCACGAAGATGCGCGACCGTGGCGTCGAAGTGGTGGAGATGCACAATCTGCTCTCCGAAACGGTCGCGGTGCACGAAGGCAAGAAATGGATTCTGGACAACCAGGTGGTGCCGAACCAGGTCGGCCTCGGCTTTATCGATGAATTGAGGAGCTATCTGGAAGGGCTCGACAATCGCAAGCTGGCCGAAACGCTGATTGGCGGGCTATCCACGCACGACTTCCCGGAAGCGCACGGCGGCAAGGCGCTGGAAGTTGCGAAGGAAGCGGCGGGCGGTACCGAATATCTGCTGCCGCCGTTGCCGAACACGCTGTACACGCGCGACACGACCTGCTGGATCTACGGCGGCGTCACGCTGAATGCGCTGTACTGGCCGGCCCGTCACGAAGAGACGATCCTGACCACGGCGATCTACAAGTTCCACCCCGACTTCGCGGGCAAGGTCAACGTGTGGTGGGGCGATCCGACCCAGGATCACGGTCTCGCCACGCTGGAAGGCGGCGACGTGATGCCGATCGGCAAGGGCGTCGTGCTGATCGGCATGAGCGAGCGCACTTCGCGTCAGGCCATCAGTCAACTGGCGGCAACGCTGTTCAAGAAGGGCGCGGCCGAGCGCGTGATCGTCGCGGCGATGCCGAAGATTCGCGCGGCGATGCACCTCGATACCGTGTTCACGTTCGCCGATCGCGATTGCGTGCTGGTGGCCCCGGACTTCATGGCGAAGACGCGCACCTATTCGTATCGGCCGAGCAGTCATCCGAGTGGCGTCGAATTGCACGCCGAAAACAAGCCGTTCACCGATGTCGTCGCCGAGGCGCTCGGGCTCAAGCATCTGCGCGTAGTCGAGGCGGGCGGCAGCGACTATCAGCGCGAGCGCACGCAGTGGGATAGCGGTGCGAACCTCGTGTGCGCGGCGCCGGGCGTCGTCTATGCATACGACCGCAACACGTACACGAACACGCTTTTGCGCAAGCAGGGCATCGAGGTGATTACCATCGTCGGTGCGGAGCTGGGCCGTGGACGTGGCGGCGGTCACTGCATGACCTGCCCGATCATTCGCGATGCGGTCGACTATTGATCAGCCAGGTGGTCCGGCTTGAAGTCGAACTTCCTTTTACTATACTTTTTAACGACTTAGAGGCAGGCCTGAAATATCGAATTTGGCATCTCGCGATTTGCAAGGATTACGTTCGATAGACCAGCGTTCGCTGCAATGAAGTTCGAGTTAATGAATCTGCGAGTAGCTGGACGATTACTTTTCACGTCAATCACGTGAATGCCCGGAGGTTTCTTCCACCGCACGGAGGTTCGAACATGAATAATCGCTTTGTTGCGCAACTCGTCGCCTTGTCGTTTGCCGGGGTGTCGGCGTTCGCGATTGCGGCTGGACCGCAGCCGCAGGACGAGGGCGGCCAGATGGCCGGTACTGGCCGTCAGCAGGTGATGCCGTCGATTCCGCATCGTGACTGGCATAAAGGCCAACGTGTGCCGGCCGAATACCGTCATTACAATTTCATGATGGACGACTGGCGCGGACACGGCCTCAATGCGCCGCCGCGCGGGCATAAATGGCTAGGCGTCAATGGCGATTATGTGCTCGTAACGACGAACAACTGGACCATCTCCAACATCGTCGCCGGAAACGAGTAATGCTTCATCCTGGTGCCCAGGTAAGCCGGCGACCAGGATTTAGCGCCGGGTCCTGGGCATTTCTTTGACACGACATCATCTCGTCATGGACGCTATTGATTCATTGTTGCGTATCGTATAGCCGGTCAGGAACGAACAATGCAGTCACGCCGCTCAAAAAGAACACCGCGCCGACCACGAGAAAGCCGAGTCCGATCGAGAACTGCGTCGCGATAAAACCAATGACGATCGGCGCCGCCCCCGAACAGAAGCGCCCGAGGTTATACGAGCCGCCCACCGCGGTGCCCCGCACCGACGTCGCGAAACTCTCGGACATGAACGTGCCGATCGTGCCGAGCGGCACGCCGTACAGAAAGCCGAAGAAAAGCATCAGCGTAGAAATGTTGTCGCGCGTGTGCCAGAAAATGATCACGGGCAGAAACAGCGCCGCACCGATGCAGCCGAGCACGTACACGCCGCGCCGGCTCCAGCGATCACCGAGCCAGCCCGCGAAGATCTTACCGATGAAGGCGACCACGTACGTGCCGATCATATAGCCGGTCAGCGAACTGAACTTGATGTGCAGTTCTTTCTCGAGATACGTCGGCAGCCAGTTGTTCAGACCGTAAAAGCCGGACAGCACGAAGATCGACGCGAAGGTCCACAGGATGAACATCGTGCGTGCCTGGCGGTCGCGGAAAATCTGCGCGTAGCGATTGTCGACGAGTCGCGTCTTGTTCGCGCGGTCGGCGGCCCGGCTCGCGAGCCATGCGGCCGGTTCGGGAACCGCGAACTTGATCGCGAACGCGAGCAGCACCGGCACGGCCGACACGTAGTACAGCGTGCGCCAGCCATACTGCGGCAGGATCCAGCTGCTGAGCGCGATCACGACGATATAGCCGGCCGAAATGCCGGTTTGCAGCATGCCGAGCACCAGCGAGCGCCGCTCGGTCGGCACGTATTCGGCCACCAGCGTGGTGACCAGCACCATGCAGCCAATGCCGAGCGAACTGATGAAGCGCACCGCCGCGAATTCGATGAAGCTGTGCGTGAACCCGAGCATCCCCGCGCCGAGTGAGAACAGCGCGAGCGCCCACGCGACGACGCGCACGCGGCCCAGACGATCGCTCGCCCAACCGCCGGCGATACCGCCGATCGCCATGCCGAGCAAGGTCAGACTACCGAGCGCGCCCGCTTCGACGTTGGTCAGCCCGAAGTCGTCCTTGATACGCGACAGGGTGAGGCCGTACATCATCACGTCGGCGCCATCGGCGATCAGCGCGAGGTAGCCGAGCAAGAAGACCAGCACCCAGCGGCCTTGCGAGACGACCGGATGGGGCACGGCTTGATAGTGTTGCAGATCGGATGGTGTTTTCATGAACGCGCGACGCAAGCGGGGGATTGCGTACTCTGTTTGATGAGAGCGGGGGCAAGGAAGGCGCCGATCAGCAGGCCCATGCTTTCATGGCGGCTGGTGTACCAGCCTTCCTCGTGCGTCAGGTTCATCGTACCGATGCACACGCCGTCATAGGCGATCGGGATGTTCAGGATCGAGCCGAGACCCATACCTATCATCACTGCATGATCGTCGAAGGCCTCGCGAATGCCTTTCGACGTGGCGGCGCGAAACGGCTTCAGCTCCTGGAGTATCTGCCGCGCCCACGCGGTGCCTTGCTTCCTTTTGCGGCCGCCCAGTGGATAGACGTCCGGCATGTTCGTGTAGACCCGTTCGACCTCGTGTCGCTGCGCATCGTAGGACATGATCGTAATCAGGCTCAGGCCTATCGCCTTTGCCGCCACCGCGTGAACCGCGCGGAACAGCTCAAGTGGTTGGCCTTTCACGCGCATCGCCAGCGCGAGGCGTTCGAGGTCCGCGATATCCAGCATCTGCGTATCGTGCGGTGCGGATTCGGTCAGGTTGCCTTGCATCGTTTGCATCGCGTTTGGATTGGGAAATGTGAAGAGTCGCAGTGCGATTCAGCTGTGCATGCGGGTGGAGTTCAACTGGCCTCGCGCGTCGTGAGCCGGTTCGAGTTCGCTCGCTTCGATATCTTCGAGCGAGCGGTTGCGCGTTTCGATGCCGAGGAAGAACACCACGCATGCGCCGATCACCAGCACCGTCGTGGTCATCGCGAACACACCGAGAAAGCCGAACAGCGGATAGACGAGCCCGACGAGAATCGGCGCGCTGACCGAGCCGATGCGGCCGAACGATGACGACGAACCCGTGCCCGTGGTGCGCACCGCGGTCGGAAACACTTCCGGCGTATAAGCGTAGACGCCGGCGAATGCGCCGTTCATGAAGAACGACAGCGCGATGCCCGCGGTCATGATCTGTATGCCGGTGTGAGAAAACGCTAGCGTGATCGCAGCGAGCCCGCCGAGCAGCATGTAGGAAGCGACCACCGCCTTGCGCCCGATTTTCTCGTTGAGCCACGCGGCCGAGAAGTAGCCGGGAATCTGCGCGCCATAGATCGCGATCGAATAGCCGAAGCTCTTCGTCATCGTCAGTCCTTCCTTGACCAGCAGGCTCGGGATCCACGAGAAGAACGAGTAGTACGCGAACGCAACCGAGAACCACATCAGCCAACTGACCGTGGTCGTGCGCGCGAGTCGCGGCGACCACAGCGCGAGCACGTTGCGCCACGCGTTGCCGCGCTTCGGCGTCGAGGCCGGCGTGGGCACCGCGTGAAGCGCGTTGGCCACGCTCACGGGAGCAAGCGCAATGCCGCGCTCGACGAACGCCGCCTCGATGCGGCCGACGATGCCGTTCGCCTCGGCCGCGCGGCCTTGGCTTTCGAGCCAGCGCGGCGATTCGGGCAGCGTGCGGCGCCACCACAGCAGCATCACGACGGGCAGCGACGTGATCACCGCCAGATAGCGCCAGCCGTCGGCGAAGTTGCGCACCACCGCGAAGCCGAGAATCGACGAGGTCAGATAGCCGAACGACATGAAGCCGACCAGCGCGCCGCAGAAAATGCCGCGATAGCGGCGCGGCACGAACTCGGCGAGAAACGGCGCGATCACGACGGTCTCCGCGCCCGAACCGAAACCCGCGACGACGCGCAATGCGAAGAACGTGTGCCAGTCTTGCGCGGTTGCGCTCGCGAGCGACGCGACGCAATAGATGGCGAGCGCGCTCATCATGATGCGGCGGCGGCCGATCACGTCGGCGAGCACACCAGACAGGAATGCGCCGAAAAAATAGCCGATATAGGTGCTGCTTGCGACCAGCCCGGTCTGCGCGCTCGTCAATTGCCACAGCTTGCTGACGACCGGCAGCAGGAACGCGAGCGACGACGAATCGAGTCCGTCGAACATGTACCCGAGCCCGCCGATCAGCAGCAGTCTGCGGTGAAAGCTCGATAGGGGAAGTCTTTCAAGACGGGCAGCGACGGCGGACACGGCAACTTCTCCTGAGGAAATCGCGCGACGAGGTCGCGCGTTCTGTGCTGATGGCTGCTTCGGGCCGCTTATCGACCGATCGCGTAAGCCTGCATCTGACGCGGCGTGGCCGCGCCTCGCATCAAACCGTTGCGGATCGCGACCGCGCAGACCCGGCCGAGCGCCCACGGCTCCGCGACGGTGAGATCGTGGCCGCGCGCGCGCAGTTCGGCGAGCGTGCTGTCCGGAAAGCGCGACTCGGCGGACATCTTGCCAAGCTGCATCACGCGCGGATAGAACGAGCCGGGGAAGTGCGCGGTCTGGAACGACGGCGCATCGGCGGCGGCCTGGAAGTTCATGCCGCCATGTACGTGCTTGAGGAACAGTTGCAGCGACCACTGATCCTGCTGGTCGCCACCCGGCGTGCCGAAGGCTGCGTACGGCTTGCCGTCGCGCGTGACGAGGGTCGGCGACAGCGTGGTGCGCGGGCGGCGGCCCGGGCCGAGTGATGAAGGCAGGCCTTCTTCCATCCAGAACATCTGCGCGCGAGTAGTCACGTTGAAGCCGAGACCCGGCACCGCCGGCGATGCCTGCAGCCAGCCGCCCGACGGCGTAGCCGACACCATGTTGCCCCAGCGGTCGACCACGTCGAGATGCACGGTGTCGCCGCGCAATTCGGGCAGTGGAGCGAAGGTCGGCTCACCCTGACCGAAGCCGCCGGCCTGCTCGCGCCCCGCGTTCGCGACGATGCGCGCGGCGCGTTGCTCGCTGTCGCCGAGCAGCCCGGGCCGGAATTCGAACGACGCGCGGCGCGGATCGATGAGGCGACGCCGCTCGCCGTTGTATGCGTCGCTGAGCAGCACGTCCATCGGCACATGGGAAAACGCCGGGTCGCCGTAGAACACTTCGCGATCGGCGAATGCGAGCTTCGAGCACTCGATCACCGTGTGCACGAAATCGGGTCCGAGGGGGTCCATCGCGCTGAGATCGAAGCCCTTCAGCAGCGCGAGCTGCTGCACGAACATCGGGCCCTGGCCCCACGGGCCGGTTTTGTGCACGCGCATGCCCGCGTAGTCGTACGACACCGGGTCTTCGTAGGTCGGCTCCCAGCGCGCGAGGTCGCCCGCATCGAGCAGGCCGCTGTTGCGCAGGCCCGAGGTGTCGAGTACGGCGGTCGAACGGAAGTACTGGTCGATCGCGTCGGCGACGAAGCCGCGATAGAAGGCATCGCGCGCGCGTTCGCACTGCTCGGCGCGATCGCTGCGTGCGTTCGCCTCGCGCAGGATGCGCTTGTAGGTTTCGGCGATCGCGGGATTCGCGAACAACTGGTTCGGCATCGGCGCCTCGCCGTTGCGCAGCCATTGCTCGGCGGAGGTCGTCCATTCGGTGCGAAAGAACTCCTGAATCGCGAGAATCGACGATGCCATGCGCGGCAGCACGGGATAGCCGCTTTCCGCGTAGCCGATCGCATAGCTCAGCACGTCTTCGAGCGGCAACTGGCCATAGTCGCGCAGCAGCGCCATCCACGCGCCGAACGCGCCCGGCACGACCGCGGGCAGCAGGCCCGTGCCCGGCACCACGTCGAGCCCCATCTTGCGCATCCGCTCGATCGTCATGCGCGCGGGCGTCACGCCCTGTCCGCACAGCACGCGCACGCGTTCTTCGCGCGCACTGTAGAACACCACCGGCAGTTCGCCACCCGGACCGTTCAGATGCGGCTCGACGATCTGCAGGACGAAGCCGGCGGCAGCGGCGGCGTCGAACGCATTGCCGCCTTTTTCGAGGACCGCCATCGCCGATGCGCTCGCGAGCCAGTGCGTCGAGGCCACCATGCCGAAGGTGCCGATCAGTTCTGGACGGGTTGTAAACGACATGCGCGACTCCTTGGCGACGACGGCTCCGAACGATTCGAACCAATGTTTAATGGTTCGACTGTAGAAAATGAAAGCGTAAGTCTAACGAAGCTGGGTTGCACCCGGTGTTAACCCGTAAATTGCGAACCAGTATAGCGAAATCAAAAATCACCGGGTGCTGCCGTGTCAAGTCGCTGCGATTCTGGTATCGTTGAGACCAACACAGATTGGTTCACGGAATGACATGGAAAAACCGGTACTGGGTGTGCTGCTCGACTACATCGCCGACCATCGGTTGAAGGACGGTGACGCGCTGCCGCCCGAACGAAAGCTCGCCGAAGAACTGGACGTGAGCCGCCGCGAGTTGCGCGCGGCGCTCGCTTCACTCGAGGCGTCGGGGCGCGTTTGGCGCGGCGTCGGCCGCGGCACCTATCTGGGCGCGCGGCCGCTGAAGTTTGCGCCGACGCTGCGCGGCCTGCGCGCCGGTACAAGTCCCGCGGATATCGCGGAAATGCGGCTGTTGTTCGAGCCGGCGCTGGCCGCGCTGGCCGCTACGAAAGCGAGTGGGGACGATCTGCAGGAACTGGAGAAATGCGCACGCAAAAATGCCGCCGCGAAAAACGACGAAGAGTGGCAGCAATGGGATCATCGTTTTCACTTGCTGATCGGACATGCGACGCGTAATCCCGCGTTGATCGCTTTGATGGAGGTGATCAACGGCATGCGGGTGAAGCCGGAGGTTCGCGAGAAAACGTCCGCGCAGGAGACGCGGCAGTTTTTCGCGCAACAGCATCAGGCGATCGTCAATGCGCTGAAAGCGCGCGATGCGGACGCGGCCGCGCAATGCATGCGCGAGCACCTGCTGAGCGTGCAGTGGCGTGCGTCGGCGAAGACCGATGCAGCGGCGGCGCGGCGTGCGTGAGGTTGCCGTGGTGCCGCGCGCTGCTCAGGCGATGGCGGAGCTTTACTGCGCAAGCTTCCGGTTCAGCCGGCGCATGCCGTCGAAGACCGCATCGGCCACGTCCAGCGGAAAATCGGGGGGCAGTCGCGACGAGACGGTATCGATCACCGTCTCCGTTTGCGCGCTCAACTGATCGATCAGCGCATCGACATCGGTGGCGGAAAAGCCCACGCGCTGTCCTTCTGCGACCCAATGCCGGCGCTGGATCTGATTGAGCAGGTAGTGGACGTTCTTGCCGCGAACCGCCATCGCCAGTTTCACTTTTTGCGCCGCGAGACGTCCCGCACCGCTGCCGATGATCGGATGCGCGGACAGCACGTCGTAGAGCGGCGTGGCTTCGTAGCGATTGCCGGGCAGATGCGCGATGCTGAAGTTCTTCGCGTGGCCATCGGTCGCGGCAAGCAGCCAGAAAACCAACTGCGTCGCGAAGAAGTTGCGGCGGTCCGTCGTCGCGCGGGCGGAGCCCGCGAGTATCTCCATGATCGCCTCGATGCCCGGTCCGCCGTCGGACTCGTACTTGTGCAGCGCCGACGTACCAGTGGCCTGGCACATGTCCTCTTGCGGCAAACGCACGATCCACGTGGCGTCGCTCGACAAACGGCGATCGAAGCGCTCGACGATCAATACCTTCTGTTCGTCGAATCGCGCAATTTCGCAGCGCGCGACCGGGAGGCCGTAAGCCGCGACGATCCGCGAGCACAGCCATTCGTTTTCCACCGACGTGCGCATATCGGCGCGCATGTTGCCGACGAGCCCGAGCGGCAGCTTGAAGATGTGCGTGGTCGGCGTGCTGCCTTCGGGCAGCAGCCAGCGGTTGTGATGACGGAGCAGCGCGGTTTTTTCCTGCGCACCGGCGATCGACAGACGCAGGTCTTCGAGCGGATCGTGCTGCCCGAGCGGCGCCGCCGTCGTCGTGCCGCGCAGCAGCGCCGCGATGTCGCTGTCGCTGAGTTCGCGGCCGTGGATGCTCGTCAGGTCGCTCGGCTCTTCGTCCGGCGGCAGCAGTTGCAGAGCGCCGACGCAGTCGCGTCCGAGCGTGGTGAGCAACGCAAACGGCGCGGTGCTGCCGGTCCGGTAGCGCGCGGCGATACGGCGCCGGATCGGTTCACTGTCGGGCAGCAGATTGTCGAAATAGTCGGCGACGATCTGGCCGCGATACGGTTGATTGCCTGGTGTGAACGGCAGCGACAGCGATAGCGGGCGTCCTTGCGGATCGTCAATCCATTCGTCGGCATAGGTCAGACGTTCGGCGCTGCGTGCCGTTTCCCAGGCGCCGACCCGCAGGCCGTTCATCCATAGGTTCAGACGGTTCGGTGTGCTGCGCGCCATGCTTACCAGTCCTCCCGTTTCTTGCTCGTGCTGGCCGCTTTGGTTGCCTTGGCGGGCTTGACCGCTTTGGGCTTTTGGGCGGTGCTGGCGGATTTGGCCGCTTTGGCGTTGGTGCCCGATGCCTGGGCTGCGGCGCGGTCGCTGGCCTCGCCGGGCGATGTCGTCGCCGCGCGCTGCGCCGCAGCTTGCGCGCGCGTGGCGCGTGTGGCGCGTGTGGCGTTGCCTTTTGCTGCGGCCGGCGGCGCGTCTTCCACGGCCACGCTTTGCGTCGATCCGCTCGGCGTGAGCTTCAGATCGACCTGCAAGACCCGTAACACCCTGAAGAGCCGTTCGACGCTGACGGCCGAGGGATTCGCTTCGAGTTGCGCGTAGGTCTGTTGGGTGACGCCGAGATGGGCGGCCATCGCGGTTTGAGTGAGCCCGGCGGCCTTCCTGAAGCCCTGCAGGATAGGTCTGAGCTGGCTCAGTGTCTTGATCGCGTAGTCCACGGTGGATCTCCGGTTCGGCTGCGGCGGCGTAACAGGTCAAAACCTGTAAATTGCGGATACAGTCTATACCCTGTATTTCGTAAATACAAGCTAAAGACTGTTAATGGTGAGCGCGGATTCATTTGAAACGCTGTCCCCTTCACGCTAGCCATCACGCAACTAACGGTCAACCGCGCACCGCCACCCCTTCGCTGCTGCGCAGCCAACCGCCGCAGGCAAGGTGTGCTCGACCGGAGCCCCGTTAGCCGGCGGACGACGGCCTGAGATCCGCTGGTCACCGATGAAGACGATGGACAAACGCATCAATAGAAAATCGCATGCAATGCCAGAACAAGCGTCTCGAACGTAAATCGACAGATTCACATCGTTTTCAATTAATGCGATCCAATCAGGAAGACGAACATTCACGAAAGGAAGAAGAAACCGTGCTCGGATTGCGTGGATAGAACACTGAATAGCCATCGATAAAAATCGCTAGCAATATCGCCAGCGCCCAATCGAGCGCAGGAAAACCGCTGAATGTTGACGCGCATTGCATCGCACTCGTTTCGCTCGTCGAATGAAATTGACACAAATTTCACGCGGCGTGCATCGAGCGGAAATGAGCTTGGAAATTGCAGAAAAGGCTGTAGACTCTATAGCGTGTGTTACGCGGCGATGCCAACGCGATTCCAATTGTTGCGCGCACATAGCATGTGTGCAAATCACTCCAATCCGTCACGAGATTTTCTGCCATCAAGGTGTCTATTCGCTGATACGACTCAACGCTAATAGAACCTGAACCGGCGAACTACGCCGACCGATGAACTTGAAAGGAGAATCGACGAGACCCACGGACCACTCTTCCAAATAACGCGATCGACACCGCCGGATGCGGTCGCCGGCCGGCCGCTGGAGAACATAACTTCCCTGGAGTATGTGATGATAAGCAAACCACAATGGCGAACGCTGTTATCCGCGACTTTTCTGTCGCTGGCCATGATGGGCAACGTCGCGCGTGCGGAAAACATTCCAATCGTCACGGGCCAGCAATGGATGCAGTCGACCGACGAGCAGAAGAAAGCGTATCTGGTCGGTATCTCGAATGTGATCGACATCGAGCGCGCCTATGCCGGCAACACGGCGAACAGCAATGACATCGCGCAGCGCTTCGGCAAGGGAATGCAAGGCCAGACACTCGACAGCGTGCGTCAAGGCCTCGACAGCTACTACGCGGCCAATCCCACGATGATCCAGCACCCGGTGATCGAGACCCTCTGGTTCCAGATGGTCGTGCCCGGCCTGAAAAAAAATCAATAAGGAGAACGATCATGAGACGACTTGGGTGGATCTTCAGTATTGGCGCGCTGGCTGCGATGATCGGTTGCACGGACATGAGCCCGCGGACGCAGGGAACGATAGGCGGCGCGGCACTCGGCGCGGGCGCCGGTGCGGGCATCGCGGCGATCTCTGGCGGCGACGCGTGGACCGGCGCGATCATCGGCGGCGCGGCGGGCGGCGTGGCCGGCAATATCCGCGGCCGTTAGTCATTGCCAGCGAGCAGGCGAGCCGGGGCGCGACACGGATTGCGTCCCGGCTTTTCGTTATTGACGCGCACGGCCCGATGATGTGGCCTTGATGGGCAGCACATAGGCGTCGGGCGAAGCGAGCTCGGAAGCGTCGCTGGCATATCTTGCCTCTCCAGCATGCCGTGCCAATCATCCGGTCATACACAGTCTTCGTCGATGCCGCGCCGCGCTCGGACGACAACGTTTGAACCGCTGATTAAAAGCCCTTAGGATATCCACACCTGAAGCCGTCGCGATGACGGCATGCTCACACCACGCAGAGAGCAGCCTGCGCGCGGTGCAACCTTCACCTCATCAAGAGAACACGAATGCTGCGCACGTCGCTGAAGGTAATAAAGATAAGTGCATGGGTTCTGGTGCTGCTGGCGGTGCTCGCATTGGGACTACGTGCGTGGTATTCGCAGCGCGGGCCAGAGCTGTCGGTATGGCACACCTATGTGCCGCGCGAAATGACCGTCGAAGAAATGGACACCGCCGACTGGAACGCGTACATCAAGGCGGAAAACCGGATTTTCGAAGACGTGCGCGTCAATGTCGTCGATAAGATCCGGCCGTCCGAGCGCATTGCGGCGAACCGTTATTACGAGGGCTCGCCGATCTTTCCGTGGAATTTCGCCGAAAACTGGAATCGCTCGTACATTCTCGAACCGTCGGGCCCACCCGTCGGTGCGGTCGTGCTGCTGCACGGCATGACGGATGCGCCGTACAGCATGCGGCATATCGCGCGTCGATATCGCGATCGCGGTTTCGTCGCGATCGGCATCCGCTTGCCGGGACATGGCACGGTGCCGGCGGGGCTCACCGACGTGCACTGGAAGGACTGGACCGCGGCCACGCGGCTCGCGGTACGCGAAGCGCGACGTCGCGTGGGGCCGGACAAGCCGATCGAGCTGGTCGGGTTTTCGAACGGCGGCGCGCTCGCGCTGCAATATGCGCTCGACGCGATCGAGAATCCCGCGCTCGCGCGTCCGACGCGCGTCGTGCTGATCTCGCCGATGATCGGCGTTACGCGCTACGCGCGCTTTGCCGGTCTCGCCGGATTGCCCGCGGTGCTGCCGGCCTTCGCGCGCGCCGCGTGGCTCGGCATCGTGCCGGAGTTCAACCCGTTCAAGTACAACTCGTTTCCTGTAAATGGCGCGCGGCAGTCCTATCTCCTCACGAGCGTGATTCAGGAACAGATTGCGCGCCTCGAGCGCGAGAACCGGCTCGATTCGTTGCCGCCTATTCTGACGTTCCAGTCGGTGACGGATTTCACGGTCAGCACGCCGGCGGTGATGTCGTTGCTCTACGACAAGCTGCCTGAGAACGGCAGCGAAGTCGTGCTGTTCGACGTGAACCGCAGCGTGCGTTTCAGGACCTTCCTACGCAACGCGTCGTACACGGCGCTATCGCGACTGCTGCGCATCGGTCCGCAGAACTATCGCACGACGGTGATCGCCAACGTGTCGCCGGATTCGGCGCATACCGTCGAGCGCAGCGTTTATGCGGGAGAAGTGCAAAAACGCGAGAAGCCGCTGGACATCGATTATCCACAGGATATTTTCTCGTTGTCGCACGTGGCGATTCCTTTCCCGATCACCGACGCACTGTACGGCATCGCGCCGGACGATTCGGAGAACTTCAACGAGAACCTCGGCACGCTCGCGCCGCGCGGCGAACGCGGCACGCTGATTCTGACGCTCGATTCGATGTTCCGCATCGCGTCGAATCCGTTCTTCCCGTATCTGCTGCAGCGGATCGACGAAGGCATCGGCAAAATGCCGCCGCCGGTGGTCAAGTCACCGCCGCGCACGCACGAAACGGCAGCCGGTCCACCCGACGAATTCGCGGCAGACCTGAACGCGCTCGAGGAGGCCGGCTCGGACGAGCCTTGAGGTGTGGATCGCCATCCGCTTTTCCGCGCGAGGAGCGACGTTACGGCTGATACGACGAATCGACGATCGTCCATAGCGCCGCTTTCGGCTTCAGGTTCGCATCGAACGGCAACGGCAGGTTGTTGCGCGGCACCGGCGCCGACGTCAGCCACGTGTGCTTGTCCGAGTAGCCCCAGAACGTCACCGCCTTGATGCTTGGCTCCTGCTCGAATAGGGCGAACACCGCGCGATAACGCTCGGCCTGCGCACGCATGATGTCGTTCGGAACCGGATGGCCGAGGTCTGGCAGACATGCATGCGGATTGCTCCAGCATTCTCCCGGATCGGCATAGAGGCTCACGTCGAGCTCGGTTACCTGGTTTTCGAGGCCTAGCGCGGCGACGTCGTCGAATGCCTGCTTGATGTTCGGCAGTGGCGGCCAGTTCACGCTGATGTGCATCTGATGCCCGACACCGTCGATCGGCACCCCCTGCGCTCGCAAGTCGCGAATCACGTCGACCAGCTTTGCGCGCTTGAGCGGATCGTCGGTGTTGTACTCGTTGATATAGAGCTTCACGTCCGGGTCCGCCGCGCGCGCCGCGCGGAACGCGATCGCGATGTAGTCCTTGCCGAGAGCGCGATACCACGGACTGTCTTCGCGATAGACCTGATGCGGATCATCACTGATCACTTCGTTGACCACGTCCCACGCATAAACCTTGCCTCGGAAGTGTGTGACGACGTCGGTTATATATCGATCGAGCCGCTTCGCGACGATGTCGCGATAGTGCGGATCTTTCGGATCGCCGGCGAAGAACCAGTCCGGCGCCTCGGTCCAGCCGCCGGCCTTGAAGTGCCACACGAGCGTATGGCCGCGCACTGCAATGCCGTGCGCCCGAGCGAACGCGACGATCCTGTCGGCCGGCTCGAAGTCGTACTTGCCTTCCGCGACGCCGACCGTGCCCGGCTTCATCTTGTTCTCGGCGGTCAGGCTCGAGAACTGAGCGGCGATCAGCGTCGCGTCGGCGGGGCTGTCGATCGAATCAGGTTCGATCGCCGCGCCGACCTTGAAGTGCGCGGCCATCACACTGTGCAGAGGCGGCAGCGTTTCGGCGGGCGCCGCGGCGAGCGGCGGGCCGTCATGAGCGACGGCCGCCTGGTCGAGCGCGCAGCTTGCGGTCCATGTGAGCGTACAAATGGTGGCGGCTGCGCAGAGCATGCGCATCGAGGTCCTTAGAGGACGCACTCCTGGTCTCCTGTGAGGAAATGCCGGTTCGGCTGCTTTTCTAACTACTTGTAACGTTATCGCTAACAGCGAATGTTAAGCAGCGTGCCGCGTCCCCGCTATGAGGGATTTACCCGACAGATCAACGGGATGACGAATGGTGGATAAGCGTCGAGTCGACCGGTTTGACCCGGCGCGGGATGAAAGCGCTTTCAGGTAGGGGTGCACAAACCGGCCGCGCGGCTGACCGTGCGAAACAGGGCGCCAGTCATCCAATCCAACTGGCTGGCGGAACAGGAAAACCGAATCCCTTCAACGCGCGGGGTCTGCTTCAATCGTCGTCCGCGCGCCGCGATTCAGTTCGATCTCAATGCCCGTTCAACGAGCCACCGTCGGGCGTGAGCCGGTTGTCCACCGAGGTGACACCGGGCACCGACATCGCAGCCCGTTCGGCACGCGCGACATGCTCCCGCTCGGGCACAAATCCGAGCAGCATGATTTGCCCGGAGTGGGCAAAGACAAACACATGTGACATCCCGACGCCGCTGTGCGCCTCCGCAACCCGCACGCTATGAGCGAGTTGTTGGTCGGTGGTTTGCGAATCCTGGGCATAGGCAACCGGCGCGATTGCGCCTGAAATCAGCAACGCGAGCGTAGAAACAAGGGTTGTTTTCACGATACCTCCTTATTAGCACACAAGGTGTGCCGGCAAAATCCGCCGGCAAATCTTCCGGTCCGACTCAATGCGAGGCCTCGGAAGTGCATTGGACGAAACCCCTCTTTCACTGCTTGCATCGCGGTTATCGCGATTGCGCGTCGAGGTTTGGCCAGTTGGGGGCGTTGGGCGGTCAAGCCGTCGCCCGCAGAAAAGTTCGCAAGGGCAGCGTGTTCGAGCGGGACGCCGCAGGCGCGGCGTGGCGGGGAACAGCGAGAGCCGAGGGATGGGAACTGGTTGGAGCGTTCGTGACGGAGCGCGAGAGCCAGACGGATGCGCTGACAATCCCGCACTCAGCCTGCTATGCGGCTGAGCCCGGCTCGTTGCCCGGCATCGTATGCATTGATGATAGTCGCTAATGTCCGCCGCTGCTGACTGCTCCGACGCCGGTTCGTCAAGCGCAAACCGTCAATGCACGCGAGCTGGGTCGTTGCATCTTCGCAACAACAAGCGCGAGATTTTTCTTGCATTTGAGTGCGCTTCCCTTGTTAAGCGAGCGCTGAGCGACGCGCGAGACCGGGTTTGCGCATCGTCTCGGTTCGTGAATTCAAACGGAGTTCCGACGCTTGTGACCATCACGTAATGGTCACAAAGCAGGGTGCTACTGCGGGATCGGGCGGCGCGCAACTGTTATCGATAACAGCGTTTTCCCTGAGCCGTTAGTTCGATGCGCGGCGCAAGGTCATCCCTATAATCGCCTCGAAATGTGATGCGAGTACGAAGCGAACATTTCGGCAAGAGGGGAAACGTGTGAGAACGCGTGCGTCCTGTGCGGCTTGGAGACGCCAAAATATATATAGGATATCTAAATGAAGAAGAAGCTTATTGCTGTGGCTGTGATGGCAGCCGCGACGACGGTGGCTCATGCGCAGAGCAGCGTCACCCTGTACGGCCGTATCGACAACGGCATCCAGTTTGAAACCGGCCTTCCAGGCGGCCATCAGTGGTCAGCCCAAAGCGGCGATTGGGGTTGCTCGTGGTTTGGCCTCATCGGTTCCGAAGATATCGGCGGCGGCACGAAGACGATCTTCCAGTTGGAGGGTCAGCTCAATACGATGACTGGTGCATCGGCGGGCAATCTGTTTGGCCGCCACGCAACGGTGGGCTTTACGAACGACAGCTGGGGTCTGTTCAAGATCGGTAACCTCGGCGCCGGCGAACTGGCGCAGGACAGCTGGGGCACCGACCCGCAGGTGATGCAGCGCTACGCGATCTCGACCCTGGTGCGCGGCCGTAACTGGACGAGCACCAGCAACGGCGCGGAGTACAACTCGCCGGTGCTGTTCGGCGGCCTCGTGCTGAAGGGCCAGTATTCGCTGACCAACAACACGAGCTGGAACTCGGCGCCGGTCAACGCGGCGGGCGTGCCGACCGGCCAGGGTCGTACGAATGCGGTTGAGGGTATCTACACGTGGGGCTCGGGCGACTTCCGGGTGATCTACGACGAAGTGCGCGGCGCCAACGGCACGTTCAATAACGTGTACTCCGCTTCGCGCTACGTTCTCGCGGGCGGTACGTACGTGCTCGGCCCGGTCAAGCTGTACGCTGGCTACCAGCACCTGAGCGCGCCTGACGCAACCAACGCGAGCATGGGCGTGACCAATGCGTCGCAGCCGCTCGGCGTGAGCGCGCCGACCAGCGTGAACCACGAATGGTTCGGCGCCGCATGGCAGGTCACGGCACCCACGCTGTTGACGGCCGCGGTCTACCACGCGAACGCGAACAACGGCAACGGCAACGCGACGCTGTTCACGCTCGCCGGCACGTACGCGCTGTCGAAGCGCACGTTCCTGTACACGGAAGCGGGCTATGTGCACAACAGCTCGACGTCGAACCTGAACCTCGGCAACGGGCCGTACGGCAACAACAACTTCAATCCGGTGACGGGCACGTCGTCGAACAGCAACCCGAACTATGGTCAAAGCCAGACTGGTGTCTTCGCCGGGATCATGCATTCGTTCTGAGTTGAGGTTGCCTGATCAGCAATCGTAGTGATCTCTTTGTTTCAAGGACTGTTTCTTTCTCTTTCATAGAGAGGCCGGTGCGACGCCTCCTCCACCCTCGTCGCATCGGCTGCTTTTTCGATTTCATTATCGGACGGACCGCGTTTCTTCATATCTGAAAGCGCTTTCATCACGGGATTCAGGCAGAACTCATGACCGACGACGGCTCAAACGACAACCCCGGCGCGCCCAAGGTACCCAACGTACCCGTTGCGCCCAACGTGACGCTCGAGGCCATCGCGCGCGCGGCCGGCGTTTCTCCGAGCACCGTATCGCGGATCCTGAACGGTTCTGCGCGCGTGCTTCCCGCCAAGCAGCAGGCGGTGGAGGAAGCGATCGCGCGTTTCAACTATCGGCCGAACGTGCTCGCGCGCAGTCTCGCGAGCGGCCGGACCGAAACGATCGGCGTGTTGACACAGGCCGTATCGAGCCCGTTTTACGCCGAGTGGCTGCGCGGTATCGAAGAGTCGCTTTCGGAGCCAGGCTTTACGCCGATCTTCGTGAGCAGCCGCTGGAACATCGCCGACGAAAAGGCGCGCCTCGAGCAGTTCATCGCGCGGCGCGTCGACGGGATCATCCTGCTGCACGCGCAACTCGACGAGTCGACGTTGACCGACTACTCGCGGCACGCCCCGATGCTCGTATTGGGCCGCTCGGTGCACAACAGCGCAACGCTCGCGGGCCTGCCGATCGACAACATGCAGGGCGCGCGCGACGCGACCCATCATCTGATCGAGCAAGGCCATCGCGAGATCGCGTTCATCGCCGGTCCGGCCAGTCACGAGGATGCGATCGAGCGCCTCGTCGGCTACCGGACTGCGCTCGAGGAAGCGGGCATCGGCTTCGATGCCGACCTCGTCGAGCAGGGCGATTACCTCGAAACGGGTGGCGTCGCCGCAATGGAGCGCCTAATGGCGCGCCATCCATCGTTCAGCGCGGTGTTCTGCGCAAACGATCAGACCGCGTACGGCGCGCGCCTCGCGATGTTCCGCCGCGGCGTGCGGGTGCCGGACGACGTGTCGCTGGTCGGCTTCGACGACCTGCCGATTTCGTCGTACATGACGCCGCCTTTGACGACGGTTCGCCAGCCGACTTATGAAATCGGCCGACTCGCCGCGCAGGGCATCGTGCAGATGATCCGCAAGCAGTCGATCGCACTCAGCCCGATCCCGCTCACGCTCGTGACGCGTGAAACCACGCGGCGAATCACCCCGCCGGTAGAGCGGGGGGATACGCATGGGTAGCGGCTTTTCTTTTCGCCTCGGCGTGAAAGCGCTTTCAGGTATCGGCAGTCAAGCAGAGATTCAGCAGCACATTCGGCACCAAGCAAAGCAGCAACGAAGACAACAGGGGAAGTAGGTCGCAGCAACCGGGTATTCATCAAATGCAGTTCAAACAGGTTTTTTAGGAGACGAGTAATGAAATTCCGCTTTTCAGGCTCTGCCGCCGCCGTTCTGCTCAGTCTGGCCGCAGTCGGCGCGCACGCCAACACCACGTTGAACGTCGCGGTCTTTCCGAAGCTGGATCAGGAAATCAAGGACGCGCTGCCGGAGTGGAAGAAGCTGCATCCGGACGTCGACGTCAAGGTGTCGTCGCTGCAGATCGCCGATCACCACAACGCGATGACCACCGCTCTCGCGACGAGCTCGAATCTGCCCGACGTGATGGCGGTCGAGGTCGGCTTCATCGGCCGCTTTGCGGCGGGCGGCGGTCTCGAAGATCTGTCGAAGGCGCCGTATAGCGCGGGCCAGTACAAGAGCCAGTTCATCAACTACACGTTCGCGCAGGCGACCACGCAGGACGGCGCGATCGTCGGCATGCCGGCCGATATCGGTCCGGGCACGCTGTTCTATCGCAAGGACATTCTCGACAAGGCGGGCGTGACCGAAGCCGATCTGACGAAGTCCTGGGACTCGTATCTGGCAGCTGGCGTGAAGATCAAGAAGGCGACGGGTGCGTATCTGATGGCATCGTCGCGTGATATCGAGGACATCTACATTCGCGCCGACCTGAAGGAAGGCGACGGCGTGTACTTCGACAAGGCCGGCAATCCTATCGTCACGTCACCCCGTTTCGTGAAGGCGTTCGAACTCGCGAAGAAAGCGCGCGAGCTCGGTCTCGACGCGAAGATCACGCCGTGGTCGAACGAATGGGCCGAGAGCTTCAAGCGCGGCACCGTCTCGACGCAAATGATGGGCGCATGGCTCGGCGGCCACCTGTCGTCGTGGATCGCACCGGACACGAAGGGCCTGTGGCGCGCGGCCAATCTGCCGAATAACGCGTACGCATCGTTCGGCGGCACGTTCTGGTCGATTCCGGTGAAAGCGACGCAAAAGCCGATGTCGTGGGAATTCATCAAGTTCCTGACGACCCGCAAGGAAACGCAGCTTGCCTCGTTCCGTTCGATCGACGCATTCCCGTCGCTGCTCTCCGCGCAGACCGATTCGTTCTTCGCCGAGCCGGTCGCGTTCCTCGGCGACGAGAAGGCGCGTCTGATCTGGCGTGATGCCGCATCGCACATCCCGGCGATCCAGCGCAGCAAGTTCGACCAGGTCGCCGAGGAAGCGGTGCACTCGGCGCTCGACAAGGTCGTCGACGATGGCGCAGACGTGCATACCGCGCTGCAGGAAGCGCAGGACCAGATCGCCCATCGGGTCCGCCGTTAAGCGGTATTGATGCAAGGTCGCGGCACGCTGCGTGCCGCGGCCGAAGTGTCTCGCAGTGCGCTGCAAGTCTGCTGCAAACAGCGTGGCCGGTCATCGAAGACCCACCCCACGCCCGACTGGACGGAACTATTGATGAACACTCCGCTGCCCACGACCGAAGAGGTCGCCCGCGATGCACGCGTGAGCGATGTGCTGAGCTCGCCCACGCCGCTCGCCGCGCCGCGCAAAACTTCGCGGCTCGATCCGGTGAAGGTCGCACCCTACCTGTTTCTCGGCCCGTTTTTCCTGCTGTTCGCGCTGTTCATGGCGTTCCCGCTGCTGTTTTCGCTGTACCTGTCGTTCCAGAGCTGGGACGCGACGGCAGGGCTCGCGAGCATGAAGTGGGTGGGTCTGTCGAACTTCACGTTCACGCTGACCGACCCGTGGTACTGGAAGTCGCTGTACAACACCGCGTCGATGGCAATCATGTCCGGCGTGCCGCAGCATCTGGTGGCGCTGCCGCTGGCGTTCTTTCTGCAAACCGCGTTTCGCCGCTGGCGCAACCTGATGGTCGGCCTGTACTTCCTGCCGTTCATCACGTCGAGCGTTGCGATCGCACTGATCTTCTCGTCGCTGTATTCGACCGACTTCGGCATGATCAATCTCGCGATCGCCGAGCTCGGCAAGCTGCCCGGCCTGAACTGGATCGTACCCGCGCATCCGATCGAGTGGCTATATAACCCGAAGAACGTCAAGCCGGCGGTGTCGGTGGTGATCTTCTGGCGCTATGTCGGCTGGAACACGGTGCTGTATCTGTCGGCGCTGCAAACCATTCCGAAAGACCTGTACGAGGCCGCACGCATCGACGGCGCGAACGGCTGGCAACAGTTCACCCGCATCACGATTCCGCTGATCAAGCCGATGATTTTCTTCGCGGTCACGCTGTCGATCATCGGCGGGCTGCAACTGTTCGAAGAGCCGTTCATCTTGCTGCCGAACGAAGGCATGGGTACCAGCCAGTCCGGCCTGACGACGGCCGTCTATATGTATCGCACCGCATTCCACGACGGTGATTTCGGCACCGCGAGTTCGATCGCATGGCTGCTGTTCATCTCGATCGGTGCGTTGATGTGGTTGAACACGCGGATCTTTCACCGCAGCGGCATGAACGAGGAGACACAGCGATGAAATCGTCGAACAACAAGGGCCGCTATATCGGCTATGCGATCGTGGTGGCCGGCGGGCTGCTGATGTTCTCGCCGTTCTACTTCATGTTCGTGTTCGCGACGCACACCAGCTCCGAGATTTTCTCGATGCCGCCCCCGCTGTGGTTCGGCAGCGCGTTTCTCGACAACATGGCCTCGCTGATGCGGCACATTCCGTTCTGGCGCAATCTCGGCTGGAGCTTCTATACGGCCGCGATGCAAACCGTGCTGACGCTGCTGGTCACGTCGATGGCCGGCTACGCGTTCGCGATGTACGAGTTCCGCTTCAAGAAGACGCTGTTCGCGATCGCGCTGACCGCGATGCTGGTGCCACCGTTCCTCAGCATGATTCCGACCTTCATGACGATGAACCTGCTCGGCTGGATCGATCAGCCGCGCGCGCTGTATGTGCCAGGCGCGGCCGCCGCGCTCGGCGTGTTCCTGATGCGCCAGTACGTCGCATCGGCGATCCCGTCCGAGCTGATCGAGGCGGCGCGCATCGACGGCTGTGGTGAATTCCGCATCTACTGGAGCATCGTGATGCCGCTGCTGGGACCGGCGCTGGGCACGCTCGGCCTGATCAGCTTCATTCAGGCATGGAACAACTTTCTGTCGGCGCTTGTCGTGCTGCGTTCGCCGTCGATGTACACGCTGCCGCTCGCGCTGCGCATTCTGCAAAGCCCGACCAATTCGGATTGGGGCGCGGTGATGGCGGGTTCCGCGGTCGCGGTGCTGCCGTTGCTCGTGCTGTTTGCGTTCACCTCGCGGCGTTTGATCGACGGTCTGACGACCGGCGCGGTCAAGGCCTGAGATTTTTCCTTTCATCTTCACGCCCTGGCGGGCATGACCATTCGGGACAACAACATTTATGTCGACGTATCGATTCAACGAAGACTTCGTCTGGGGCGTGGCCACCAGTTCCTATCAGATCGAAGGCGCAGCGCATGAGGACGGCCGTGGCCCGTCGATCTGGGACGCGTTCTGCCAAGTGCCGGGCAAGGTCGTGAACGGCGAGAACGGCGATGTCGCATGCGATCACTATCACCTCCTCGAGGAAGACCTCGATCTGCTGGCTGAACTCGGCGTCAATGCTTATCGCTTTTCGATCGCGTGGCCGCGCGTGCAGCCGACCGGCCGCGGCGCATTCAACGAAAAGGGTCTCGCGTTCTACGAGCGCCTCGTCGACGGTTTGCTCGAGCGCGACATCCAGCCGTTCGCGACGCTTTATCACTGGGACCTGCCGTTGTCGCTGCAGCATACGCAAAACGGCTGGGAAAGCCGCGACACCGCCTATCGCTTCGCGGACTATGCGCGCAAGATCGGCAGCGTGCTCGGCGACCGCGTTGCATCGATCGCGACGCACAACGAGCCGTGGTGCACCGCATGGCTCGGCAACGCGACCGGCTATTTCGCGCCGGGCAACGCCGATCTGAAGAAAGCCGCGCACGTCGCGCACCATCTGCTGCTGTCGCACGGTCTCGCGTTGCAGGCGTTGCGCGCCGATGGCGTGAAGGCGCCGCTCGGCATCGTCCTGAACCAGTCGCCGGCGCACGGCGCGACGGATTCGCCTGAAGACCAGGCCGCCGCGTCGCTCGAATACGCGAAGTTCGTGCGCTGGTACATGGACCCGCTGTTCAAGGGCGAGTATCCGGCCGAGGCGCTGGAATGGTACGGCGCGAACGGTCCGCAAGAGGCGATCCAGAGCGGCGATTTCGATGTGATCGGCACGCCGATGGACTTCCTCGGCATCAACTACTACACGCGCATCTTCGCGAGCGCATCGGGCGAGAAGCGTCCGCCGGGCGTGCTCGGCTTCACGGACATGGATTGGGAAGTCTATCCGCAAGGCCTCACCGAGTTGCTGACGCGCATCAACGCCGACTACAAGCTGCCGCCGATCTACATCACCGAGAACGGCTGCGCGGCGAAGGACGTGCTGGCTAACGGCCGCGTGCATGACGCCGAGCGCGTGCGCTTCTACGACCTGCATCTGGCCGCGTTGTCGGACGCGGTGAAACAGGGCGTCGACGTGGCCGGCTATTTCGCGTGGAGCCTGATGGACAACTTCGAATGGGCGTCGGGCTACGACAAGCGCTTCGGCATGGTCTACGTCGACTATGCGAGCCAGGAGCGCACGCTGAAGGACAGCGCGTTGTGGTATCGCGACGTGATCGCGCAACACGCCGGCGTCGCGGCCGTGCGCTGACGCGCACGCCCGGCGGCGGGCGCACCGAACCTCGCGTGGCGCGACAGTAGTGGGGCAGTGGGATAGCGTCACGCGGGGTCTGCAAGTACAAGGACTGAGGAGGAGGAGGCATCAAATGGGCGAACTCGTATTGCGCAACGTCTCGAAGACGTATGGCGAAGGACCGCAGGTGATTCAGGGCATCGATCTGCATATCCCGGACGGCCAGTTCACGGTCTTCGTGGGACCGTCGGGCTGCGGCAAGTCGACGATGCTGCGCATGATCGCGGGGCTCGAGTCGATAACGGGCGGCGACATTCTGATCGACGGCGTACGCGTCAACGATCTGCAGCCTACGGACCGCGGTATCTCGATGGTGTTCCAGAGCTACGCGCTCTACCCGCACATGACGGTCGCGGAAAACATGGGCTTTTCGCTGAAGCTGTCGGGCAAGTCGAAAAACGAAGTACGCGAGGCGGTGGGCCGTGCCGCCGAGATCCTGCAGATCACGCATCTGCTCGAGCGCAAACCGAAGGCGCTGTCGGGCGGCCAGCGCCAGCGCGTCGCGATCGGACGGGCGATCGTGCGCAAGCCGCGCGTGTTCCTGTTCGACGAACCGCTGTCGAATCTCGATGCGGCGCTGCGCGTGCAGATGCGTATCGAACTCGCGAAGCTGCATCGCGAACTCGGCACGACGATGATCTACGTCACGCACGATCAGGTCGAGGCGATGACGCTCGGCCAGCAGATCGTCGTGTTCAACAAAGGCCACATCGAGCAGACCGGCGCGCCGCTCGAACTGTATGAGCGACCGGCGAACCGCTTCGTCGGCGGCTTCATCGGTTCGCCGCAGATGAACATGCTGGCCGCGACGCTGGTGTCGCAAAGCGATACGCAAACCGTCGTGGCGCTCGCCGGCGCGAGCCAGCGCATCGTGCTGCCCGGCCGGTCGGCGCAGTCGCTGAGCGGCGAGCTGACGCTGGGGGTGCGCGCCGAGCATCTGGACATCGGCTCGCTCGACGACGGTCTCGCCGCGCGTGTCGAACTGGTCGAGCATCTCGGCGACGTGTCGCTGCTGCATGCGCGACTCGATGGCGTGGCGCACGCGATCACGCTGAAGCTCGACAAGAAGGACGCGCAGCATGCGGTCGGCGCCCGCGTCGGGATCAAGGTGGCGTCGTCGTCGGTCAGGCTGTTCGATGCGAACGGCGCCGCGGTGAGTCTCTCGCGACCCAAAGTCGGCGAGGACGTAGGCGCGGTCGTTTGACAGGCCGATGCCGACGAGCGAGCACCAGCACACCGATGGCGGATAGCGCGATGGAGAAAAATGTAGCGAAGGACGATGGCGAGGCCGCGGCTAGCGGCCCGTCCGGGCAGCGGTATGCGCAGACGCCTGGTGAAACGGCGGCTGCCGCGGACCGCGGGCAATCGGCTATCGAACGAGCGCCGCAGCAGCGAGGAAGGTTGAAGAAGCCACGCGAATCGCTGCATGCGTGGATCGTACATTTCGATGCGGAGGCTTCATCGAGGCCACCGGCATCGGACGACGAAGAGTGAGGCAAAAGCAGGGATGTCGTTAGTTGGTTTGCATCGAATATTACGCTTTGCTGTCTATGCCTTGCACGGAGCTTCATCCTTGCTGGGCCTGGCTTTGAGGGCCGGGTCGGGTGGTTCCGGATAGTGGGTCCGAACTTAGGTTAACTCCGCATGGCGGCGGCGAGTAGGGGCCATTAACATCCGCTAACGTTAAGGGTAACGTTCCGGCTGTTTACATCTATTCAAAGAGCTAAGCACGGAGCAGACATTGAAACCCGAGACGCGTCGCGCTCCTATCCGGCACGACCCTGTATGGCCGGAGCGTTCTGCGTAAAACGTATCGATTAGATGGAAGCGCAGCGGTTGCGCGCAGGGATTGGCGCTACCGGTGCGGGCTGTGTCGCGGTTACGGCAATCGTCGCCGCGAGTCGGACGGGAGTTCGAGGGAGCTCCTGGCAGTAGGTTGGGAAGAAGTGCCTGAGAGCAAGGTTGATAAAGAATGTCGGGCCGCGCATCGCGGGCGTTCGCATGCGGGCGCGTCGGCCCGACACAAAAAATAACCGTTGGAATATTGCTGGGTGGAGAGCGTCATGGAAAAGCGAGTATCTAAAGCCATCTTCAAGTCCCGGGCCTGCGAGCTGTTCCGTCAGGTCGAGGCGTTGGGCGAAACCGTGGTCGTCACCGACCGCGGGCAACCCACCATCGAAATTCGGCCGTATCGCAGCAAACAGGAAAACCCGCTCGAGCTGCTGCGCGCGTCGATTACGCATTTCAATCTTAAGCACGCGTTGCAGCATCCGGTCACGGCAGACCAGGAAGAGTAATGATTACGCTCGACACGCTTGCGCTCGTGTGCTGGCTCGGCAGGCAGAAGGCGCTGAGCCAGGCCGCGCACGATGCGATCGATCGGGAGCTCGCCGGCGGCGAGATCCTGATCTCGGCGATCAGCGCGTTCGAAATCGCGGAGTTCGTGAAGGTCGGCAGTCTCGGGCTGTCGATGGACGCGCGCAGCTGGATGTCGACGTTTCTGTCGCTAGACGGCGTGCGGATGATTCCGGTCGACACCGAGATCGCGTTTCGCGCGGCCACGCTGCCGCCTTCGCTCAGCTTGCATCAACGCCTGATCGTCGCGACCGCACGCACGCATGGCGGCGCGCTGGTGACTTCGGATGCGAAGGTGCGCGCGGCGACTTACGTCGAAACGATCTGGTGACGGCCGCGGCGCTGCTTGGTGCGGACAGGGCCGGTGGAATCGCGCACCACCAGTTCCGCCGGCAGCGTGATGCGCTGCGAAGCGGCGTCGATCCCGGCGATTTGCGCGAGCAGCGTGTTGACCGCCGAGCGCGCCATTTGCTGGAACGGTTGACGGATCGTGGTGAGCGCCGGGTGAAACTGCTCGGACATCGGGATGTCGTCGAAGCCGATCACCGAGATGTCGTCCGGCACGCGCAGGCCGGCTTCGCGAATTGCGGCGATTACGCCGAACGCGCTCTGGTCGTTGGCCGTGAAGATCGCGGTTGGGGGCTCGGCGAGGTTCAGCAGATCGAACGTGACGTCGAACGCCATCATTTGCGACAGGTCGCCCGCGGCGACCAGCGAGTCTTCACGCGGCAGGCCGAGACGAGCCAGCGTGTCGTGATAGCCGCGTTGCCGGTCGCGCACACCTTCGATCGTTTCGTCGCCCGCCAGAAACGCGATGCGCTTGTGACCGAGTTCCGCCAGGTGTTCGACCGCGAGACAGGCGCCGCCGTAGTTGTCGACCGACACCGACGGGAAGCCCGTCAGCGTGCCGCGCTGATCGACGACGACGACCGGCACCTTCGCTGTGGCGAGCGCCTCGAGGCACAGCGACTCGCGCGGAAGAATCGCGAGGATGCCGTCGGAGAATTGCTGGATCAGTCCGAGCAGGTCGTGATGCGTATGACGATCTTCGTCGAACACCGTGTAGACCAGCATCTCGCAGCCCGCGCCACGCGCCGCGCGGCCCGCGCCGAGAATCAGTTCGCTGGAGAATTGCGTGTCGAGCGTCGGCGTGATGATGCCGATGATGCCATTGCGGCCACCCGACAGTTTCTGCGCGGTGCGGTTGACGACGTAACCGATGTCCGACGCGATTCTCAGTACTTCGTCACGGGTTTCGCGCGACACGCCAGGACGGCCGTTCAGAGCGCGCGATGCGGTCATCTGGGACACCCCGGCAAGCTTGGCGACGTGCTCAAGTGTGGGGGTTTGTCTTGCCATGCGGGTCGGAGCTGTGCGAGAGGTCATTGGATGGGTCGACTCGCTAATCGCGTTAGCGATACCGTTTATGTAGTCGCTATTCTAGCAGAACCCTATAAATTTCCGCTTTCCCACAATCAGTCAATCTTATACAAGTGTTGCGTCGCAGCCCGTCGAGACCAGGTAAAATCCCGCATAGCGTTACTTCCAGCATCGGCCTAACATTCACTAACGTTAAGGCTAACGTTAACGTTTCGGCGGTTTCTTAAAAATCCAGAAGAGGGGACACACACATGGCGTACCCGGCGTTGTTTAAGGCGCGGTCCATTGTCGGCGCGACGGCGCTGCTGTTTTCGTTGTCTGCAGTTGTTTCGAACGCCCTAGCGGCGGACTCCAAGACGATCACGGTATGGGACCAGCAGACCAATGCGTCGTCGAGCAAGATCATTCGCGACGCGTCGGATCGATTCGAAAAGGCGGTTCCGGGCTACAAGGTCGAGAATTCGCACGTGCTGAACGAAGCGTACAAGACGAAGCTGAAGGTCGCTTTCGGCGCGAACCAGCCGCCGTGCGTGTTCGAGAACTGGGGCGGCGGCGGCCTGCACGAGTACGTGAAGTCCGGCCAGATCGCCGACCTGACGCCGTACCTGACCAAGGACCCGGCGTATCGCAACCGCTTCATGCAATCGTCGTGGGATGTCACTACATTCGACGGCAAGACCTACGGTGTTGCTGCCGAAAACGCAGCGGCCGCGGTGATCTTCTACAACAAGGAAGTTTTCAAGAAGTACGGCATCACGCCGCCGAAGACGTGGGATGAACTGATGCACGTCGTCGACGTGCTGAAGCAGCACAACGTTGCGGCGTTCTCGCTCGCGAACAAGAACAAGTGGACTGGATCGATGTACTACATGTACCTCGTCGACCGTATCGGTGGTCCGCAAGTCGTGAAGGACGCGATCGAAGGCAAGGGCAAGGGCTTCGAAGATCCGGCCTTCGTCGAAGCCGGCAAGCGCATTCAGGAACTGGTGAAGGCTGGCGCATTCGCACCGGGCATCAACGGTCTTGACTACGACTCGGGCGCTTCGCGCCGTCTGCTGTACACGGGCAAGGCTGCCATGGAGCTGATGGGCGCCTGGGAAGCTTCGACGATCGCCAACGAAAATCCGACGTTCTCGAAGGATCTCGACTTCTTCCCGTTCCCGAGCGTGTCGGGTGGCAAGGGTGATCCGCGCGATCTGATCGGCACGGTGGGCGATGGCTTCCTCAGCATCTCGGCCGAGTGCAAGACGCCGGACGCAGCGTTCAAGCTGATCCAGGCACTGACCGACGAACAGGCGATGCAGGCTCGCGCGTCGGATGACCATAAGCTCCCGCCGGTCAATAACGTCAAGATTGACGATCCGTTCACGCAGCGTCTGCAGAAGCTGCTTGCGGCGGCGCCGAGCGTGCAGCTCTGGTACGACCAGGCACTCCCGCCGGCTCTCGGTGAAATGCACAAGGACACGACGCAGGCGCTGTTCGGCCTGTCGGTGACGCCTGAAGCTGCTGCGCAGCAAATGGAAGCCGCTTCGAAGAAGGGCGGTTGATCTTCTCCAGTCTCAAAGAAAAGTCCGACCGGCACCGCGAGGTGCCGGTCGGCATACAAGCCCGTGAATATTGCAATTACCGCTACTCCCGAACGCCGGCTGAGATTCTCGTCGCAAACGTTAGTCACGGTCGTGTTTCTTGCGCCGTCGCTGCTGCTGCTGGCCGTGTTCCTGCTTTATCCGCTCGTCTCCAGCCTGCGGCTGTCGCTGCTCGACTGGAACGGCCTCGGCAACACTGCCCGTTATATCGGGCTCGCGAACTGGGAGCGGCTCGCGCACGACACGGTGTTCTGGCAATCGCTGAAGAACAACGTGATTCTTGCTGTCTCGTCGATCGTCATCCAGCTTCCGATCGCGCTCGCGCTCGCCGTGCTGCTGGAAAAGGCCGGCCGTGGCTCGCGCTTGCTGAAGGTTCTCTATTTCCTGCCGCTGCTGATGTCGAGCGTGGCGATCGGCGTGCTGTTCAAGCAAATCTACGATCCGAATTTCGGTCCGGTCAACGTCGCGCTGCAGGCATTCGGGCTCGATGGCCTCGCGAAGGACTGGCTGGGCGACCCGCATTTTTCGCTGGGCGCGACGATTGCCGTGATCATCTGGCAGAACGCGCCTTTCTACATGATTCTGTTCCTCGCCGGCCTCTCGTCGATGCCGGCCGAGGTCAACGAGGCCGCGCTGCTCGACGGCGCATCCGAGTGGACCATTTTCTGGCGCATCAAGCTGCCGCATCTGCAGGGCACGGTGCGCACGGCAGTGCTGCTGTCCGTGCTCGGCTCGCTGCGTTACTTCGATCTCGTCTTCGTCATGACCGGTGGCGGCCCCGAAGGCTCGTCCGAGGTGATGGCCACCTACATGTATCGCACGGTGTTTAGTTCGTTCCAACTCGGCTACGGCAGCACCATCGGCTCGGCGATGTTCCTTATCGTCATCACGGTGGCGGCGGTGTCGATGTACTTCACCCGCCGTTATGCAACCGAGGTCTGAACCATGAACAAGAAACTACGCTTCCCCCGTGTGGGGATTCCTCTGCTGGCACTGATCTGGCTGGCCGTCACGACGATTCCGTTTCTCTTCATGGTCGCGTCGAGCCTGAAGAGCCAGGAGGAGACTTTCGCGACGTCCGTGTGGGCGCCCCCGAGCCACCTGTACTGGGGCAATTACGCGGCTGTGCTGCAGGGGCCGTTCTTCACTTATTTCCGTAACAGCGTGTTCACGGTGGGCGTGTCGGTGCTGCTGATCGTCATCATCAGTGCGATGGCGGCCTACGTGTTTGCGCGCTTGCGCTTCTCGCTGAACAAGACGCTGTTCGGACTGGTGGTCGCCGGCATGATCGTGCCGCTGCACGCGACGCTCGTGCCGATCTATCTGCTCACGCGCAACCTCGGCCTCTACGACACCGCGTTCGCGCTGCTCGGCCCGTATGTGGCGCTCAGTCTGCCGGTGTCGATCTTCATCCTGACCGAATTCATGCGCCAGATTCCGCGCGAGCTCGAAGAAGCGGCGCAGCTCGACGGCTGCAGTCCGTTCCGCATCTTCTGGCGGATTTTCTTCCCGCTTTCGGCACCGGGGCTCGCCACTGTGACGATCTTCAACGGCATTGGCCTGTGGAACGAGTTCATCTTCGCGTACATGCTCACGTCGACGGCCGAGCACCGTACGCTGCCGCTCGCGATCTGGGACTTCATGGGGCAATACGCGTCGAACATTCCTTCGATGCTGTCCGTCCTCGTGCTGACCTCGTTGCCGCTGATCGTTGCCTACGCGTTCGGTCAGGAGCGCGTGATCAAGGGGATGATGGCTGGCTCGCTCAAGGGCTGATCCGCATCGCACACCACCTCGAATCGTGTGGGCCGCAGTGGCCCGCACACCGAACTTCGCAAAAACGACATGGCAAGCATCTCTCTCACTAACGTACAGAAGTCCTATACGAGCGGTAACTCGGTGATCCGCGACGCCAACCTCGAAGTCGGCAAGGATGAATTCTGCGTGTTCCTCGGGCCGTCCGGCTGCGGCAAGTCCACGCTGCTGCGCATGATTGCCGGCCTCGAATCGATCACCGACGGCGAACTGCGCATCGACGGTGAACTGATGAACAACGTCGAACCCGCGAAGCGCCAGGTAGCGATGGTGTTCCAGAACTACGCGCTGTATCCGCATATGAGCGTGTACGAGAACATGGCGTTCGGTCTGCGTCAGGCGAAAGTCGACAAGGCCATCATCGACAAGAAAGTGCGCAGCGCCGCTGCCGCACTGCAACTCGATAGCTATCTCGAGCGCCGCCCCGCTGCGCTGTCCGGCGGCCAGCGCCAGCGCGTGGCGATCGGCCGCGCGATCGTGCGCGAGCCGGGCGTGTTCCTGTTCGACGAGCCACTGTCGAATCTCGACGCCGCGCTGCGCGTGCAAACGCGTACTGAAATCGCCCGTTTGCATCGTGAGTTCAACCGTGCGAGCGCGGTGTACGTCACGCACGACCAGATCGAAGCAATGGCGCTCGCCGACAAGATCGTGCTGCTGCACGCCGGCGCGGACATGGAAAAACACGGCAGCATCGCGCAGATCGGCGCGCCGCTCGATCTGTATCACCGGCCGAAGAGCCGCTTCGTCGCGGGCTTCATCGGTTCGCCGAAGATGAACTTCATGCCGGCCACGGTCCGCGCGGTCGACGAAAAGGGCATTCAGGTCGAACTGACCACGGGCGAGCGCGTGCGCGCCGAGGTCGACGGCAGCAGGCAGCGCGTCGGCTCGCAGGTCACGCTCGGCATCCGGCCGGAGCATCTCGCCCTGCCGTCGGCGCAGCCCGGCGTGCAGTCGATTCGCTGCGCCGTGCGTCTGGTCGAGCGGATGGGCGAGCACAGCTACGTGCACGTGGACGGTGGCGTGCGAGACGGCAACACGATGATCGCCAAACTGCCCGGCGACGGTGGCGTGAACCACGACGAACGCGTCGAGTTGGCGTTCGCACCGCACGCGTGCCACGTATTCGACGACAAGGATTTCGCGCTGCCGCGTCTGCACTGATCCGCTTGTGACCGCGCTTTGCTGCGCGAAGCAGGCAAGCGCGGTCCTACTGAACCGCGTCGCTAGTCGCACCGAACGACCCGCAGCCGATCAAACACCGCGAATCTAGAGTCGCGGCCGCGTTCGGTCGATTAGCAGGACTGCGAAGTACGGAAAGTTATCTGAAATGGAACGGGATGGCTCCGGCCGAAGCAACGCCCTGCCGCACGCTTGTCAGGAACAACGGATTTGTCGGCGCTTCATGCGCTTCGTACACCAGGATAAATAAAAGGAGTTTTCGATGTTGCTTCGCCAAAGTGAGATGCCGCTCTACCGCAATCCCGCCGCAGCCGTGGAAGAGCGCGTGGGCGATCTGCTCGCGCGCATGACACTCGACGAAAAGATTGCGCAGCTCCATGCCGCGTGGCTGGTGCTGTCGGCCGATGGCAATCACAAGGCGCGTAGCATCGATTTCGCGCAGAGTGCCAACCAGATCACGGTCGACGAAATCTTGCAATATGGCCTCGGCCAGATCACGCGTCCGCTCGGCACGCATACGGTCGAACCGAAGGAAGGCGTGCGCGCGCTCAACGAACTGCAGCGCAAGATGGTCGAAGACACGCGCCTCGGCATTCCGGTGATGGCGCACGAGGAGTGCCTCGTCGGCCTCATGATCAAGGACGCGACGCTGTTCCCGTCGCCGTTGAACTATGCAGCGACGTGGAATCCGCGACTGGTCGGCGAAGTCGGCACGATCATCGGCGAGCAGGCGCGTTCGATCGGCTGTCACCAGGGGCTCGCGCCGGTGCTCGACGTGTCGCGCGATCCGCGCTGGGGCCGCACTGAGGAGACGCTCGGCGAAGACCCGTATCTGGTCGGCGTGCTCGCGTGCCATTACGTGAAAGGCCTGCAAGGCGAACAGCGCGATTTGCTCGCGACGCTCAAGCATTTCGTCGGTCATTCGGCGAGCGAAGGCGGCCGCAATCATGCGCCGGTGCATGTCGGTCCGCGCGAGCTCAACGACGTGTTCATGCTGCCGTTCGAAATGGCCGTGAAGCTCGCGAACGCGGGCTCGGTGATGCCCGCGTATCACGACGTCGATGGCGTGCCGTGTCATGGCGATCGTGCGCTGCTGCACGACACGCTGCGTGAGAAGTGGGGCTTCGACGGTCTCGTCGTCGCGGATTACGCGGGCGTGGACCTGCTTTACAGCCATCATGCGGTGGCGCGCGACAGCGCGTCGGCCGCGGCCCTCGCGTTCAACTCCGGGCTCGACGTCGAGCTGCCGGGCCACGAGTGCGCGGTGCATCTGAAGGAGGCGCTCGAGCGCAACGAGATCACCGAAGCGACGATCGACACCGCCGTCACGCGCGTGCTGCGCGTGAAATTCCAGCTCGGCCTGTTCGAGAATCCATATGTCGATCCCGAACGCGTCGACGTGAAGAGCGCGGCCGCGGGCGATACCGCGTATCAGGTCGCGCTCGAATCGGCGGTGCTGCTGCGCAATCAGGGCGACGTGCTGCCGCTCGACGCGAACGGCGCCGACAAAATCGCGGTGATCGGTCCGACCGCCGACGATCCGCTCGCGCTCCTCGCCGGCTATAGCTTCCCGGTGCATCTGATCAACAGCGGCGAGCAGTCCACTGCTTCGATTTCGACGCCGCTGCGTTCGCTGCGCGCGTTGCTCGGCAACGAGCGCGTGATTCACGCGCAGGGTTGCGACATCATCAAGGAACGCCGCGCGGGCGCGCCGGTGTTCCCGGGCGACGTGTCGCTCGATCTGACCGGCGACGCGCATTGCGACGAACTGATCAGCAAGGACACCGACGGCATCGCGGCGGCGGTCGAGGCCGCCCGGCAAGCGGGCGTCGCGCTGGTGTTCGTCGGCGATCTGGCGGGCCTGTTCCAGTCCGGCACGGTCGGCGAAGGGTCCGATACCGACAGCCTCGACCTGCCGGGCGTGCAGCAGGCGTTGCTGCAGGCGGTGGTCGACAGCGGCACGCCGACGGTCGTCGTGATGACTGGCGGTCGCCCGTACAATCTCGGCGGCCTCGAAGATCGCATCGCCGCGCAGATCATGGCGTTCGCGCCGGGCGAGCGCGGCGCCGAAGCGCTGGCCGATCTGCTGGTGGGCCGCGCCAACTTCAGCGGCCGTCTGCCGCTGTCGGTGCCGAAGAGCGCGGGCGCCGTGCCGTACGTGTATAACCATCGGCTGAAAAGCGCTGGAACGCCGATTGCGTACCATTTCGGCTGCCGCTATCCGTTCGGCTTCGGTCTCGGCTATACGCAGTTCCGTTACGGCGATCTCGCGCTCGCGCACAGCGAAGTGCCGATCGAAGACGGGACGATCGAGCTGAGCTTCACGCTCGACAACATCGGTGCGCGCGACGGCACCGAGATCGTGCAGATCTACGTGCGTGACCGTCACGCGTCGGTCGCGCGGCCGGTGCGCGAGCTGAAAGCGTTTGCGCGCGTGCCGCTCGCGGCCGGTGCCTCGGCGCGTGTGTGCGTGAAGCTGCCGGTCGATATGCTTAACTTCACCGACGCGCGCGGCGAGCGTATCGTCGAGCCCGGTGATTTCGATCTGCTCGTCGGCAGTTCGAGCCGCGACATTCATCTGAGCGCCACGGTCGCGGTCGCGGGCTCCGCGACCAGAACGCTCGAACGCAACTGGCGCATGCTGAGCGAAGTCGAGATCGTGGCCTAAGCGGCGGGTCGGGGCGGCGAGTGCCGCCCTGTGTGTGGTCCTACTCGTTTCAAGTGGAAAATCTGATGTCGTACGCAACCTATCCAAGCCTGGCGGACAAAACCATCGTCGTAACCGGCGGCGGCAGCGGGATCGGCGCCGCGATCGTCGAGGCCTTCGCGCAGCAAGGCGCGCGCGTGTTCTTCCTCGACGTCGCCGAGCACGATTCGCTCGCGCTGCAGGAAACGCTTCGCCACGCGAAGCATCAACCGCTGTTCCGCCGCTGCGACCTGAAAAATGTCGATGCAATCGAAAGCACGTTTGCGGCCATCGTCGAAGCGGCAGGTCCGATCGACGTGCTCGTCAACAACGCCGGCAACGACGATCGGCACGAAATCGGCGAGCTCACCGCGAGCTACTGGGACGACCGTATCGCGGTGAATCTGCGCCACCAGTTCTTCTGCGCACAAGCCGCCGCGAACGGCATGCGTCGCGCGGGGCGCGGCGTGATCCTGAATCTGGGCTCGGTGTCCTGGCATGTCGCGCTGCCGAACCTCGCGATCTATATGACGGCCAAGGCGGGCATCGAAGGGCTCACGCGGGGTCTCGCGCGCGATCTGGGCGGCGCGGGCATCCGCGTGAACTGCATCATTCCGGGTGCGGTGAAGACGCCGCGGCAAATGCAGCTGTGGCAATCGGCGGAGAGCGAAGCGAAGGTCGTCGCGAGTCAGTGTCTGCAACTGCGCATCGAGCCCGAGCACGTCGCGCGCATGGCGTTGTTCCTCGCGTCCGACGACGCGTCGCGCTGCTCCGGCCGTGATTACTTCGTCGACGCAGGGTGGTACGGAGAATGAGCATGCAGGTACCTGTGTGCGTATGGGCGGTCGGCGCCGAACTGGCTGAAGGGCCGCTGTGGCAGGCCGCCGAGAACGCCGTGTATTTCGTCGATATCAAGGGGCGCCGGATTCATCGGCTGTCCGTCGCGAGCGGGGAGCAACGGACCTGGCAGGCGCCCGACCAGCCCGGTTTTCTGGCGCCGCTCGCTAACGGCACGTTCGTGTGCGGGCTGCCAGGCGGCCTGCATCGCTTCGATCCGGCGAGCGGGGAGTTCAGCAAGCTCGCCGACGTCGAACCCCATCTGCCGGGCAACCGCCTGAACGACGGTTTCGTCGATGCCCAAGGGCGCTTGTGGTTCGGCTCGATGGACGATGCCGAAGAGGCGCCGAGCGGCACGCTGTATCGCTTGAACGAGCAAGGCGCGGCGATCGCGCAGGACGATGACTACGTGATCACGAACGGCCCGGCGATGAGCCCGGACGGCCGCACGCTGTATCACAACGACACGATGCGGCGCGTGGTCTATGCGTTCGACGTCGCCGCGGACGGCACGCTGTCGGGCAAGCGCATCTTCGCCGCGATCTCGGGCGACGGCCATCCCGACGGCATGGCCGTCGATGCCGACGGCTTCGTGTGGATCGCGCTGTTCGGCGGCTGGCGGATCGAGCGTTATTCACCGGCGGGCGAACTGGTCGATCAGGTGCCGTTGCCGTGCGCGAACGTGACGAAGCTCGCGTTCGGCGGCGACGATCTGCAAACCGTCTATGTGACGACCGCATGGAAGGGGCTGACTGCCGTCGAGCGCCAGCATCAGCCGCAGGCGGGCGGGCTGTTCTCGTTCCGAGCACCAGTGGCGGGACAGGTTCATGCTCGCTGCACGGTGGGCTTCGAGCGTTAAAACGACATAACACAGCGACAGGACAAGCCGCAAAACGCAACCCTGACGTTGCCTGGTCGCTCCGCAAGGAGCGGCCCGCTATCATGTGCGTTCCATGACTTTCGCGCATTCGCCCCGATTCCTATCATGACGTCCAGGCCGCCAGTCCCGCCCCGCATGTCCGATGTTGCCGAACGTGCGGGCGTCTCGAAGATGACCGTGTCGCGCGTGCTCGCGGGCCGCAACGTGTCGCAAGCGACCCGCGAACGCGTGCAAAAGGTCATCGACGAACTCGGTTACGTCGCCGATGCGGCGGCGGGCGCGCTGTCGTCGGGACGCTCGGAGTTCGTCGCGGTGCTGGTGCCGTCGCTGTCCAGCTCGAACTTCTCCGACACCGTGCGCGGCCTGAATGCCGCACTGAATCCGCACGGTCTGCAACTGTTGCTCGGCGACACGGACTACCTGCTGGAACAGGAAGAACTGCTGGTGCGCTCGATGCTGCGCCACCAGCCGCGCTGCGTCGCTTTGACGGGCGGCCGGCACACCGACGCGACGCGCATGCTGTTGCAGCGCGCCGGTATCCCGGTCGTCGAAATGTGGGATTTGCCCAGCGATCCGATCGATACGGTCGTCGGTTTTTCGAACTCGGCGGCGGCGCGCGCGATGGTCCGCCATCTGCACGAGCGCGGTTATCGGCGGATCGGCTTTATCGCGGGCGCCAGCGAGCGCGACCGGCGCGGGCACGACCGGATGCGCGGCTACGTCGCCGAAGTCAAGGCGCTGGGCCTCGGCGAGCCGCGCGTGATCCGGCTTGGCGATTCGCCGATCACGATGAGCCACGGCGCGCCGGCGATCAGCGCGTTGCTGGACACGTGGCCCGATACCGAGGCCGTGATGTGCGTGAGCGACATGTCGGCGTTCGGCGCGATCATGGAGTGCCATCGGCGCGGGCTGTCGGTGCCGGGCGACATCGCGGTTGCCGGTTTCGGCAACTTCGAGGTGTCGTGGTGCTGTCAGCCGAGCATCACGACGGTATCGGTCGATGCTTACGGCATCGGCCTGCGCGCCGGCGAGACGTTGCTCGCGGCGCTCGCTGACCGCGAAGCCGGCGGCGTGCATCGCAGGAAAGCGGTGAAGATCGATTTCACGGTGATTGCGCGCGATAGCGCGTAATGGGCGCGTCGCTGAATTCGCAAGCCGCGGAACGCGTCGAACTACCCTTAATCAGACAGATCAGGGATATCCCTTGGTTGTCCGGACGGTAAGCCCGGCGTAACATCCACAGCCAGAAATGTTACCGGTAACTCTGCCGGCAACGGCATTTGCCAACAAAACACGCTGATGGAGAAACGAATGACCGCTGTACCGTCCGCCATCGCCGCGCCCAGCGCGCGCGTCGACGAGTTCGAGGAAAGGACCTATCGCAAGGTCGTACGCCGGCTGCTGCCGATACTGTTGCTGTGCTATGTGGTTGCGTATCTGGATCGCGTGAACGTCGGCTTCGCGAAGCTGCAGATGCTCGACGATCTCGGCTTGTCCGACACCATGTACGCGATCGGCGCGAGCGTGTTTTTCTGGGGCTATTTCATCTTCGAAGTGCCCAGCAACGTGTTTCTGCATCGCTATGGCGCGCGTTTCTGGATCGCGCGCATCATGTTCACGTGGGGGCTCGTGTCGATGGCGCTCGCGTTCGTCGCGCCGCTCGCGCAGATCGCGCACGTCGAAACCGCGACGATGTTCTACATCCTGCGCTTCCTGCTCGGGCTCTGCGAGGCCGGCTTCTTCCCCGGCGTGATTCTGTATCTGAACTTCTGGTTTCCCGCGCAGCGCCAAAGCCGCGTGATGTCCGGCTTTCTGATCGCGATGCCGGTCAGTCTGATGCTCGGCGGCGTCGTGTCGGGCTGGCTGATGGAACATACGGCGGGCCTGCTCGGCTATCAGGGCTGGCAATGGATGCTGCTGATCGAGGGCGTGCCGTCGCTGCTGACCGCGTTCGTCGTGTACTTTTCGCTCGACGACGGCATCGACCGTGCCCGCTGGCTCACGCCCCAGGAAAAGAGCCTGCTCGCGGCGAATCTGCAGCGCGAAAGCGCGCACAAGACCGCGCGCTTCGGCTCGGCGGTGCGCGATCCGCGCGTCTGGCTGCTGGTCGCGATCTTGCTCACCTTCAATACCGGCTTCTACGGCCTCGCGTTCTGGCTGCCGTCGATCATCAAGGCGACCGGCGTGCAGGACCCGCTGCATATCGGCCTGTTGACCGCGATCCCGTACGGCGTGGCGATCGTCGCGACGCTCGCGAACGCCGCGCATTCGAAGAAGACCGGCGAGCGGCGCCTGCATGCGGCGATTCCGGCGCTGATCGGCGGAGTCGGTCTGATCATGAGCGCGGCTTTGGCGCATCATGTGGTGTGGGCGATCACGTTTCTGACGATCGCCACCGCTGGCATCCTCGCGTTGATGCCGATTTACTGGACGTTCCCGGGGCAGTTGCTGTCGGGCGCCGCGGCGGCGGCCGGCATCGCGATGATCAACGCGATCGGCAATCTGTCCGGATTTACCGGTTCGATGATCACCGCCGTGGCAAAAAACCTGACCGGCGACATCAACAACGGCACCTACGCACTCGGTGCGTGTCTGCTGGTCAGCTGCGTGCTGATCCTGCTCGTGCCGCGCACGATGCTGACGCGGGCCACGTCGAATGAAGACAGCGCGCCTGGCCGTGAGACGGCGCAGGCACGGAAACACGCAGAGCACGCATAAGCGCATATCAGCAACCCTCACCCAGATAGAGAGACACGCATCATGTCAGCATCCACCCCGCGCCGGCTGCGCAGCCAGGAATGGTTCGACGATCCCTCGCATGCGGATATGACGGCACTGTACGTCGAGCGATTCATGAACTACGGTCTGACGCGCGAAGAGCTGCAGTCGGGCCGGCCGATCATCGGCATCGCACAGACGGGCAGCGACCTCGCGCCCTGCAACCGGCATCACATCGAACTGGCGGCGCGCACGAAAGCCGGCATTCGCGACGCGGGTGGCATTCCGATGGAGTTTCCGGTGCATCCGCTCGCCGAGCAGAGCCGCCGACCGACCGCCGCGCTGGACCGCAATCTTGCGTATCTGGGTCTCGTCGAAATCCTGCACGGCTTCCCGCTCGACGGCGTGGTGCTGACCACCGGCTGCGACAAGACCACGCCCGCGTGCCTGATGGCGGCGGCCACCGTCGACATGCCGGCGATCGTGCTGTCCGGCGGTCCGATGCTCGACGGCTGGCACGACGGCAAGCGCGTCGGCTCGGGCACGGTGATCTGGCATGCGCGCAATCTACTCGCGGCCGGCGAGATCGACTACGAAGGCTTCATGGATCTGACCACCGCATCGTCGCCGTCGATCGGTCACTGCAACACGATGGGCACCGCGCTGTCGATGAATAGCCTCGCCGAAGCGCTCGGCATGTCGCTGCCCGGCTGCGCGAGCATTCCGGCCGCATATCGCGAGCGCGGCCAGATGGCCTACGCGACCGGCAAGCGCATCGTCGATCTGGTGCGCGAGGACGTGCGGCCGTCGAAGATCATGACGAAAGAAGCGTTCGAAAACGCGATCGTGGTCGCATCGGCGCTCGGCGCGTCGACCAACTGCCCGCCGCATCTGATCGCGATCGCGCGGCACATGGGCGTCGAGCTGAGTCTCGACGACTGGCAGCGCGTCGGCGAGCAGGTGCCGCTGATCGTCAACTGCATGCCCGCGGGCGAGTATCTCGGCGAGAGCTTCCATCGCGCGGGCGGCGTGCCGGCCGTGATGCACGAGCTCGCCAAAGCCGGCCTCGTGCACGAGGAATGTCTGACGGTGTCGGGCCGCACGATGGGCGAAATCGCGGCCGCCGCGCCGACGCCGGATCGCGAGGTGATCAAGACGACCGACGATCCGCTGAAGCACGGCGCGGGCTTCATGGTGCTGTCGGGCAACTTCTTCGACAGCGCGATCATGAAGATGTCGGTGGTCGGCGATGCGTTCCGCAAGACCTATCTGAGCGAGCCGGGTGCGGAGAACACCTTCGAAGCACGCGCGATCGTGTTCGACGGCCCCGAGGACTATCACGCGCGCATCAACGACCCGGCCCTCGAAATCGACGAGCATTGCATTCTCGTGATTCGCGGCACCGGCACGGTCGGCTATCCGGGCAGCGCCGAGGTCGTCAACATGGCGCCGCCGGCGGCGCTCGTGCGCCAGGGCATCACGTCGCTGCCCACACTGGGCGACGGCCGGCAGAGCGGCACGTCCGCGAGCCCGTCGATTCTGAACATGTCGCCGGAAGCGGCGGTGGGCGGCGGCCTCGCGCTGTTGCGCACGAATGACCGCATCCGCGTCGATCTGAATTCGCGCAGCGTCAACGTGCTGGTCGACGAAGCCGAACTCGCGCGACGCCGCGAAACCGTGAAGTTCGAGATTCCGGCCGCCCAAACGCCGTGGCAGGAGCTGTACCGCAAGACGGTCGGCCAGCTTTCGACCGGCGGCTGTCTGGAACCGGCGACGCTTTATCTGAAGGTGATTGCCGAGCGCGGCAATCCACGGCATTCGCATTAACCTGCAGGTGACAAGGCCGGGCTTCGCACGCAACGCGACGCCCGGCCTTGCCCGTTTCCCCACTTATTCGAAAGAGCCCATCCCATGTCCGCAACTTCCTCCTCCAGCTTTCTTCCCGGCGATCTGAACGACGCGCTGCTGATCGGCCGCGTGTGGCGCAAGACCGAGCAGCATGAAGGACCGTGCGTGGTCGTCGTGCGCGGCGGCGAGGTGTTCGACATCACCGCGAGCGTGCCGACCACCGCCGATCTATTCGAACGCGACGATGCCGCGCAATTTGCGCGCAGCGCGCCGGGCGCGCCGCTCGGGCCGGTCGCGCAACTGATCGACGCAAACCTGCCGGGCGCGAGCACCCCCGCCGTGCGCCTGCTCGCGCCGTGCGACGTGCAGGCGATCAAGGCCTGCGGCGTCACGTTCGCGGTGAGCCTGATCGAGCGCGTGATCGAGGAGCAGGCCGGCGGCGATCCGGCGAAGGCGAAGGAAGTGCGCGAGACGATCGCATCGACGATCGGCACCGATCTGTCGAAGATCAAGCCGGGCTCGGAGGCCGCGATGAAGCTGAAGGCCGAGCTCGAGCGTCGCGATGCGTGGTCGCAATACATGGAAGTCGGCATCGGTCCGGACGCCGAAGTATTTTCGAAATCGCAGCCGATGTCGGCGGTCGGCTTCGGCGCGGACGTCGGTCTGCTCGCCGCGTCGGTGTGGAACAACCCGGAGCCGGAGATCGTGCTCGCGGTGAATAGCCGCGGCAACATCGTCGGTGCGACGCTGGGCAACGACGTGAACCTGCGCGACATCGAAGGGCGCTCGGCGCTGTTGCTCGGCAAGTGCAAGGACAACAACGGCTCGTGCGCGATCGGCCCGTTCGTGCGGCTGTTCGACGACACCTTCTCGCTCGACTCGGTGCGCAGCGCGAGCGTGTCGCTGCGCGTCGAAGGCACCGACGACGAGTTCGTGCTCGACGGCGTGAGCCATATGAGCGAGATCAGCCGCGACCCGGCCGACCTCGTCGCGCAGACCTGCGGCCGTCACCATCAGTACCCGGACGGCTTTATGCTGTTCCTCGGCACGATGTTCTCGCCGATCAAGGACCGCGACGCGGCCGGCGCCGGTTTCACGCATCACCTCGGCGACCGCGTGACGATTTCGACGCCGCAGCTCGGCGCGCTGACCAACACGGTGCGCCTGTCCACCGAAATCGAACCGTGGACGTTCGGCGTGCGTGCGCTTTATCGCAACCTCGCGGCTCGTGGCCTGCTGGTTGCTGAATAACTGGATCGTCGCTGCAATTTTCGAAAGGAGAATCAGGACATGAGTCAATTTGCAAACTACATCGACGGACAGTGGGTCGACGGCGCGAGCGTATCGCGGAACGTCAATCCGTCGAATCTCGACGACGTGATCGGCGAATTCGCGCAAGCCGACGCCGCGCAGACGCACCGCGCGATCAGCGCCGCGCGCAAGGCTTTCGCGACGTGGTCGCTGTCCACGCCGCAGCAGCGCTTCGACGTGCTCGACCAGGCGGGCAGCGCGATCCTCGCGCGCAAGGCAGAGCTCGGCAAGCTGCTCGCGCGTGAAGAGGGCAAGACGCTGCCCGAGGCGATCGGAGAAGTGGGCCGAGCCGGCCAGATCTTCAAGTTTTTCGCGGGCGAAGCGCTGCGCGTCGGCGGCGAAATCGTGCCGTCGGTGCGACCGGGCATGACGGTCGAAATGACGCGCGAACCGGTTGGCGTGGTCGGCCTGATTACGCCATGGAACTTTCCGATCGCGATTCCGGCGTGGAAGATCGCGCCCGCGCTCGCGTACGGCAATACGGTCGTCATCAAGCCGGCTGATCTGGTGCCGGGCAGCACGTGGGAGCTGGTCAAGATCATCGCCGAGGCTGGCGCGCCGGCGGGCGTGATCAACCTCGTGATGGGCCGCGGCTCGGTGGTCGGCGAGGCGCTGGTGTCGTCGCCGCACGTGGATGCGATCAGCTTTACCGGTTCCGTCTCCACGGGCCGCGCGATCGGCGCGAAGTGCTTCGAGTCGGGCAAGAAATTCCAGCTCGAAATGGGCGGCAAGAATCCGATGGTCGTGCTCGACGACGCCGATCTCGACGTCGCGGTCGAAGCCTGCATCAACGGCGCGTTCTACTCGACGGGCCAGCGTTGCACGGCATCGAGCCGGCTGATCGTCACCGCGGGGATCTACGACCGCTTCATCGACGGCATGAAGGCGCGCATGCGCGCACTGAAGGTTGGCGATGCGCTCGCGGACGGCACGCAGATCGGCCCTGTCGTCGACGACAAGCAACTGGAGCAGGACGAGCGCTATCTGGCGATCGCGCGCGAAGAGGGTGGCACGGTGTTCGGCGGCGAGCGCGTCCAAGGCGTGACGCCGGGCAACTTCCTCGCGCCGGCGCTGGTCACGGAGACGACCTCGGCAATGCGCATCAACCGCGAAGAGGTGTTCGGGCCGGTCGCGTCGGTGATCAAGGTCAAGGACTACCAGGAAGCGCTCGCGGTTGCTAACGACACCGAGTTCGGTCTGTCGGCCGGCATCTGCACGACGTCGCTGAAGTACGCGAGTCATTTCCGCCGCCATGTGCAGGCGGGCATGGTGATGGTCAACACCGCGACGGCGGGGGTCGATTATCACGTGCCGTTCGGCGGCAGGAAGGGATCGAGCTATGGTCCGCGCGAGCAGGGCGCCTACGCCCGCGAGTTCTATACGTCGGTGAAGACCGCGTATATCAACCCGGGCGCGGTCTGACGCGACACTAGCAGGGCTTCCCAAAACGGAACTGGCCCGCCATTGCATTCAATCGCGATGGCGGGCCAGCAGGGGAAGCTGCAAGAGCGCTATGGCGAAGCGCCCCGGCAGGTACAGCTAAATCGACGGCAACTTTCCAACCGGGAACGCGGCTTACTGCGCTGCGCGGCCCTGTTGCGACGAACCGCTGGTCACGCCGCCGACCGCGCTGTTTTGCGCCGCGACGCGGGCTTCGGCAGCCTGAATGTTCGACGGATATTCGTTCGGGTTCGAACGCGCAGGGTTGTACCCGGCCTTTTCGATCTGAACCAGCTCTTCACGAACTTGCGCGCGGGTCAGCGGCTGGTTCGATTAAGCGAAAACAGCAACCGGAGCAGCGAGGGTAGCGGCGATAACGACAGCTTGAACGAGCGATTTCATTTTTACTACCTCCAGGTTTTGTCTTGTTAGGCTGCGAAACCGTTTGTTTGCAGCAGTGATGACAGTCTAGGGGGAGTCGGAACTAGGGTAAATACCTAATTCCTGAACTCACTGTTTCCATAACTAAAACAATATTGGGGCGGCAAGGCTGTCGAGCATCGATTTGCGAAGCGATCGACGGTGGATCGGGCGCGTGTATCAGCCGGCTGACACGGCTTGGACAAGCAGCCAGCCAGCGACGCCGATGGCTATGGCGCCGATCGCCCGTGCGACCCGCGCGCCGTCCGGCGCCACTCGCTCGGCGGTGATGGCGACCGTCACGGCAGCCATCAAGCGCAAATCCATCATGCCGGCGACCAGCAGAATCGCCGTCAACCCCGCACAGCAACCGGCACAATCCACCCCGATGCGCAGCCCGTAGCGCCAAGCGCTTGCCGCGTCGGCGGCGAGGCTCGGTGTCGCGCGACAGCAGGCGAGGCGGCGCGTTTTCCACGTGCTGAACTGCAATACGCCGGCGAGCAGGACGACCACGCCGGCCGCTAACGGCACCGAACGAGCGAGCGCTAGCCACCGCAACTCGAGCGTCGCGAGCGACGCACCGAGCGCAAACACGGCCGCGCCGAGCGCAGTCCATACGACGGCATACGCGCCGCTCACCAGCACGGTCAGCAGCGCCAGTCGCCCCGCGCTCGCCCGCGCGCCGACCGCGCCGCGATAGCGCAGCAGCGTCGGCATCAACGACGGCAGCATCATCGCCGCCATCATCACGATCCACATGCCGATGAACGATGCCGCGGTGCGGGCCCACGTGCGCCCGCAAGTCGGCATCCACAGCGTCGACATCGACCAGCCGCCTGGCATCGGCAGCGCGCCCATCGCCGACATCGACGCGTTGTGCGCCAGTGTCGCCGCGACGCTCGCGATGAACACCAACGCGCAGACGCCGACGAACACGCGCTGCGATAAGCGCATCGCGCGCCACGTGGAGAAGTGCTGCCCGCTCATGCAGGCAGCGCGCACGAGCGGGCCCATCACCGCTCGTACTCGTCGTGACGGCGCCACCAGATGCCTGTCTCGTTGCGTCCCTTCGGCGCGCGATCGAGCCACTGGTACATGCCCCACAGCGCATCGACGCCGCGCGCGTAGGTCGAATACGTGTGATAGACGACGCCGTCTTCGAGCACGAACGCGCTCATGCCGGGCCGGTCGCGCGAATAGGTGGCCGCGTCGGTGCCGCAGGTCGCCGCGAATTGCGCGACGGGTTCCGGCGCGGGACTCACGTCCATCGCGTGACTGTTGCGTGCGTAGTTGTATTCGATATCGCCGGCGCGCTGCTGTGCTTCGGTGAACGAGACATTGAAGTCGAAATTGAAATCGCCGCTTGCCGACGACGCCCATGGAAACGTCCAGCCCATGCGCCGCTTATACGCCTGCAACTTCTCGAGCGGCGCGCGCGACACCGCCATCAGCATCACGTCGTGATGCGCGAGATGCACGGCGAAGCCGCCGAAGCCGTCCGCGATCGACGAGCACGACGGGCAGCCCGCCTTATAGTCGGGCCCGAACATGAAGTGGTAGACGAGCAGCTGCGAACGTCCGCTGAACAGCTCGGCGAGCGACGCGCTGCCTTCGTCGGTATCGAAGCGGTAGGCCTTATCGACCTTCACCCACGGCAGCGCCTGGCGTTGCCGCGCGAGCTCGTCGCTGTGTCGCGTGTGGGCTTTTTCCGCGTCGAGCAGCGCGCGTCGCGCGTCGAGCCACTGTTCGCGTGTTCCGACCGGATGCGTGGTCATCGTGGGTTCCTCCGTGGGTCGTGCCGCGCCGCGCGAGCTCTTGCCCGAAGGCGTCGGTGACGGTTGATGGTCGTGCTAGATTAGAACCGGGCATCGCTCGGATGGGAGTGACAAGTGTGGCGGGATTCGCTTGATGCATTGACGTGCTACGCGCGGACTCGCACGCCGTGGACGCGCTGATTGCGGCGGCGGCGCGCGCGCTCGCGGCCGGCGATCCGCTCGGCGCGCTCGACCGCGTCGCGTTGCGCGACGACGCGCCGGCGCTCGCGCTGCGCGGCATCGCGATGGCACAGCTCGGCGATTTCGTGCGCGCAAGGGCGCTGGTGCGCGGCGCCGCGCGCGCGTTCGGCGCGCAGCATGCGGTCGCGCGTGCGCGCTGCGTGGTCGCCGAAGCGGAGATCGCGTTCGCGTCGCGCGATCTCGCATGGCCCGCCAGAACACTCGATGCCGCGACCGCCACGCTCGACGCGCACGGCGATCGCGTCAATGCCGCGCATGCGCGGTATCTGGCGGCGCGGCGTCTGCTGCTGATCGGCCGTCTCGACGAAGCGGAGCGCAAGCTTGCCGCGCTCGATCCGCGGCCGTTTCCGACCGCGTTGCGTGCCGCGCATGAGCTGGTGGTCGCGGGGGTCGCGCTGCGGCGTTTGCGCAGCGGCGCCGCCCGTGCCGCGCTGGCGCGGGCCGCACGCGCGGCACGCGAGGCCGGCATTCCGGCGTTGATCGCGGAAGTCGAAAGCGCGTCGGCCGCACTGAGCGAGCCGGTGGCGCGCATGATCGCGCGTGGCGAAGAAGAACCGATCCTGCTCGACGAAATCGAGAAGCTGCTGACCTCGAACCAGGCGGGCGGTCCGCTCATCGTCGATGCTTGCCGCTACGCGATCCGCGACGCCAACGCGGCGATTGCGCTGGCGAGCCGACCGGTGTTGTTCGCGCTTGCTCGCATGCTCGGCGAGGCATGGCCCGACGACGTGCCGCGCGACGCGCTCGTCGCACGCGCGTTCCGCGCCAAACGCGCCGACGAATCGCATCGCGCGCGGCTGCGCGTCGAGATCGGCCGGCTGCGCGCGGCGCTCGGCACGCTCGCGAGCGTCAGCGCGACGACGCGCGGCTTCGCGCTCGCCCCGCGGCAAGCGCGCGAGGTCGTCGTGCTGGCGCCGCCAGTCGAAGGCGAGCATGCGGCGCTGCTCGCGTTTCTAGCGGATGGCGAATCGTGGTCGAGTTCCGCGCTTGCCCTCGTGCTCGGCGCGAGTCAGCGCACCGTGCAGCGCTCACTCGACACGCTCGCCGCGGCCGGCAAGGTGCAGCCGGTGGGCGACGGGCGCGCGCGCCGCTGGATGACGCCGCCGCTCGCCGGATTCGCGACGGCTTTGTTACTCCCTTCCCCGTTCCCTTCGTGATTAGGATGGTCATCATGAACCACTCTGCCGCCAGAATCGTCCGCGAATATGGGCCCTTTACGGGCGTCGATAAAGTGCACGGAGTCACTTACGACGGCCGGCAGGTGTGGATCGCGACCGGCGAACGACTCGACGCGTTCGATCCGGCGAGCGGCGAGACGCTGCGCTCGATCGCGGTTCCCGCCGACGCGGGCACGGCCTTCGACGGCGAGCACCTGTTCCAGATCGCGAATGGCCGCATCCAGAAGATCGATCCGCAGAGCGGCCGTGTGCTGTCGACGATCGCGGCGCCCGGCGACGGCGGCCACTCCGGGCTCACCTGGGCCGAGGGTTCGCTGTGGGTCGGTCAGTATCCCGAACGGAAAATCTATCAGGTCGATCCGGACACTGGCGCGGTGTTGCGCACGATCGAATCGAATCGCTTCGTGACCGGCATTACGTGGGTCGACGGCGAGCTATGGCATGGCACGTGGGAAGGAGACGAGAGCGATCTGCGGCATATCGATCCGCGCACGGGCGAGGTGCTCGAGAGTGTCGAGATGCCTGCCGGCGCGGGTATCTCCGGACTCGAATCGAACGGCGCGGATCTGTTCTTCTGCGGCGGCGGCGGCAGCGGGCTCGTTCGTGTCGTGCAGCGTCCCGCGCGAGATAGCGGTTCGCAAATGACAGTCGATTCGACGAGCGAGTGAGCCATCACTTAAATAGCCAGCGCCGTTATTGGTCCTGGTATTTGGTTCATTTGTACTCCTCGATAACTTAGTTTATCGATAGTAAAAAAGCGAAATATTTCTTTTCGTTACTCTTATCGCGCCTCTCGTCCCTCTTCCTGCGAGGCCGTCTTTGCCTAAAAAGGCATCGTTTTTTTCAAACCTTTATGCATTGGTTCGCCTCACGCGAGGCGAATCGGGAGTATTTTTGCTGCTTCCCCGTGCATTGCGTCTTTTCAAAAAGATGTGAACTGAACCAAGTCAGGTTGTCACGCTAATCCTTATCGTGGGCAGACATACTTTTTACACAAACCCTTCATATTATTCGCTCGTTTTACTAAGTCTTGCCCCCCGATAAAAGAAGCGGTTGCCGAAACAACTCACACAGGGTCCTCCAAATGTCATCGCATCACAAAATGCGTCCAGCGCTTTGTCTAACGTCCGTTGCCGCTGCCTGCGTGCTCGCAGCTTGCGGCGGAAATTCGGACAGCCTCGCCTCCAGCAACAACAACGCCAGCACGACCTACTCGGGCGTGGTCGCGGCAGCTGCTTTCGTACCGGGCAGCGCGACCGGTAACCCGAACCTGAAGGCCGGCTACTACGCCGGTGCCACCGTGTTCGTCGATGCCAATGGCAACGGTGTGCTCGACAACGGCGAAGTCTCGGCGAAAACCGACGCGAACGGCCATTTCTCGTTGACCACGACCGCCTCGGGTCCGCTCGTCGCTGACATCACGACCTCGGCGACCAACACGGCATCGGGCGCAAAGGTGGCGAGCCACCTGATCTTGCGCGCTTCGGTCGACCAGATCGCCGACCAGGGCGCAGGCAAAGTCGTGATCAGCCCGATGTCGAGCGAAGTGCAGCGCCTCGTCGAAGCCAACGGCACCAAGTACGCGACCGAGAAGGCTAATCTGTCGACCCGCCTGTCGGGCCCGTCGTTCAACAACGCGTCGGTGACGGTTTCCGGCGCCGACGCCCTCGCCGACGTCAACACGCTGTCCGGCGCCGAGCAGTACGCCGTGCTGTTCGAAGACAACGCACTGACCAACCGCTACACGTACGCCACCACGAAGCTCGATCGTGGCGATATGTACCCGGACAACCTCGCTGTCAAGGGCGGTGATCCCCGTCTGGTCGGGACGAGCGCCACCGCGGCGAACCTCGTCAAGCCGCTCGAGAGCCAACAGCGGATCACGTTCGCGCAGGCACAGCAGGCCGCTTTCAACATCGAGGGCATCCCGGCCTACGACAATGTCTTCATCATCGTCGAAGAGAACAAGTCGACGGGCGCGATTCTGAACAACTCGCGGGCTCCGGCGATCAACAAGCTGCTCAGCACGTACAACCAGCTGACGACCTACTACTCGACCGGTAACCCGTCGGAGCCGAACTACACGGCGATGGGCGGCGCCGACGACTACGGCATTACCGACGACAACTGGTGGGGCTGCGGTGCCACTGGCGCCTATGCGATCAAGGACGTTGCCTTTAACGGCGGCACTGCTTCCGACGGTCAGCTGCTTCCGGTTACCGGCGTGCTCCCGCCGCAGGACAGCGCCCACCTCGCTGGTTTCAGCACGACCAGCGGCGCTGCCTGCAGCGTCAACCCGACCTCCGGTACGGTTCACAACGTGCCCGGCGACAACCTGTTCACGTTGCTGTCGAAGGCCGGTTTGACCGCGCGTACCTACAGCGAATCGATGAACCCTGGTCAGGACGCGCGCGCCGACAGCGTTGCGCAAAGCGTCTCGAAGGCGTACAGCGGCACCGCCATCGACGGCACGGTCATCCAGGATAGCCAGGCCTACCCGATGCCGGGCGGTCTCTACAAGGTCAAGCACGGTCCGTCGATCGCTTTCCAGGATGCACGCAACCTGCCGGAGTTCTACGCCGACAACCGCACGATCTTCGGCACGCAGTACAACGAAGCCGACTGGAAGAGCACGTCTCCGTACTCGATCGCCAACGGTGGCACCTACGACACGTCGAAGTGGATCTACGACCAGTTCAGCCTCGACCTGGCCAAGGGTGACGTCGGCAACATCAACTTCATCGTGCCCGACCAGTGCGATGACATGCACGGTGTCGGTACGGACACGGAGACCTGTAACGGCGGCGCGAACAGCAACAACGGTCAGAACGCCAGCATCACGCGGGCCGACATCTATCTGAACAATGTCGTCACCGCGATCCAGAACTCGGCGCTCTGGAAGAACCCGCAGAAGCGCGTTGCGATCGTCGTGATGTTCGACGAAGGTGAAGGTTCGTCCACGTCCTGCTGTGGCTGGAATGCTGGTGGCAAGACCTCCGGTGCAGCGCCGCTGGTGATCAGCAACGGCGCTGTGACCAAGTCGACGGCGCCGAGCGGCTACGCAAGCGGCAACATCGGCCACGGCAACTCGATCTTCGGCGTTATCACCAACCAGCAAGACGTCGGTACGGCGGCCAAGGGCATCGTCGACAGCGACGCCTACAGCCACTTCTCGCTGGTGCGCACGCTGCAGGACATGTTCCAGATCGCCGATCCGGCTGTCGATGCGTCGTACGTGAACCGCGCGAAGTACACGGAAGCGTTCATTCTGCAGAACATCGCGAACCTTCCCGAGTTCACCGGCAGCGCCGATACGCACTTCGACTCCGTTCGTCCGATCAACCACGCCTATGTGATCCCGGCTGGCCACGTGCAGAAGCTAAATCCGGCGGACATCACGGGCGTCAAGGACAACAACGGCAACCTGATCAGTACGACCGCGCTGACGACGCAGACGGGACCGGACGCAACGCAGAAAAACATCTGGTCGCTGAAGTAAGCGCGTGGTGATGCTTAAAGCTACCCCATCAGGCGGTAAATAACGCGGCACAGGGGAGCGGTATCGACCGCTCCCCTGTCCGTTAGAAGATCAAGAGAACAATACGATGCGTAAGACAGTTTTTCGCGCGGTCGCGTGCGTGGCCATCATGCTGAGCGTGGCCGGCTGTGGAAACGGCAGCGGCGACGCTTCAGCACCGAACACAGCGTCAGGCGCGACTACGGGGAGCACGAGTACTTCTGATGGGAGCACATTGAGCCTTGCCGCTCAGGCCGGTCAGAAACTGTTCTTCGACTCGAACCTGTCCGGCAACAAGAACATGGCGTGCGCGACTTGCCATGACCCTGCCTATGCCTATGGGCCGCCGAACAGCCTGTCCGTGCAACTGGGCTCCGATCCGACGCAATCCGGCGCACGCGCCGTGCCCTCGTTGCGCTACAAGGACGCGACACCGCCTTATAACGACGTAGCGGCGAATCCGGATAACGTCACCTCCAACGCACCCGGAGGCGGCTTCATGTGGGATGGCCGCGCCGCAACGCTGGCCGACCAGGTCGCAATGCCGCTCCTCAATCCGGTCGAGATGAACTCCTCGAAAACGGCCGTGGTACAGGCGGTGCAGAACGCCTCTTACGTGGACCTGTTCAAGCAGGCCTTCGGCGCGGATGTGTTCAGCAACCCCGACGCCGCCTTCGCCGATGTCGGCAAAGCGATCGAGGCCTATGAACATGAAGACACCAGTTTCCACCCGTACACGAGCAAGTACGATCTCTACGTGCATAACAAGATCGGTGGAACTCTGACGGCGGCCGAAGCCCGCGGCCTGTTGATCTTCAACAGCGGCACCATCGGCAACTGCTCGGCCTGCCACTATGCCGGAGCCAACTTCGACGGCAACCAGGGCCTGATGACGGACTTTACCTATCAGGCGATTGGTCTGCCGCGCAACGATAATTCGATCCCGAACAATCCGTCGCCGATCCCGGCAAACCAGGATCCGAGCTACTACGACATGGGCCTGTGCGGGCCGCTACGGACCGACCATCAGCCGGGCACGGCAGGTATTGCGACGCCCGATCCCTACTGCGGCATGTTCAAGGTACCCACACTGCGCAACGTGGCGACCCGCGGCGCGTTCTTCCATAACGGGGTTCTGCATTCGCTGGTCCAGGTCGTGCATTTCTACAACACGCGAGACACCAACCCGGAATACTGGTACCCGGCCACCGGGGGCACCGGCACGCTCATCACAAACCCTAGCTATGCGCTGTTCCCGCAGTACGCGTGGGGTGCCACGGTGCAAAAGTTCAACGACCTGCCGGCGGCCTTCCAGGGCAATGTCGACGAGGAACTTCCGATGGGCACCGGCGACGGCGGCAGCAATACCTTGGGCAGTGGCACCCAGCCGCGGACCCAGGGCAGCACGCCCATCATGACCGAGCACGATATGCAGGACCTGATCTGCTTCCTGAACACCCTGAGCGACGGCTACAAACCGCCCGCAACGCAGCCCACCAGCGGCACGTGCGTAAACTGATTCCTCAACCTTGGACCGATTGTTTTTTGACGATGAAGCGAATTTCAACTACAGCGCGTAGCGCGGGTATTGCGGTTTCCCTGTTCTCGTTGATGCTGCTAGAGCGTGTTAGGAACTTCGATTGAGACCTGTTATCCTGGCGGGATGAAAAGAACAGACCGCAAAGGGTATCCGACTGATGTGTCGGATGAGGAATGGAGTTTCGCGGCGCCGTATCTGACGCTGA
>NZ_JBFPKF010000119.1:0-831 GCF_040948685.1 Paraburkholderia sp. BR14374 | reverse complement strand
AACATCGACTCGGTATAGCCGTCCGCTCCGCGCATCGCTTCAGTCTCAGTGTTGTCCGGTTCTTTGTTTCAACGTTTACCCCTCCCGCGCGGATGACGTGCGTGGGAGGTATTTCAACAGCGTGCTAGACACGTGGCCCCTCGTCAGGCAATGCGCAAGGGCTTGACTGCGGCGTGGACAGACGGCGGTTGCGGGACGATGTTGCCGTCAACGCTTAAGTCATTTCCAAGTGCGACACGCATGCGAGTGTCGCCGGAGCTTCTGCTACGACGCAAGCAAATCGGATTCAATAAAATTGATATCGCGGTTTATGATGGGATTGCAGGGTTTGCTAGTACTTGCGCATGGGTATGCCGATCCCCTCATAGCGAGGTACGCATCGCCGACTACCAGTATGCCCCGGACCGAGCTCCGCGACCGATCGAGAGCGGAGAGGCGAAACAATCGTTATCGAGGTCCAGGGGGCTGGTGACACCGCGCGCGTGATGAGTCGCGCTGGATGCGGGCAACCAGTCCTCGACATGGTTCAATCATGACAGATAGGTGAGGTTGTATCGAGACCTTCGTTTGGTCAGTGAAAAGGTACGCAACCGTTTTGTTCGGTGCACGCCCAGATGAACTCCATGCTCCTCGAGACTTTTCTGCAAGCGCTCAAGACGCAAGGCATTCTTGAGTACGCTGATGCGCCGTGGGAACCTTGGCTTCTAGAGGGTGTTAGGCACTTTTGCTAAGGGTTGCAAAGTGAACAAGCATAAGCACGGAGAAGACGACGAAGTGCAAGCCAGCCAGAGTTTCGGGCAATCGCTCGTAGTCTCTTGCGAGTCGGCGGAA
>NZ_JBFPKF010000118.1:0-843 GCF_040948685.1 Paraburkholderia sp. BR14374 | reverse complement strand
ACCGCCGCCACCGATCCCGCGCTCACCCGCGCCTGGAGCGTGCTCGAAGCGGTACCCGACCCGGAGATCCCGGTGGTCTCGATCCGCGAGCTCGGCATCCTGCGCGAGGTGCGACGCGCCGCGGACGGCGCGCTCGAAGTCGTGATCACGCCGACCTACTCGGGCTGCCCGGCGATGTCGCAGATTGCCGAAGACATCGGCCGTGCGCTCGAGGCCGCGCAGCTCACGCCCTACCGCGTCGCCACCGTGCTCGCGCCAGCCTGGACCACCGACTGGATCACCGCCGAGGCCCGCGAAAAACTGCGCGTCTACGGCATCGCGCCGCCCACGGGCAACTGCGGTTCAGCCGCGACGTCTGCGTCACAGGAAAAAGTGCTGCGCTTCGTGCCGCGCGCGCTGCCCGCCCCGTCCTGCCCGCGCTGCGGCTCCGCACACACCGAGCGGCTCGCGCAGTTCGGCTCGACCGCCTGCAAGGCCCTGTATCGCTGCCTCGACTGCCGCGAACCCTTCGACTACTTCAAACCGTACTGATATGGCCACCCCGCAATTCCATCCGCTGCGTATCCGCGAAGTACGTCCCGAAACCGCCGATGCGGTGTCGGTCGCCTTCGAAGTCCCGCCCGAACTGCGCGACCAGTACCGCTTCACGCAGGGCCAGTTCGTCACGCTGAAGACGCATATCGACGGTGAGGAAACGCGCCGCTCGTATTCGATCTGCGTGGGCGTCACCGACTACGACCGCGACGGCGAGTTGCGCATCGGCATCAAGCGCGTGCGCGGCGGGCGTTTCTCGAACTTCGCGTTCGACACGCTGCAGCCCGGCCACACGATCGACGTGATGAC
>NZ_JBFPKF010000117.1:0-861 GCF_040948685.1 Paraburkholderia sp. BR14374 | reverse complement strand
TAGAGGGTGTTAGGCACTTTATGTCGGACCTGGTATCCTGGCGGAATGAAAAAACGCAGGCCTTACCCAACGGATGTATCGGATGAAGAGTGGTACTTCGCCGCTCCGTACCTGACCTTGATGAACAAGGACGCACCACAGCGCCGCTACGAACTGCGCGAGATGTTCAACGCGCTGCGCTGGATCGTACGTGCCGGTGCCCCGTGGCGTTTGTTGCCCAATGACTTTCCGCCGTGGGAACTGGTCTACCAGCAGACGCAACGCTGGATTCAGGCGGGCTGCTTCGAGGCCATGGTGAGCGATTTGCGTTCGATCATCCGGGTCGCCCAGGACCGCCGTGGTCAACCCAGTGCGGTCATCCTCGATGGCCGTACGCTGCAGTCGACGTGCGAAAGCGGCGCACGCGCAGGCTACGACGGGTACAAACGCAAGAAAGGCAGCAAGGTACATATTGCGGTGGACACGTTGGGACAACTGCTCGCGGTGCATGTGACGCCGGCCAACGAGCAGGAGCGCGCACAGGTTGGAGAACTGGCGCGTCAGGTCCAGCAGGCTACAGGACAGACGGTCAAGGTGGCGTTCGCGGATCAGGGATATACCGGCGAAGAGCCCGCGCAGGCGGCGCTTGACGAGGGGATTGAACTTCAGGTCATCAAGCTGCCGGAGGCGAAAAAAGGCTTCGTGCTGTTGCCGCGCCGCTGGGTGGTTGAGCGCAGCTTCGGCTGGCTCAACCGCTTCCGCCGACTCGCAAGAGACTACGAGCGATTGCCCGAAACTCTGGCTGGCTTGCACTTCGTCGTCTTCTCCGTGCTTATGCTTGTTCACTTTGCAACCCTTAGCAAAAGTGCCTAACACCCTCTA
>NZ_JBFPKF010000116.1:0-867 GCF_040948685.1 Paraburkholderia sp. BR14374 | reverse complement strand
TAGAGCGTGTTAGGAACTTCGATTGAGACCTGTTATCCTGGCGGGATGAAAAGAACAGACCGCAAAGGGTATCCGACTGATGTGTCGGATGAGGAATGGAGTTTCGCGGCGCCGTATCTGACGCTGATGGACGTCGACGCGCCCCAGCGCAAATACGAACTGCGCGACATGTTTGATGCATTGCGCTGGATGGCTCGTGCCGGCGCGCCGTGGAGGATGCTGCCCAATGATTTCCCGCCGTGGGAGCTGGTGTATCAGCAGACTCAACGGTGGTTGCAGGCGGGCTGCTTTGAGAGCATGGTGAGCGACCTGCGCTCGGTGATACGCGTGGCACAGGGCCGTCGGGGACAGCCCAGCGCGGTCATCCTCGATGGCCGCACGATACAGTCGACCTGCGAGAGCGGCCCGCGTGCGGGTTATGACGGTTATAAGCGCAAGCGCGGTAGCAAGGTACATATGGCAGTAGACACGTTGGGACAGTTGCTGGCGGTGCACGTAACCCCAGCCAATGAACAGGAGCGCGCACAGGTAGCTGAGCTTGCGCGGCGGGTCCAGCAGGTAACAGGACGAACGGTCAAGGTGGCATTTGCCGATCAGGGATACACGGGCAAAGAGCCAGCGCAGGCTGCATTCGACGAGGGTATTGACCTTCAGGTGATCAAACTCGAAGAAACGAAAAAGGGTTTCGTTCTGCTCCCCCGGCGGTGGGTGGTCGAGCGCAGCTTTGGCTGGCTCAACCGTTTCCGGCGTCTCGCACGTGACTATGAACGGCTCCCCGAAACTCTCGCCGGGCTTCATTTTGTCGTCTTCGCAATGCTCATGCTTGTCCACGCCGTGCCAGTACTTCAAAGTTCCTAACACGCTCTA
>NZ_JBFPKF010000115.1:0-900 GCF_040948685.1 Paraburkholderia sp. BR14374 | reverse complement strand
GGACCGTGGCAGTCAGTACGCGAGCCACGAATTTCAGTGCAGGCTGGCTGACTATGGCATGCGTTGCTCTATGAGCCGCAAAGGAAATTGCTGGGACAACGCGCCGACGGAGAGCTTCTTCAACAGCCTGAAAAATGAACGGGTTCATGCAGCGCGCTATCGCACGCATCGCGAAGCCGCAGCGGACTTGTTCGAATACATCGAAGTGTTTTACAACCGCAGTCGTCGTCATTCGTCGCTCGGCTTTGTGTCGCCGGCCCAGTTCATGCGAGACTGGCTCGTGGCTCAGCAGGCAACGGATTTAGCTGCATAACCCCGGGCCTCTGGAAGGCGAAAAACAGAGGGAAGGTCACTGTGACCAGCTTATGGCGGGACTTGCACCCGCAGGAGTGCGCCCATGCTGGGCGCACAAACGATAGACGCGGACTGTCGCACTTACGACCTTCCGCGTCTTCATTGTCGACTTTGTTCGTCTCTTACAAACGAGGAATATCGATCCGCGCGCTTATCTGGCTGTTGGCACGATTATCGCTGTTCGATCCCGGGATCTTAGAGGCCCAGTTCCACACCTTCTGCATTCCAGAAGACGGGGGAACAGCACAGTCACGATCCGTGCATGACCAGCACACACTGCATTCACCTATGGCGTGGATAACACACGTACAGATAATAGTGTATTTGCTTTTAGATGTTTGGACAGTTCGAAAGGAGGGCACATGATGAGCGTTAGACGTGCGGCATCCCATTTTCTAACGACAGCCATCTTCGCGACCGCACTCGCTGCCGTGGCGGCTGCCATGGCGGTATCCGCGCATGCGCAGAACACCACCACCGTCAGCTTGGGCACACCCGGCTACTTCAATCTCACCGATCCGAAGACCACCAGCACCTTGATCCAGC
>NZ_JBFPKF010000114.1:0-918 GCF_040948685.1 Paraburkholderia sp. BR14374 | reverse complement strand
CCGGAAACAGACCGTTGAGCGGCGGATCCGTCCCCACTCAATGCGGCTCTGGCAGCCATGCTAACCCGCGCTCAAATCCGCACGGCGGCTAGCCTCGTCGCACGGGAGTCATACTGACTTACTGATGCCCAGAAGGTTCGCTCGGCCTCCTGTACTGTATTGACGCGGAACCAGACCTATCGAGGCCGCGAAATCACGGCTGCGGGCGTATTGTTTGCCATCGCCCATCTCTGCTGTAAGGACGCTAGCGGTGATCGGGCCGACCCCAGGGATCGTCAACAGACGCCGGCCGAGGTCGTCGTCGGCGAGTTGCTGTGCAATTTCCCTGTCGAGCTCCGCGATCTGTTGCGCAAGATACTTGTAGTGGGTATGTAAGCGTTCGAGAATGGTAACCAGACGCGGTGGCAATGAGTGTTCAGCGAGCAGGGCCGGGAGTCGCCTGACGACCGCGTTGCCAATCGGCAGGCTGATGCCGAACTCAAGCAGGAAGGCATGTAACTGGTTCGTTGTGCATACGCGATCGCGAATCAGTGAATCGCGTACCCGGTGTAGTGCGGACAGCGTCTGCTGCGATTCCGTCCTCGGAGTAACAAATCGCATGGCCGGCCGTGAGGCAGCTTCGCAGATTGCCTCGGCGTCAACAAAATCGTTCTTGTTTGATTTTACGAATGGGCGAACGAACTGCGGTGAGATGAGCTTGATCTGGTGCCCGAAGGTTGCAAGTTTGCGTGCCATGAAGTGGGCGCCGGCGCAGGCTTCCATAACTACCGTGCAAGCGTGAAAGTTACTTAGTCGAACCTGAACAATCCGGAGAGCCTTTTGCAGCAAGGGTTTGAAGCGGAAAGTTGTTGATGCATTTGCAGGAACCTGGCAGATTATGGGTAGTTTCCTGCAAATTCTGTCGAGGTCTGGATGGGT
>NZ_JBFPKF010000113.1:0-922 GCF_040948685.1 Paraburkholderia sp. BR14374 | reverse complement strand
GTTGCGAGCGCGGCAATCGTTCACGAAGTCGCGGGTGTCATACGCCTTGTCGGCACCAACTGTCTTCGCATGAGCGCCTGGCACGCAATCGAGCAATTGCAATGCGCTGGCCCGCTCGGCGAAACCATCTGCGTGACTGACCACGGCGCCGACCACCAGCCCCGAGCGATTCTCCATCAGGATGTGCCCGTGGTAGCACAGGATGGCCGGGCTCTTGCGGCTCTTCTTGAACAATCGCGCCTCCGGATCAGTAGTCGACTCGTGCGTGGCATTGCTACGTCGCTCGCCTTTCCAGTCAGTGTCGGCGTTGCGGCCACCGCCGGCTGGCGGACCATCGTCCGGGCCGTCCTTGCGGCGGAAGCTCTTGTGACTGGCCCACGCCTGAATCAGCGTGCCGTCCACCGAGAAATGCTCGCTCGAGAGCAAGCCCCGCTTGTCCGCCAGGCTCATGACCTCGGTGAAGAGCGCTTCCACGACTTCATGCTCCAGAAGCCGGTCGCGGTTCTTCGAGAACACCGAGTGGTCCCACACGGCGTCCTCAATCGCCAGCCCGACAAACCAGCGGAACAGCAGGTTGTAGCGCATCTGGTCCATCAGCATGCGCTCGCTGCGCACCGAGTAGAACACCTGCAACAGCAGCGCCCGCATCAGCTTCTCAGGCGCAATCGAGGCACGGCCGGTGTCCGCGTAGATGACGCTGAACAACCCGTTGAGCCGTTTCAACGCATCATTCACCAGCAACCGGATCGGTCGCAACGGGTGATCAGCCGGGACGAAGTCCTCGAGCTTGACGGTCGTGAACAGGGGTTCCTGCATCTCATCCATTCCGCGCATCGCATCCGCTGCCAAAGATCATGAACACGATATCCATAACGCCCGTCCCTCAAACCCCGTTTACACGGGACCCAAATTCAACAGCCTG
>NZ_JBFPKF010000112.1:0-923 GCF_040948685.1 Paraburkholderia sp. BR14374 | reverse complement strand
TTATTGCAAATTGCCCCAGCGTGCGACCGCCGGCTCGGCCGTCGCCCACTTCCAGCCCTTGTCCTGCTGGCAAGCGCTCGCCGTGAACCACCTCTCGGGCGCGTTCGGGCCGTCGCCGTCCTGCACCGAGAACACGAAGTCTTTGCACAGCGCGAGCGCCGAATTGACCGCGCGCGTCACGCGCACCTGGCCGTGACCGTTTTCGATCGGCAACGTGTGCTTGACCGCCCACGGTTTCGTTTCGCCGACCGCCATCGTCCCGACCAGCGCCGCCATCAGATCCTGCTGATCCTTGTGCATGCTGCGCATGTAGCGCGCGACCGCTTCGTCGGTGGCGGCCTGCACCGCCACGCCGACGCCGAGCGCGACGGCCGGATTGCTGGTCACGATGCCCGAAGCGACACCCGCCGCCGCGCCGCTCGCGGCGCCGATCGACGCGCAGCCGCTCGCCAGCAGGCTCGCGCCGACGCATAGCGCGCCGGCCGCGATGAGCCGCAGCCGATCACCCATCGGAACGCCAGGCGAACGCAATATCATTGCAGCGCACCCCAGCGCTCGGTGGCGGGTTCGGCCGATGCCCAACGCCAGTCCTTACCGTCGCGGCAAACCGACGCGATGTAAAACGCGCTGCTAGCGGGCTTGTCGCGTGTTGCGTTCTGATCGACGGAAAAGACGATTTCCTTGCAGTCGAGCGCGCCGGTGCTGATCAGGCGGCTGACGGTCACGCGGCCGTGCTCGTCGTCTTCGATCGGGAAAGAGTGGGTGATGCTCCAGGGAGCGACCGCGCCGACCTCGAGCGGACCAGCCGCCTGCGCGATGCTGTTCTGGGTATTCGTGTGGACCACGCGCTCCGAGTACTGCACGCCGGCGCGCGCGGCGGCGACCGCACCGAGACCGATACCGGTCGCGACCGCCGCATTGCT
>NZ_JBFPKF010000111.1:0-924 GCF_040948685.1 Paraburkholderia sp. BR14374 | reverse complement strand
CTCTTCGGCCCCATCGGCAACATTCCACCTGCCGAGGCAGAAGCCGCTTACTATGCAAATCTCGCTGAGTCTGTCACTGTGGCATGACGCAAGCAAAACGGTCTCCGGAAAACCCGGGGCGGCTCAGTGCGTGACTGGTAGACCGTCGGCGGATGCAGTCGACGCAGGATCCACAGGCCTTCGCTCGTCATTCGATATGACCCCTTTCGTCGCCCTGCGGACTCTGAGATACCCGTGGCTTCTCCAACGCTAGGGGCCGGCCCAAAATCGGCGTATCAACCGCGGATAATCGTGAGCACGATCGGAACAAGGCATCTCGACAGCGTCTCGCTGCGCGAGATTTGTGTCCGGAAACCAGTCCACGGCCCAAATTCCGAGCCGCACAACAAGCCGGCGAATCTGCCGCGCCGTCAGTTCCGGCCGTTGCGCGGAACGTTAGCGGTTTCAGCTTGCTATCCACCACGACGTTCAAAATGGTATGGAATTGTCCAGCGGGCGCATCGCGACCGTTCGCTCTGTTGCTGCAGCCATCAAAGCTCCCTGGAACTGGACCTCCGACGGGCTACACGCTTGCGGTGAACGCCGGTTTTCCATTGGCAAAACCCAGACGTTCCCGGTGTAGTCAAGACCTCACTGAGCCTTCTCGGCGGTTTCATCATATGTTAGAACCCTTGCCCGGACAGCCAGTGGTTCAGATACTTTTGCTAGGATTTCCATAAACCATACAAAGGTGCGATGCAAGTGGCCATTGCGGGCGTCGCGGCGCTCTTGTGCGGCAATTACCCTATGGTTCTAACGCGGAGCTAACGTCAAGAGTGGTGTATGGGCAGCACCGTGACTGTCGATATCAAGCGGCGAGTTTCTGCTGAACCGGCCGATCGTCCTGCACCGGTTCGCCGTCCTTGAAGGCAATGCCCTCGAGCA
>NZ_JBFPKF010000110.1:0-933 GCF_040948685.1 Paraburkholderia sp. BR14374 | reverse complement strand
TCGACTCGGTATAGCCGTCCGCTCCGCGCATCGCTTCAGTCTCAGTGTTGTCCGGTTCTTTGTTTCAACGTTTACCCCTCCCGCGCGGATGACGTGCGTGGGAGGTATTTCAACAGCGTGCTAAACGGCCTCTCGCCGCTTCACACTTCGGCGCCGCCCTCTGAGGTGGCGCCGAAGCGCTCCCGATAGACGAGCGGCGAGATGCCGAGTGTCGTTTGGAAGGCTTCACGCATCGCGTCATACGTCTTGAAGCCAGAATCGGCTGCAACCGTCTTCGCTGGCAGCTTTCCGTCCTCCAGCATCCGCCTGGCCGCTTCTATTCGAGCTCGCATCAGGAATGCAGTCGGTGTGGTTCCCGTTTCCTTCTTGAAGCAGCGCGTTATTCACAGCACCTTCAATATCCCAGGCGCCGATGATGATTGCGGTGTGAGGGATATTTAAGGAAGAGAGCTTCTTCTCCGCAAACAACGGAATCTCTGTCTCGGACAGGACGGGTCCGACAGCCATTTACGTCAACTTGACGTCGTACCCTCCTTGATGGCCGCGCTGTTTCAAATGAGCGTTTGCATATTTGAAGACGCTGAGTGCACCCACTGCTTCCAGTGCCTTGAAGCCCGGATAGATGATGACGTCGACCGTGATATCCATGATGCCGTTCCCTCATTCTTGCTGCATGACGCATCGCGCACAGCGCTACCTACAATGTGACGTCGCCGCCAAGCGCATTTGGCCGTCAGCCGCAATTCGGTTCGGATGCGGTCGATAATTCTGGCTTCTGCTTGGGAAAAACAGCTCCGCGTAACGTGTTGAACCGCCCCGGGATTTCCGGAGGCTCCACTTCTTGAGAAAATGGAGCTATGGAAAACACGAAGAAGAAGTGCCCAAGGTACTCGCCTGAAGTTCGTGAGCGGGCTGTGCGAATGGTTCTGGAAC
>NZ_JBFPKF010000010.1:0-217202 GCF_040948685.1 Paraburkholderia sp. BR14374 | reverse complement strand
CCGGCGCAGGCTTTGCGATCGCGGCGACGATACTTCTCGTGACCCTGACACAAAAGTTTTCTTCGGGCGGCTGGGCGACCCTGTCCGTGACGTTGCTGGTGATCGCGGGCTGCATGGTAATACGGCGGCAATACGATTGGGTCGAGGACCGGCGGCGCGAAATGGACGCGAGCTTTGCCTTGCCCGCGCACGAGTTCGTTTCCGCCTGCACGCAAGAGTCGATATCGGGTCACCAGGTCGCGGTCCTGCCTGTTACAGAACACTGGGGGCCGGCGGTTCACACGTTCTTGTGGGTTCAGCGGCTGTTTCCGGAGCAGTTTCGCGCCATCGTGCTAGTCGGTGTGGTGAAGGTGCAGGCGGACGCGCTCGGCACGCCAGAGGCCATCCGGCGCAGGCAGGAGCGGCTTGACGCGTCACTGGACCAGCTGGAGGGCTATTGCTCCAAAGCCGGCCTTGCTGTCACTCGGACGATCGGCAATGGTACAGATACCATCATGGAGTTGGAGCGCCTGATTCTGGCCACGGGGGCGAGCTTTCCGGGATGCGTCTGCTTTGCCAATCAACTGATCCTGCCGCCAAACCGGCGTTTCAGCGAATGGATGCACAACCAGACCGCACTTGGCCTCCAACGCCGGCTGCATATGCAGGGTATCCCGCTGATCATATTGCCAATCTCGTTGAGGTAGCGGGCCATCCAGGAAAGGTCGAGCCGACCTCACCCGCGCTCAACCAGGACCAATCGCGAGCAGCGGCAGACCGCCGGTGCGTCTCAGGTGAGCGCAGCAATCAGCCATTAGACCGATACCGGCCGGTGTTCGCGCCCGGGCTTTGGAACCGCGCCGGGCTCGCCCTGCGAGTTCGGAGTGTCGTTCCGAACAGGTTGCATCGCCGGACTCAATGCGATCCGCGTACGCATGGCTGAATTCGAGGACGCCCTGCCGGCAATCATGATCTCCGGCCTGCAGGACAAGTTGAGGGACATCAACGGGATTGAGCGGGACATTGATCAGCTTGAGAAGCAGATATCCGCACCTGCTACGCAAGACTTCAGTGTGGGCGGGCGCATTGTGAGTCTACCCGGTGAATCAGGTGGAACGGCGTCGGCAGAAACAGAACGTTTATGAAGCGCCGAATCCGTTTTACGCAATTTTTAGATTGAGTGTCGTAAGCTCTAATGCAGGCAAGTCGCAATGCTGCAACAGGGCTACCGTATGTCTACTTTGGTGCGCTTTACACGTCGAACCGGTCGTCGAAATCCGGACGATTCTGGAACGGGATTTTATCGCCGGTGCTCGCGTCTGCAATTCATGCGCGCGATCAGTATCGCCGGTGCGCTGGTTGCCTGTGTCGCGGTCGCGTCGGGCTTGGCCGTTATTGGCCTTGCCGCCTAGTCGCATCGCTCGCGCCGCTGATCATTCTTTCCTGGTGAGGCAGAAGCGCCATGCGGTGTACGCCTGTTTCGATACCAACTGACGACAGCCTCATGCAGGATTCACTGGATACTGGCCGGGTGATCATCAGGCCGTTTGATCCCGAACTCGACCTGAATTCGCAGATCACGAAACTGCTGCGCCGGGCAGCCGCATCGGTTGATGTGGTGAGCAACCTCCCGGGCCATTGCCAGCGAAGGGAGCGTAGGGTGCATCGGGACACCGTGGACGAAGCGTGCTTTGTCGCTGTGTGCAGGGGACGCGTCGCGGGAACGCTAACCCTGCGCGGTGCGGACCCGGTTTCGGCCTGTCGGCACTTTCGGCGGCCAGATGTCGCCACGGTACATCGGTATGGTGTCGAACCGTCGAGGCAGCGGCGGGGCATCGGCCGAGCGCTGCTTTCGTTTGCCAACCGCTGGGCCGCCGCGCACGGATATATGCAATTGGCCCTGGAAGCGCCGATGACCGCGTCGGTCCTGCTGGATTTCTACCGCAGCCAGGGCTTCAGTCTGGTTGATACCGTCCGATTTCCTGGCTGTGAATACGAAAGTGCCGTCCTTAGCCGGCCGAGCCTGCCCGGCTGGCCGTGTTTCCGAATGTCGCGCGCCCGCTATCGCTCGCGATGAGCAGGAATCTCCACGTACCAGTGCCCCCAGTAGGTTCTTTCGCAGAGAGATGCTGGAATGAGCGCAAGACATGAGAACTCCTACCCGCAGGGCACGCGTGCCGGAATGGTGCCTCGCGGTCGAGGCTCGCCGCACGGACGTGCACTTGTCAAGATCGCGGTCCTGGTTATGCTCGCCAACCAGATCCCCACTACGGCGTTTGCCTTTCTCGCGCATTGCAATTACCCCGACGTCGCGTTCGGCCTCACGACGCTGTTCAGCGTCGTGTCATGCGCCAGCCTGATTGTCTGGATTCGGACGGATGCGAAGCACGCGTGGGAGGACGCGGTCGAATCTGGCTTTGTCAGCCCCGTCGCGATAGCCCGACGCAGGGCGGGTCGTGATCCGGCCGGAATGCCCGCGCCGCTGGCTCGTCGTGTTGCATGCGGAATGGAAAGGCGGAATTGCCGCGACAGAGTAGTTTCGGGCCTTTACGATCTTTTTACTTGCCGGTCTGCCAATGCGTAATAGAATAGTCGAATATCTAAAAGATAAAGCCGGTCAAATGAGTACCATCCGAAGTTCCCGTCCCCCGAGTCGTTTCGCTGCCTGACAGGCAGGACGTCTGCGTCTCTTTCCTTTGAGCCACCGTCTTGCAATCAGGCAAGCGGTGCGCATCGTAGTTACTTTCCAGGCACCTTATTGCGCCACGTGGATAGCGGTATTGCGACTCTCCGCGGGCGAAGTGCGGCCACTTCGAACTCAGCGCGGGTTTCGGGCGCAAGCATGCGGAATCTAACCGCGTGTCCGACTTGCGTCGAGCTTCAGCCGTAGTCATCGCAGCGCATGAGATTGCCGTAAACGGGCTGGCGTGGCTCCATTTAAAAAGGAATGCATATGAAAAATTCAGGTGCAGAGAATCTGGAGTCAGGTTCGCCGCGTCTGAGCGCGCACGAGATGGCGGCATTAATGCTGCTCGGCCATGCGCCGGTCAAGGTCGAAATGGAAGTGGAGGATCTTGACATGACTGCACTTCACGATGCGGGAGTCGCGCAACGGATTGAGCGCGAACCAGGCTGGCAGGAGTTTTCGATTACGAGCGAGGGCAGGGATGTATTGCGCGTGCTTGGTGCATCGACCGGTCCTGAAGACGTCGGTGAATGGCTCGCCGCATCCGGAACGTTATGAACGTAGTGCCATCGTCCGGAATGGGGCACTCCGGACATTCAGTAGATGTCAGCTACTGCGCTTGATTTTTGGTTAGTAAGTAATGTGTTTTGAAGTGCAAATGAAAAATGGAGTCTTGCCATGTTTGATCTCAACAAGGAATATACCCGCGAAGCGATTCGCTCGGCTTGTGGGGGCAGCAAGCAGGCCTTCCTTCCTGCGAAGAATGGAAGGATCGTGGCTGCCTGCCTGCGCACGGATCTGAATCCGCAGGCACCGGACGTCATCATCTGCGACGGCAGCGCTTCGGCGCGTGCTGCTGGCCGGACGCTCGCAGCTCAGCGGGATGCGATTCCGGTCTTCATCAAGATCGAAGTGGACTCGTTTCGCTTCGTCGGTCTGTTCACGGTAAGTGAATCCCTGACCGCGCCCCTCGACTGCGCGCCATATGTGCGCAACAGCGGGTTCACACCGGGCCAAGTGTCTCGCGTACTGAAGATGGCGCGTTGCCAGTAGCTGATCGTCAGTGCCCGACAGACCAGGGAGGCGGCATGAAGGCACTGATGAATGCACACGGGGTTGCTCATTGCCGCCGCGCTTTGCTCAATCGAGGTCGAGCCGCTTCCCGCGTCGCAAGCGTCGGCGACGTTCGGATATTGACGCCTGTCGATGTCGAAGCTATCGCACTTTTTTCCACGCGATGGCCTGATTTTTTCGAGATCTTTACTCGTTATCTCTTACGCTGAAACCGTCTCGAATCCACCGGATCTTTCCAAACGCATATCATGGCCCCCGCCCTGTCGCTCAATATCCCCGATGCAGGCGCCCGTCGCGCTGTAGCGGCTGTTAAACGTAATAACGTGATCCCGTTTCCTTCGCGTGTGCTTCTGCCCGTGTCCTTCGTGCGCGCGTCGGATGAAAGGTCGCCCACGCAACTGCAGGCACTTCTGCACTCGCCGCTCGGCGTCTACGTGACCTCGATCGAGCGGGTTCGCAACGAAGTGAGCGTGCAGCTCGACATCGCGCCCGACGACCTCGACTTCACGTTGCACACGTTGATTGCGACGCTGCCAGAAGCGAGGATCGGGCGCATTTCGCGCCACGTCGGCAACGAGGGGGCACGCTGATCATGTACTCGGGAGTTTGGTTGCCGATCGTCACGCCGTTCCGCCGCGGCAGAGTTGACATCGATGCATTGCAATACCTCGCCGATATGTATCTGCGCACGGAAATCAGCGGCTTCGTCGCGCTTGGCACGACGGGCGAGGCCGCCTTGCTGTCGCAGACCGAGCGTGCCTCGGTGCTGGATGCGCTCTTCGGGGTTGTCGGCAAAAAGCTGCCGGTGCTTGTGGGCGCCGGCGCCCCGGACACGCGCGAAGTGCTGCGCGAAATCGATACCTACGACCGCTGGGACTGCGCGGGCTACCTCGTGTCGGCACCGTCTTACGTCGGCCCCGATCAGACTGGCGTGCGATGGCATTTCGATCAGATTGCGCGGGCAACCAGTCGCCCGATCGTGCTGTACAACGTGCCCCATCGGACGGGCGTGACGATTGCGCCCGACACGGTCGCGGCCCTGCTCGAGCACGACAACGTCGTCGCCATCAAGGAGTGCGTGGCAAGCCACTTTACCGAGCTCAGCAGCTTGTCTGTGAGCCTGTTGTGCGGCAACGATGAAGCATTCGTCGATTGCCTGAGCATGGGGGGCGCCGGTGGCATCCTCGCGAGCGCTCACGTCTTCGCGGACGTGCTCACCGAAGTTCTCGCACTGATGAACGCCGACCGCGAGACAGATGCCCGCGCGCTGTTCGCACATGTGAGCCCGATTACACGGCTCCTGTTTTCCGCTCCAAACCCGGCCGCGATCAAGGCGATGATCGCTCTCGACCATCCGATTTGCGCCGAGACGCGCATGCCGATCGCTCCCGCATCGGCGGAGCTGGTGGCGCGGCTCAGCGATGCGCGCGAGAATCTGCAAGCGCTGCGTGCCGACTGCCAGGACGCGGATATCTAGCTGGTGGCTGCCGTTCCTTAAGGACGGTCCGTGCAGCCCTCGGCGAGGCCGCTCCGTGGCTCGTAAGCCGCACGATCGGGATTGGTCGATCCAGCGCGCTTGAGCTACTGGCGCAGGGTGAGCATCAGCGCGTCATGCACGTCCTAGATCACCTGCGTTACGGACTGCGTACATGACGATGCGGGAGGCATGCAGAGGTACCTTGGGCAGGACCGGTATAGGGCATCCTGCGAAGTTCTTAATCCTTGTCGTGCGCACGCTGTCCCGTAAGCCCGGTGTCACGACATGCTGGAAACCAAAGCTGCCGCTGGACTGGCTGCATTACTCCAAGACCTGACTGACAAGCTATGCGCGCAACTCGGCCTTATGTAAAGCTTCACATAAGGCCGAACTCTGCTCCTTCAGACCCGGGGAGGAAAGACCGTAACGCCCCGGACAGCCGCCCCTCACGCTGAACCATGCACGTGACGGCGGAGGGAGTGCGCCCCCTGATCGGCAATGAGCCAAACGGTCGCAATCGGGCGCCCATCTGTGCCGGCCGGAGGCCGTGCTCAGATATCGGCGTACGCCGTGTCTGTATGAGACACCGGACACATCGCGCATCGGACTGTCTGCGCTGCAGCAGGATTATGCCGACGCAGCATTGCTGCCCAGCATGGTTCGACGGCATCGCGATGCGCCGCAATGACACGTGTACTGGGTCCGGATGTCGTCGGTGACCGCGCCGTCGACTGACAGACCGTAGTCGATGAAGAGTTCGTCACCGGGTGCGATAGGGGCGAGGGCGTGAATGAATACCCTGTCGCCCGTCTCGATGGCTTCGCAGTTGGGGGCGCAGGCGTGGTTCAGAAAGCGGGCGCTGTTGCCGCCCCGGCTGCCGTCGATCACTCGTCCGTCAGACAGGCCGAACACGAACGTGTGGCCGACCTCGGAGCGTTGGCGGGCGGCGGCGCGCCGCCAACTGGTCAATTCCCCCTTGTACTCGATGACCCGTTCGCCTGCAGCGATTGGCTGTAGCGCGAACAGTCCCATGCCATGTACGGGAGAGCGTCGTGCGGTGATGCGTCGCAATCGCATGGTGTCGTTTCCTTTTGGTACGTCGGTCGGTGAGGCGGGTTGATGGGCGATCCGAAGCATATCGGTGCGGTCGCGACCGTTTAATGACTTCCCTATAAAAGCGCAACTAACCGTCAGCGTCATTTACCATCGCACTCGGGCTTCGCCCCAAAACCAGCTCACAAGAGAACCGGGGGCTCAGCGGCGCGAGAAGTCTGCCGGCGTCAGCTCAAGTCGTGCAGCGGGATGGGCAAGCAACTTCCGTTCAGCTATCGCCCGGATGCGGCCGTATCCATCGCGAAACGTTTTGAGGATGCGCTCGTCGCCTGCACGTGGCTCGAGCCAGAAATACGCTTCCAGCGCCGTGATCGTGATCATGCATTCGACCGGGCGGTTCTGGCGGACGAGGGAAAATGCCACGCCGAGGCGACTGGCGAGCACCTGCGGTTCAAGTTCGACGGTTTCAGCGGTTTCCATAGACGGCAAGGACGGTGCTTCTGATCAGGTCACTCTGATTTTTGCACAGGTTATGCATTTCGGGTACGGGCGAAGTTGGCGGGATGCAGGTCATGGCGCGCCGCTTCGGACTGCGTGCAAGCCCGTGGTGCTCAACGCCGGTTGCGTCCTGACTACCGGCGTCTGTCTGTAGCAAAAGCCTCCCCGATCTGTCGCGCCCGCTTCACCTCATCACTGTGCAGATAGATCGACGTCGTCGACACGGAAGCGTGCCGCAGATTGTCCCGTACAGTTGTCAGTTCCGCACCGCGCCCGAGCGCATGGGTGGCGTGGGTGTGGCGCATCCAGTGAGGACTGGCGCGCCGCAGCTTCTCTGCAAGCGGCGGATGATCGGCTTCGATACTCTTTGCAGCCAGCAGGAAGAAGCGCCTGAGCACACCCCAGAGTCGCACGCTGCTGATCGCCGCGACGCTGTCCGCCTCGAGGCTGCCGATGACCGGCGTTTCCGGCCGCCAGCGCACGGGCAGGACCGGCAGTTCGCGTTCGGCGAGATAGTGTGCGAGGGCCTCCCACGCGAGTGGCGGCAACGCGACGCGTGCCAGCTTCTTGCCTTTGCCCGTGACGCGTAACCAGTGATCGCCGCGGGCATCGGTCTCGACGTGTCCGAGTGTGGCGCCGACCAGTTCGCTCGCACGCAGCCCCGTTGCGTAGCCGAAGTCGAGCAGGAAGCGTAGCCGTTGTGCGGCGGATGCTGAGCAGCCATACGACCACTCGAGTCCGTCGGCGATCGTGCGCACGAGTGCCCATTCACCTTCGCTGAACGCGTGTGACGTGTCCAGCACGTTCACGCCGCTGGCCTCGCGTACCTTCACGCCAGCGAACGGATTGGCGAGCACGTAACGCTGCTCGATCAGCCAGCGGAACAGGGCGCCCAGAATCGACAGCGCATGCGCGACCGAGCGGGCCGACAGGCTGCCGTTGAAGGGCCGCCAGTCCGGTGAGGTGCGCGGCCGCACCGGTCCGACCCAGCGTCCGCGCGGCGACGGGTGACGCAGGAACGCGCGATACGCGATCGCGTCTTCCGTCGTGAGCGAAGACAGCGCACGGCCGCGCTCGACGATTGCCCACAGGATCAGGCGCTCGGCCTCCTTGCGGTAGGTGCGCTGCGTGGTGGGTGATTCGTGTAACGCGAGCCAGGTCTGCACCGCTTTGTAGTCGTTGTCGGCGTCAAGCGCGCAGGTGGCCTTCGGCGCACGGAATGTCCCCTGGGAGCCATCGACTTCCTGCGGGACCTGCAGTGATTCCCACGGCACGAGCTCGGCGCGGCGGCTCGCGATGATGAGCGCCCGTGCCTTTTCAGTGAGGGCCGGCCATGCCGCGAAGAACTGCTCGATCGCGCGGGCGCTGGCCACTCCGAGGCCGGGGACCGCTTTCCACCACTGTCGCCGGCGCGGCACGCGCACGGTCAGATCCGCAAGCGTGCGGATGCCGTGGGCATGCAGCGCGCTCACGGCCCGTGCTGGGAACCACTGAGTGACGTCATCGGTGATCTGCGGTTCGGGTGCACGCGCGGTGCGCAGCAATTCGATGGCGTGCGCGACTGCCTTCGCGTGCCGTGTGCGATCTTCGGCGGGGTGATCGAGGAGGGCGGCCAGGTCGTCACGATGTGCGGCGCGCGCGATGGTCTGCAGCCGGCGCCGGATGCGTCCGAGCACGCCCCGTGCAGATTTGCCGTCGTCCAGTGACGCGGGCTGATAGCGCTTGACCGCCTCGCGCACGGGCAGTCCTGCATACCACGCGCGCAGCACGGCGAGTTCATCGGCGTTGGGAAAACCGGTCAAATCAGCGGGGGCCGGGGCGGGGGGCCGGGTGAGGTGGATTGTCATACCGTCGAGTTTAACGTAGAAACGGATGCATTATGATAAGAAAGATTATCTCAATAGTGTGGTTGGGTCGCGTATTTCTCTGGAAAACTTGACCGCCGCTCACACAACTAAAGTTGGTACTAAATTTCAACTAAAGTTGGTTCTACCTGCTCTCAGACGGTCGACCACGCTGATTTCCTTTGTCCGCCATCTTGCGCCTTTTCGGCGGGTTGCCAGGATACTCTTTCGCGATGGAATTTGCGGGCCGATTCAGCGAGTATTCGCGCGTGCGACCAGAAGCCTTCGGCGGAACGGGCAGCGCCCACGGAAAACCGGTAGTGTGTCCTTGATCGCGTCGCTATCGGCTCGGGCTCGATGCTCAACGCTTGCGGAGCAATCGGCAAGGTTATGTGACAGATGCGCTGATAATCGATCGCGCAACGTCGCAGACTAGCAATTGCCTCGCGGGGCGTGGCGCCGAGCGCCTGCAGTGGTGCGTGATCCCATCTGGCGACGAAGCGCCCACCGGCCGACCGATAAAGCCAGCACCATGGGCGCCCGTTTTGCCAGCCCAGCAATCGACGGCGGCGAACATCAAGATCGACGCGAGCGACTGCATCAATCACATGCCAGTTGTCAGCGTCCGACCAACGAAGAGGGTAAGGCGGAGTAATCGTCCTTTAGTTGCCAGGTCTGCCGGTTTCTCCGCAGCTGTGAACGCTGGTCTAAATCCAACACTAAACGACGGCGTTTTGGAATCGAACCGTTAGACAGCCGGTTCTCAATAAGCAATGTATAGGGAAGGCGTACGTGCGCATTGACGCTTTGCGCGGCATATGGAGCCCGTAGGTGAGTGCAGACCCGCAAAGCGCGTTGAGGGATGAACATATGAAGTGATTGCAGTAGAGAGGCGCAGCGCAGAAGTAGCCACCGACGAGTGCCTTCTTCTGCAGGCACGCTGGTAGCGTTGCCCCGCTTCACGCAAGCTAGCCCAGCCGCCCGCCTACGCACAACCGCCGACGCAATAGATCTGGCCACTATCACATGCGTATAGCGGCACCTACAGTGTGACATCTACCTACGGAAGCTGGCCCTATTTCGGTTCGTTCAGTACCCAAATTCGCGCCCCAAGCAAACATCCACACGGCAGCAACTCCCAAAGCAGAGACCGAGTTGGTCTATAGGGACTTCTGAAATTGCGGGTTGATTACCGCCGTACAACTCTTTTAACCCTCGTCTTTGCTATGAAGAATGTCTTCGATGACTAGAGCGATGCCAGATTCTCGGGGTTGGCGCCGTCGCTTCTGACACGGGCGCCATCAATAAAAAACACAACATGTCAATTCGTCTATCGACTGACTGCCAGCAAGAGTCGTCATGATATTGTAATTAGTTAGTAATGGTGGGGCCGTGTAGCCAGAGCCATCTTCCAATTGGCCTACGGTCAGGTGTGGAAGCTTGTAGTCAGGGTTCAATATCGAGCGCACATTTGACCACTTCAATTTGGCTCGCAGGGAGCGCATTCATCTTGCATAGCGACTTCCTATGACATTAAATGAATTCTGTCCTATGTCCGTCAGTTCGAAAGAGCGTTATTCACACGGTGATTGCCTCCCTTGGGGGTAATGCTCGCTAGTATTAATGCGTTTAACTAAGGAGTAGAACCATGGACGAATCCGCCTCATTTGAGATACAAGTTTTGGCAGACACGAAAGACACAGCAGACGCACTGGCCGGCGACCTCACGAGGGAACTAAAACGCGCTGTGCGAGGTGTGGAAGTGACTCGACAAAAAGCGCCGGATGAAGAGAATACCCAGCTTGTCGGAACAGTCCTCGTCGCAATATTGGGAACGAAGGCGGTTGTTGAGCTAAGCAAAGGAGTGAGAGCGTGGCTAGAAAAAAATCAGTCTGCAAAGGTGACAATAAAAGGAAATGGGGAAATTATTGTTGAGAATGCTAAGTCTGGTGACGTTGAGAAGATACTCGGGCTGCTTCAGTCGACCAAGGAGTAAGTGGTGTGAGTACGTTGTCGGAACATAGGGGCATATTCACCGCAGCGATACTTCTTGGTTCCGGTGATTATCCTAGCTTCACGAACCTGAACGCAGGAGCGCTGTTCGCGAACTCGTCGCGAGCGTTCGCAACATACCTTCAGGAGCGGCCAGAAAACTTTCATGCATTGCTTGACCTCTTCGGAAGTGAGCAGGTCGCGGATACCCAATTAGACAAGATAAGAATATTTCTTAAGGAAGTCGAAAAAAAATCCAGTTCCTGTGACGCTGTCAACGTAATTGTGCATTACGTTGGACATGGTGTCGTTGGCACAAGCAACCAAACAAAAGACTTTGCCTTTGCGATAAAGAGCAGTTCGCAAGAAACTCCATTCGATACATCAATGAGCGTTAGCAGGCTAGCAAAAGCGCTCGTAGACGTTAATCCACACGTCCGAACTATTGTGCTAGTAGATTGCTGCTTCGGCGGCGAGGCCGTACGCCTTTTTTTATCGGAAATTCCAGAACTAGGTTGCGCAGTGCTATCAGCGACCGATCCACATACACCGGCCATTGCAATAAAAGGTGAACATTACACGAGATTCGGCAATGCCTTACTAAAGGCACTGTATGCGGGACATATTCGCTATGGAGACTACCTCTCTCTGGACGAAATAGGAACCCTGACGTACAACGCTCTCCGAAGAGACCCCGATAATCCCGCTCCGTTTGAGGCAGAAGCCCAGTCTATTAAATCCGGCCCTTCTTCTGCAGGTCGAATTTTTCCCAATGGCGCCCGTGCGAGGTCCTCGTCGAAAAAAAATGATGCGACTTTCCGCGTCGCTCATTTGAGTGACTTGCATTTCGGGGCGGCTAATCAAGGTCCCGTATGGCAAAAGCTTCGTGAATACCTAATGAAGGTGGAACCTGACTTATTGCTAATTTCCGGAGACATTGTAGATTCACCAGAGCCGGCTAACTTCGATGAGGCGGTGAAGCAACTTTCCCAACTTCGTGTCGAGTATTACGTCTGCCCGGGCAATTCCGACCATTACTGGCACAAGTCGACACCGGGAGGCGCGCAAAACGCGAGGCAGAGGGTTGGTTTATTTGACGAAACGTTCGCACGCAACCTAATCCCCCCGGGAACCATCCTTCGCCCGAAGTTATGTCGCGGCGACAATGAGTGGAAGCTTGCAATATTGGGCTTGGATACGAGCGAAAAAGCAGCAGATTCAGAGCGTGGCAACGCTGGACCGTCGTTGAAGGCAGTCGATGATGCTGCGGAGACAATAAAAAAAGAAAAGAAAAAGGACATCGATTTATGTATCGTATTGCAGCATCACCAACTTTTGCCAATCGCACAATTACATAAAGAAGGCGCTACCGAGGCAGCTACGCATGGCATGATGAAAGACGCCGCCGCATTGCTTGAGCGGTTATCCAAACACAATATAAATCTTGTTTTGCATGGGCACGAACATCGTTCGTTTGCGGCGCGTTTTGCTAAGGTAAGCTGCAAATGGAATGACGTAACTATTGTCGCTGCCGCATCCGCGACAGGCTGTATCGACGCAAATAAATGTTGCGAGAGTAACGCGTCCTTCAATATGTTGGAGTTTCGGAATGACGCTAGTGTCTGGCTACGGCAGCATGTCGTCAACAACGAAACGTGGGGGTCGAGCCCGAACAACCCAAGTCAGTTATTTTCTCAAGCCGACGTGCGTCGAATAAGGCTGCTTCGGGCGCACCCGTCGTACGAAAGATCCAACTGCAAAATAGTAAAAAGATTTGAATTTTCGTCGAGTCGTGATATCCGGGTCCGTGAAGTGCGTACTCCGTGCGCATTTGATGGAGGAACGTTTAGATACGAGGTAGTTAATAGTACCGGCTCTCCAACATGTAACGGCGTAGTAATCGAGTGGAGCAATGGAGATAGAGAGAGATTTGACGCGAAATACATATCTGCCGGACAGAATCACCTCTACTACTTCGAACTCGAGCTACCGCGTCCTGAGCACATGGCACGGAGCATTACCGTGGATACGCTTTGGGAGCTTGGCGGATTATTGACCACCGATGACCTGCGACTAGTGAGGGACAACGCGACAATTGGAAAACACAGACTGGACAAAATGGAATTCGTTTCGGCTCGCGTCACGCAACCACTTGAGGAACTGATGCTAGTTGTGTTGTTACCAAAAGACATTGCTCCGCAGTTAGAGGATATTTCGATAATTGTAGAATCGCTTGATGCGCACGAACAACAAGCACCTACCAGTACCGCGACAAAACTGAAACCGGTGGAGTTGGGAAGAGGAAGCTTCGTGCTGACGGTACCCTCCCCGTTTCCTGAAATGCGATATGGGCTTGCATGGCCTATTGCCCACTTGCCACGAGGGGGGCGAGCCTGTTCAACATTCAAAAACATTGCGCAACGAAAGGGGCGCGACTTACTAGAGGCATTTTGTGACGCTCTTCCTCGAAGATTAAGCAAGTACACTTCGGCAACCATTTATGTCTCTGAACCGGAAGCCAGTCCCCCAACGTGGATTCGTGCTGGCCACTTGTTTTCCGGGGATGAAACCGAGCTCCCCCTTGAGACGTTACACATTCACGACGAAGAAAGTATCTATCGCATGTGCTGGTGGGGAAAACTAGCAATGCTAAAGCCGCCATATCCTGAGCGGCCGTTTGATTTGGTTGCTGGTGAGGATGTGTTGATAACCATACCGATTCGGCCGTCGGGGCTGCCTGAAATCTATGAGCCGGCGGCAATGGTTCGGCTAGGCTACAAAGATTCGCCGCATCTTGATGGGGATGCGAGCGTGGTTGAACTGATGTCTGACGCGGCAACTTCGTTGCTAAATACATTTGTCACGCTGAAAAATGGAGCATAGACCATGTTAGTTGTCTTCGAAAAAAATGGATCATTTAGAGTAGTGGGTACTGCGTCCGATGAAATGGGACTTACCTCTATGCAAGGAGAGCCTCTAGCTCAAAATAATCCACCGGAGTTTGTTGAAAATGTTGATTTAGAGAAAGCGGGAAATAGCGGAGGACCCTCAGCTGATGCATGAACATGATGCGCGGGCTTGCCGTTTGCAGCGAATAGCTCGTTGGCGGAAGTCCCCAAGTAGGGGATGGCGCTAGCTATAATCTAACGGACGACGTCCGAGTGTAGCCGGGATACGTGTCTCAAAACTGAAAGCCTTTCTAAACTAAGCACATGTTTGAATAGATTTGTGGCATATAGCGTGGGTATGTCGTCCGCTAAGCCGCTATGGCTGTCGACCAGATCGTGCGATATTCGCGTCCATCGTCGAGCGTGACGATCACCTCCATCCACCTCATCAAAAAACGTGCATGACGCGATGTCACCGGTTCGGCCGAAGCATCGAACCATGCGTGATGGAACTCACCGGAGGCGCCAACAACCCGATGTGAGTACGAAAACTGCAATTTCCATCGAGTCGAGGTAGTCGGTGCGCCCCCAAACAGTGCTTGCTCTGGTAGATCGAGCCGATCGACTACGCAACAAAGTTCAACCCCAATTGACCATCGCGAAACGTAAGCGTGGCAGCAGCCTTGCTATTACCCACACCCATTAGCAGGCCGGTGTCAAGCGACCAGCACGGTGTGAGCACAAGCCGAGGCACGCAGAGGGTCCATTCTTCTCAAACCTGCTCGAAGCTGTCGGCTGTCACGATCCAAATTCGGGCGCCAACCCCGCTAAACGTATGCGGCTGTCGCTTCGCATCCGCGAAACAGCTGCGCGGGTTGGCAGTGGGACGGTTCTGCTCTTTTGCGATGAAGCCCAGCGCTACAACGAAAACGAATACGAATGGCTGAGGGATGTGCACGATGCCCTCGTCGGCCTGCAAATCAAACTGTTCACCTTCCTCGTGGGTCAACAGGAACTTCTCGCCCAGAAGAGCGCACTGCAGATCGCGGGCCAAAACGGAGATCGTCGCGCGCTTGATGGTCGAAGAACTTGCTTTCCAAGGAATCCGCAATGCCGAAGATGTTGCCACGTGTCTGAACGGTTACGACCAGACCGCCTATCCCGAGGGGACGCAATGGAGCTTCACGAGATTCTACCTGCCATAGGCGTTCGAGGCAGGATATCGACTTATCAGCGATGCGGTCGTACTGTGGGATTCCTTCGAAGCCGCCCATCACAGGGCGACCCTGGTTGGGCGTCTCGAAATCCCTATGGAATCGTTCGCGCGGGCTGTCGAGATCGTACTCAAGGATAGCAGGTCAGGGATGCTCCGGTGTATTGTCCGGACGCCTCGTTGTGGGCCCACGCAGTTCGGCACTCCGGCTATGTCCAAGCGCGCCATGCAACCGGTCGTGTGCTTGTCCACGCGTAAGGAGGCGCCCGCGTTCATTGCCCCGCGCTTCCCGATACTCAATCTCGATGAGCGACGACTGACCGCGGCACTTGGCTTCATACTCGATGCTAGGTGGCTGTTGCCTGGCGAGTCGATCGTATCGATCCTGTGGAAGTTCGCGCGTGCGAACGGACTTCCTGGGCATGTGCTGGTGCGGCTGGTGGGCGCGGACATCGACCCGTACGAAGGCGTTGAGCCGATGCGCGATGCCGTCGATGTGGGGCATCTGAGGCGCATGCTGAAACTGCCTGGCAAGGTGTTGCGCGCTTCACTCCTCAAGGCCGGCCAGCGGGGAAGGCATCACCCGGTCTTCCGGTATTTCAGGCAATGCATATTGCTCGCTCATCACAGCGTGACGGACCAGATGTTCAGCGAAAACCGTTGTCCCGCTCACCGACGAAAGCTCGAGACGCAATGCCATAGGTGCGGGCGGGAAACACCCTACATCCTCAACACGAGTCTTGTGGGCTCGCCGTATCGCTGTGCGCAGTGAGGCTTTCTTTACGCGGCTCAATCTCCTCCAGCATTTACATCGAAGCCAGCGATGCGCAAGGAGTATCGAATTGCCATCGCGCGACATTTCCACAATCGCATGGCAGGCAGCTTTTGCCTTGGCAAGGTTGAACGCGACCTGTAGCTCGCAGCATCTGGGCAGGGGAGATGCTTGATGGAGCGAAAGCGTCCAATGATCTTCGCTATGAAACCGTCGTGCGAAATACGCAAAAAAGCGGGCGTTGACGGCTTTACTTCGTTTTTGGTCCCCGGCGGTCGGTCAAATTCCCCCAGGTATGGTCACTTCAAATTCCCCCATGTAACGACCGTCGGCTGAGCGGTCCTTAGCGGTGCTGCAGGACGTTTATTTTTGTCTCCTTCGAAGAAGAAGGAGACCAGGGAGTGAACGTTTTGAAGCAGCATCTGCAAAGCACGATATTCACGCTGCTCGAACGCGGCGTGAGCCAGCGCAGGATCCACGAACTGACCGGTATCGATCGCAAGACGATTCGCCGGTATCAGGCGTTGCATGAGGCTCAGCGGGCCGCGGGCGCAAATTCCTCCACCTCCGCGACCACCGGCTCCGGCGACCCGGTGGTCGCGCAAAATCCCCCACCGCAAACTCCTCCACTCCCGCGACCACCGGCTTCTGGCGGCGTACCGTCCAGTTCCTTCAACTTCGCGCGTTCGGCCAGCGAACCCTATCGGGAGTGGATCGAACAGCAGGTGCGTCTGAAGCGCAACGCCCAGGCGATCTACCAGGACCTCGTCGACCAGCATGGCTTCACGGCCAGTTACGAGAGCGTCAAACGTTTCGTGCGAGCCCTGCGCCACGTTGATCCGGAACAGTTCGACCGTCTCGAATGCGCCGCTGGCGAAGAGGCGCAGGTGGACTACGGCGAAGGCGCCCCGGCCCGAGATCCAAAGACGGGCCGCTACCGCCGGCCACGCCTGTTCGTCATGACGTTGAGGTATTCGCGACGCAGCTTCAGGCGCGTGGTCTGGAAGTCCAGCAAACAGGTCTGGGCGCAACTCCACGAAGAGGCCTTCCGGTACTTCGGTGGCAGCGTCAGTTACGTCGTGCTCGACAACCTCCGCGAGGGCGTCATCACGCCCGACCTGTACGAGCCCGAGATCAACCGGCTCTATGCCGCGATGCTCGAGCACTACGGCGTCGTCGCCGACCCGGCCCGCGTGCGTGATCCGAATCGAAAGGGCACCGTTGAGAATGCAATCCAGCACACGCAGAACACTGCGCTCGCTGGCCGGCGTTTCGAATCGCTCGAGGCCCAGAACGAATTCCTGATGCACTGGGAAGAGAACTGGGCCGCGAAACGGATCCATGGCCGCGCGCGCCGACAGGTCGAAGCAATGTTCCAGGAGGAAAGGCCACACCTGCGACCGTTGCCAGCAACGGGCTTCCGTTACTTTACCGAGGTTGTGCGCACCGTCTAGGACGATACCACCGTGAGCGTCGAGCGCAGCAACTATGCGGCGCGTCCGGCGCCCATCGGCTCTCTCGTGTGTGTGCGCATCTACGACACCACGATCGAGATCCGCGATCGTCGCTCGCAGGAACTGCTGCGCACTCATCCACGCCACACTGAGCCCGGCTCGCTCGAGCTTCCCGAAAGCGAGCGGCCATTCAATCCATCGCGACAGACGAGCGTCGCGTTAGCCAGCGCCGGCGACATCGGTCCACAAACGAAGGCGCTGTGCCAGCACCTGTTCGACGCCGAAGGTCGCGTTGGCCACCGCGGCATGTGGGGCATCGTCGCGCTGGCGAAGAAGTATCCCGCCTGGCTGGTCGAGCAAGCCTGCGATCACGCCCTGCGTCATCACCTCTATCGATACCGGCAGCTACGCGCCGTCGTCGAGCGGCTGTTCGAACAGGCACTTGAGCGCCTCGACCGGGCGCCGCAACTGGCCTTGCCGCTCACGCAGGAGCATCCCCTGATCCGCCCGGGTAACGAATACGGCGAGTTCTTCAACGTCGGCGCGCAGCACAGCGCCGGCTCTCAACCTCCCACGACAGGAGAAACTCTATGACCACCACGCTACCCGATATCGAGCGGGCGCTCAGGATGCTGCGCCTGTCCGGCGTACGCGACACACTGGAGACCCGCGTGCTGCAGGCACAGGGCACCCAGCAGCCGTTCCTGGAGATCTTTGCCATGATCCTGCAAGACGAGCTCGACCGGCGTCAGTCGCGGCTCATCGAGCGGCGTTACCAGCAGTCGGGCCTCGAGGAAAAACTCACGCTGGCCGAGTTCGACTGGTCGTTCAATCCGAAAATCCCGCGTCAGGCCTGCTTCCAACTCAACGCGCTGAAGTTCATCGCCGCGGGCGAGAACGGCCTGATCATCGGCAAACCTGGCACTGGTAAGTCGCACGTTGCCAAGGCAGTCGCATACCAGGCCGTGCTTCAGGGCCACAAGGTCCAATATCTTGAAACCGACGACTTCTTTAACCGCTACGCGCTCAGTGTGCCCGAGCAGCGACAGACGCGACTGCGCGCGATACTCGAGGCGGACCTGCTCGTGCTTGACGACCTGTTCCTGGCGCGCTCGATTCCTGACGAGGCCGGCGCGCTATTACAGACGCTGGTCCATCAGCGCTACAAACTGCGAAGAAGCATCATCGTCACATCCAATCGCGTAGTACAGGATTGGGGCGCGTATCTGGGCGACAACACGATGAGCACGACGATTCTCGATCGGCTCATGCATCACTGCCATCAGCTCGAGTTCAACGGTCGCAGCTACCGGCTCAAGGAAGCCGCCGAGGCGCTTGCGCAGAAAACGAAAGAGGAATAAAACTCCACCTCATCCTGCTTCACCCGGTGGGGGATTTTACGCGACCACAACCGGGGGAGTTTCAACTGACCGTCCGGGTTTTTGGTGATAATCATTGAAAGACCTCCTGGCCGCCCAGGGAAGGGGCGGCCAGGGTCTACAGTTGAGATGCCAAGCTCAACCGACCCGTTCAGGAGGCTGAAATGAAGTATAGCGGCATCGATCTGCACTCGAATAACGCCGTAGTCGCCGTGATCGACGATCAGGACCGGGTGCTTTACTGCAAGCGACTGGCCAACGACCTGTCGTCAATCATCGCAGTCCTCGCGCTATTCCGCGAGGACCTGCAAGGGGTCGTGGTGGAATCGACATATAACTGGTACTGGCTTGTCGATGGCCTGATGGCCGCAGGCTTTGCCGTCCATCTCGCGAATACCGCAGCCATCAAGCAGTACGAGGGCCTGAAGTATGGCGGCGATGAACGAGATGCCGTGTTTCTCGCGCATATCTTCCGCCTTGGACTACTGCCAGAAGGTTACATCTATCCTTCGGAGGAGCGAGGCCTGCGTGATCTCGCCCGCAAGCGCATGCAACTCGTTCAGCAAAGTACGCTGAACACTCTCAGTATCGAGAACATCCTGGCCCGGCAGTTGAATGTGCACCTCAACGCAGAGCAGGTCCGCCATCTCGATAGCGCCGCTGTGACCTCACTCGGTTTGCCGCCGCATATCGAGACTGCCCTGTCCGCAAACCTCGCGGTCTTGCGCACTCTGCGAGCACAGATCAGGGTAATCGAGTCGATACTTCATCGCGAAGTAAAACTGCGTCCCGAGTTCGCAATCCTCAAAACTGCACCCGGCATCGGAGTCACACTCGCGACCACCATCATGCTGGAGACGGGCACCATTTCCCGTTTCCGCACTGTCGGCCAGTTCAGCTCCTGCTGCCGGTGCGTTGAAAGCAGGCGCGTCTCGAACGGCAGGAAGAAAGGCGAAGGCAATGCCAAGAACGGCAACAAGTATCTCTCCTGGGCCTTCATCGAGGCTGCTGCTGTTGCCATGCGCAGCTGTCCGCAAGCGAGACGCTTCTATGAGCGCAAGAAAGCCCGACGCATGCCCGTGGTCGCCATGAAGGCACTCGCGCACAAGCTCGCGCGCGCGGCTTTCTACATGTTGCGAGACGGCAAACCCTTTGAGGTGACCAAATGCTTTGGTTAAATCCGGCGGGGCCGTGAGCCTGGTAAAGTTGTCGGCGTGAACCCAAGCTAGCGATTGGGCCACGCGCTCCCGCCGCCCCCCAAATCAGCGATCGCTGGGATGCCCAGACCATGAGCCGAAATGAGCCTGGCACTGCTCACGCAGCAAGCCGATCATTGGTGAATACTCCCGTGGACACCGGTCTGGTACCGATGGTTTTCTGGGGCTCTCCCATGAGCGACGGGCGAAAGCCAGGACACCGGCCCTCGCCTTGATCCCGATGGATGACTGGTGCAGACCAGTTCTGCAACCACATGAGCGAAAAATCGGATGCATGCTTATGCGCGTCGACGTGGTGAGGGTGGGCTGAAACTGTTTCAGCTAAACAGGGTAAGGCCTGGGAGAGGAGTATTTATCTCTTGATCTACGCCTTTCAATGGATGACAACTTTACCTCGCTCCACGGCAGCCGAGAATGCTGGTGACGTGGTTGGCGTGCAGATATATAGCCGATATATCGCCGACCGGAGAAAAATGCTGGTCGACGAGCGCACCGCGATTGACCGCGAGAACGTGCCATCCCCGGCCCATCATCACGATTCCGGCCGCCTTGAACTGTTCGGAAAGTTCTTCATCCGATGTCGCTATGAACTCGGCATAAGTCATTTGACTTCTTTGTACGCATCAGGAGACACGAACATGCCGTACGTGAAATCGTGGCGGCGGCCCCTGTGGTACGTCGGCACGCTCACCGAGGAGTACCGGTGTCGCATGTACAACGGCCTTAAATTGTACGCCTGGCCCGCTGCGCTGCGACGATCCAGTGGTCTGCATCGACGAGAAGAGTCTGCAACTCACTGCGCATAGTCACGCGCCGTCGCCAATGACGCCGGGCACACCGAGCAGAGGCAGGACTATGAATACATCTGCCGGGGCAAGACGAACCTGTACGCGGCCGTCGACCCAAAGGCGGGAAACGGTGCGTCGTCTCTGCGACCGATCACCGCGGCAAGACTGACTTCGTCGGCTTCGTCCAGGGACTTCTCACCGACACGTATGCGGCTGCCCGCCGCGTTCGCCTCGCGCTGGACAACCTCAACATCCATTTCAGAAAAATGCTTCGATGATGTGCTGGGAAAGCGCGCAGCCAGTAAGTTGCTGCGTGGGGTACGCTTCCAGGCATGCGAGTTGGCTCAACAACATGACAGAGATCGAGATCGGCATCCTCTCGCGCCAATGCCTGAAGCGACGTCTTGCAAGCCGGCGACATCTGACGCAGGAAGTTGCTGCCTGGCAAACCGAACGAAACGCGCTACGCCGAACTATTGAGTGGAAGTTCAACCGACAGGACGCGGATCACAAGTTCGGGCGCCATAATGTTTCGAAACTTACACGCTAATGTACCAGTTGCTCGGCCAGATATTGCCGCCGCCATGTGAACAGCATATTTGCGTTGATTCCGTTCTCCCGAGCCAGCTTCGCGACGGATGCGCCCAGCTCGCAGGCCGCTGCCGCCAGTTGCTCTCGAAGCTCGCTTGGGTAATTCGGGCGGCCCCTTCGGGTGCTCAGCTTCTTCTCTTCAGACTGTGACAGAGTGGTGCCCGTCAGATCGGAAATGACGGGCGCCACTTTGCTGTCTCTTTTAGTCATCGTCTACAACGGCCCGCGCGAGCCGCTTACAGCATTTGGCAGGTCATCGTTGCTTCTCGCAACTGCAAATGACGTTTGCCAGGGGCAATTCTCACTTTGCCCTCGTCCACTTTACGTCGCTGCGTTCCCATCTTTCCGTTTTGTGACTGCGTCTCTCACGGCGAGAACCTTGTTCAGGTTTACTGCGCGCACTGCGTTTCGCTTTCGATCCGGTGACCTGCTGCCACCCTTGGGTGGGATCGAATTTTTGTGCATATCCGCCGCTCAGTACCTCAAAGGCGGTGCGCGCGTGGCCTTTCAGGTCCATGACGGTCTGCGCGTTTTGATGCGCGAACCAGTTCGGCGTGACGAAATCGGTCACGAGGACTGTCCCGATCAAGTAGCCATATTGGTCGTCTTCCACCGGGTCACAGACTTCGCCTGCCCAGAACACGCCTTGAGGATCTTGATACGCGCTGTTGAGCCACGGATCGACTGCCATTTCGCAAAGCTCGTGTGTGGCGCCGACGCTAACGCTCGATTTGGAGGCGAGTATGCTCCTGACGAACACCTTTGAGATCGGGAATCCGTCATTGGTCAGGTCGTGATAGGCAAGCGCGCCCGCCTGGTCGCTGTCGTCGAGAAACACCAGCCACCACGTGCCGGGCGCTGGTGCCTGACCTGCAGGGACCATGGTGAACGTGGCGGTATCTACGCCCCAGACCGCTTTGAGATCCTGGTTCCATTGTTGGGTAAAGGCGGCCAGCATGCTCTGTACATCAGCACTGGGATAAGTCGTAGATTCGTTGATAACGGAAATGTCTGGCATAGTTCACCTCGTGCAGTTAGCTCAGGGTTAAGCACTGGAATGCGGGTTGTCACACGCTCTCAATGTCCCGCCGTGAGGGACTCTTTTCCCGCTTGCTGGATACCTTTAATGAAACATCGCTTTGGTGGGGTATAGACCAAAGGCACGTCCGGATCAAGAATGGCGGTAAAGCGCTAGCAAGTGAAGGTTTCGGGTGCGCACGATAGGTCGCACTGAGTTGTTATCATCATGTGCAAAGATTTTCGCGCGGCCACAGGCTGAAAATGACGTTATCGATTCACTGACATTCTTTCGAAATATTTCTATACTTCATTTTTCTACCCAGGCGTCGCGTTCCGCTTATTGCGAAGTCGTTAATCAGTAGTCCCCGCATCAATTAGTGAGGCCTTGGCTGACGTGGTTATACCGTTAGTTAACGGATCGGAGAATCGATCTGCGCCACCGGCATGCCGTGTTGACAATGAAGGTGTCATTGGCTTCGATCAAAGCGGCGGTGGCTCCGTCTTTTTAGGGGCGCTCACACGATGAGCGAGTGAGCGAAGCGCCTTGACCTGTTCGGAGTGGGTTCGCAGGAAGTTGCCGGCGACGTCAGTGCGGCAGGACGCCAGCGCTTGCCTGTGCGGCTGATAGTGGGGCTGCGATATCTTATGCACGCCTACAACTAGAGTGACGACCCGTTGTGCGAGCGGTGGGCGCAGGACGTATATGGGCCCAGTCTAGGGCCCCACCACACTGCGGACAGCACGCATCACTTTGCGGGCGTAATGTGTGACGCCCCAAAAAGGGGCCGCCCTAGTATATGCCGAGAACAGTGCCTAAAATACATGTGCATTTGGCAATTTGAAACGCTCAGCTGCACAGTGAACAACTTACCGATAAATTGATTCGTCAATCTAAGGAAGGTCTGCAAAAGTTCTGACGTTGACGTCTCGGTGGACTATCCTGGGAGAAGGCAGGTTTAAGGGGTACCTCGATGACACAGCTTGGTCTTGGTCTGGATCTTTCAACGAAACGCACGCGCAAGCGGGAATTTCTCGATGAGATGAGTCGCGTTGTGCCATGGTCGAGGTTGATTGCGTTGATCGAACCGAACTATCCAAGGGGTAAGACTGGAAGGCCGCCGTTTCCTATTGCGACGATGCTGCAGATCCACTTCATGCAGCAGTGGTTTGGTCTGTCAGACCCGGCGATGGAAGAGGCGCTTTATGACGTGCCGCTGTATCGTGAATTTGCTGGGCTGGACGAGGGTATGACGCGTTTGCCGGACGAGAGCACGATTCTCCGGTTCCGTCACCTTCTCGAAACGCACGGCCTGGCTGCGCAGATGCTCACGCTGGTCAATGAGATCCTGAGCGAGAAAGGCTTGATGCTGAAGGTGGGGTCGGCGATCGACGCTACCTTGATTTCCGCACCCACTTCGACGAAGAACAGCTCTGGTACACGGGACCCGGAAATGCACCAGACGAAGAAGGGAAATCAATGGTACTTCGGGATGAAAGCGCACGTCGGCGTGGACGCAGAGTCGGGCCTGGTCCACACGGTCATCGGCACAGCCGCCAACGTTCATGACATCAATGCGGCCGAAGCGCTGTTGCACGGCCAGGAAATGGATGTGTACGCTGACGCCGGATATCAGGGTATCGAAAAGCGCTGCCAGGTAAACGCGGTACGCTGGCATGTCGCGATGCGACCAGGCAGGCGCAGACAACTGGACCTAACCGATCGGCTGGACGCGATATTCGATCAGATTGAACGCCTGAAGGCCGGCATCCGCGCCAAGGTTGAACATCCGTTCCGCGTCCTCAAACAGCAGTTTGGCTATACGAAGACCCGGTACCGAGGGTTGATGAAGAACACCGCCCAGATCACGACACTATTTGCTCTGGGCAACCTGTGGATGGCACGCAAGGCTTTGTGGAAAGCTTGAAACGCTCGCAGATTCAGGCCGCGAATCTCGGCAAACAGTGGTCGTCACGCTTCAAAAGCCAGACGACCAACCTACCAGCAGACTCTCATGGCTGATAAGACGCAAGTGGCAAACGGCCAACTCTCTGAAAAACGAGTTGTGCAGACCTTCCCTAACAATGTGGCAGGGGAAATGCGTCAATGGGCGTCTGAATCAAAACTCTGGAGACGGCTTCTTGACTGCACACGAGAAGCTAAATGTTGCGAACCCATTCGGCAGGAGTGTCCATCGTGATGAAAGGGAATTCACTCGCTTTGTGGACGTTCTCCGACGTACCCTAGAGTGGGCTCGTTAAAATTGAGAATTCCGAATAACAGTGAGATGCGTATGGCGCAAATCTGTTCATCAGCTGGGTGGGTGCGACTTCCAGATTAGCATGTCGAATTGCGATTGGTGTAACGTGCGGTTGCAGCTTCGCTTCGGGGTATACCGCCGGTTCGAGCAGTCCGTGTGTCCGGCGGCACTCGACGACCGGTATGCTCGCTGGGACCACGAAAAGGCGACCGCACGCGAACTCAATCATCGCTACGTGCGAATTTCGAGAAAACCGATCGGTCAGTCTTCGTCGCGTTGAGGCACCTCACCTCATGATCGCGACACGCGTTTGCACAGAGGCCATCATGCCTACCGTTCGATGCCTCATTGCGGCTGAGACGATACACGCGGCGCTTGCCGAGCGTGTGCTGACCTTGATCAGCTCTCTCGGTCAAGAGAGGTTTTCCGCTGAGATTCGAGTTGGCCCAATTTCTGACGATGATGCGGAATTCCTGATTCCAATCGTTGACGCGTCGAACTATGCGCGGATCAGGGAGGAGATCACAACACTGCGACATGGGGGGGCGCACTCTAACGTGCTGCTGCTGTCCGCGGGGCTGCCCAGGCAGAACATGCTCGAATTGCTGGCTTGTGGAGCCTTCGATTTCGTCGGGGAGCCGTTTAACGATGAAGAATTTCGGGTGCGTCTATTTCGTGCAGCGGGCCTTTTGCCCACTCCGCGCCCTGTGCCTGTGCGACGTTTGCTATCGTCTAAACTGCACGATCTCGTAGGCAACAGTCCGGCGTTCCTCAAGGTGCTATCGACACTTCCGGTCATCGCGGGGTGCGACGCTGGTGTCCTGATCCTTGGAGAAACGGGTACCGGAAAGGAACTCTGCGCCCGCGCGGTCCATTACTTGTCCGCGCGCAACTCGAAGCCATGGGTCGCGGTCAATTGCGGTGCGATTCCCAACGAACTGGTCGAGTCAGAGCTTTTCGGACATGTGCGCGGCGCTTTCACTAACGCGCACGCAAGTCGTACAGGTCTTATCCAGGAGGCCGAAGGGGGAGCGCTCTTTCTAGATGAAATCGATTCTATGCCGTTCGGAGCGCAGTGTAAGCTCCTGCGCTTTTTGCAGGACAAGGGATATAGGCCAGTCGGCAGCAGCACGACGGCCTGGGCCGACGTACGTGTGGTGGCGGCGAGTAACCAGAACCTGAACGCGCTCGCGGCAGTGGGAAGATTCCGCCAGGACCTTTTCTTTCGACTCAGTGTGCTCCAACTCACACTACCTCCTCTGCGTGAACGGCGCGAAGATATTCCCGTACTGGTCGCACATTTTCTTGATCATTTCAGCCAGCGCGACAAGCGTCCTGCGCGGCGCTGCTCGCCTGCAGCGCTAAGAAAGCTCATCGACTATGGGTGGCCCGGCAATGTGCGCGAACTCAAGCACGTGCTGGAACGGGCAGTCTTGATGTCGAGCTGCGCCGTCCTGCAGGTGGAAGATTTTGATATGCCCGCGTCACCCGGCCTTGACGATACCTGTCCGATCGATGCCGACTCGTTCCGCGCCGCCAAAGCCCGAGTGGTCGAATCGTTCGAGCGCCACTACATTGAGCGGCTTCTCACAATGTGCGACGGCAATGTGACGCGTGCGGCGCTGGCGGCAAAAAAAGACCGGCGAGCGTTTTTCGAACTGATGCGCAAGCATGGCATCCATTCCCACCAGTTTCGCGGAGCGGACAACGCACCGCTTTGATTGCGATTAGACCAGGACATTTTTATCCGAGCGAGCCGGACACTATTGTCCGTGCCATCCACCGCGTTCGTTTCATGCGCATCGAAAGAGGCGAGCGCGGGACTAGGGCAAATGTGTCCTGTCAGCGAGGTTCGCAATATGCTGTTTTCCACCAGCAACCGTGCTGGCCGCGGCCTCAAACAGCTGGCATTCACCTTGCGTCGTGTATCGCATTGGAGTTTTGTCACGGTCATGAACGATTCCGCTCCGTCGCCCGAACTCGTGCGGCGTCTTGCTCGCTATTTGCGTGTGAACCCGCTCGCTTGCGACACCGAAGAAGGAATCGGGAAGTGGTGGCTCGGCCTTGATCCACCGAGTCTGGTGGAATTGTCGAACGCGCTAAGGTGGCTTGTGACCATAGGGGTCGTCGAAGCGGCACGGGCGGCAGATGGCCGCGTGCGCTATCGACGTGTTGCGCTTACGGCGGCGATCGACGCCCGGCTCGATCAATTGATCGAGCGCACGCCGTAGCATCCGATGTCACCCGCCTGGGTTTTTGATAGAACGTGTCATGCGCAGTGTTGCAGCCTGTTCAGATGTCCATGTCGCGGAGGTTGCGAACGGGGCGGATAAGGTCCAAGCATCGCCACCTTGATGCAGCCTTCGGTGCGCGAGCGCACAAACTGCCTGTCGACGACGGTTGCCGGGCGAACCCGCATGGTGGATTAAGGATGGTCGATTGATGGCCTGAAGGTTGGCAGTTCAATGAGTTTCGCAGTGAAGGACGTCCTTCGCATGTCCGGATGGTTGCTTCGACGGCACCGATTCGAGCGCGCAACTAGTTGGACTCAGAATGCTCGCGGCATACGTGTTCTAAAGAGAGAGAGGTTGCGAAAAGCATGTTAGCGGACGGCACAGTTCTGTATTCGGCAAATGACAAATCGTCGCGGACGCATTGACTGTCATGAGTTGTTACGCCTGTATTCGCGAACAATAGGAGATTCGGATGTCGGACTATGGCGTGATCGCAGACGTTTCGCTGACTCTCCAAAGCGTTCTCAACCAGGCGTTGGCGCCGCTGGACCCCGCTGCGCCACCGGTCGCTGAGATCAGCGACCTCCAGGGGGGGATCTCGACGAATCCGGCGCGCATGACGATCTTCCTCTTCGAATCGGTCGAGGATGCGAGCGCTAAAAATCGTCCGCGCAGCGTAACACCAAACCCACCTACGCTAAATGTGAAGAAGCCGCCACTCGCGCTGCTTCTCCGATATATGCTCACACCGTGGAGTGGGGACCGTTTCACCGACCACAAGCTACTGGGTCGGACCATGCAGGTCCTCTACGACGAGGCGATTCTGAGCGGGCCGCAGTTGCGCGGAACTACCTTGGAGGGCACCGATCAAGCCCTTAAGGTGACGCTCTCACCCTTGACGCTCGAAGAGCGTGCACGGGTGTGGTACGCCATTCAAAAGCCCTACCGATTGTCCGTCACATACGAAGTCCGTGTCGTCAATCTTGACTCGGAAACGGCAAAATCCGTCATACCCGTAGCGGCGCGGCTTAGTCGTTATGCGGACTCTGCGACAGCGTCATGAACACGCCCATCACAGCGAACGCCGATGTCAACCCCACGTACGGGCAATACGGCGTGCGGCCCGTGGACACGCTGACCGGAAGCGCGCCGATTGGCCGCATCGCGGCATATCTGGATAGTTTCGACCCTAACAATCTCTGGCGGCCTACAGGGATCCCAGCGATCGTGACACCGGGCGGAATTATTGCCTATCCAGGACTCGAAAGGCACGCAGTTGCGGCGGGACTGCCGAAGCGTATCTACCGCGTGCGGCTGATTCCCGAGTTCTATGTCCCGAGATATTGCCTCGACGCGGAAGGTATCAAATTCACCGTTTTTCCGTATGACGCCGACCGTCCCCCGGCAACCATAAGCCGCATCGCGGAGGACGCCTTGATGCTGCCCGCGCCAAACTATCCGTTCCAAACTCACATACCGGTCTTGTGGGGTGTCGTTACCGACCCCAGCGGTGCGCCGGTGCCCAACGTTTCAGTGGCGCATCGCAACAACCCTCCGGCGCGAGATGAGCAGGCTATTACCGATGCACGTGGCACCTTCGCAATTGCATTGCGTTGGGTGTCACCAAATACTGTGATTTCGATCGCAGCGGTGGACGGACGAACTCGCCGCTCCGGGGCGATACAGATCAAGTTCCCGGTCGACCTAGGGACGAGTCAAACGATTCCAATCAGTTGAGAGGAAGCGACCATGCCGACATATCTGAGTCCCGGAGTATACGTTGAAGAAGTCGATACAGGACCGCAACCAATACAGGGCGTGAGCACAAGCATAACGGGAGCGGTCGGCGTGACCGCGTTCGGTCCGAGCAGTGGTAAGCCCGTGCTCGTGACAAGCTTTGCGGAGTTTCTGGGACGCTTCGGCGGATTTCTGCCGGATCCCCCCAGCGCGGTGTACAACTTCTGGGCGCTGGATGGCGTTGAGGGCGGCGAGTGGTGGCATTTCCCCCTTGCTGTAAAGGGCTACTTTGACAATGGCGGACAACAGCTTTACGTCAAGCGTGTATCCGCGAAGACCGCAGTCGCAGCTAGCGCGAGCTTGGGCCAAGGGCTGATTGCCGGCGTGGCTGCCGATGCAGCAGTGAATGCAACGGGAGTCAAGCTTAGCCATCTGATCAACATATTCGAAGGCGTGAAGTTGCAACTCTTTCGGGGCGACACCAACGCCCAGATCGGCGGGAACTTCACGGTCGTCGCGTACGATGGTTCGAGTGGGCAAGTGACCGTTGATCTTGCATTCCCGACGGCCCTTATCAGCAAGCGTGGCGACTACGCCCAGATCTACAGCATCAAACCGGCCGCTGCCAACCCGACGTTGACCTTTACTGCGAAGGCACTTGGCCAATGGGGCAATGCCCTCAGCGTCATGGTCCGGCCCACCGTCGGCAGTACTATGAGCATTGCCTTCGATCCCACAATTGCTGGTAACAACACGGCCAGTACGACCGTCGTGAAAACCGTGAACCCCGGACCGCTTGCCAAGACAACGGTCACCGTAGCCAGTGCGGCAGGCTTCGCGAACGGCGACCACATTTCGGTACTTGGACAGGAATACGCGATCGGGAATGTTACGCCTGGACCTCCGGCTACATTCGACATCACGCCGCCGCTGGCTCCTGGTCAGAACTGGGCCGCGGGCACAGGCGTAAAGCGCCTCAGGGTCGCCAATACGGCGAACGCATCACAGACGATCAATGTCTGGACAGCTCCCTCGCTGTACATCGGGGCCATTGTGGAATTGGACAATGGCCATCTCAAGGAGACATTCACTGTCAAGAGCATCGCAGGCAACCTCGTTACGCTCGATACGGTCAGAGGCAACAAGAATATCCAGAATACCTACTACGAAGGCCAAAAGCTGAATGTGGTTGAGGCCGCTGTGGACATCAGTTACACGCCGGCGGATGGCAACTCCGCTTTCGAGAGTTTTTCCAATCTTCGCCTGGTGAATGACGGCACCGTCAATTATCTTCCTAATCGGGTTAATCAACAGTCCATGCTCGTGACCGTCGCTGCACCGGGCTTGTCCTCGACGGACGACCTTGCTGCGTTTCCGACGGCGGCGCAGGGTGGTGCGCAAGCCCTGACGCAAGGGGACGACAAACTCGCTGACCTAACTATTGACGACTTTGTCGGTGTCGACAAAGGCAGCGGAGCCCGTACCGGCATCCAGGCGCTGGAGGACGTAACTGACGTTAGTCTATGCGTCGTGCCGGGGATGTGGTCGAGAACGATACAGTCGGCGTTGATCACACACTGCGAGTCGTTGCGGTACCGTTTCGCGATTTTAGACTCTGGCAAGAACCTTGGAATCGACGACGTCCTGGCCTTTCGCGCGCCTCTAGATAGCAAATTTGCGGCGCTGTATTACCCATGGATTGATGTGCGCGACGCCTCGGTGAGCCGGAACGTTTCCATCGCTCCCTCAGGCCACATTGCGGGAATCTATGCACGTGTCGACAATGATCGCGGCGTGTACAAGGCACCCGCAAACGAGGAAATCCTGTCGATTTTTGATATTTCGCAGGACGTGAACAAGCGGGAGCAGGAGCTGCTGAACCCGGTGGGCATCAATGCTTTACGGTTCTTTCCACAACGCGGAAATCGAGTATGGGGAGCCCGGACTCTATCGTCGGAAAGTGCGTGGAAGTATGTCAACGTGAAGCGGATTTTCATTTACGTGGAAGCCTCGATTGACTATGGCACGCAATGGGTTGTGTTTGAGCCCAATGACGAGCCACTTTGGGCGCGCGTACGGCAGACCATTTCGGACTTTCTGGCAACGACGTGGCGCAGCGGTGCGCTCCAGGGAACCAAGCCAAGCGAAGCATTTTTCGTCAAGTGCGACCGGACGACAATGACGCAGGACGACATCGACAATGGGCGGCTCATTTGCATAATTGGTATTGCACCGGTGAAGCCTGCGGAGTTCGTGATCTTCCGCATCCAGCAATTTACCCAAGCTACCACGGCCGCCGGTTGACACCATCGCTAAGGAGAGCAGCATGCCCGCAGTATTTCGTCCGGACCCCTATGCCGGCTACTGTTTTGAGGTCATTGTGACCGGCATTAGCAATGACGGAAAGAACGTGAAGGGTTCCTTCATGGAAGTCGCGGGGCTCGGCTCGGAGGTCCCTCCGATCGAGTACCGTAACGGTTCCGAAGACATCTCGGTCCGCAAGATCCCAGGCCTGAAGAAGTTCACCAACATTACGCTCAAGTGGGGAGTGACTGCTGATCTCACGTTCTGGAACTGGATTCTGCAGGGCATGAACGGAACGATCCAGCGCACCAACGGTTCTATCGTGCTGCTTGACGAACAGCGGCAGGAGGTGATGCGCTGGAACTTTACGCGTGCATGGCCATGCAAGTACACGGGTCCGGGGCTCAATGCGAAAAACAATGAAATCGCGATTGAGACCCTGGAGATCTGTCATGAGGGGCTTTCGGTGGACGGACAAGCATGAGTCCTGCGGCGTCCATTCCCGGTCTTTACTACACGTTTGTCGCGCCGCCAGCCGAGAAGTCGCCGCTGCGCACTGACGTGGCGGGCTTCTTCGGCCGCACGGTGCGAGGACCGATTGGGCTGGCGATCCGTGTGACCGGGTGGCGGGAGTACGTGAACGTGTTTGGTGATCTTGACGAAGGGATGATGACGCCGTACGCGCTGCGCGGCTACTTCGAAAACGGAGGACGGGCAGCGCACATTGTGCGTCTCCTTGGGGGCGGTTCGCAGCCCGCTTGGACGACGTGGACGGCTGGATGCTTTGACACAGCGACTGGCAATCTGGACGCGGACTGGCCGGGGGCCAGCGGGCTAGCAGCCATCCAGTACCGCATCGAGGCAACGAGTCCGGGTGACTGGGCGAACGGCACGTTCATTGAGATCCGCCTTTGGACGTCCGGCCGCATGGGGCAGCCCGAAATAGAGCTGGACATCATTCCACCAAACCAGCAGCCTGAGTTTCTGACCGGCATCGACCCCGGTTCTATCTCAGAGGAAGTGGCGGCACAGTCTGCCTACATTCGGATTGCGGCGATGCCGTTGCCGCCGGGGCTGGCGCCGGTCCTGCTGGGCGCCGCGGGGCCTCGCTATCGGACATGGACGCCGCCGCGACTGGGATCCGGGCTAACCATACCCCCAAGCCGGTCGGATTACCTGGCGGCAGTGCAATCCCTGGGGGACGAACCCGAAGTGGCACTCGTAGCCAGTCCGGACCTACACGCAGCAAGCGCTTCATATGGTTCTGACGGCAACTCAATATTAACCGAGGCGGACCGGATCGACGTGCTCGCCGCCCTGTTGATTCAGGCGGAGCAACTCCACGATCGACTGGTCATCATCGATGTCCCGCCCGACCTGACAGATTCGCTGAAGGCAGTGTCTTGGGTCGACGGGCTTCGGTTGCACCCCGAACTAGGGGACGAGGCGGTGCTTCGCAATGCCGCCGTGTACCATCCCCGCCTGCGCGTGCCCGACCCGCTCGGAGGAGTTGCTGCGCCCCTGCGTTGTGTAGCCAGCTGTGGGCACGTGGCCGGGGTGATCAGTCGCCTCGATGGTCAGTTGGGGGCTTACTATACGCCCGCAAACGCCTCGATCATGGAAGCGCTTGACCTCTCACAGTCAATCGACGCCGCCGATCAAGCCATCCTTTACGCTGGCGGAATCAACCTGCTTCGGTGTTCACCTGGACGCGGGCTGCTCGTGTGGGGTGGCCGCGTACTAGGCCTGCCCGACCATCATGGAGCCGAGGGCCGTGGGACGCAGGTTGGACTGACTCCACCGGGCGGCTTCATTGCACACCGACGACTGGTACATGTGCTGGTGCGGGCAATCCGGGCGGTCGCCGAGCCTCTAGTGTTCAGCACCAACGGACCAGAACTGTGGCTTGCCTTCGTGCGCAGCATCACGACCGTGCTGCTTGAGGCCTTTTGGGCCGGAGCGCTCAAGGGGGCCACGCCGGAACAGGCCTTCAAGGTGACTTGCGACGCCACCATCAACGGTCCCGACGAGATCGACCAGGGAGTCGTGTTGTGCCTGATCCAGGTAGCACCTGCCGTCCCCATGGAATTCATCACGCTGCGCGTACAAGTCAGCGCGAATGGACAACTGGAGGTATTTGAATCGTGATCGAAGACGTCCTGCCAGCCTTTCGCTTTCTTGTAACCTTGCAGCCCGGCGACGCTTATCTCCCGCCGGCCCAGGCCGCGCTACTACCGCTTGTGGCGGGCGGCGAATTCATGGAAGTCAAGGGTCTTGGCGCGGACCTCGAAGTAACCGCGTATGCCGAGGGTGGCTTGAATGACCACTTGCATCAGCTACCCGTCCGTCATTCGTGGACAAGGATCTCTCTGCGCCGGGGTGTCGTCCGCGATCGCGGTTTGTGGTCCTGGTACGTTGCTGGCTTGACCCAGTCGCTCGGCGCCAGGCGCGACGGCTCAGTGATTATGCTCACCGCCGCCGGAACGCCGGCGATGAGCTGGACCTTCCAGGCGGGTCTGGCAGCAAAATGGGTCGGGCCCGAACTGAACGCCATGCAGAGCGCCGTCGCCGTGGAGTCGCTGGAAATCGCCCATCACGGCTTGGTATCGGTTCTGCTCTCACCACCGGGACCGTCCTGACCATGATCACTATCCACAATCTGGAAGTTCGGCTCGACGTAGAGGGCGACAGCGACGAGGCGGTGTTCGCTCGTCTGTTCGACAAGTATATGCGGCAGTGGAGCCGGCTGGCGGAGGAGGCGAAGACCCGCCAGCGGCTCGCCGAGGCTCATCGTTCGCTCGGCGATCGCCCTTCGACGGACGGTACGTGATGCTAAGCCCTGTCCAAATTGCCGGCCAAAGTCTTGTCCAGGCTTATCTGGAGATCGTGGCGCCTCGCGTTGCTGATCCTGTCATTCCGTTGCGCTTCAATCCGACAGAATACCAATTGCAGAAGGCAAACAATTTTGCGGAAATTGCCATTCCCGGATTGGAGTCTCCGCCAATTCAGTTCGTCCGGGGTGCCAGCGAAAAGATGACCGCGGAGGTTCTGGTCGACACGTCGGAGACACTGGACGATGTGCGCGTTGCGTACGTGAACAAGCTGCGCGGCCTTCTCGATCTGAACCGCGAGCTGCATGCGCCGCCGATCGTGCGATTCGTTTGGGATACCGAGGTTTTTCGCGGTGTTCTGGAAAGCATGAATGTCACCTACGTCCTGTTCACACCAGAAGGTATACCTCTGAGGGCGAAGCTGGCGCTCAGTCTCAAGGAATACCGGCCGGTCGAAATCCAGATCAAGGAAAATCCCACTGCGTCGCCGGACTATGACAAGACTTATGTGGTTCAGCGCGGCGATACCCTGAGCTCAATCGCCTTCGCTGTTTACCGGGATCCCGGAGTCTGGCGCGACATCGCCCGCAACAATGGGATAAGTGATCCGCGCTCGCTTGAGCCTGGCACCGTATTGCAGTTGCCCAGGTTGACGTAGGGAGAGAAAACCCATGGCCGCCCGTTCGCTACGCTCCTCAGGTTTGCCGTCCACGGACTACTACGCACCCGACTACAGGATTACGGTTGAGGGGCAGGAACTCGATCCGACATCGAAGGGCGATGTACTGGAAGTAAAGGTCACGATGGACCTCGACAACATGACGCACTTCGATCTAACCGTGAATAACTGGGACGACAAGCATCTGACGTTCAAGTACAGCGATACGACGACGTTCGACCTGGGGAATCGGGTCCATGTGCAGATGGGCTACGCAGGCAACCTGCTCTCCATGGTCGAAGGATTGATCACCAGCCTGACACCGCGTTTTCCTGAATCTGGGCCGCCGACCTTGGCGGTTGGTGGGGAGGACCGGATGGTCAAACTGAAGGAGCGCAAACCTAGAGACGGTGAGCAGAAGAAGTTCGTCAACAAGGACGACGGGGACATTGTGCGTGCCATCGCACTGCGCAACGGTCTAGTGCCAAAGATCCAGAACACTGGCTTGATGCACGACATTGTTATTCAGAAGAACCAGGACGATGCAGCGTTCCTCATGGAGCGGGCGAAGCGCGTGGACTTCGACTGTTTCATTGGCGTTGATCCGGACACCGGACTGGACGCGCTCTATTTCCAGAGTCCCACTGACGCCCGAAATGGTAGCCGGGTGCGAGTGTACGTGTTTGAGTGGGGGAAGAGCCTGATCAATTTCAATCCGGCGATTTCGCTGAATCGCCAGGTCGGGAAAGTCACGGTGAAGGGCTGGGATCCCAACACGAAGTCGATCATTCAGTACGTCGCTGGCCCTGGGGATCTCCCCACCGCTGGCGGCGGGGAGAATGGGCCTTCTGCCATCCAGACCCGTCTACAGGACCGTGAGGACATCGTTGTCGACCAGCCCGTGACTAGCCAACAGGAAGCCAAGGCACTGGCTCAGGCGTTGCTGCGAGAGCGAGCCTACAGCTACATCACCGCGAGCGGTCAGGTGATCGGCCTGCCCGACCTGCGTCCTGGCGACAACATCGAGGTTCAGGGCGTGGGCAAGCGTTTCAGCGGGAAATATTACGTGACCAAGGTCGAGCACGCGCTGGGCAGTTCTGGGTACATGACCAGTTTCGACGTGCGTAACTATGTCGATGGAGGGACTAAGGGATGAGCACCGCCAACGCAACGATTTCCCGCACACGGACGACGGACAAGCGATTCTACGGCGTCGTCGAGGCGATCGTCACGGCTGTGGAGGACGAAGCAGGGAAGGAGGGGCGGGTCAAGGTCAAATACCCGTGGCTCGACGATCAGATGGAAACGGAATGGTGTCGGGTTCGCCAGTTCTACGCCGGAAACGGGTACGGCGCGTTCTTTGTTCCCGAGATCGGCGACGAGGTCCTGGTGGCGTTCATCCACGGTGACATGCGTTTGCCGATCATTCTGGGGGGGCTATACAACGGCCAGGACAAGCCGCCCAGCTATCGCTCGGCGAGCCAAGATCAGAAGATGATCCGCACGAAGGGTCAGCACGAACTCCTGTTCGATGACTCGAGTGGACAGCAGCGGGTGCGCATCACAACGCAGGGTGGGCACACCGCAGACCTCAGTGATGCTGAGAAGAAGATCACTCTCCAAAGCAGCCAGGGCCAACGCGTGGTGGTGGACGATTCGAGCAATACGATCACATTGACCACGAACGGCCGATCCGTCACGGTCGACGGCGATTCGGGGACCATCACGCTGGACGCGACCACCATCGTCCTGCAGGGCACCAGCATCGCCCTCGGTGGTGCGGCGGCGACAGAGCCCTTGGTCCTTGGAGAGGCATTCATGACGTTCTTCAACCTTCACACCCATGCGTGTACTGCCCCGACCACGCCTAGCTCGCCTCCAGTGGTTCCGATGACGCAGGCGGTGCTGTCACTGGTCACCCGAACGAGTTGAGCCATGGCGCAATCCTTCATTGGCACGGGCTGGAGGTTTCCGATCCTGCCGGATGCGAGCGGGAGCCTCGGCTACGTGAGCGGCGACGACAACGTGGAACAGTCGCTGCACATCCTGCTCATGACCCAGTTGGGTGAGCGAGTGATGCGCTCGGATTTTGGCACGCAGGCGCCGCGGCTAGTTTTCGCTCCGGGGACTTCGCAATGTCTGCGTCTTTTGGAAACGACAGTGCAGGAAGCCGTGCGGGATTGGGAACCCCGGGTCGACCTGACCGACGTGCGTGCTGAAGCCGACCCGGATCCGGGCAGGGCATTCCAGGCGACTGTTTCGATCAGCTACACGGTCCGCCAGACGAACACCAGCGGCAACCTCGTCTTCCCCTTTTACCTTGGCACAGTTGCGGGACTCTGATGGCTCTCGACCCTGTACAACTCGACACTCTGACCTGGGACCAGATGGTCACGGCGATCCAGACTCGGATATTTCCCGATTCGGACCGGCAGTGGACTCTGCACGCCCCAGTTGATCCAGGCGTGACAATGCTCGAGTTGTTCGCGTGGCTGCTCGACCAACGGATCTATTGGATGGACCAGGTACCCGATGCGCTCATCCTGGCGATTCTGTCACTGCTCGGCGAAGCGCCGAAGCCGGCGAGGGCTGCCGTCACGGTCCTCCAACTTGTCGCCGATTCGCCCACGTCTCATTCGAACGTATTCTCCACCGCCCCTCAAGGCATGCTGATGCGACGCGGAGATACTATTCCACCTCTCATCTTCACGCTCGACCAGAGTCTTACGGTGCTGCCGGTGAATTCGATCACAGTTGATGTCGACGGCGTCGAACGGTCGGCAGACCTGACACAGGGGCAACCGGTTCCGCTAATGTCGCCCGGCGCGGGGTCGGCCATAGTCTTGATCACCCTCAAGCTAAGCGCGCCAGTACCCGCCAGCATTTCGGGGGGCTTTGTTTCACTGCTGCTGGAGCTCGAAACGCCGTCGGACGTCTTTCCACAATGGTCGTGGGATGCGGCGGCGGTTGCACCGCCTGCCACGCTGGCATTTTCCTACGCTGGTGCCTCGGGGACGTGGCTCCCGCTTCAGGCTGGACAGGTGGACGATGGGACGGCCGGTCTGCGCCGTTCGGGTCTTCTGCGTTTCGCCATACCTGCGGATTGGCAGGGGCAGTCGGACAGAAGCGATTCCGCCTCCAATTCCTACACGATACGGATGTTGATCGGTAATCCTCAATTTTCAGTAGTGCCACTCCTTTCTCGCATCGTGCCGAACGCTGCGGTAGCACACCATAGATGGCTTCGCAAAAAGTCGCTCGCTAACCCCGGTTGGCTGCCGATTCCAGGGAACGTAATTTCCTTGCCCGCTGTTCCGAGCGATTCGAGTCTGAAGGAGTATCCGCCCCTGGAGGATAGGGTGCAGTTGACGCTCCAGGAGCGAGATCCCCAGAACCCGGCTGGCAAAGCATATCGGTGGTCGGCGGTTGCAGACCTGTCGCTTTCGGGGCCCGCAGACCGCGTTTTCGTCGTAGAGCGCGGCAAATCGCAGTTGCGCTTTGGGGACGGGCTTACCGGCCGCTTGCCGGTACCGCTGACGACAGTGGCTGCGGCGATCCAGCTGGCGTACGAGGTGGGTGGCGGAGCGGACGGAAATGTCGGCACGGACCTGAGCTGGGTTGCGCTGCCAGGGCGAGACGGCGATCCGGACCCCGGCTTTACGGCGGTTAATGTGGTCAGCGGTGATGGCGGCCTGGAGGCAGAGACGCTGGATGCCGCCACCCAGCGCGCGCGGGCCGCACTAAACGAGCGCAACCGGGCCGTCATCCGCTCGGACTATGAGAACCTTGCGCGTTCGACCCCCGGGGTGGCTTTTCGTCGGGCCTACGCCGGCATCGGATTTCATTCCGACTTTCCATGCACCACGGTCCCTGGGGTGGTCACAGTGTTTGTTGTTCCCTACGCTCCGCGCATCACAAACGACGGGACTATTGATGCGCTTGCGTTTGTGGCCGCGCCGCAGCCGGATTCCGGTGCGCTGCAAGCGGCCCGGACGCGGCTCGACACCGGGCGCCTACTTGGCAGTGAAATCTTCGTGATGGGGCCAGTCTATCGTCCGGTCTGGGTCTCCGTCATCATCGCCAGCGACGGTGCACTACCCACCGATTTTCACGAGCAGGTCAGGAGAGGTCTGCAGACGTTTCTCGATCCGCTGGTTGGGGGGGCTGACGGGCTCGGGTGGCCGTTTGGAGACCCATTGCGCCCATCGGCTCTGCTCCAGGTCGCGCAAGACATCTTGGGGCCGGCTGGCGACGTGCTGTCCGTGGCGATCAGCTTGGATGCCATGGACACGACGGAAAACTGCAAGGACGTGAAGATCGAGTCCCACGAGCTTGTCCAGTTGCGGCGCGTAGACCTCCATACGCAACGCCGCACTTCGTCGAACGGGGGGCTGCGATGAGCGCGCCATGGTGGGGCAAGGAGGCCACGGATCTGGCTCGATCCCGGCCCGTGCCGCAGGGGGCCGCTCCTCAGGTCGAGCCCCAACTGGTTGGGGTTGTTCGCGACGGCGTGCGGCGGGAAGTGCTCGCCAGAGCGGGATCTTTCGCCGCCGAATGGACGAGTCGCCGTCCAGGGGACGCGGGCCTTGCATTGGTGAAGCTGTTCTCCGAGGAAATGGAACCGGTACTGCAGCGTCTGAACTGTTTGCCGCAAAAATCCTTTGTCGAGTTTTTGCGTACCGCTGGGGTGCGGCCATCGCCGCCGATTCCCGCAGTCGCCTTACTGCAATTCACGGTTGCAGATGCAGCACCCCATTCAGTGCTTGTGCCAAGCGGATTCCAGGTGGGTGCCTCACCGGCAGGCGGTGGAGATCTGGTGATCTTCGAAACCGATGCCGATCTCTATGCGGCGCCGGGGAAAATCCAGCAACTCTATGTTTTGGACCGCGGCTTTTATGAAGCAATTGATCCCACCACTGATAATGTCCCGTTCCAACCGTTCGGCCCCAAGCCTCGGCCGGGAGTCGCGTTCTTCATCGGCCTGTCGACCGACGCGTCCGTGCAGTTCGGACCGCAGCTTTCTATCGGTATTCAGGTCCAGCAACAGGATGGGCAGCCGGCGCCGGTATCGACTGGCGGCCTCCTCCCTTTACCCGTTCCGCTCGCACCGTTCCTGCAGTGGGACGTCCTGGACGGCGGAGAATATCAGCGCGCTGCAGTGATTGTCGACGAGACCAGCGGGCTGCTGCAGAGCGGTGTCGTTACCGTAGCTTTGCCAACGACGTGGAGGCCTGGGGTACCCGATGGTGCGCCTGACTCCAGTGCCCTGCGCTGGATCAGGTTGCAGGTCCAGTACGGGGCCTATCCGCAAGCTCCTCTCCTGTTGTCGGTCAGGCTGAACATGGTGCGCGCCACGGCCGTTCGAACGATCACCAGCGAAGTTCTCACGCCGCTCGCGAACAACCCCGCCGGCGGATCAGTGATGAGCCTGAGCCAGGTACCGGTCGTTCCTCACTCACTGATACTCCTCGTCGATGACACCGCCGACCTATCTTTCGTGGCCGGGCAGCCAGCGTCCGTTCAGCCTGGTTCCGCCACCGCAGCGCTCGCCGCCGCGCGACCGTGGAGCGAAGTGGATGATCTTTCCGAATTCGGACCGGAGGACGAGGTCTTTGTGCTTGACTCGGCAAGCGGGCAGGTGACTTTTGGAGATGGAACCCACGGCAAACGCGTTCCACCCGGGTTCCGCAATGTCGTCGCACAGCAATACCAGGCTGGCGGAGGCGCAGCGGGAGCGGTGGCAGCAGGCAAGGTCAGCAATCCAGTCAATTCCGTGCCATTCGTCTCAAGTGTGCAGAATCCCCAACCGGCCACTGGTGGGTTGGACGCGGAAACGCAGGATCAGGCTGAGTTGCGCGGCGCGAGAGAAATCCGCGCACGCGGCCGCGCCGTTGCTGTTGCGGACTATGAAATCCTTGCGTTGCGCACACCCGGTGCGCTGGTGGCGCGCGCCCAAGCCTTTGCTGGCTTTCATCCTGCCTTTCCCGGGACGCAGATCCCCGGCGTGGTGGGCGTATTCGTTGTTCCCGCCCAGAGGGATTCGGGGGCGCCGGTGCCGGACGCGGAGACGCTGCGCGCGGTTTCGACCTACCTCAGTGGAGAGTTAGCTCCCGCAGGCGTCGAAGTCGTGGCCGCGGCGCCCCAATATCGTCGGTTGCAAGTACAACTCACCCTCGTTATCGACCCGGCGTTCCGCCGGGGACAGGTGGTCGACGCCGTCCTGGCTCTGCTCGACGCTTACTTCGATCCGGTGATCGGGGGGGAGAGCGGGCAGGGCTGGCCGTTCGGTGGAACGATTTCGTATGTTGCGCTCGTTCGCCGACTCGTCGTGCCGACGAACGGGGTGATCGCGGTGTCGAATCTGCGCTTCATCGTGGCCGGCGTTGCTGGTGCGCCCTGTAGTGACTATGCGATCCCTGCTGCGGCGCTGCTGTGGCCGGGCGACCACAACTTGATCGCGCTCGCGCCGGGGGAACGGCTATGAGCTGTGCCGCCACCAAGGGCAACTTCCGCCTGCTCGACGCCTACGTGGGATGGGATGCCTCCACCAGCGACATCACCAATCTCGTCGGCATCGACGATCCGGTCGGTCTGTCGTTGGCGCTGGTTGACCCGGCTGCCGTCGATCCTGCTGGCATCCTTGCGTATATTCTGCCCGCGCGTCTGGCGCGCGGTTGCTCTGTTTGCGAGTGGTACCTCGCGACGCCCGCGCCTCCCAAGTCCCTGATCCTGCACCGCGACGCATGCCAGCCCGAGTGGCGATCGTTGTGGACGGATGCCTGCGCGCCCGAGGTGCATCGAGACGTTGCAGCGGTGACCGCCTGGCGGCGTCTCGTCGCGGTGTCCGACCGTGCCGCTGGCCGCGTGCTGGTTTGGGCAGATCGAGGACGCAGGTTGATTGGCAATATTGAGATCCGTGACCCCGGACCGATCGCGTTCTCGCCGGCCGGTGAACTACTGGTGGCGACAGGTAGCTCCGGGGAGATCCAACGCTTTGGGCTCGATGGGTTTCGACGGGCGCCCGTTCCTGCTGCACCGGACAATGTCTGGGCGCTGGCGGTCGATTCTGCCGAGCGCGTCTGGGTGGTAACGCGGCTGGGATCCGTCTGGGGTCTGCTGCGCGCGGAGCCGGGCGATGATCGGTTCTCCCCGGTGACCGTCGCGGAACTGGCGCTGGCATTTCCGCCAAGCGGCCTGGTGGCTGCTGCCGAAGCGGGTTTTTGCGTCGATGATGGCGCGGTGGTGGCGTGCTTCTCCTGGTACGGCCGCAATCTCGAAGCCAGGGACGTGCCCCCGCCTGCGGCGCCACGGCGCCAGACTCAGGGACAGCTTCTGACACTACCGCTTGACAGTGGCGTCCCGCGCTGCCGTTGGCATCGCGTCCGTGTGGACGCGGATGTTCCTGCGGGGACGGCACTATCCTTCGCAGTCGCCAGCGCGGAAAATTCCCAGGCGCCAGCGGCTGGCGATTCGAAACGGGATGCCCAGTGGCGGGATTTTCCTGCAGGCGTCCCGCACTTTTCGGACTGGACTACTGCGCCGCCGGGCGCCACCGACTTCCTCATCGACCAGCCCCCGGGCCGCTACCTCTACTTCCGCCTGCGCCTGATCGGTGACGGCGGTGCAACGCCCACTGTCCGACGCGTTCAAATCGACTTTCCCCGGGTGACGAGCCTTAACCACTTGCCCTCGGTCTACCGTGAGAACCCAAAGGCAGAGGACTTCACGGAGCGCTTCCTGGCTCTGTTCGACGCCTCGGTCGCGGACGTCGACCGCGCGATCGAACGTTATCCCGCGCTGCTGGATCCGTCGGGTGTCCCGGAACAGTTGCTGCCGTGGCTGGGCGGATTCTTCGACATCGGGTTCGATTCCACCTGGGACGCCGACAAGCGGCGGCGAATCCTTCAGAACGCGCCCCAGCTCTATCGGCAGCGCGGTACCCTGGACGGCCTGCGTCAGGCGTTGCAGCTGGTGTTCGGCGTGGCGCCATCGATTGAGGAGCTGTCATCGACGGGTATCTGGGGGGCGCTCGGCAGCCGGGAAATCGTGTGCGCGAAACGGCGCGCGGATCCTGCATTGCGGCCGGCGCTGCACCGCACGGCATGCGTTGGAGCAGTGCGACTGTTTGGCAAGGCCCGGGCCCGCTTCCGGCTGGGGGCTTCGCCATTGTCGACTACGCCACTGCGCAGCTACGGGGATCCGGACAAGGATCCGTTGAGTGACGGCGCCTATCGATTGCGTATCGTTGTACCACCAATGCCGGACATGTCCCAACGGGCGCGGGATGCGTTGATCCGGCTGATCGACGCGCAGAAGCCGGCCCACACGCTGGCAAGCGTACGGTTCGGGGGCGCTGGTTTTCTGTTGGGCCACTGGTCGGCGGTCGGCGTAGACACGGCCTTCGTTCCATTGGCGCAGTCCGTGCTGGGCGCGCGCGGCAACATTCGGCTCAATCGCATGGGCATTCTGGGTCAGGGACGGGGCGGCTCGACACCGGGGCGCGTGCTAGGACGCGACTCGCTCGTTGGCATTCAAACCATCGCAGGGTGATGACACCATGAACGGCACGGGACGGGTTTTACCGCAGCGAGGCAACGGCGACGGGTGTATCGACCTGCCGGCGTTTCGCCGCTTGAGATATTTCTATGGGCAAATGCTGAGCGCTCAGGATTTTCAGACCGAGCAACATTTTTTTCGCGAGAAGCTCAAGCTGCACAACCGCTGCCTGCATGGATATGGAACGATCTGCGGGCTGCTCGTCGAACCGGTCCCATTTCCCGAAGACTGCTTCAAGGAGGAAGAGGAAGAAGAACGGAAATTGCGCGAAGAGCTGGACCGCCTGCTGGACCGCAGGGTAGCCGCAGGGTCGTATAAGGCCTCCGCGCCTGCATTGCCAATGGCCGGGGCAGCGGGGGCCGAGCCGGCGTCGGCATCTGAACGTGGAGCCGACCGAACGCCGGGGCCCGTCCGCGTTCCGGCCGCCATATCGCCGACTGCACCTGAATCGACGGGCGCTTCAGGTAAACCGGCGGACTCTCAACCTGCCCTCCCGGAGACGCCCGCGGAGGACCTCGGCACGCTGGACGCCCACATCGAAGAATTGAGGCGGCGACTGGAAGCGTTGCACAAGCAGCACTGCCGCGAAGCCCCGCGCACGCGTTTTCGCATCGACTGCGGCCTTGCGCTGGACTGCTGCGGGAACGAACTGGTCGTGCGCCGGCCCCTTGTGGTCGATGTATTGGAACGGCTCAGCGCCGACGACTATCGGCGAGTTCGACACGGTGCCTCCAGCCTTTACGTGAGCATTTGTTACTGCGAGCGACCGTTGGACCCGGTTCGCCCCGTCATCACCGAGGCGTGCGGGGCCACAGCCGACTGCTCGTACAGCAAGTTACAGGACGATGTGACGGTCCGGGTGAGCGTCGACCCTCCTGCGGCCGACTGTCGGTGCGAAACCTGCTGCGAGCCCTGTACCGAACCATGTCTTCTGCTGGCCCGAATAGACGCCTTTTGTCCAGGCCATCCGATCCGCGAACACCACGTCCACAATCACGTGCGCAGGCCAGTCGGCCTCTATCAGCCAACCACGATCGTTGGAGTGAGCTGGCAACAGGGGCATCACTATACCCAGGATGAGGCGAAACTGCTTCTGGGAACCGACCACGAGCGCGGCGACGCGCAACGAGGGCTGGAAATCCGATTCTCTCGGCCGGTACTGTCATCTTCGATCCGGCCTGGTGTTGTGGATGTCTGGGTGATCGAGGGCGGGCGCGGACGCTCGGCCGAGATCTATCACAAGGCGGGTGAATTCGTCGATCTCCACGATCATCCTTTGACGGATCGCATCGTTTATCGGGACCGCACGGGGGAGACCCTGGAGCCAGGCGACCGCGTCCTGATCACGGTGCGGTGCGAGTTTATCCTGGATGAATGCTGTCGCCCGGTGGACGGCGAGAACTGGGGTGGGCGGGTCCCCATCCTGGAAGAGTATGCCGAGCGCTTCAGGATACGGCCATCCCCGACGGAATGCGGGATGCCACCGAGAGGCTACGGTCCCTGGACTTCAGGCGACGGCTACCCCGGAGGAACGTTCGAAGGCTGGTTCTACATCCGGGAGCGGGAGCATCCGCAGGGCGGCAGGCACGGGAGAGATTTCGATGAGCACTAATACGACCATGCAGGCAAGCCGTTCCAGTAAGCCTTGCGGCTGCGTGGGTACGAGCAGCGCGCCGGGCGGGCCATGCGCGTGCGGAGGTGTTGGGTGCATGACCTGTCAGAACGTGGGATTCACGCGGCCGAGGTTCTTTGCCGGTCAACTCCTCACGGACGAAGACCTGCAGCTTCTGGGAGACTACGTAGACGCCAAGAACCGCCTCCATAGTCGCGCGCTGTTTGGGTCCGGCGTCGTATGCGGGCTCGAGGTGGTCTGCCAGCCCTGCGGTATGGGACATGTGATCGTGAAGCCGGGCTATGCGTTGGATTGTTGCGGGAATGACATCGTGGTGTCCTGTTCGCAGGAACTGGACATCAATGCCATGGTGCGGGACCTGAAGCTTCGCCTGAACAGCGGTTATGACTGCGGGGATCCGTGCGCCGATTCAGCAGCGGGCGCGTCTGGCCGGTACATCGCCGGCAGCAAGCCGCTGCCCGCATCCGCGGGTGAGGCGAGACACAGGGGGAATGGCGCGCGCGAGTACTGTTTGTATATCAGCTACTGCGAGCAGCCGAGTGATCCGGTGTCGCCCTATGCCACCGACTCTCCGTGCGTCCCACAGGCGTGTGAGCCGACGCGCATCCGGGAGGGTTTTCGATTCGAGCTACGTTGTGCGGACAAACAGGATTCGCCGCCGGCTATCTGCTCGCGCTTTTGGGACTGCATCGGAGACCCGACGGCGCTCGAGCGGACGACCGTCGACTCGGAACACCTGCGAATCTATGGCGCTGAGGCCGTGCACGCAGTGAAGGCTTTGCGCGATGCTCCCGCACCGCTTAAGCCGGAAGCCTTCGCAGCGGAACTGGAGCAACACCTGGCGCATCTTGCCCGCGAGTTCGGCGAGTTCAAGGAAGTGGGCGAACGGGAGGAGTCACCGGAACTTCGGCCGGTGCTAGCGGCGGTCCGTGTGCTGGGCAGGGACGTTGCACGCCTCCGGATACAGACAGTGGAAATGCAGGAGCGTCTTCTCGGGGTTGGGGGCGTGAGGAATCAAATCAGGGAAGCCGAAGGGCTCATGGCCAGGGTCCGCAAGACCATAACGCCCGCCGAGATCAGGAAATTCATGGAGACCGCACTTGAACGTGCCCATGCCGCGGCGCTCTTGTGGGTGGTCCATCGGCTCGCCGAACAGGAACCCGCCGAGCTCCAGGAAGCGGCGGGTGGCGAAGTCCCCGCCGAGGACGCCAGGCAGGTCAAGCCCATAGTGATCCGGGATATCGCGGTGCAAGCCCTGGCCTATGGAGCGGTATGGTCACCGGACCTGCAATCGGCGGCCGCGGACTCCCTGGCGGCGATCCGGGCCTGGCTGCTGGAGCACATGGAGCAGTCCCAGAACAACACACACTGCGATCTGTTGTGCGAAGTGGAACAGATCGCGCTGCCGCCGCCGACGTCGCGGTCAGAACTGACGCTCGATGATCTCCGAACATTCGGCAATGCCGCCGCGGCGCTGGCTCGGGCGGTACGAGAGGTGCTGCGCGGTTGCCTGTGCAATGCGCTGAATCCACCTTGCCAGTCCTGCGACGACCCGGGGGTTCTACTTGCCTGCCTGACGGTCGAAGACTGTCGGGTTATAGATATCTGCAATCTGGAACGGAAAATTGTCGTGTCACCGGTATCGATTGCCTACTGGATTCCGGAGGTTCAGCGTGTCGGGGAGGCGATCGAGCGCTGGTGCTGCGACTGCGAGGAAGAGATCGAAGAGTGCGAACCGCGCGGGGTCGAGGAGAATCCGTTGATCCGTGCCATAGGCCCGATCAACGGGTACGCCATGCTACCTCTGCTGATGATCGCCCGTGGCTGCCCCGAACCGCGCAAGCACACCGCGCTGCTTGCGAATCTGCCGCTTGATTCGCTAGCGCATGTCTTGCGGTCGGTCGCCGGGTATGAGCGCCCGGCGCTCGCGGGCGAAAGAGGGGTAACGGTGGCCGCGCCTCGAGTCCACGAAGAGTCGCAACGCGAGGCCCGATCCGAACTGGAGAGAAAGCTGGCTGATACGTACGCTTCACTCGAAAGCGTGCGGGCAGACTACGCCAGTTTGGCCGAAAGGCTCTCCGTGCTGGAAAAGAAGCAACCAGCCCGCAAGTGAGTAGCAAGAGAGGATAGATCGCCATGGCCGATCCCATTGCACGCCCAATGTTCTACGAAGGGGAAATTCTGCCAGCAGCGGACCTTGTCGCCGGCGTCGACTATGCACGGAATCAGCTTGCCCGGCATGACCGATATCTTCATCGGTGGGGTATCGCCACGGGCCTCGTGTTGCAGGCCGCGAAGAAGGCAACGGCAAACGGCACGGCCTACGTCGCGGTCACGCTTGTTGCAGGAATCGCTATCGACGGCTACGGCCGGGAAATCGTCGTACCGGCTGACATCGAGCTGAATCCAGCAGATCTGGAAAACGCGGTCGCTCCGCAGTCCAACGTCTGGTATCCGGTCTTCCTGAGCGGCAGGGATCAGCCAGCGGCAGCCACGGCAAATCTCTCCGGCGGCCCTGCGAACGCGTCGCCCACGCGAGTCCAGGAACTCTATGACATCGTCTATGGCGCGCCGGGCAGTGAATTGAATCCGGACCAGCAAGTGGCGCCGCAGGTGTCGGACGCGCCCGACGACGGTGTTTCCGCGATCCCGTGGAAGGTTCTCCTTGGCTACGTGAAATGGGAACCCAACGCGAAGCAGTTTGCGGACGTCAGCGACCAGATTGGCAGCGGCGGTACGGCTCCGCGCTATGCAGGTGTCAATGCTGCTGAGGTGGTTTCGGCAAGCGGCCAGTTGCGCCTCGCGACGCATCCCCAGAACTTCAGCGGAGCGGGCCCGGTCATGGCGCTCGAGATTCACGAGGCGAACAAGGGAGAACTGGTCTTCGGCAAGCAAAATGCGGATGGCACACTGACGCCGGTGTTGACGCTCAGTGCATCCGGCGATCTGACTGCAACCGGGAAGGTCTCCGGGGCCGTCACACCTGGCAGCATTCAAGTCCAGTCCGGGCAGGCATTCGACGGCGTGATCCTGCCACTTCCCTCGGGCGTCGACCCCGCCAAGGTCACGCTGCATGTGCATGTCTCGCTGCGCGTCGACCAATTGCAGGCCCCGCCAGGATCTGGGCCCTTCCTTCCAGTGCCGTTCGAATGCTGGGCGGATCCAGCCACGCGACAGGTGCATTGTCGGGTGCAGTGGTGGGACATGGGGGGGGGCGTAAATCCTGGGCCGCTTCTTCCAGCCTTTTGCGATTACACGATTATCGCGGCCGTCGCAGCAGCCTGAAAAAGAGGAGGATGTCAGATGGATCCGCAGATGAATGTTCTCTATCTCGGTTCGACCGGACACGTGCTGGCGGTGTTCACTCGCGTCGCGGAACCCGCGATACCGGAACAGGTGCCGGATACTTTCGTGGGTGATGGCGGTCTGCATGTGCGAGGACTGGGTTATGGCATCGCCGCCCCCGACTTGGCTCACTTCAACGCCCAAGACATCATCGTTCCGACGACTCAGCTTAAATTGCGGCAAACCAGTCTCGACCCGACGGTCATGCAGTCGCCTCGACAATACACTTACGATGCGACGGGCGACAAGTTTTCCGGGATCGGCCCAATGCCCACGCTCAGCCCTGCGAACCCTACCACCTCTATTACGGTAACTCTGCTAGCCTCACCCGGCAAAGCGCTGAACGTTCTCGTTTTCCTGCAGGGGCCGCAGCCCGGCGCTTCGCTGTTGGTTCCCGGGCCTGCCAACACGTCCAACGCAGTTACGACAATCCAGCTCCCGTCGCTGTCGCCTGGAGAATATGACGCGTTGTTGTTTGTGGAAGGCTACAAACCCGCATTCGAGCATTTCACGGTAACTTAAGGTCAGGGGTGCGGCAATGACTAATGTCATAATCGGTCGGTGCGCGGTGAGGGTGGTTCGACGAGGCGGCTGGAATTGGGGACCATCACCGAGACGGATCCTCGACGGGGTAGTTCATTCGCTCCCAGAACTGCTCACCCGGAAACTGGCGCAGATACTGGACACGGAAACCGACTATGAGTTTTCTGCGCCCGTTCGAGTGCGGATACCACTCCGATTGAGCGACTTGATCGATGACGTTCCGACCCGTGTTGCGACTGGTGCCTGTGCAACACACGAATCTGCAGGGTCCTTCGAGACGAGACTTGAAGATGCACTGCGCGAAGCACTGAACCTTCGGGTTGGGCTGATCGCAGAACCGTCACAGGGCGAACTCGATGCAGAGGAGGCTGTCGCCGTACCACGGCTGGTCGTGCCGGGAGACCGATTGCCCGGCGGGGCGCCGCAGCGGCTTCTCATGGCCTGGCACGATCGTGGAGAACTCGAAGCCCGTCTCGCGAACTTCACGTTTGCCGAGTTGGAGTCTTGGCACGCGAGGTTGCTTGTCCGGCCCAGTGATTCCCGGCAGCTTCCGGACGGCGTAACAATCGAGGGTGCGGAGACGATCGATGACTTCGTTATCCGAAGAGTCCCGTCGAATCGAGGAGGCGAAGCCACTGAACCTCTGCGCCAGCGACTTATTCTGGCGATGCAGCTTGCCGCGCATTTCCGCATCTTACCAAACCACCCAGTGGTCCGGGAAACGCTGGACCGTTTGCTGCCAATCGGAGGGCAAAGAGACGCAAGCGTTGCTCGGACACGGGGATCGGACCAGCAGCGACAGCACCCGCCAACTGGATCGGTGACGCGGTCGAGCGAAACAGAGCGACAACTTCCCACGGCGCGTCTGCATGCTCCGACGCCTACGCGTCTGAGCACGACAGAAGCGGAAAATTGGGAGGTCCACGTTCCGTGCGCATTGCCGTTTCTACTGCTTGGACCGCTGGCGAAGCTCGGCTATTTCGAGGCACTGGACGCGGTCCTTGACGTGGCGGAACTGTCACGGGAGGCGACACATTTTGCGAGAGTGCTCGCGTACAAGGTGCTGGATCCCCCGGAGCGGGGCTGGCGGCGTTCGCCCGGGTCTATCGTTACCGCGACGGCATTTGCCGGGCAGAGGATACCGATTGGCGAAGAGGGCTTGACTCAGTTCGCGCACAGGATCGCACCACATACCGGCCTATTGGACCGGCTACTCGCGGATGCTCTAGTTCGCGGCTACACGCGGGGAACAGCGCCGATGCTGTGGTGCGCACAAGATGAAGGGCCTTCCGGTTTTCTACTGACGGACGTTGATGGCTGCTTCCCGATAGTGTGGGTGGACGATCTCGCGACGCTTCCGAATCTTCTCAAACAACTGGGCTCCGCTGTTCTTCTGGTCTGCGGCACGGGCGCCAATTCCACAGTGCTCAGTGAGGTTGCCAAACTCGGCCTGTCCTTCGTAACCGTTCTCGCTCCGACCCGCGGGGAGCCGTGGCGGGAGATCCGGCAGGGACCGGTGCGCCTCGGCTGGACGAACCACGAGATGCCATCATCGGTGCTTGTTCTGCAGGCGGCGTGTAACCTTGCTAGCGCTTCGGACGAATCGAATGGACTGTGGGAAGCGCTTGCTGTCCAGCGGCCCGGCATTGTGTGCGCCGATCGTCCCATGCTCGAGTGTACTGCGACACTTGCGGCAGCCACCGCCGCAGGAACCATCGCATGGGAGCTGTGGCGAAACCGGGAAAGGACGACTCCTCAAGCAGTATTGCAGTACTTCAAGGATTTCGATGCCAATATTCGTTTCACTGACGAATCGGTCTCGGTCCGCCTGCCTATGGGGCGAAGACGCGACGATTTGTCCCGTGCAGGACTTCTCGACCCGGTGTCCGGCATCCCTTGGTTTAGAGGGCGCGTCGTTGAATTCGGCGTTGCTTGAGCATGGATGCCTTGACATCGCTCGCCGTCGACCATCTGCTGCTGCGGCTGCAGCCGCTAAACCGCGCGCTCAGATCCGCCGTGGAGCAACAGAAGTGGGTTGCGTCCCGTGAGGTTTCACCTGACGTTACGGCGCTGTGCGTGACCGAGCACCAGGTCAACGCGCTTCTAGACACCGTAGAGTCCCGCGAGATCGGTTTTATGGCCGGCGGGCCGTCGGTGCTCTCGTCCGCCGAGCAACATGCTGAGGACGAGTTGCGCGCTCGAATGACGGCCTTGGGCGCCCGACCTCCGCTCGACGAACTCCGCCAGACACTCGACCTGACAGCGTTCGAAATGGACGCCGTGCTTCTTTGCCTGGCACCGGAAATCGATAGAGCCTACGAGCGCATTTACGCATTCATCCTGGATGACCTGAACCGGCGGTATCCATGCCTTGAGTTGCTGGTCTCGCTGACCGCCGAGTCTCGCCATGCTTGCATTGAACGACGACCAGCGTTGAGTCGTGCTAGTCGATTGCGTCGCTGTGGAATTCTCGCTCCGCTTGGCGATCCGCCGACCGAGTCACGACAGGAATTTCGGCTTGGCCCGGGGGTTTTCGACTTTCTGACGGGAGCCGGGCCCGGGATGTCCAACTTGTTCTGTGACCGCCTGGACGTCAGAATCCCGACCGGTGCCGTCCCCTCACCACAAATCACGGACACTGAATTCACACGGCTGAGCAATTTCCTCATCGAAGGCCGCATTCGCGTGCTCGGAATCTCGGGGCCAGGACAGCACGGTGGTGCGGATCTCGCGCTGGCTTTGGCCGCTGCCATAAAACGGCCTCTTCGCCGCATCGAGAGGCCGGACGCGGGAAGGGCGCGGCTGGAGGCACTGTACCTCGTTCAGGAACAGATTCGGGTGGCGGCGTGTCTCGGTTCCGCGCTATGGTTCGAGGCCAACTCCGGTGACAATCCGAGTGACAAAGCAGGATCCGATGTGCTCGCCGAAGCCTTCGCCGATTCACCCGTTCCGATCCTGGTTACTGGGGAAAATCCGTGGCGACCAGAGCAGTTGATCCGAGCAGGAGGGTACGCCGAAGTTGCACTCGCCGAACCCACGTTCCGCCTACGTGAACTGGATTGGTCCAAGCACTTTCCGGAGTTGTCGCAGCAGGACATCGAAGACCTGGCGTCTCGCTACCGCCTCAGCGGGCGTGATATCGAATCGGTGTCCTCGGTGGCGCGCACGCACGCCCGTCTGGCTGGCAACGGGGTCGCAGACCCGGTCGCCCGGCACGTGCCCGCCGCCTGTACCATCGTCACGCGGCGCTCCAGTAGTTGCTTTGCGACGGTAGTGCATCCCAGACGTTCGGCCGACGACCTGATTCTGCCCAAACAACTGCACAGCCAGATCATCGAAATCGCCACATTCTTCCGGCTGCAATCGCGCGTCGACGACGACTGGGGATTCGGCAGGCTGGTGAACGGGACCGGGATGAAAGCGCTGTTTACGGGCGACCCAGGAACCGGCAAGACGCTGGCCGCTGAGGTCATCGCCGGGCTGCTCGGCTTACCACTCTGCAAGGTCGATCTGGCGCGGATCGTCTCGAAATGGGTCGGTGAGACGGAGAAGAACCTGGAAGAGGCATTCCGTGAGGCTGAGGACAGCCATTCGGTACTGTTCTTCGATGAGGCCGAAGCCCTCTTTGGAAAGCGTGGTGAAGTCCAGCATGGAACAGACCGCTACGCCAACCTGGAAGTCAGCTACCTGCTTCAGCGGCTGGAGAGCTCTCGGGGTCTGGTGATTCTCGCGAGCAACATGAAGGATCAGATCGACTCAGCTTTCGTCCGCCGCTTCCAAGTGGTGATGCACTTTCCGCGTCCTGGTCTGCCCGAACGACGGTGCATCTGGCAGCGTGCGTTTCCGAAATCCGCGCCGCTCAATGCCGACTTGGATCTGCAGGCCCTCGCGCGGCTGGAAATGACTGGGGCGGCGATCGTGAGTTCGGCGCGGACGGCCGCGCTTCTCGCAGCTGATTCAAGTTCCGATACCATTACGATGGCGCACGCGGTCCGCGCCACGGCACGCCAGTTCCGTCGGGACGCACGCGTGCTCACACCCTCTGAGCTTGGCCCTTACGGCACCTTGCTACAAGACGCGTCATGAGCCAGGCCACCGTCGCCGGGGAGGCGAAAGATCCTAGGTCCGCGCCGACGGCAAGTCCGCGGGCGGCTCTCACGCTCGACACTCGGCCGCCACCTGAGCTCGCTTTGGGCGCCACGTCGTTCGAGAAGAGCGACATGAGCAACGCCGTCAGGGGTTTAGCTCGATCGCAGCCTGAGCCTGCTCTCTCTCCGTCCATTGCTTCCCCGGCGCCGAACAGTTCCGCTGAGGTGAGATCAATGCAGGCTGCCTACGGTAATGCTGCCGTGGCGCGCGCAGCGACCGCGACCGGCGACATCGCCTTTGAGCCGAAACTGGCGCCGCGGCGACCCGCAATTCCAACGGTCTTGCCGCCTATGGCGTTCGAGCAAGATGCACGGGTCGAGAGAAGAGGCTATCCCGCGAAAGGCACGTCCGTCGCCGGAACTTCAGAAGCAAGGGTCGGCGATCCTGCCGCCGTCCGGAAAGAGCACCGCGCGGCGCAGATCACCGCGGTCGCGACTACCGGAAACATTGCCATCATCGCGGGCGACTTACATGTTCCGGATGCGGACCACCCACAGCAGCATTCCTCGAACAGCGCGGCGTCCAAGGCGGCCCCTCTCAAGAATGTCGACGATGAAACGCTCGAGACCTACGGCGTCGCAGGGAAACGCCATGTAAGCGGCAAACTGCCCAACACGAAAGCCGAGCCGCTGGACAGCATTCATGAAGGCGAGAAGCATGCGACAGGCCTGATCGACGACGCTACAAGCAGCAAGCCGACGGGCGCGAGCGGCATCCCGACCAGGCCCGATGTGTCGCTTCGTGTGCACGAATCGGAAGCGCCGTTGGCCGAAAAGCCGTCGTTCGAGACCATCGGGCGGCCACCATTGCGCGCCGGCCCCGCCGTCCCGATGCCGAGCCGTGCCGCGGACCATGCGACGCACGCAGTTCCAGACGCAATTGTGCCGGAAACACACGCGATAACCGGCGGCGTCATAACTTCCGCGGTAGCGCCTCAGGCGGGGCGAGCCGGGGAGTCTGGGCAGATGATTCTGCCCCCGTCCACGATCGAGCTTTCGACGGCGCGATCTCCTGGGGCAAGACGCGTCCTTGAACGGCTCTCGGCTACAGTTACAGTTGCGAGGCAACGCTTCGCCGACCGAATTGCGCGGGGTGGTAAGGCGATCGCGTCAAGCGCCTTCCAAGCTCAGGAGTCCCTTCTCGCCACCGGTGGTAACCAACAGAAGGCCGTGCGTGGAATGTTCGCGGCCGCGCGGGCGAAATTGAGTCAGCATATCGTCCAGGCCGAGGGTCACCTGACGGCTGACGAGTCAACACAGCAATCAGCGCTCGGCCGGGGTCACGCGACGAACCTGGCCCAGGCTCAAGCTACCTTTGCGGCGCGACAGCAACGCGCCCAGGCCCTCGGAACCACATATGCCGACCGCTCGATCCAAACCGCTGGGAGCGTGGCAGACCAGCTTGTTGCACGGGTTAAGGGCCATTCGCAAGAAGCGCGGTCGATTGGGGCGGAGAAGAGCAGAGTCGGCGGCAGCACTCCAGAGGTCGCTGCAGCGAAGGCACAGGCCGCGCGCGATCTGGCCTCCGACACTGCTACGAAGATTGCGGACGGCGTGTCGGACGGCGCGGAGCAGCTGCGCGCCACCGGACCGCAGGCGGCCGACGCATTCCGCCAAAACGGACAGGAGATCGCCGGCCAGCTCGGGGGCGGACAATCACAGCTCACCGATCAATTGACCAGCATGTCCCAGCGCATGTCCGGGATGCTCCAACAGGCCCTGGTTGCAGGTCGGCAACAGCTCAGTCATCTCAAGGCCCAGATGACGGCGCAACTGTCGTCCGCGGAAGACAGCCTGATCTCCCAGCTGCATGCGCAGATCGGCCAGAAGATACACGAGACGCACGTGGTTGCGGCTCACGCCATTAATGCACTACACGATCACGGTATAAAGGCAGCTACGGCCGGCGACAAACATCTCCGCGATCTAACCCGGCGTATCGCGCACACAGGCATCGATCCACCAAAGGCGCCGGAGCTGGCTGATCAGATCTCCGGCCAGGTCGAGACAGCATTTGGCGGGCTGAGCGCCAGTGCCGATGACGTCGCAGCGCAGATCAGCGCTGGCATCGCCAAGTCGGGAGGGACTGCCGCCAACGCGACGAATGCCATATCGGCTACGGTTGCCCGTCAGACCCAAGGCTTGGTCAGCCAGACCGCAGGACAGGTGGACCAACAGCGCCACGCCATCTCGGGTCAGCTTACGAGGCTCGTCGCGCAGTCGAACGCAGCCGGCACCGGTGCCGTCACCCAGGTCGGAACGAGCCTCGATGCAAAACTCGGCGAAGCGGATCAGGGATTCGGCGAGGGTCTCGCCGCGTACCACGGCAAGCTGAGCGACCAGGTGACCGCGGCGGACGCCAAGGCGAAGGAGCCGGTGGACACCCTCGGGCCGAGGGTTGAGGAGGCTCAAAAGCGAGCGGAGAAGAGAGCGGAGCAAAGCTTCCTCGAGAATCAGTGGGACGATTTCAAGGAACTGGTCAGCGACCCTGGTTTCTGGGCAGGCCTGATCGTCGGCTTGCTCATCATTGTGGTTCTAATTGCGGCCAGCGTCCTCACTGTGGCTACCGGAGGTCTCGCGCTCGTCCTGATCCTCGCTGCGGTAGGGGCCGTGGCCGCTGCAGTAGGGTCGATTGTCAGCCAGGCCACTAAAGGCAATTTCGGAAGTGGATTTGATTTGTCGCGTGTGGATTGGGGCAAGGTTGCGGTCAGCGCGTTGATCGGCGGGCTTTTCGGAGCAGCGATTGGCGGTTTCATCGTGTGGCTGGGGGCTTCCCTAGCCGCTTCGCTTCAGGGTATCGCGCTGATCTCGCTCGCGACTGGCGCACTCACAGTCGTATTCAACGTGATCACGGGTGGCCTCGAGAATTGGGACAAGAATCTGCTGGCGAACATGGCGTTCGCCTTCATCTTTGCACTGCTCGGAAAGGCTATATCGGCGCGTTTCGGCGGCAAAGGCGAGCCGACAATTGATCCCGACGAGCCTCCGGCCGTGGGCCCCATAACAGATCCATGGCTCATCCTCGCCGGGAAATATGGCCTCACGCAGGAGGTCCTTGGAATACTTCGGGAAAGTGGAGTGGACGTCGGCACCTTCGATCGGATATTGGGACGCGGTACAGATCCCGATACGGTTGCGCTCATAACCGATGGCCACGGGCAAGCCGGTGTCCGCGTGCTCGATTCGTTGTCTGCGGCCGGAATAGAAACAGCGAAAATCGTAGGTCTCGTTGAAAGCGCGCAGTCGATAGGTAATCTTGATGTCGTTGCAGATCTAGCGGATAGCGGTGTGCTCGAGCGTCTTCTGAAAGATGGCTTTGATCCAGATGAGACTGTCCTTCTCGTCGATCAGTTGGGGAAGAAGGGCGTGGAGATTATTGACCGGTTAATTGATCAGAATGTCGAGAAGCAGGCAGCGATCGAGGTCGCTAAGATCGCGAAACTGGTCGGCGCACTGGACGAAGTACACAGCCTGGCAAACAGTGGTAATCTCGAAAATCCGAGAGGGCTTCGCAACTTCATGAGACAGGTCGCCGACGAAGTTGCAAACGGGCAAGAGGGCAAACTGACGCAATTGAAGGAAGCGGCGCTGCGATCTGCTGGCGGTCGTGTAGCGATTGAACATTCCACCCTAGGTGATGCTGATGTGATTGATCACGGCGCACGTGAGGCGCTTCAGATAAAGGTGGTAACAAGCGCTGCATCGGACAAGGTTGCAACGAACATAGACTCTGCTGCACGGCAGCTGCGTGGCGAAGGGGGAGAACACCCGCCTGATGGCTACAGCTGGATTGATGATGTCCGCATCACTAATCCCAAGAATCCGATGTTCGCATTGGATCGGGCACAACTGCTCAATGCATTGCGCGAAGAGGGCATAACGCAATCTACCTTGAACCGTGTGTCCGAACTACGAGTCACCAATGGAACTGGCCAGCACAGATTTTCACCGAACGAGCTTTAGCATATCGAATCACCATGAAAAATCTCTGGGTAACCCAAGATGAGCCTATCGCGACCTGGGTAGCTGACTTGTCTTCTGTCAGAAGTGATGCAGCATCCTTGCAGAAATGGTTGCTTGACACCTTAGCGTTTGGAGAAACGTGCGACGTGTACTCCGTACAAGAGGCCCCTCTCTTGAGGTACCGGCGAGAGAGAGATGGACCGCTTGTCGAGTACCTCAGCGGCAAGGTTTTGGAAGAAGGCGTTGTCGACTTGTTTCAGTTCGCAGCATCGCGATTTCGGCAAATCGAAGGCTCTCAGTTTCGGACGGTCGCATTGATCGCATATTTTGACATGCTGGGACGACTCACTAGTTCCTACGTGGCCGATCTCGGGGCATTGCTTAAGACCCTGCGGCCCGCGGACGTTCCAGTGGCTGCCGGACTGACAGCCAGTTGCCCGGCGCTGGCAATTCATGGGCCTAGGATCAGTTTTGCATATCCAGAACAGTCGATCTGGGACCTCAAGGCGGATCAGGTCAAAATACGATTCCAGATTCACTCTGACGTCTGGTTTCCTTGGGTACGAGGGTTTCTGGATGATTCCTTTGATCTGGAGCGGTGGCGCGATAATCGTGCCCTTGCTCAGTTCCATACGGGTCGACTGAATCGCTTCCTCTCTTTTGTCTGCGAGAGCACCTGTCGTATCGGAGGTAGCTGGGATCTCGACCATGATGCGAGTAAGAAAAGCCTTAATTTTATGCTTGAGCCTAAAGGAATCCTCCTCGACGTCCAAGCTTAAACTGACCTTGCCCTCGTTTGACAAATACCATGACTGAGGGAATTATGCCGCTCGTCTCTCTTTAGCAGAGAACCAGTTCTGCTTCATGACTTCCTTTCTCCGTTGGAGGCCATTCTCTCAACTTTCAGCTGGTCCGAAAATTCCAGGGCAGGTCAACCTTTAGGTAGCCAACGTGCCGATACCCTGGGGGCGGACCTAGAAGCGCTTTGCGAGTCGGTGTCGAGACGCGCAGTGCGGGCGCCAGCTCGCTATCGAACAATTTGACATAATCTTAATTATCAACGATTTAGCTGTTAGTCCAAAGTTCAGATGTCGTGTTTCTGCCAAATTGAAATGTCGTGTTGTGGGTAATTTGACTGCCGGACATCCGCTCAGGGAGCCGGCGATGAACGCGACCGGGACGATCACGATGACGATGCGTGAGATCGATCGGCTGAAGGTTATTCAGGCCGTGACCGAGGCCCGGCTCAAGCCGGGCCAGGCCGCCGAACGGCTCGGGATCAGTCGCCGTCAGGTCGAGCGCCTTGTGCTGCGCTATCGCAACGAAGGCGCAGCCGGGCTGGTGTCGCGCAGGCGTTGCCAGCCCGGCCATCACCAGCTGCCGCCGATCTGGCGCAGCGGGCGTTGGGAATCATCCGTGAGCGCTACGCCGATTTTGGCCCGACGCTGGCCTGCGAGAAGCTGCGGGAATCTCATGGTCTGGTGCTGTCGAAGGAAACCGTACGGCATCTGATGACCGATGCCGGGCTATGGGTGCCACGCCGGCAGCGTCCGCCGAAGGTCTACCAGCCGCGTGCCCGACGGGCCTGTCTCGGCGAACTGGTGCAGATCGACGGCAGTGACCATCACTGGTTCGAGGACCGCGCACCGGCCTGCACGCTGCTGGTGTATGTCGATGACGCGACCAGCCGCCTGATGGCGCTGCATTTCACGGCGACCGAATCGACCTTCGGCTACTTCGAGGCAACGCGTGCGTATCTGGAGCGGTACGGCAAGCCGGTGGCGTTCTACAGCGACCGGGCGAGCGTGTTCCGCAGCACGGCGGCCGGCAAGACGGGGCGCAGTGTCACGCACTTTGGCCGGGCGATGTACGAGCTGAACATTGACACCTTCTGTGCGAACAGCAGCCCGGCGAAGGGCCGCGTCGAGCGCGCCCACCTGACGCTGCAGGACCGTCTGGTAAAGGAGCTCCGGCTCCGGAATATCAGCACGATCGCAAGCGCCAACGCGTACGCGCCCGCCTTCATCGCCGCGTATAACGCACGCTTTGCGAAGCCGCCGCGCAGTGCGTTCGACGCGCACCGGCCGCTGCGCGAAGACGAGGACCTGGACCGGCTGATGACGTGGCGCGAGCCACGCCGCGTGTCGAAGTCGCTGACGGTACAGTACGACCGCGTGCTGTACCTGCTGGATGACACGCCGGCGAACCGCAGGCTGGTTCACCGGTATATCGAGGTGTGGGAATACCCGGACGGGCGCATCGAGCCCAGGGTGGATGGCATGGCCCTGCCCTGCGTCCCCTATGACCGGCTGGCCGCCATTGACCAGGGGGCGGTGATTGAACACAAGCGGCTCGGTCATGCGCTGCAGGTGGTCCAGGCCATCCAGGCGCAGCGCGACAACCGCCGGATCTCCGGTTCACCGTCCCGCACGAACCGCGGTGAAGCCGTGCGGCCCAGGGAGCGGCTGCCCGGCACGAGGAAGCAGCGCGAAGTGACGCTTGAGGACTGGAATGCGGCAGTCATGGGGACACACCGGAGCCCGGCAGGCCCGGTGCTAAAAGCCCCTCTGGAGCGGGATAAAAGGACTGCAACACGCCCCTCACCCACACCCAAAACCAAAGCCAAACCCGACATCTGTATTTTTAGCCAGCGCTACGACATCTGGATCTGGCCATGACATTAGCGGAGTGCGTTGCTATAAACCTGCGTCGACCGACTGGCCTTGTCGGTCACGTGTTGCCAACTGGATAATTGACCTGTGATGGTTGGAGCCACAGAATGAGGGCATCGAATAACGGCATCCACCCAGGCACGCGAGGAACCGAGAGCGGAAGTCTCGGCCAGAAGCTATTGAACAGCGCATCCAATTGATTTTTTAAGCTGGCGCTGACTTTATTGGCTTTGTTAGATGCATGTCATTGACGAAATATATGACAGCTATTTAACCATAAATCCATCCGCGCTGACATGCCGACCGCTTTCGCACAGACCGTCGAGGCCCACTTTGCCGAACTCACTGCAACGTCCCAGCGCATTGCCAGTTATATGCTGGCGCATCTCGAGCGACTAGGCCTGGCAACGGCTGATCAGATCGCGCAGCAAACGGCCACCAGCGGAATCTCCGTGGGGTGTTTCCTGCGCAGCGTCGGCTATCGCAAACCCGACGACCTCAAGCGCGAACTGCGCGGCGCGCAGGGGCGCCCGCGGATGATTACCGACCGGCTCGACGAATACCGGTGTATGCGCGAGCAGTTGGCCAACGCCCCGCGCCACGGCAAAAGCGGCGAAAACCTCCAAACTAGCGCCCTGCCCCACTCGCTGCAACTCGTCGACACGGTCCAGCATGTGTATCAGTTGGCGCAATCGCCCATGTTCGCCCGCATCGCGGAGCGCATCTCCCATGCGGACGCCGTATATATCCTCGGCATCCAGTCGACCCGCGGCACCAGCAACGCGTTCTACGGCTACCTCAAATACATCCGTCCGCGCGTCTTGTACTCCGACGGCATGTCCGGCTCATACGTCGATTCGCTGAACTCGGAATTCGCCGCACCGTACCTCGTCATTACCGACACGCGCGCCTACCCGGTGATCGTGCGCCGCTACTGTGAAGCCGCGGCGCATGGTGGCGGGCAGTTTCACTGGCCATCGACATCTATTGCCCGTGGGCTCGTGAATTCGATTGCGATTTGTTGCAGATCAAAACCGATGTCGGCCGGTTCTGGGACTCGCTGGCGCCGCTCAGCTGTCTGTTGAACCTGCTGATGATTACCGCGATCGTTGCTCAACTGGGGGCCGCGATCGACGAACGCGTCGCAGCGAGCTGCAAGGCGAATTCAACCAGTTCGATCTCTAAACCTCTCACATCCGGAATCTGAACGCGCCCGCCATGACACAACCGCGACTCATCGAAATCACCGCCGCCACGCATGGCGTGGACATCGATCTCGTCTATGCCACCGAGCGCAACTTGACAGGCAAGCCCATCTACAAGGAAGCTCACTGCCTGCTGCTCGAACCCGCAGAAGCCGCTTTGCGCGAGGCAGTAGAGATTGCCCGCAACGCCGGCTTGACCGTGCGGATTTTCGATGCGTACCGTCCGCCCCAGGCGCAACAGGTGCTGTGGGATTTTTTGCCCGACCCGACCTACATCGCTGAGCTTGGCCGTGGTTCGAACCATAGCCGCGGCACTGCGATCGATCTGACGTTGCTCGACGCCGACGGCAACGAACTCGACATGGGCACGGGCTTCGACGCGATGACGATCGAGTCCGAACACTTCCATACTGGCCTGCCCGCGCATGTGCAGCGTAACCGCCTGTTACTGCTCGGCATCATGCACGCCGCCGGCTTCATCCACATCAAGAGCGAATGGTGGCATTACGAGTTGCCTGGCTCCCGGGCGCTGCCGTTGATCGATAACAGCGAAAGCGGTCCGTTGCGTCTCATGTAATGGCGTTCGATTTCTCCATCCGTTGTTCCCTGACAGACTCTACCCATTCCTTATGGAGCGGCAATGAAACTGGTATTGCGCAATGCACTGACGGCGGCGGTGATCTCCTCCACCTTGACCTTGTCGTTCACAGCCGCCGTCCCCGCTGCGGCGGCGACGCCGAAAGACATGTTCGTCATGGCCACGCTCCTCGACGAATTCACCACGCTCGATCCGGGCGAAATCTACGAACTGGTGCCGGAAGAATACGTAGCGAATACGTATGACCGGCTGGTGCGGGTCGACCTGAAAGACCCATCGAAATTCAACGGCGATGTCGCACAATCCTGGACCGTGAGCCCCGACGGCCTGACCTTCACGTTCAAGATCCGTCCAGGTCTCAAGTTCCACTCGGGCAACGGGTTGAGCGCCGACGACGTCGCGTGGTCGATCCAGCGCACCGTCCTCCTCGATAAAGGCGCGGCGGCCGTGCTGCAAGGCATCGGTTTGGCCAAAGACAACGTGCTGGCCAACGTGAAGAAGGTCGACGACACAACCGTCAGTGTGACCACCGACCAGAAATACGCGCCGACGTTTGTGCTGAACATACTCGGTTCGTGGCCTGCCTCGGTGGTGGATAAGCAGTTGCTGCTCACGCACCAGAAAGGCAATGACTTCGGCAACGAATGGCTGCGCACGAACGAGGCCGGCTCCGGCGCCTACAGGCTCGTCAAATGGACTGCCAACGACAGCATCGTCCTGCAGCGCTTCGACGGTTATCGCGTACCGCTCGCGATGAAGCGGATCGTGTTGCGTCACGTGCCGGAAGCATCGAGCCAGCGCCTGCTGCTCGAGAACGGTGACGTCGATGTGGCGCGCAACCTGAGTCCGGATGATCTCGTCGCGCTGACGAAGTCCGGTAAGGCGCATGTGAGCGCGGTGCCGCAAGCGACGCTTCTATACCTCGGCCTGAACGTCAAGAATCCGAATCTGGTCAAACCGGAAGTCCAGCAAGCGATGAAGTGGCTGATCGACTACAACGGGATTCAGAGCAACGTCGCCAAAACCACCTACAAGGTGCACGAAACCTTCCTCCCCGAAGGTTTCCTCGGCGCGCTGAATACCGACCCCTACCAGCAGAACGTCGCCAAGGCCAAGGAACTGCTGGCAAAGGCCGGGCTTCCGAACGGCTTTTCCGTGACGATGGACGTGCGTAACGGGTACCCGTACAGCGAAATCGCCGAGGCAGTGCAGGCGAACCTTGCCCAAGGCGGTATCAAGGTACAGATCATCCCCGGCGACAACAAGCAGACGCTCGCCAAGTACCGCTCGCGCTCGCATGACATTTATATCGGCGAATGGTCCGCCGATTACATCGACCCGCACAGCAACGCCCAGGGATTCACCTGGAATCCCGACAATTCCGACAAGTCGGCCTATAAGATGCTCGCGTGGCGCAATTCATGGGACATCCCTGGCCTGACGAAGGAAACCAACGCGGCGCTCGCCGAATCGTCGACGGCGAAGCGCGCCGAGCTGTACCAGACCATGCAGAAGCAGGTGCTCGCGAGCTCCCCCTTCGTGATCATGTTCCAGCAGGTCTCGCAGGTGGCCGCGCGACCGGGCGTAACGGGTCTCGAGGTGGGTCCGATCAACGACCTCGTGTCGTATCGTGATCTGAAGAAGCAGTAACGTTTGCGGTGGAGGCGAGACTGCCCGGGCTTCGCCTTCGACCGAGGAACTTACCATGTCCACTCGCCTCACGACTTTCGAGCGCATGCGCGCGCTCTCGGTTGAAAGCGCCAGCGTGCGCTGGACCTTGCGCCTCGTGCGCTGGATCGTCACGCTCGTCATCACCTTCGCCGGGTTGCTGGCGGTCACGTTCGTAATCGGCCGCAAAATACCGATCGATCCGGTGCTAGCGATTCTCGGCGATCGCGCATCAGCCGCAGCCTACGCGGCGGCGCGTCTTCGACTCGGGCTCGACGCGCCGCTCGCAGTGCAGTTCCTGATCTACGTGCGCGATGTGCTGCATGGCAATTTCGGTATGTCGCTGCTGACCGCGCATCCCGTGATCGAGGACATCCAGCGGGTGTTTCCCGCAACGCTCGAACTCGCGACCCTGTCGACCATCATCGGCGTGCTGATCGGCGTGCCGCTGGGCGTGATCGCCGCCGTGCGCCACAACCGCTGGATCGATCACGTCGCGCGCTTCGTCGGACTCGTCGGCAGTTCGGTCCCGGTGTTCTGGCTCGGGCTGATGGGCCTGCTGCTGTTCTACGCGAAGCTGCATTGGGTGGCGGGGCCGGGACGCGTCGATCCGGTATTCGACGGCATGGTCGATACGCGCACGGGCAGCCTGCTGATCGACTCGCTCATCGCCGGCGAATGGGACGTGTTCTTCAATGCGTTCTCGCATATCGCGCTGCCCGCAGCCATTCTCGGCTACTACTCGGTCGCCTATCTGAGCCGCATGACGCGTTCGTTCATGCTCGATCAACTCAGCCAGGAGTACATCACCACGGCGCGCGCGAAAGGCTTGCCCGAGCGCCGGGTGGTCTGGCGCCACGCGTTCGGTAATATCGCCGTGCCGCTTCTGACCGTGATCGCGCTCACGTACAGCTATCTGCTCGAAGGCTCGGTGCTGACCGAAATCGTCTTCGCCTGGCCCGGTATCGGTTCGTACCTGACGGGCGCCCTCCTGAACGCCGATATGAACGCCGTGCTCGGCAGCACGCTAGTGATCGGCGTCACGTTTATCGCGCTCAACCTGTTGACCGACGCGCTCTATCGCGTGTTCGATCCACGCGCCCGCTGACATTGCGGAGGTCTCTTTCGTGCGTCCCCCTACCGATGAATCGATGCAAACGCAGGACTGGCCGATGAATGCCGCGCCCCGACGATGGAAAGATTGGCTGCTGAGCGACACGCCCGCGTCACGCAAGCAGGCCGCGCTTGGCCTCGCTTACCGGCGCTGGCGACGCTTCGCGGGTAATCCGCTGTCGGTCTTCGGCCTCGTGATTCTGGCCTTGCTGATCATCATCGCAGCAATCGGGCCGCTAATGTCACCGCACGATCCGCTGCAGCAAGTCCTCTCCGACCGCCTGCTGCCGCCGGGTTCGCCATCGCACTGGTTCGGCACTGACCAGCTTGGCCGGGATATCCTCTCGCGTCTGATCTACGGCTCACGCCTCACGCTCTCGATTGCGATCCTCGTCGTCGTGATCGTGGTTCCGGTGGGGCTTTTGATCGGCACCACTGCCGGCTTCTTCGGCGGCTGGGTGGACAACGTGCTGATGCGGATCACCGACGTAGCACTCGCCTTCCCGAAGATCGTGCTCGCCCTCGCTTTCGCGGCCGCACTGGGGCCCGGTGTGATCAACGCAGTGATCGCCATTTCGATTACGGCGTGGCCGGCCTATGCCCGCCTCGCGCGGGCGGAAACGCTTCGGCTCGTGCAAGCCGATTTCATTCACGTCGCGCGCTTGCAGGGCGCCTCGCGCAAGCGCATCCTCCTGCTTTATATCGTCCCGCTCTGCTCGTCGTCGGTGATCGTGCGCGCGACCCTCGATATGGCCGGCATCATTCTCACTGTCGCGGGCCTCGGGTTCCTCGGCCTCGGCGCGCAACCGCCGAGCCCGGAGTGGGGATTCATGGTCGCATCCGGCCGCAATGTGCTGCTCGATTCATGGTGGGTGGCCACTATTCCCGGCTTCGCCATTCTGCTGGTGAGTCTTGCCTTCAACCTGCTCGGCGACGGTCTGCGAGACGTCCTCGATCCGCGCCATGGAGGCTGACATGCCAGTCGATATGGCCCAGCCTTTGTGTGAAATCGACGACCTGCGAATCGGCTTTCGCGGTCATGGCGGCGAATTGAGCGAAGCGGTGCGTGGCCTTTCGCTGACGCTGCGGCGCGGCGAGCGGCTTGGCATCGTCGGCGAATCCGGTTCCGGCAAGTCGCTGACCGGGCGCGCGCTGCTCGGCCTGCTTCCGCCTGAGGCGCAATGTCATGCGAAGGCGATGAAGTTCGACGGTCAGGATCTGCTTGCCATGCCCGCGCGCAAGCGCCGGCAACTGTGCGGCCAGCAGATGGGCATGATCCTGCAAGATCCGAAATACTCACTGAACCCGGTGATGACCGTCGCGCAGCAAATGCGCGAAGCGTTCGAACTGCACGGGTCGAAGTTCGGCCGCCGCGAGATACGCGAGAAAATCATCGAGGCACTGGCAGCGGTGCATATCCGCAATCCAGAGCGTGTCGCCGACTCCTACCCGCACGAGTTGTCGGGTGGCATGGGGCAGCGCGTGATGATCGCCATGATGGTGTCGTCCGGGCCGCGTCTGCTGATCGCCGATGAACCCACCAGCGCGCTCGACGTGCTCGTCTCGATGCAGGTCCTCGGGATTCTCGACGAGATGATCGCAAAGCATGACAGTGGCCTCATTTTTATCAGCCACGACCTGCCCCTCGTCATGTCATTCTGCGACCGCGTCGTCGTGATGTTCGCCGGACGGGTCGTGGAAACATGCGCGGCACGCGATCTCGTCCATGCCGAGCATCCCTATACGCGTGCCCTGCTCGCGGCGAATCCTCCGCTTGTCGATCCGCCCGAGCAACTGCCCGTGCTGAAGCGGGACGCGGCATGGCTCACGCAACCGGCAGGAGATTCAGCATGATCGATGTCGACGCTTTGACGGTGCGCTTCAAAACCAGGACCGGTCACTTCGACGCGGTGCGCGCGGCGAGCTTTCATGTCGGAGAAGGTGAGGTGTTCGGACTGGTCGGCGAATCGGGTTCCGGCAAGTCGACGATCCTGCGCGCGTTGACCGGTCTCGCGCCCGTCGCCGGCGGTCATATGAAAATCGGCTCGCACGTGCTCGGAGAAAAACTCGACCGCTCCTTCCGACGCGACGTGCAGATGGTGTTTCAGGACCCGTACGGCTCGCTGCATCCGCGCTTCACAATCGATCAGAGCTTGCGCGAGCCGCTGACCATCAACGGCATCGGCGGGCAGGAAGAACGCATTGTCGATGCGCTGCGCGAAGTCGGCTTGGGTCCGTCTTATCGTTTCCGCTATCCGCATCAGCTGTCCGGAGGGCAGCGGCAGCGCGTCGCAATTGCTCGGGCGCTGATCGTCGAACCGCGCGTGCTGCTGCTCGATGAGCCGACGTCCGCGCTCGATGTGTCCGTGCAAGCCGAAATCCTCAACCTGCTGAGACGGCTTCATCGCGAACGCAATTTGACGATGATGCTGGTGAGCCACAATCTGGCGGTGGTGGGCTTTCTCTGCTCGCGCGTCGCGGTCATGCGCCATGGTGAGATTGTCGAGCAACGCGATATCGCATCCATTCGCGCGCAGCAGATCGAGCACGAATACACGCGCAGCCTGCTGCTCGCGACCACGGGCTACCGGCGCAAGTCGGTCGCGGTAGACGGAGCGGACGCGCTGTCATAAATGTCCGTTGCGGCGAGGTTTCGTCGCCGTGCGTATTCGCGAACTGAGCACGCTCAACAGCCGCCAGGAACGCCGCAGGCGCGGCCGAAAGGTGATGGTCGTGTGCTTCCCCTTGCCCCCTACCAGACGGGAAACACGACATCCGGCTGTGGCGTAAATTGAATCCCCGAGTCAGGGCAGCTTACGCGTCCCTTGACTGCAACCCGCTGGTTCAGGTACGGCAGCAGCAGTGAGGGCGCTGCCTCGCCTCCGTCGGCAAGAGGGATGTTCGAGAGCACCTTGTCGTTGCAGGGGGAAGTGGAAGGTCGATCCAGCACTATCGTCGGATAGTCACCCAGCGCGTACTTCCCGCCCCCACGCTCCACTGTCCCGGTGATCCAGATGTCATGCTGCAGGGGCAACGTCGGCAGGGGGCTGGCCGAGCTGACGTTCTCTGACCATAACCCAGCGATCATGGCTGCTGGGACAAGGACACACAATCGTCTTTTCATGCCGCAAACCTCTTGACGTCCAGTAACGCTCGCCTGCAAGTCACTGCTCCTCTTCCACGTCCCTGATGCGGCAATCGAAACGATGTGAATGCCAATGAAGTTCCACCATGACCTCTTTCGAACTGCGCGTCTCTGATCACGTTTGACGACGCCATCAGGCGGCCTCCGGGAAATCCGGAGGCGGTCCGTCGAATGGGCGCCGCTCGACCAGTCGGATCGCGTAGTCCATCGCCTGCGCTTCCGCATCCTCACGCGTGCCGCAGCGTCTTTGACGCTGCGGCATGTGCCAGTCCACGCAGACCTCGCCTTCACGCGCGATCTGCACGAACGCAGCATAGCCGCCCGCCGAAGTTGCGTCCGCCTCTGGGCAGCCGTGGCCGTCATGCACAAGGACCGTTCTGATACCAATCTCGTATCCGTTGCACTGCTCGATTTTTATCGTCTTCATCGGATCACCGTGTCATCGCCTGGCTAAATGTCGCGCACGCCGGTGGCGCCAACGGCTAAGCGAGCGTGGCGCCCCTGTCCCATTCGCCGCTGTGGTGAAAGGCATCGGCGCCGCATGCTTTGTCAGTCACTTTGCGCTAGCGCCTGTGTATGTGCGAGATCCACCGTCGGATCGTCGTTCGCATCGCGGTGACCTGTGCATCGAGCAAGCGACCAGCCCGTTCCCGAAGCGATCGTAGAACGTCGAGAACGGAGGCAGTCGTGCGGTTCAGAAGCTCGAACAGATTGGAGTACAGGCGTGGGTGAAGGCCGCTCATTGTCTTCTCCTTATAGGCAGCAAGGAAGAGAACGGGCTTGCGCGCTCCAGTTCGCCTGCCATGCTGCGGGGCAAACAAATCGAAACACGCAGTGTGCAATTAGTGGATGATTCAGCACACTGCCTGAGCTGGATATAAATTAGTTTAGCTCACTAAAAAATTCAAGTTCTTCAATGCTGCCGAGGCCTTGGTACTGCCGAGGTAAGGCGTCAGCCGCACAAAGATGGATCGCAACGCGCGCCACACGGGAAATCGTCAGACTTTTAATTGTCTGAATCCGCGTGACCAGACACTGGCACACCCCTTAGTTAGGGGGAGCCTATCGTAGCTGCGCCAGCAGACCGTTGTTCTGCTTGCGAGCGTGCCGTGTCACTGGATTGGCGGCGCCGTACCGAGCTTTTCGGCGAGCATCCTCTCATACACGCCAAAGTGCAAATCCACTTCGGACTGTTCCACCGTCGTGACGATCAGGTTGATGTGGTCCGATGGGAGCCCAAGCACGCCAGCGATGTACGTTTCGAGTTGTGGCGCACATGCCTTGTCCTTTGCCACTGTTGTGCCAATCGTGACTTCGTAAATCTTCTCCTGGCGGCAGACAACTTCTACGAGGCGCGCGCGGGCGCTCATGTTGCTGTCGACCGCAATGCGTACGACCTCCACCGCCTTGCGCATGGCTTCCGTCGGGAAGCCCTTCGTCGAGCGCAGCCGCACGCGGTGCGGGCCCAGCGTCAACCAGTCTGTATCGAATTCCATGACCTCCTCCTGTGGTCAAACGGCCTCGTCCGCGATAATAGGACCGGCCTCAAAAAATTCAAGCGTGCCCCTGCACTCTTCCCTTGAAAAATCTGCCGCAGAGCCTATCTTAGGTTTCGCTCAGGCAGACGTGCGGTGCTCACGGGATCGTACGCTGCGTGTTTCGATTTATTTGCCAGACGCTGGCAGGCGAACCGGAGCGCGTAGGCTGGTTCACCTCGATGCGTCACCTGAGGAGAACTACATCATGAGCGATCTTTACTCTGGCACTGACCTGTTCAGCGAGTTCGACCGGCTGCAGCGGCAGATGGCAAACTTCTTCGGTACTTTCCCCTCCAGTCTTCGGGCAAGCCGCCTCGGCTCGCTCCCGCCCGTCAACATTGGCGCCACCGACGACTCGATTCACATCGTCGCGTTCGCACCCGGCGTCAATCCGGCCGAACTCGATATATCGATCGATAAAGGGCTGCTGACCATCAGCGGTGAGCGCAAGCCAGCGCGACCGGATACCGGCGAGGATGCCCGGGTCTATGTGCAGGAGCGCTTCACTGGCCCGTTCCGGCGGGTCATCGAGCTGCCGGAGAACGCGGACCCCGACAAGGTCGAGGCGCGCTACGAGAATGGCTGCCTGTCGATCGCTATCGGCAAGCGCGAATCGTCGAAGCCTCGCGCGATCACTGTCCAGTAATTCCAGGAGACGAAAATGAGCGATACCACTGAACTGAGCAAGCGCGAACCGTCCGCGGTGACGCGCAGCGAAAGCGGGTCGTCCGCGCGGCGGATGACGATCACCCCCGCTGTCGATATCTACGAGGACACCCAGGGCGTCACGTTGTGGGCGGACCTGCCGGGGGTCACGAAAGAGAAGCTCGATGTGCGGGTTCATGACGGCAATCTCGCCATCGAGGCCGAGGCGGTCGTGCCGACACCGGCAAATCTGCGGCTGCAGCATGCCGAGATCCGTGAGCCACGCTTTGCGCGAACCTTCACGCTCTCCCCGGACTTCGATACGTCCAAGATCGAGGCGAGCCTGAAGGACGGCGTACTGAAGCTCACGATCCCGCGCCGCGACGAAGCGCGTCCGCGGCGGATCGAAGTGCGTACGGGCTGAAGTCAGCGCGTCGGCGGCAACGCCAGGAAGCACGCGAGGTGGCGGCGGCCTGGCTGCCACCCTCCGGCAGCCCAGGCGCGGGTGAGCCGGCCGTTCCCCACAGAAATGTCCGTGGCCAACACAGCAGTGGCTCACCGCGGGAGCTCGCCGGAGCCATCCTGAGATCATCAGCTGATTGCGCCGTGACGCAAGAACGCAATCCTGTTCGCTGTGACAGATCACCGAGGAGGAAACGATGAACAGCGATCCGAAGAAGTGGAACCCCTTCAAGTTCCTTCGCGGGACTGTGCGCAAGGCCGATGCGGACAACCCGGAGAGCACGCCCGCCGGCGAACCGTGGCGTAGCGCATGGCCCGACATTCCGCGACTATTCTCCCGCGAACCGTGGCGCGCAGTGGAAGAGTTCTTTCACGACCCGTTTGCTGGCCGCGGCGCGCTCGAACGATGGTTCGGCGACTTCAGTTCATCGCGCTTCCAGCCGCGCATCGACGTTGTCGACGAGGGACCGGTGCTGCGCGTCACCGCAGAACTGCCCGGGATGGCGCGCGAAGACGTGAGGGCAAGCGTCGAGGACGGCGCGATCGTGCTGCGCGGTGAGAAAAAGCAGGATGTGCATAGTGAGGAAAACGGCTGCTATCGGCTGGAGCGTGCTCATGGACACTTCGTACGCACGATCCCAATGCCGGAATACGCTGATCCCGGTCGCGCGCTTGCGAAATTCGACAACGGGGTACTCACGTTGACGGTGCCGAAAATCGAGCCGGCACCGTCCGCGAGTCGCCCGATCGATATCGGTTAGGGCGAGCGTCCAAAGCGCTATAACGGCGAAAAAAGAGAGGATTGGGTCGTTAGCTCAGCTGGTAGAGCAGCGGACTTTTAGTCCGTTGGTCACTGGTTCGAATCCAGTACGGCCCGCATGCCATGAAGAAAATGCACCGGTCAGCCTCGCTGACCGGTGCGCAGCGGAACCGAAGCGGTCAATACTCCAGTTCCGGCGCGCTCGCCTGCGCCGGCTTTTCGTCCTTCGGCGCTTCAGCCACCGTTGCATCCGTCGTCAGGATCAGTCCGGCAATCGACGCGGCGTTCTGCAGCGCCGTGCGCGCAACCTTCGTGGGGTCGACCACTCCCGCCTCGACGAGATCGCCGAACTCGCCAGTAGCCGCGTTGTAGCCGAAGTTGCCCTTGCCTTCCAGCACTTTGGCGATGACCACGGAAGGCTCATCGCCAGCGTTCGAGGCGATCACGCGCATTGGCGCTTCGAGTGCGCGCAGCACGATTTGAATGCCCGCGTCCTGATCACTGTTGACGCCTTTGAGGCTCGTCACGGCCGAACGCGCGCGCAGGAGCGCCACGCCACCTCCCGGCACGATGCCTTCTTCGACTGCCGCGCGGGTCGCGTGCAGCGCGTCGTCGACGCGGTCTTTCTTTTCCTTCATCTCAACCTCGGTCGCCGCCCCGACCTTGATCACGGCCACGCCGCCTGCCAACTTTGCAACGCGCTCCTGCAGTTTCTCCCGATCGTAGTCACTAGTCGCTTCCTCGATCTGCGCACGTATCGACTTCACGCGTGCCTCGATGCGCTTTTCGTCGCCTGCGCCGTCGATGATGATCGTGTCGCCCTTGCGAACTTCCACGCGCTTGGCGCGCCCCAGGTCTTCCAGTGTTGCGTTCTGAAGTTGCTTGCCCGTCTCTTCGGAGATCACGGTCGCGCCGGTGAGGACGGCGATGTCCTCGAGCATGGCCTTGCGGCGATCGCCGAAGCCGGGGGCCTTGACGGCCGCAACTTTCAGGATGCCCCGCATTGCGTTGACCACCAACGTGGCCAGTGCTTCACCGTCGATATCTTCCGCGACAATCAGCAGCGGTTTGCCGGCCTTCGAGGTCGCTTCGAGAGCTGGCAGCAGGTCCCGGATACTCGAGATCTTCTTGTCGTGCAGCAGGATCAATGCGTCGTCGAGATACGCGGCCTGTTTTTCCGGATCGTTGATGAAGTAGGGGCTCACGTAGCCGCGGTCGAACTGCATGCCTTCGACCACATCCAGCTCATTGTCGAGCGACTTGCCGTCTTCGACGGTGATCACGCCTTCCTTGCCGACTTTTTCCATCGCGTCCGCGATGATCTTTCCGATCGCCTCATCGGAATTCGCCGAGATCGAACCTACCTGCGCAATCTCCCTGTTGGTGGAAATCGGCTTCGACAGATTGCGCAGTTCGTCGAGCACTGCGGCCACGGCCTTGTCGATGCCGCGCTTGAGATCCATCGGGTTCATGCCAGCGGCGACGTGCTTCATGCCTTCCTGCACGATGGCCTGCGCCAGCACGGTGGCGGTGGTAGTGCCGTCGCCAGCCACGTCAGCGGTCTTCGAGGCGACCTGTTTGACCACCTGCGCTCCCATGTTCTCGAAGCGGTCTTTCAGTTCAATTTCCTTTGCGACCGACACACCATCTTTCGTGAGGGTCGGCGCGCCGAAGCTACGCTCGATCAGCACGTTGCGTCCTTTGGGTCCGAGCGTGACCTTGACGGCATCGGCGAGGACATTCACGCCCTTGACGATACGGGCGCGAGCGCTGTCATGAAATTTGACGTCTTTTGCACTCATGTTCTTGCTCCTGGTGAAGTCGTTGACTGAACGCGTCGCGAACAGCCGGTCGGGTGTCCGCGACCGTAACGCGGTTTCAGGCGGCCTTTCGGGCGGCGCCCGCGTCGGCCTCGAGGACTCCCATGACGTCTTCCTCGCGCATGACGAGCAACTCCTCGCCGTCGACCTTGACGGTCTGGCCTGCGTATTTGCCGAACAGCACGTGATCACCGACTTTCAGTTGCAGCGCGCGCAGCGTTCCATCCTGCAGCAGCCGGCCACTGCCGACGGCGACGACTTCGCCTTGTTCTGGTTTTTCTGCCGCTGAATCGGGAATCACGATGCCCGAAGCCGTCGTCCGTTGCGTTTCGATTCGCTTGACGATAACCCGGTCGTAGAGGGGACGAATCTGCATTTCCATCTCCTGAGCGATTAAAGGATCACCAATAAGGGAATCCGGCTGCGGGAACCGGGGCGCGCATACGCCGCGGGCAGCCGAGCCAATGTCTGGCGGAATGCGAAATAGAGGCGCCAATGCCGCGCTTCAAGGGGCGCGAAAATGTCTATTTGTAACAGAATATTTCAACGCGGCAGCAGCACGCGCTGCACTTTGCCGAGGCGATAAACCGTGCGGCCGCGCCGATCCGGGCGGGGGGGGTCAGGCAGCACCGGACAGGGCGGCTGGCGTCCACCATCCGCATCGAGGGTGTCGTCGGGTTCGTTGAGCGTGCGCCACAGGCCGCCCTTGACCGGGCGGAACAGCCAGCGCAGGTAGCCGCTGTGCGCGGCAAGACGCATCAGCGCGTCGCGGTCCATATCGTCACTGACAAGCTGCGGGTCGCGGGCCCCGTGCTCGGGATAGTTTCCGAACGCCTGACGGCAAGCGAGCGCCTCGGCCTCGCTGGCACCGATCACGTTGCAGCCTCGCCGCTCGACGCGCTCGACGTCCCACGCGCCGGATTGCCAGGCGGCATCCAGCAGCATGGCGTCCACGGTCTCAAAGCTGTGCCACGGTGCGTCGAAGCGAAAGGCCGACCCCGGAACCGGTCGTCGCGGGATCTCGATGCCGGGCAGGACAAGCGGCGTCGCTCGCCGGAATCCGTGCCAGTGGAGTATCGCAAAAAGCGGTGTATTCACCTGCGCCACCGCCGTGACGGTGACGGCAAAGAGCGGCAGACCCACGGTGTCGATCTGCTCCTGAAGCCTGTCGAAAAGTTCCATGAAGCCTCCCGGATAACATGTTGCAGGGCCTCTTGAAATTTGCGTTCCTTGCGCTATTTTATCCATCGCTCAGGCAGTCGCGACCAAGCGTTGCGTGTTTCGATCTGTTTGTCGGTGGGGCTTCCCACGGGCAGGCGAACTGGAGCGCGTGGTCAGGTTCGCGCTTCCTGAGATGCTGCATATCCCGAATCATCTGTGTCGCCTGAGGGTCACGACCTCGGGCTCGCCGTTATGCTCGATCGACTTCTCAAAATAGCGCTTCGCCGCAGCCTTGTCACGATGCGCGCGCAGCAGAAAATCGATCGTGTCTCCCGCCTTGTCCACGGCCCGGTACAAGTACTTCCACTGTCCCTTGACCTTGAAAGGGCCGCGCATGAGTGCGGCCGTGCCTACAGCTTGTTTTGGTCCGCACTCAGTTCGCAGTGCCAGGACCCGCACCGGCCTGGCAGCCCGGCACCGTATTGATCACTTCACGCGCGAGCAAGTCGACGGCCTTGCTCGCGTCCAGCGCATCATAGACCCGACCAGCGCCCCTTCTCGCGCCTCGCCCCAGCATGGTCCGTCCCGGCAGACCGCACAGTCGACGCGGCGTCGGTCGTCGTTGAGCGGCGAGTCGCTTACATGCCCCGTTCAAAGAATTCTGCGCTATGGTCGATGAATGCCCTGACCTTTGCGGGTAATAGCGTGCGGCCGATATAAGCCAGTCGGACTTCAGCCGCCGTATCGACGATCTCGAAGCCTTCAAGCAGACGTACGAGCCGGCCAGCCTTGATGTCCTGGTCCACAAGCGCGAAGGGAAGCAAACCCACACCGTATCCCTCGAGAATGATGTCGCGATTGAATATCGGGTTATTCGAGGCGATCTCGTATTTGATCTGGACTGCAACGGTTTCGTGGTCGATTTGGAACGTCAGGGTTGGCTTATGCATCGAGGGCGGCACCGTAACGAACACATGATCGGCCAGCTCGGCAGGATGCCGCGGTGGTGGACGCCTGCCGAGATACGCCTGCGTCGTGACGATGACGAGCGGCAGCCGTTGAAGAAGCCGCGTCACGGCAAGATCCGTCGCGAGCATGAACGGTAGCACGATGCCCAGATCGTACCCGTCGGCCGTCAGGTCGACAGATCGCTCTGTCAAAGTGATGTCCAGACTAATATTTGGATGCTTGCGCTTGAACGACGCCATCAACGGCGCAAGCCATGTCAACGCAGCCGTAGTGTGCGCGACCACACGTAAGACGCCTGCCGGTAGTCGCCCATGACCTGCGGCGCTCGCTTCCAGGCGATCGAGATCGTCGAGAATGCGACAGCACCCCTCGTAAAAGCGCTCCGCGGCTTCCGTGAGAGAAAACTGCCGCGTCGAACGATGAAACAGTCGTGCTCCCAGACGCTCCTCCAGCGAGGCTATCGCGCGTGAAACGACCGAAGGTGACAGGTCCATCATTTCGCCCGCGCGCCGGAAGTTTTTCACTTCGACGATCGTGCGGAAGAGACGCAAGCTTTCTATATATTCCATGATCTACGTTTCGGGCATCTGGACGTATTGCAATCGCGACCCTTTGCGACCTCGTTCAACGATTCTCGAGAGTGCAGCACTCGTGCCATCCCATCGGCGGTGTTTTTTGAATTGACTGCCGATACGGTACGGACGAAGCAAGTTGCGCTAGCACTGTCTGACCCAACTGGTCGATCACACTCTGCGGATAGCACAGGTTAAAAAGCTGCATGCCTTCGCAAAGGCTCACGAGGCAGAGCGCCAACGCATCCGACGGCAGCGGCAATGCGCTGTCGCTTTCCCTCAGGAGCGTTTGAATATGGGCGCTGACCTGCAAAAGCTTCTCGCGTCGCAACCCATGAAGCCGCTCCTGAAAGATGCTGTCGCGGCGTGCGAGGAGGTACGCCTCGACCCAAAGCGGAAAGCATTCACGCTCACGCCAGAAACGGACAAGATTCGTAATCACGCGCGCGGTCGCTTGCTCAGGCGTGCCAGCATCTTGAAAGATCGCCCGCAGATCCGCATGCGCCGCTTCGACGTCGCGCCGCAACAGTTCCGTCAGCAGCTCGTGTTTGCTTCTGAAATTGGAGTAGAACGCGCCCCTCGTGTACCCGGCGGCCTCGACGATGTCCTCCACGCTCGTCGCTGCGAAGCCCTTCCCGAGGAACATGGTCCTTGCGGCACCATACAGGCGCTCCCGGGTCTGCTCTTTTCTGCGCGCGTGGCTCAGGCGTTCGTTCTTCATGGCGTGGCTCGAGGCGATCTCTCTGTCCGTGATCGTCTGCGCAAGACGAAGCTGTGAAATCGCCGTTACTCGGTGGCCCCGCTGAGACCGGCTCATGCTCCACAGCGTATGTTAGACATTAGACTCATAATTGATATTTATGTCAATACAGAAATTGAGGGCGCGAGCGACGCTTCAGTTAGCCTCCAGCTCGCTGGCCGTCAGCGCGAGGCTGACTTCTCCCAGGTACACACTTTCGCCGACCGCACACGCGCGTTGCATTGCCTCGCGCGTGACGAATCTCGATCCGGTACATGCCACTATTTTTCTCGGGACCACCGAAGCGAAAGTCGCCGACAGCGTCCGAAAGAGTGTCTGCAACGCGTTGATCGCCGGCGTAGAGGACAACCGCTGCATCAGCGACGCATTCAACTGCGCCGCCGACCGTGGCACTGATGCTGCCACCTATGAAACAGCTTTTCCAGCGCTTGAAGCCGCCATACCAGACGCGAGGCTTTGTTTCGAGATCGGGCCGCAATACCTGGAGCCCTTCACGTCGGGCCTTTTCCGCCATGGCCGCATCGTCGAGCTTGACGGTCTCGAAGACGCCAGTGGCGCAAACCTGCTCGCAGCGCGGATGCTGCCAGCCCTGGTCGAGCAGATGTGCATCGAAGATCAACGTCTGCGGCACTTGCAGTTCCTCGTTCCAGACGATCGCCTTGTACGGGCACGACTTGACGATGTCCTTGCGCCCTCGCGCCTTCTCCGGATCGATGATGACGATGCCGTCGGAGCGCTTGCGGACCGCATCGCCGCCGACGCGCCTGAGCGACGCAAGCTTGTGCAAGATCGCCTGCACTTTCGGCCACAGGTCTATGCCGGGGTGCGGCGCCAAGGTGACAAGCACACTCACGCCTGAGGCATGAGCAGCCCGCCTATTGCGTCGCTTTCGAGCAGTGGATTGATCGCGCAGACAATGCCGACCGCCTCGCCGCCCCACACCACGAAGTGCGTTTCGGGCAGATTCGGCAACACATAGGCGACCACCGTGTCTCGCTGCACACCCAGTCGTGACCACATGTTCGCCGTGCGCGTGATGTCGCGCACCAGTTCGCTGTAAGTCCAGCACTTCGGGCTCGCGTAGTCGTCCGCGGTTGTGAAGAACGAGAGCGCGGGTGCCGATGGATTGATCGCGGCGCCCCGGCAGATCATTTCGTAGGTGCTCGACGGAAGTTCCGCCGGTTGCGCCCGCGATTCGATAGCGAGGACACCCTGCTCGTTAGCGACGGCTTTCATGCGGCCTCTGCGACGACGACGTTGCGCTGGGTACCGAGATCGATCGAGCCATCCTCGCTAACGATACGTGCTTCGACCACATCGCCAATCTGAAGGTACTGCGGTCGCTCCGCTTGCAGCGCGAGGAAGAGACGCCATTTCTCCGCTTCGGGCAGTTGTGCCGCAGCGCGTTGCTTTTCCGGCGACGGAATCATCAGCGCGCAACCGGACGGCGTACCTGTTGCAAGCAGATCCCCGGCGTGCAGGTCCTGAACGCCGGACAGTTCGGTCAACGTTTCCGCCGGACCGTACACGAGACCCGGGGTCGAGTCGTTCTGTCGAACCGTTCCGTTGACAGTCAGCGTCAGCACGAGCTGTTCGAGCTTCGGCATATCGTGCTTTTCGAGCAGGCAAAGATACGGGCCGACCGGGCCGAACGTCCGAAAGGGTCCATGCCGCATTCGATCATGTGCTGGCGGTAGTTCGCGCCCTGGCAGCTGAACTGCTGATTGGCCGTCAGGCGCGACAGCCATTGCACGTCCGCTTCGGGAATCGTGGGGCCGTCCAGTGAATTGCCATTTTGGCTGTCTCCGGATTCGGTAAAGAGGTGCGTCAGGCAAAGATCTTCAACAGTGCGCGAAGCCGCGCTAACGTGACGTCGGGGCTTCGGCGCAGGTTTGCGATCAGCGCCGCGATGCTCGCAAGCGCCAATCGGGGCTTGGTGAAGCTGCTCGGCATCGTCGGCCCCCACTGGGCCATCGCCTCGCGGCTCACGGCATGGATTCCCGTGTCGGCTTCGCTGGTGAAAAGATCACCGTCGCAGTAGTGCTCATGCTTGTCTCCCCACGGGTCTTGCCAGTAGTCGAAAATCTGACTGCCGAGGATATGTCGGCCGATGCCCCACGCGTGCGTCCATCCGCCCTTGCGCAGAACACGCTGGCCCATGCCGACCGCGTCCGCATCAACGAGTTCGAAGGCGCTATGGCTGTATTTCGGCTCAAAACTCTGTGCAAGCGCGAGCGTGTGATGATCGGCGGGCTTGTCGCCGAGATCGAGCCGCATGAAAGCGACAGCCGGTGACCCATCGGGCAACACCTGCACGTCGCTCGGGATGAAGCCGAAATGGCGCGTGTACCACGCACAGGTGTCCTGATAATCGGCCAGTTCCAGCACCACGTGCCCAAGCCTGATGATCTCAGGAGCGCCCTCGGGGGGACGCTGCGTGCCGTTGATGCGAACCGCGGCATCGACGGAATTGAACGCCAACGGCAGCCGGTGCGGCAACGCAGTGGCGGGCGCCTGGCCCCAGACCGCATCGACACGGAACCCCGACGGATCCTCCAACTGCACCACGTAGCTGCCGCCCGGCAGCGTGGAGGCCTTCGCCTCCGACGCGCCCGGCAGCCTGGCGAGCGCATCCAGTTCGGCTACGCTGCCGACCCCCAGGCCAAAGCCGACAAATCTCGCCTTGGGCGCCTTTCGCACGACGTAACAGAAGTGCGACGCCCCTGTACCGCGCAGGAGCAGCATCTCTTCGCCACGCGTGACCGTTCGAAGCCCAAAGTCGTTGAGAAACCGTTCAGCTTTCTCGAGGTCCGGCCGATCGAACATCAGATAGGCCAATGCGGTCGCTTTCGCCGTTGGATTCGGGTGACGAGCCGGCTGTGCAGTGGTCACTTTCGTGGTGAACGGTGATCAGGCAGTTAGGATCGATGAAGCCGCGCGCAGGGCTGGCGCGCCGCACCGCGCGAGCACGCGGGCGCTGGCGGCCTCACTAGATGGGCAATTTGCGGACGCGGGATCGATGGCGGGCCCTAAAGCCCGGATGGGCCGTTGGGTAAGGTGATGCCGGCCGCTGGGCGCAATGCCGGTTCTGTTTGCTGTCTCCACAGTCACTCCGTCTGTTCTAGTAAGACCGGCTTTTGCCGCCGTCTATGACATTAAACTCATTACTGATCGTTTTGTCAATAAAGACATTCGAATCTATACTGTGGCTATGACCAGAACTGGATCCATCATGACAACCACGACAAAGCGCGCGCCAGCCAGGCGCTCGCCGGCTAAGGCGTCCGCCTCCCCGGCTCCCGTCATCGAAGAAAAAGAGCCTCGCGGCGCCCGCCGCAAGCGTGAGACGCGCGCGCGTCTGCTCGACGCAGCCCTCAGGCTGATGGCCGAAAGGGGCATGGAGGGCGTGGCGATCAATGAAATCACCGAGGCCGCCGATGTCGGCTTTGGCTCCTTCTATAACCACTTCGAGTCGAAGGAAGCGATCTACGCGACGCTCGTCGACAACGTATTCGAAGAGTTTGCGAACGTGCTGGATCGCCTCGCGGGAGGCATCACCGATCCCGCGGAAGTGGTGGCCGTCTCGGTGCGCCACACTATCCTGCGAGCGCGGCACGATCCGGTGTGGGGACGCTTTCTGATTCGCGAAGGGTTTTCGGCGCCTGCGCTGAGTCGTGGGCTGGCTCAGCGGCTCATGCGCGACATTCGAAACGGCATTGCGGCAAAGCGATTTGTCGTTGCCGACCCGTTTATCGGCTATCTCGCGGTGGGCGGCACCGTTCTGTCTGCCATCGCGGCCGAACTGAACTATGTCGCGCCGGGCGCAAGTGCCGCAGATATGCTGAAGGAGCTGGGTTTCAGCGGCGAGCACTTTCCCGAGCGCACGGCAGCCATGTTGCTCCAGATACTCGGCCTGAAGCGCGCAGAGGCGGAAAAGATTGCCGCGCGTCCACTGCCGGTCGTCGAGGTAGCCGACGAGGCAGCTTGAGGTCGCCAGTCGTGAGCGGAACGTCTCTGGCGATCGGTCCCTGTCCCGACTGGCGACGGGCTGCGAATCTATCCGCCGGAGCGCGGAGCCGCCGGCCTGTTTACCTCGGTTTGCGCACCGCCTGAAAATGGCGGGCAGGACAGCGTTGTCATTCCCGTTCCGCCGAGCCCACCCGTAAGGCCAGACGGCCGATCCACCGCGGTCGCCGCGGAGGCGCGCACGACCTCGGCTATCTGGTCAGCAATCGCATTGATCGCACGACGATGCCCCTCGACGATGCCCTGGTATCCGCCAGACACGGGCTCCGTCACAGTGCTGTGGCAAGCCAGCGTCTGCTGGCCCGCAGACCCGCTCACTCCCCACACGGCGTCAATCAGCACATGTGAACCGGGCCACGATTCGAAGCGCTGAACATCGACGCCAATCTGATAGACAGGAACCGCATCGCCACGCCCAATCGCGCTGGCAGCGGATGCGGCGGCCTGTTGGCTCACGCGAGCCACGAGTGCATAGCGAATCTCGTCCGGAAGCGCCGACGACCATTGGTCGTCTTCAAGCACCTGCACCTGGGCCGCATTGACCTGCACCACAAGCTGGCTTCGGGCGACTGCGGCCGGCACTTTTACCGGGCGTACATCGATCCGCAAAGCGGGGCTTGTCACACTCTTCGCGACAGCCGGCTCTGCGTCCGTTCCGAGCGTATAGAAGCGCGTCGCCGGTGATGCGCACGCCGTCAGAACGGCCAGCCCGACGACAGAGACGAGTGTCCTCATCATGGTGCGGGACGAGCGGGATTGCCTCGCGATCATTGCTGGTCTCCTTTCTTGCCAAACAGTAGCGCCTGTGGATGCCGCTCCAGGTAGTCGGAGAGCGCATTGAGCGATTGCAGCGTGCGCGTGAGCTGCTGCATGGCGTCCTGAACGTCCGACTGCATCGGCGCAGTCTGCCGGAGTGTCGATTCCGCAGTCGCGAATGTCTTTTGCGCGGCGGCGAGCGTGTCGCGTGCCTGCGGCACAACCTCCGTGTCCATATGTCCGAACAGCTTGCTGGCGTTCGCCAGGGCACCGTCGAGGTTCGCGCCGATCCGGTCGAACGGCACCTGGTTCAGCTTCCTTGCGATGTCCGCAATCTGCACCTGCAGCTCGTCGAGCGTATTCGGCACGGTCGGCAGTTCGATCGGGTTGCTATGCACGTCCACCGTCGCGCGAGGCGCTTTCGGGAACATGTCCAGCGCAACATACAACTGTCCCGTCAGGAGATTGCCGGTCCGCAATTGCCCGCGCAGCCCTTCCGTCACCAGGTGTTGCAACAATTCGTGCCCGCCAGGCGTGTCCGGCGCCGGCAGTGCTTCGCTGGAGCGCCGGCTGAGCCGGTCGGGGTAAAGCGCCATCGCCACCTTCATGCTGAAGCTCTTGCGCTTTTCGTCGTACTCGATGCCGATCTCCGTCACCTGCCCCAGCGCGATCCCGCGAAGATCGACGGGTGCGCCAACGGACAGTCCGCGCAAAGACTGATTGAAGCGCATGACCACGTTGAGCGGCAGGCCGTCGGGCTCGCGCATGGCGTCCGATTCATCCGCGGCGAGCCGGAACTCCGCCTTGTCTGCCGCCGGTCGGCCCGCGTCCTGCCCGGCCGGAGACTCGAATGCCAGCCCTCCGACGACGACAGTCGCGAGCGATTGCGTATTGAGCTTCAGCCCGTTGGAGTCAAGACGCAGATCGACGCCGCTTGCATGCCACCACCGCGTATTGGTACCAACGTACTGGTCGTACGGTGCATTCACGAACACATTCACGATGACGCCCGCGCCGTGAGGATCGAGCGAGTAACCGATCACCTGACCCGCCTGGATACGGTGGTAGAAGATGGGGGCGCCGATATCGACCGAGCCCAGCGAGTCGCCTCGCAGCGTGTACTGATGCCCCGGTTGTCCCGTGGTGACAATAGGCGGACTTTCAAGACCGAGGAAGGCGGTTTGCCTCTCGGTCGAGCGCCCGATGTCCACGCCGATGTAGGCGCCCGAAAGCAGCGTACTGAGGCCGGAGATGCCATTGGCGCCGACGCGCGGGCGTACCACCCAGAACCGCGTGCCTTGCGTGGCAAACTTCTCTGCGTCCTTGCTCAACTGGATACTCGCGATAACGTGCCGCAAATCCGCGGACAACGCGACGCCTTGCACGACACCGATTTCAACGTCCTTGTACTTGACCTTCGTCTTGCCCGCCTCTATACCCTCGGCGTTATTGAAGGTGACCGTCACGACGGGTCCTTTTTCCGCAACGGATTTGACCACCAGAGCAACACCGATCAATGCCGAGATCAGGGGCACTAACCATATGAGGGATGGCAGCCAACGCTTGCGCGGCTTGATGTCAGGTCTGGATAGATTGGAAAGATGCATCGTCTTTTTCAGGAATTCGGTTTTTCAAGAGAGGAGCAGCTAGAGCTTCATCGTTCGCAGTTAAAGCGGCACGCGGCCCCGGACCCACGTTGTCCCAGATGAGCCGAGGATCGAATTGATGCGATGCAAGCATGGTCAGGATCACAACCGCTCCGAAAGCGAGGGCGGCCGGTCCAGCAGTGATGACGGCGAGCGAGCCGAAATGCACCAGTGTGACTGTCAGTGCAACGACGAACACGTCGAGCATCGACCACCGGCCAATGCGCTCGACGAGCCGGTACAGGGTCGCTCTTTCACGAGCGCGCCAGCCCGAACCGCGCGAAGCGGCCACTGTGAGAAGCGTGAGAACAACGAGCTTCAGAACCGGCACGAGAACGCTGGCGATGAAGACGACGACAGCGAGCGGCCAGTCTCCCGAGGTCCAGAAATACGCCACGCCGCCAAGGATCGTGTCGTCTTCCGAGCCGCCCACGGATGACGCGTGCATGATCGGCAGCAGATTCGCCGGAATATAGGCAATCGCGGCGGCAAGAAGCAGACTGGCCGTCCGCGTGAGACTGTCGGGCCTGCGTTCGTGCAGCACATGCTGGCATCGGGTGCAGCGCTGGTGGGCATCCCGTTCGCTACGCGTCTGAACGAGTCCGCATGCGTGACAGCCGGCAAGTCCGGCTCGCCGTGCCGTGATGGCGGTCGACGAACTGGCTTTGCGCGCCCCCGAGGGCCGCATGAACCGCTCTCGCCCGGTGCTCACCTTCGACCACCGAATGTCCGCCACTCGCGAGCGCCTGATTTCTTCACTGATCGCCCAAAGCCCGCTCGGGTCGAATGAAGCAACCACGCCCAGCATGACGGTCAGCGTGCCTAATGCGAACAACCCCGGTCCCGGGATCACTTGCGCGATGCTGACCATCTTCACGATCGTCACCAGCACGCCGAGCATGAACACTTCAACCATGCCCCACGGCCGGACGATCTGCACGAGACGCACCATCGCATTGAAACGGGGTGGCCGTATACCCAACCGCAGCGGCACCAGCACGTAGAGCAATGCGAGCAATTCGATCAACGGAAAAAGTACCGCCGAGCACAACACCATCACCGCGACGACACGCATGTCGCCGAACCACAGCGAGCGCACGGCGCCAAACAGCGTCGCCTCGGACGTCATGCCGTTCGCGTGCATTTCGATGAGCGGGAAACTCTGCGCGATACAAAAAACGATCAACGCGGCGAGCGTCACAGCGCAAATCCAGTCGAGCGACAATGCGCAACCCGGTAGCGCTGCGAAGCCCGCACCGCATCGCGAGCAGGCCGCGCGGTGTCTTTTCGCGGCAGCGGGCTTGCGAAACAACAGGTCGCATTCGTGGCAGACAATCAGTCTTTGGTAACCCATACGAAAATAAAGCGGAAAACCGCGGGCATTCACACTCACAGCAGGCCCAGACCGCGCGTTGCGGCGCGGATCCAGCCGGCAATCGATGTGGGTCCAACGGCTATCGACGTGGCTCGAGCCACTGCTGAACGGCGAGGGCGGTCCCGCTGGATCGCCCTCGTGTGTCACGAGCGCCCGGTCTTTGCAGTCGATGCGGTCGCTTGCTGGGCGTCGGGCAGTTCTCCCATCGCCTGGAAAAGCGCCGCCGTATCGCCCATGCGCTGACCTGCGGCGCGTGCTGCTGCGATTTGCGCGTTCAGGTAGCGCGATTCGCTGGCGTGCGTTGCCGCCGAAGGCAGCGAGCCCATGCGGTGGCGCGACGCGGTGTCGTCGAATGCCGTGCGCGCGGCATCGGCGGCGGCTTCGCTCGACGCCAGAGTCTGTGCGTCGTTATCCAGCGCGGCGAGCGAATTCGCCACGTCCTCGAACGCAGACAGCACGGTCGCCTTGTAGTGCAGCACGGCGGCGTCGTACGCATCGATCGACGCGCGGCGTTGCGCGAACAGCGCGCCGCCATGGAAGATCGGCTGCGAAAGGCTCGCTCCGATGGCCCACAGCCCGCCCGCACCCGAAACGACTGCCGGCCAGCTGAAGCCGCCGCGCCCCATCGCGCCCGTCAGCGACAGGCTCGGGAAGAGTTGCGCCGTTGCCTCGCCCACGTCGGCGGCTGCGGCCTTGACGGCCGCGTCGGCTGCCTGGATGTCCGGGCGCGAGCGCAACAGGTCCGAAGGCACGGCGACGGGCACGTGCTCGGGCAGCGACAGGCTGTCCAGATCCGGCACGCTCGGGGCATTGTCCGGTGTACGGCCAATCAGCACCGCGAGTGCATGAACCGCGGTCGCGCGTTGCTGACGCAGCGCGGGCAAGCTCGCCGCGATGGAGGCCGCGTCCTGTTTCGACTCGAACGCCTGGGCTCGCGAAACCGAGCCGAGCGCGTAGCGCTGCGCGTCTTCGTTCGCCGCATCGTTCGATACGGCGGCGAGCCGCTCGGTGAGTGCAATCTCCCGGTCGAGGGCCGCCACGTTGATCGTGGCTGCCACGATGTTTGCCGCGAGCGCACGGCGCGACGCTTCCAGCTCGAACGCCTGCACATTCACACGGGCAGCGCTCGCGGAGTTCGCATAGCGCGTCTGGCCGAACAGGTCGAACGTGTAATGCGCTTGCAGCTGCCCGGCAAAGAAGTTGTATTGCACCTGCTCGGGCAGGCCAAGCTGGGGCGCGACCGGTGAACGGGCGCGCTGCACCTGCGCTGCGCCGTCGATCGATGGCAGCGTCGATGAGCCGATCTGCGCGCGCAATTGCTCCTGCGCCGATGCGAGCGTACGCTGCGTTGCCGCAAGCGTCGGGCTGTTGCGCAGTCCTTCGTCGACGAGTGCGTCCAGCGCGGCACAGTGGTAGAGCCGCCACCATTGCGGCCCCGGCGTGGCGCCGACATCGAAGGTCTGCGCAACGCCGCCCGCTGCCACCGTCTTCGCAGGCTGCGCCTGCGCACCGTAATGCTCGGGAGACGGCATCGCCGGCGGCTCGCCGCTGGGCCCGAACGAACACGCCGTCATCGCGAACGACGCGGCCGCCGCAAACACGGATGCCTTGTAAGTAAAGCTCATGATCAAACCTCCGTATGCTCGACGACGACCGGTTGCTCGCCGCGCTCGTCACGACGGACCCTGAAGCAGGTCGCGTAGAGTGCCGGCAGGAAGAACACGGTCAACAATGTGGCCACGGTGATGCCGCCCATCAGCGCAGTCGCCATCGGCCCGAAAAAGCCCGAGCGCAGCAGCGGAATCAGCGCGAGCACGGCGGCGGCGGCCGTCAGCATGATCGGCCTGAAACGTCGCACCGTTGCGCCGATGATGGCGTCGAAGCGCGGGTGCCCCGCCGCGATGTCCTGATCGATCTGGTCGACGAGAATCACGGAGTTGCGCATGATGATGCCGAACATCGCGATCACGCCCAAGAGCGCGACGAAGCCGAACGGCTTGCCGAACAGCAGCAGCGCTGTCACGACGCCGATGAGACCCAGCGGCGCGGTCAGCACGACGATGAAGGTGCGCGCGAAGTTCTTCAGCTGGATCATCAGCAGCGTCAGCACCGCAATGATCATCAGCGGCATTTCCGCATTGATCGACGTCTGGCCCTTCACGCTCTCCTCGACCGCCCCGCCCACCTCGATCCGGTAGCCCACGGGGAGCTTTGCGCGCACAGCCGTGAGTGCGTTCTCGATGTCGTGTGTCACGTCGATGCCCTGCGCGTCGCCGCGCACGTCGGCCTGCACGGTGATGGTTGGTTGGCGGTCACGCTCCCAGATCACGCCATATTCGAGCGTGTCGCGCACGTGTCCGAGCGAGCCGAGCGGAACCGGGCCGTTCGGTGTCGGAATTGCAAGGCTCGTGAGCTTGGCGGGATCGACGCGCTCGCTCTTCGGCGCTCGCAGATCGACGTTGATCAGCTTGTCGCGCTCGCGGTACTGCGTGACGGTGTAGCCGGACAGCGTCATGGCCAGGAAGCTGGAAACGTCCGCTGACGTGACGCCAAGCTGGCGCGCGCGGTTCTGGTCGATCTCGAACGAAATCGAGCGTTCGGCCGGCTCGTCCCAATCGAACTGGACGTTGCGCGTGCGCGAATCGGCACGGACTTTTTCCGCGACCGTATCCGCGATCGATCGCACCGTCGCGATGTCGTCACCGCTCACGCGGAACTTGATCGGAAAGCCAACAGGCGGACCGTTCTCGAGCCGTGCGACACGTGTGCGAGCACCGGAAAAGTCCTTCTCCAGTTTCGCGTCGAGCCAGCGCATCAGTTCCTCGCGTGTTTCAACGTCTTTGGCCGTGATCACGAACTGCGCGAAATTGGGCTGCTGGAGCTGCTGGTCGAGCGGGAGATAAAAGCGCGGGGCACCCGTGCCGACGAAGTCGACGTAGTGGTCGATTCCGGCCTTGCCATCGAGAACCTTCTCGAGGCGCTTCGATTCACGCAGCGTCGCCTCGAACGAAGCGCCTTCAGGCAGCCTCAAGTCGACCAGCAATTCAGGACGCTCGGAGTTCGGGAAGAACTGCTGCGGCACGCGCGTGAACGCAACCATGGCGAGCGCGAACAGGCCGCAGGTGACGCCGAGCACGATCCAGCGCCGCTCGATGCACCACGTGACCCAGCCCGACAGGCGTCGGTAGAAGCCGGTGTTGTAGACGGCGTGCTCATGGTCGTGCCCGGCCCCGGCGTGAGCCTTGCGCTCGGGCAGCATATGAAAGCCGAGCAGCGGCACCAGCACGACCGCCGCGAACCACGAGACGATCAGCGCGATGGCCGACACCTCGAAGATGGAGCGGGTGTACTCACCCGTGCTCGATTTCGCCAGCGCGATCGGCAAAAAGCCCGAGACCGTCACGAGGGTGCCGGTCAGCATCGGAAATGCGGTACTCGAATACGCAAACGCCGCCGCGCGCATGCGGCTCCAGCCCTGCTCCAGCTTCACCGCCATCATTTCGACGGCAATGATCGCGTCATCGACCAGCAGCCCGAGCGCGAGCACGAGCGTGCCAAGCGAAACCTTGTCCAACCCGATACCGAAGGTATGCATGCACAGCGCGGTCACGGCAAGCACGATCGGGATCGTGATCACCACCACCATGCCCGTGCGCAGACCGAGCGAAACGAGGCTCACGACCAGCACGATCGCGACGGCTTCTCCGACCGAACGCACGAATTCGTCCACGGAGTGCTTGACCGCGTGCGGCATGCTCGAAACCGGCACGAGCTTCAGACCCGCCGGCAGCGTTGCCTGCAGTTCGGCAGTCTTCGCGTCGAGCGCGCGACCGAGGTCGATGACGTCGCCGCCCTTTTGCATCGTCACACCAATGCCGAGCACCGCCTGGTCGCCGACGCGCATCTGCGTGACGGGCGGATCGTCGTAACCGCGCCTGATCGTCGCAATGTCGCCGAGGCGGAAGGAGCGCTTGTTGACGGTGATCAGCGTGTCCGCAAGCGCGCGCTCGTCCTTGAACGCGCCGCTCGGACGCACGAATACGCGGTCGTCCGCCGTGGTGATCGTGCCGACAGGCGCGACGGCATTCTGCGCGTCGATCGCCTGAGCAAGCTGCTGCGGCGTGATCGAAAGACGCGTCAGTTGCGCATTCGAAATCTCGACGAAGATGTGCTGATCGGGGTCGCCGAAGTAGTCGACCTTCGCAACGCCGGGCACCCGCAACAGCACCGTGCGCAGCTTATCCGCATAGTCGTGCAGTTGCGCCGGTGAGAAGCCGTCGCCTTCGAGCGCATAGATGTTGGTATAGACGTCGCCGAATTCGTCGTTGAAGAACGGTCCGACCGTCCCCTTCGGAAGCGTCGCCTGGATGTCGCCGACTTTCTTGCGAACCTGGTACCAGGTCTCGGGCACCTCCTTGACCGGCGCCGAGTCCTTCATCGCGAAGAAGATCATCGACTCGCCGGGCCGCGAGTAGCTCTTGATGTTGTCCACATACGGCGCCGCCTGCAACTGGCGGCCGATGCGGTCGGTGATCTGCTCCTGCACTTCGCGGGCGGTCGCGCCCGGCCAGTACGTCTTGATCACCATCGTGCGAAACGTGAAGGGCGGATCTTCCGATTGCGCGAGGTGCGTGTAGCCGATCACGCCGAACAGCGTGGCGAGCCCGATCAGAAAGATCACGAGCTGCTGGTGCGTCAGCGCCCACGCGGAGAGGTTGAAGCCCGTACCGCTCGCGCGTTCCTCGCCAGAAGCATTCGCCGGCGCCCGTTCGACCGAAGTCTCGTTGTCGCGCGCGTTCATACCGAGCCCTCCTGATGCAGCGGAGGCACCACTTGAACTTGCTGCCCGGAGCTCACGGCATGCACCCCCTGGAGGATCACCCGATCGCCATCGTGCAGCCCCGCACTGAGCGAAACCGTGCGCTCGTCATACCGCTGAATCGTGACGGGGCGCAACTCGAGCGTGTCGCTGCCTTTACGCACGACCCACACGGCCGGGTTATCACCCTTGTGAAAGAGCGCCGTCACCGGGAGCGTAAAGACCTGGCCGGCACCGAGATCGTCGGCTGAGCTGAATGCCACATTCGCGGTCATGCCAAGACGCACGTCGGGACCCGGCGCAGTCAGCGTGAGCTTCACGCGCCACGTGCGGCTTTCGGGGTCGGCCGCCGCCGACACCTCGCGTACCTGCGCTTCAAACGTCTTGCCGGGCAGCGCTGGCAAGGTGACGCGCGCCTTGCTGCCGACGGCCAGGGAGCTCACGGTCCTTTCGGGAGCGTCGCAAACGATATCGACCTCGCCGGTCCAGTCGAGGTGATACACAGCCTGCGTTGCCTGAACGTTCTGGCCGGTATCCGCATCCTCCGATGTGATGACACCGTCGTGGTCCGCGGTCAGCGTCGCGTAGCGCAGGTGATCCGTCGCGAGCGCCATCTGCGCGAGAGCGGAAGTGCGCTGTGCGAGTGCGGAAGCGTAGGCATCCTGAGTTTGCTCAAGCTGCGACGGCGCGATCAGGTTTGCGCGCGCCTGCGCCTCATCGCGGTCGAGCTGCTGCTTCGCGAAGACAAGGCGATGCTCAGCCGCATCGAGTTGCGCGCGCGCATTGACGAGGTTGTTCTGCAGATCCGTCGGATCTAGCAGTGCAACGGTCTGTCCCGCCTTGACCGTATCGCCGATATGCACTCGGCGCTCGATGACCTTGCCTCCCACCCGGAACGACAGAGGCGTGGAATAGCGCGCCTGCACCTGTGCGGGCAGCGAGGTGCTATCGACGCGCTCATCCGGGTGAACCGCAAGCGCAACGACGGGCTTAACCTCGGCGACCACCGGGTCGCGCTGGTGGCATGCGCCAAGGACGATGGCGCTGCACGCCGCAAGGACGATAGTTGCCTTGCGTGTGGATGGAAAGAAGCAAGGTAACAGGGAGCGCACTCGTTTCAGCGCGACAAGACCGGAATGTTTCACGATGTTCACACAAGGCAGGTGATGAAGTCAGGTGGAAAAGTCGTCCGCGCCGATGGCCAGCCGCGCCTGCGGGACGTGCGTTGCCAGTAACGCGAAAACAAAGCCATTGATGCGGAATTGATCCTCTTTGATGACCCGATGGAACGGCGGCACAAGTTCCTTGACAGACCATCGCATCGGGTAAGCAACACGTGCCTCGAAGCGGGTCTGCGCCATTTGACAGGCACATTCGCTGATGCACGCGCTCGTCTGCACGACGTGTGCGGACTTGGGCGCGGGGCAACTAGTAGCGCTCCGGAGACTTGTTCGCCGCTTCCCGGTTCCGCCGTTTTCCCGCTTCCGCCGTCGCACAGGTGACATTAAATCCATTTCTGATTATGTTGTCAACTATGAGATTTAAATCTACAATCTGTTGCAAACAGAGGAGGAGTTGACATGCCCAACGTTCCGAGTTCGCGCACGAACCGTCGGCAACCCAAAAAGGGATCGAATCCATCCAATTCCGGCCGTGAACCCATCGCAGCACGATCGCCGCGCGTGGCCCGGCGCAAGCTCGAAACGCGGCTTCGTCTGCTCGATGCTGCGTTCGAACTGGTGGCGCAGAAGGGGATGGACGGCGTCACGATCACCGAGATCACGAACGCCGCCGACGTGGGATTCGGGTCCTTTTACAACTACTTCGACTCAAAGGAAGGGATCTTCGCGGCGCTTGTCGAATGGCTGTTCGAGGAATTCGCCGGTACGCTCGATCGCCTGGCCGCGGGATTGCCGGACCCAGCGGAAGCGGTTGCAGTGTCGGTGCGTCATACGCTTTTACGCGCGTATCGGGAGCCCGTTTGGGGGCAACTCCTGATACGCGAAGGGCTGTCGACGCGCGTACTGAGCAGGGGACTGGGTCAGCGGCTGCTGCGGGATACGAAGAGAGGGATCTCGGAACGACGCTTCGTGGTCGCGGACGAACTGATGTGTGTGTTTTCCGTGATCGGCACTGTTGTCGCTGGGGTAGCAGCTGAGCTTCACTTCTCCGGATTTTCAAACCGGGCGGTTCGCGCACGAAAGACCCTTCGATCCAGGCACGAAAAGTTCGCCGAGAGCACGGCGGCCACCGTGCTGCAGGCGTTCGGCATCAAGCGCGCGGAAGCAGAAAAGATTGCTCGCCGTCCACTTCCTGCACCCACTCGAGCGGCGCCCATCTGAAGCGACAGCGGTTTCAGGCTCGGCGCCACATGCCTTCGCAGGCAAGCGAGCATCATCCGCTGTTTGCTGGCGCAGTGCGCAACTACTGCTGGTCTAAAAACGATCAGTCATGGTAAAGCGCACTTGCCAGATAGCCCCGCCGTAGTTCCCGTAACGCTGAAACAACGACGGCACTCACCGGCAGCGCCAGCAGCACGCCGAAGAAACCGAACAGTTGCCCAAACGCCAGCAACGAGAAAATAACCGCCAACGGATGCAGGCCAATGCGCTCGCCAACGAGCCTCGGTGTCAGAACAACACTCTCGAGGATCTGTCCGATTCCATATATGACGGCCACCGCTGCGAAGCCGTACCAGTTCCCGAATTGCAGAAACGCGGCGAGCAGTGCAAGGACCAGCGCGGTGGAGAAGCCGATATACGGCACGAATACAGCAAGTGCAGTGAGAAGGCCGACAGGCAGCGCAATGTCCAACCCGGCGATCGCCAGCGCTGCGGGGTAAAACACCGCAAGTATCACGACGACGAGCAGTTGCCCACGGAGATATTGCGCCAGCATCTGGTCGATCTCCGCAACGAAGTGGCGAGTTTTTCCGAGCCAGCGCCGCGGCACAAAACTCTCCATGCACTCGAGCGCCTCATGCCTGTCGTAGAGAAGGTAGAAAAGAACGACCGGCACCAGCACCGCATTGCCCACCAAGCTGATCATCACATTGCCGCTCGTGCGCAAGTACTGCCACACAGCGAGGACAGCGCCGTGTTCGCCTGAAGTCAGTCGCGCTGCCAATGCGTCGCGAACATGCTCAAGATCGAGCGAATGGTTGATCCCGAGGAAAGCCAGCCGGGGTTTCAGCGCAGCGTCCAGTTTGGCCGCCAACGAGGGCACCTCTTTTGCGAGTTCGGGCCCTTCTCTCTGGATGACCGCGAATACCAGCAAAACAAACAGCAGAACAAGCGACGCGAACAGGGAAATCATGACGAACGCCGCCAGACCGCGGGGTGCACGATGCCGTACGAGCCACTCCACGCCTGGCTGCAAAACGTACGCGATCATGGCACCGAGCAGAAACGGCGTCAGGACGGGACGCAGGACCCATAGCAGGATGCCAGCCGACAGGGCAACCGCTCCCCAGAACAATGATTGGCGATGGTAGACAGTCATACGTAAGACCTTTCTGCGTTAAAGCTCAGTTCGGCAGGCGAGCGGCGCTGCACAATTCGCCTGACTCGCATGCGCTGCCCTTATCCTGCCGTCATCGCCGCACATTTGCCGTCCCCGCGTGATGACAGTGGCGACACACCTGCAATCCGCATGAGTGATATTATCATCATTATTGGATAGATCGTCAATCGTGAACTGATCTGCCCTGTTCCGGGAGATGCGGAATACCTGACGACAGCGATAACCGCATTGGCATCGACGATTAACGGCAGGAGCAGTGCGGCAAGCGATCTGTTCATTGACACCTCCCCGGAGCGTTGCATGTGTTCTCGGGCAGCCGCGCGCGCCACTGAAGTTCAGTGCATCTGCCCGCTATTCAGTGCGAGCAGGCGCTCCAGCTCCAGCAGGGCCTCGCCAAGCAGGTCGATGGCGCCGTTGGGCGTGGACGCCGTCGCTGCACTGCGAAGCGCGGCCTGCACGATCTGGTGAGCGCTTTCTGGTCTTTCTTTACCGATCCTCGCGATGAATGGCTTTTCCATAAGTACTCCTTGTCTCGACAATAAGAATCCGGCACCTGATGGATGAGATGACGGCGGCGGGAAGTATATGTGCCGTAGGCCTTGAAGGAACGCTCGCAATTGTGTGTTTCCATCTTGCCAACGAAGGAGGCGATGGGCGTCCGTGGGAGGTCGCAAGGTTGCGCCCGGCGGAACTGTTCGTTGCCGTGCAGTTGCTTGTGAGTGGTTAGCGATTCGATAGACTCTCGCTCAACGAACTGGCGGCTTGCTGCCCCAGCACGTTATTTCAGAAATCCGCGTCCTCTTATGTCCGACGCGCTAGTGGAGAGACCATCATCGTGAAGGCAAGAAAGTTCATCCCGGGTACCGTTCTCGCGTCTGCGCTAACCGTACCGGCTGTCTCATTCGCACACATCACCAGCTCGCCAATGAGCGAGCTAGTGCACGCCCCGGTTCGGCCGCAGGGTGCTAGCTACCTGGACAGAACAACCGCCGCCGCAGGCTACCCAATGGACTTTGCGTGTGCCAAGGCGCGGATGCAAGCCCAACAACAGGCGTTTGAACAATATGGTGGCGTGAGAAGCTCGTCCGCAAAGCAATCGTCAGTCCAACCCGTTTCCGGCAGCGGCGTGATATCGGATATTTGAAGTTAGCGGCGAAAAAGTTCAGGTGGCCGGTTTTTTTCAGGCCGGTATGGATGTTTGTACTGCAGTGCACTCTTTTGCCGACCGCCCCACGATCTGTTACCGCGCGTTGCGTCGACGGGCGCTTGTCGCGAGCTCGCTACAATTATGGTTTATATATCACTGATGATATACTAATCACTTTAGACATCGGACAGCGAACGTCTCCTGCGCTACCGGCATGGGCACATCGGTGGATGGCACCTGCTGCGCCATGAGGCAGGCAATGACGTTTTGCGCGTCTCCTTCCCTGGCCGAGCCATGCGACAAGTACTTCTGGTCACTTTCCGCCTCATCGTTCTTGCGTTGTGGGCCCTCGTCCCGGCCGTTGCATGCTCGGCGGGCGGTCCGTCTGCCGGGGCTGACCGCGGGTACGTCGCGCCCATCGCTGGTGTGGGTTCTGAGGCGGCGGAAGCACTCAATGCGCTTCAGGCCAGGGAAGACGCGGTCAGGCAGCGAGCGTCGAGGGCAACCGGTGATGCAGAACTGATCAAACTGGACTTGCTGAGCCGGCGCATGGTCGACGACGTCGACACATTGGTCGCAACCTCGCTGCAGCCCGAGCTCGAACGGACGCACGCGCAGCTCGATTTGCTCGGCGCGGCACCCATCGCCGGTGCAAGGTCCGAAACACCCGCCGTCGCCCAGCAACGCGACGCCCTCACGGCGCAGCAAACGCGGCTTGATGCGCAGCTCAGGCAGGCGCGAAGCATTAAGGGCGATCTGGCCAACGTCGATGCACAGATCGGACGATTGCTCCACGAACATCTGAAAGACCAACTGGCGCTCCGCACCGACAGCATTCTGAGCACTGCATTCTGGGCACCCATGGTTCACCCGGAAGCGGCTGACTATCAGAGTCTGCGAGCGCTTGGAAAGCAGGTCGAAAAGCAGATGCAACCGATGTGGCAACCGGGACGCTTCCTCGCCACCACGGTCCTTCTGCTGGCCGCGGTAGCCTGCGCAACAGTCGGTGCCAGCCTTCTTGAGCGAACGCTAGGATGGGTTTGCGTTCGCCGTCTGCCGGAAGGACGGCTGCGCCGCAGTGCTTTCGCGATATCGACCGTACTTGCGACGCTTGCGACCACGGTGGTTGCAATACACCTGGTCGGCGTGGCCATTGGCGGTCGACAAAGCTTGTCGCCCGCCCTGCAGACCTTCACTGACGAGCTTGTCAAGCACATCGTCAATTGTGCGTTGATCCTCGCACTTGGCAGGGCGTTCCTGTGTACAGAGCATCCTACCTGGCGCCTGCCTGCTATCGCTGATCCTGTGGCGCAGGCGCTCAGATCTTTTCCACGGACATTGGCCGCGCTCCTGCTATTTTCAGGGGCGATAGAGCAGATCAACAGAGCGGTGGACACCAGCCTTCAAATCACGATTTTCACTCGCGGTCTGGTCGCGTTGATCGTCGCGTTGGCCATCGGCGCTTCGTTGCTTCATGCGAACCGGGTACGTACCGCTCTGGCCGCAGCCGGAAATTCACCGGAAGGTCGGTCAACAGTTGCGGGTCTGATTCACGCTGCTGTCTGCGTTGTCGTAGTGGGCGCCCTGGCTGCATTGGTCTTCGGATACATTTCCGTTGCGCGTTTCCTGACCTACGAACTCGTGTGGTTCTATATCGTTCTGTGCAGTCTCTATTTTCTGGTGATGCTTACGCGCGATGTATGCGAAAGCATCTTTTCGCCGACGCATGCAAGCGGTAATGCGATCAAGCATCTGTTTGGCCTCGAAAACGCTCATCTCGCGCAGATTTCGACAGTGCTTACCGGGGTTTTCCGAAGCGCGCTCATCGTCGCCGCAGTCGTTGCGCTGCTCACAGGCGGTCTCGGAACAACGCCCGCGGACCTGATCGACAGCATTCTCGAGGTGCTGGGCGGCGACCGGCTGCGTGCGCTCAATATCGTCCCCGCTCACATCTTTAGCGCCGTGCTCACGGCCGGCGTCGGAATCCATCTGGTGCGGTCCGTGCGCAAATGGTTAGACAGAGAGTTGCTGCCTAAGACGGAAATGAGTCCCGGAATGCGGGCGTCGCTGCTCACATTGTTTGCGAACATCGGTTACGTGCTCGTCATGCTGCAGTCGTTGTCGGTGCTAGGCGTCAGATGGCACAACCTTGCGTGGATAGTCAGTGCGTTGTCGGTCGGAATCGGTTTCGGTCTGCAGGAAATCGTAAAGAACTTTATTTCCGGACTAATCTTGCTCGCGGAGCGGCCGGTGAAGGTGGGCGACATGATCAGTATCGCCGGCATCGAGGGAGACATACGGCGCATTAGCGTGCGTGCGACCCAGATCCAGCTTGCGGACAAGTCGACTGTGATCGTGCCGAACTCACAGCTCATCTCGCAGAACGTGCGCAACGTCACGATGGGAAACACCACACAGGGTATCGCCTCCCTGGTGCTCACGTTCGCCCTCGACGTCGACCCGGAGCAAGTCCGCGACATTCTTCTCGATGCTTACAGGGATCATCCTTCGGTTCTGGCACATCCGGCGCCATCCGTCATGTTCAGTCAGTTGACGCCCGAAGGCATTACGCTCACCGTTACGGGGCATGTGAGGAGCCCCAGGATCGCTGCCGACACCAAAAGCGAACTCCTGTTCGCCATCCTCAAGCGGCTCCGTGGCGCGGACATCCCTTTGTCGAACCCACGAACGGTTTTGATCCATGCACCGCGCGGTTGCCTCCCCAATGGGCTTGGGGCGGCTGCGGGTGGACCGCACCATAGCAGTTCTTCGTCAGCCGGCACCACGAGCGTACCGGCGAATACGCGAAATATTGCGAGCAGCGTCGAGGCGTAGCGCAGGTCTTGCGAGGATTGTCAGTCGACCGGCCTGCACAAAGCCATCAGCGCCGGTAAACGCCCTGCGCAGGCGGGCTGAAGATCGTCGGCTCGGTCCACGGCGACTGGACGCAGACGGTCGCGGAAAAGCAGGTCGCGGGCATTCTGCCGACTTGCCGCAGATCGACGGCGTCGTGACGCAAGGCGGCGACGGCTTCGGCGCCGCGCAGGCGATCAAGACGGCGGGACGGCCGACGCCGATCATCATCCTCGGCAACCGTCAGGAAGAACTCGCGTGGTGGGCCGATCAGAAGAAGAGCGGCTACGAGACGATGTCGGTGACCATTCCGCCCGGCGCGTCGGCGTTCGCGTTCTGGGTGACGCAGCAGATTCTGGCCGGCAAGAAGGTGCCGCACGATATCCGGATGCCGGTGCTCGAAGTGAAGCCGGAAGAACTCGATGCGGTGCGCGGGAAGACGCCGGCCGGTGCGCTGGCGAACAAGGAGTACACGCGCGACGAGGTGGTCGCCGTGATTGATGGGAAGAAGTGAGCTGACGGCGCCTCGAGCACCCACGCGGCCATCGCCCTGAGCCACAGACGACGCCAGGATTGTAGGAGCCGCACCGGTGTCTTTGACCGCTAGCGGCAATACGAACGTCGTTTTCGGCAACGCTTCGGCCGCGCGACGGCGCGGCTGAAGCGTTTGCTGGCCGGGCGATTCGTTGGAGGCCCAGCCTATGGCTGGATCGCTCTCGGCAAGCAGCGGGTCGCCCACGGCGCTGCAGTTTCACAGCTTCGCCGTTCAGCCCCACTGACGCACGCGCTGTGGTCATGGCGGTGCGCACATATGGGGGCGTCATCTTGACGAATGGGCGTGGCGAACCCCGTCATGCATAAATGTACTGAGCATTGACTTGGCACCCGCCTCGAGCTACCGCCGCTAGCAACGGCGAGTCAGATTTGAATGCCACCCGCCACTTCTATGCGCTGCGCGTTTACCCAACCAAAGTCATCCGACAAAAGACCGGCAATCACTGGACCCACATCCGACGGCAGTCCGGCTCGGCCAAGAGCGGTATGGTCGGCGACGGCCTTGTTGACCTGCGGATTGTCTCGCACGATGCCACCACTAAAGTCCGTCGCGATTGCGCCTGGCGCGACGACGTTGACCGCGATCCGGCGCGGCGCGAGCTCAAGGGCCATATAGCGCGTCAGCGCTTCAACGGCTGCCTTCATCGGCCCGTAGATCGCCCGCCCCGGAAACGCGAAACGTGCCAGCCCCGAGGAAATGTTCACAATACGTCCGCCGTCGTGGATGAGCGGCAACAGCTTTTGCGTCAACAGGAACGGCCCCTTGAAATGCACCGCGAACTGAGCGTCAAGCTCCGCTTCGGTGCCCGCTGCGAACGTCGCCGCTGACGACGTCCCTGCATTGTTCACCAGGTAATCGAAGTGTTGCGCGCCCAACTGCCAGAGTGCCTCTCGCAGACGTGTGACGAAATCATCAAATGCGCTTGCATCACCCACGTTCAACTGGAGGGCAAGCGCCTGTCCGCCCGTTTCGGCAACCATCGCACAGACCTTTTCCGCCTCGACGCGATTCGAGTGGTAGGTGAAGACCGAGCGGACTCCACGAGTCGCGAGGCGCAGAACTGTGTCGCGGCCTATCCCGCGACTGCCTCCGGTGACGACCGCGATTCTCGAAGTCGGGTGACGACCATTGTTTGTTGCCATTTGGCACCTCGCGGTAAGTTTGAAAACCTCAATTCTCCCGGCGGAGCCACCAGCAGTTAATACCCGAAGCTACCCAAATCTTGCCTGATCCTGCTGCGCTCACTAAGCTTGATCCACGCGCATTCTCCATGCAAGGCAGCTATGTCGAATGAACTGGCCGTTGCACTGCTTCGTTATATCGAAACGCAAACAGGAACAAGCCCATACCGCACGGCCGTGGACGGGCTTCTGATTCTGCGCTCCGACCACCCGAAACTGCCGACATTTCTCGTGGCGCGCCCAGCACTGTGCATCGTTGCACAAGGTGCCAAATGGGCCAGCTTCGGTGGGGCGAAACTGGAGTACCGGGCCGGACAGGCGCTGGTGGTCGGCGTTGAGACTCCGTCGCAGGGCCGCGTGTTCGAAGCGAGTCCCGACAATCCTTGCCTGGTTCTTGTTCTGGAACTCGACCTGATGATCATGCGCGCCGTTGCAAGGGAGATGTCGTCGCCCCCTGTGGCGGCAGGAGACGCAAGCCGCGGCGTGTTCGTTGCGGACTTCAATGGCCCGCTGGCCGATTGCGCGTTGCGGGTTGTACGCTTGCTGGATACCCCGGACGCGGTCGGAATTCTTTACCCGCTGCTCATGCGGGAGATTTGTTATTGGTTGCTAAGAGGTCCGAAAGGCCCCGAAATAGCAAAGCTGGCGTCGAGCGGAAATGCCTCGCACGGTGTTCTGCGCGCGATGGAAAATATCAGAACTCGATTTTCGCAGCCAGTGCGAGTGGAAGATCTGGCTAAAATCGCCCAACTAAGTCCGTCGGCGTTCCACCGTCACTTCAAGGCGCTGACCGGACTTTCCCCTCTTCAATATCAGAAGCAATTGCGCCTACTGGAGGCCCGCAGGCTGCTGCTGTCACAGTCGATGAGCGTTCAAGCCGCCTCATTTGCGGTGGGATATGAGAGCCCTTCGCAATTCAGTCGGGAGTACGCGCGGATGTTTGGCGCACCACCCAAAAGAGACAAAGAGGACTCAACCAATGCGAAGACGATGCGCGAGGCTGCTTGAGTTACTCCGGGGTTCCGGGGCTCCCGCTTCGTGAGCCCGCGCGTTGCAACGTAAGCGCGTCGGCATCTGTCTGCGCCAGTCAGAGAGTGACAATTTCAATGGGGACGGCTCCAGCACGGTTCCTGCATGGGAGTGCGCTGTATTGCACATAGCGGGCGCTCGCATCACCGCGTGGCAACGATGGTGAACGGCTGCAGGTGGCCACTCATTGCCTCGTGCAAGTCGATGCCTACGGCGTCTCAAACTCGGCCGTTACGTGATCTGCTGGAACACTCTGCAGCGCGTGCAGCAGTCTTCGGCATCGACCATTTCCGCAAGGTCATGTGCGGCCCGGAAGGCCAGAAGATCCTCGACGCGTTCACCGCGAAGGGCATGATCGCGCTGACGTCTACGAGAGAGGCGCGCGCTCGATGTACGCGAAGAGCGCAGAAAACAACTTCCCGACTCATGAAGAAGGCGAGCACTTCGAAGTCGCCACGGTCCATTCGGCAACCCAGCATACGATGACCCCCGAAGTGCTGGTGTTCTCGAAGAAGGTGTGGGACACGCTGACGCCGACGTCAGCCAACTCGCTCCACCATACGTTGACCTTGCCGACGAAGCCTCGATGAATGCTATAGGTCGCGCTCGAGAGGATCGTCTCGTCATGTCCGCTGGCTAGTACAACGGCTCAATGTGACTCAGCCGGACATCCAGCAAGTCGAGTCGCGCCTGTACTGCGTGTTCGGCAACGGCGCAAGGAGATATCGGAGCCCTTATCCGCCCAGGACCGCCAGATCATGATCCCTCCTGTCGCGAGACCATAGATGCCAATGACCGCACCGATCACGACAACGACGAATGATCCAGTCCGACGTGATAAATACTGGCTTGCCCTGCTCGCGGTCAGCCCAGACGTAGAGCGCGGTCGCAAGCGCATACGGGACGGCTGAAAGCAAGATGAATTTCAGACCGCCGGCAAAGAGCAAGAACACTGAATGGATCACGGCGGGGACACCTCATAGTTCTCTCAGTTTGGAAGACTATGAATCCATAAGCCGCCACGAACTGATCCGCAGTTCCAAGGTCGTGCGCAGGCTAGTGGCTTCGCGAGCGCGAACTACGACAGCCGCTCCTCGTCCCTGCCCGCATGTGGATTGCCATCTAATTTATCGTATATATCTGCGGTTGTGCCGCAATAGCCTATGTTTATTACACCGAATGCAATAGTGTCTTGCAAAGTAGGTGTTTACCCTTGTTTACTATTTCCTTACACTTCTCATGACGGTTGAAAACAAGCAGAAGCTTGCAACGTCCAACCAACAACCAAGGAGGTAGTAACCATGAAGCCCCTCGTTAAACTCGCCGCCTTTGTCGCTGCCATCGCCTTCGCTGCTCCGATTACGGTTTTCGCCGCAGCGAACGCGGCAGCAAACCATCCACTAACCCGCGCTGAAGTCCGTGAGCAACTGGTCGAAATAGAAGCTGCCGGCTACAACCCAGCCCGTGCGAACCCGCGCGAATATCCAGCGGATATCCAGGCTGCTGAAGCCAAGGTTGCTGCGCAACACGGGGACACGTCCGGAGTGGGTGGCGTCATAAGCGGTTCGTCCGCAGCGGGCGGCCATGCCTACACGAGCGAAGCAGCCCGCACCGGCCCGGGTTCCGTCTACTTCGGTCACTAACCTGCTGACTGCCGGACGGCTCTTCGTCCGACCGTCTTTCCATGGAAGTGCGCAGAGAGCCTGCGCACTGACCATCTCCGCTGAACGGCTAGGGAAACATCATCGCCGTCAAACGCCACTGTTTCATATCGATCAATTCTCCTCCCGAGGCAGCCATGAAATCAAAATTGCTCGCGCAACTCATGATTGCAGCCCTACTCGGTGCGTCGATCCCCGCTTTCGCCCAGCCTCACGACAATCAGCATCACAGTGACTGGTCGGCGCACGGTCCCAAACAACACGACATGCGTCCGCCGCCCGTTCACAGTCATGGCCCCATGCCGGAGGCCTATCGCGGGCGGCCGGGCGGCCCGATGCCGCACGCCGACTGGCGTCAGGGCGATCGACTTCCGCCCGAATACCGCAATCACAACTACGTCGTCGACGACTGGCGCGGCCACGGCCTCCGACCGCCGCCGCACGGTTATCACTGGGTCGGGGTGAACGGGGATTACGTGCTCGCGGCTATCACGACTGGCATCATTGCGGACGTCCTGTTCTCCAGCCACTAACACCGGCGGCAACAATGTCGACGAGGCTTCGCCTAAGATAAGAAAGCAGGATGTGCAGTCGTTTTGAGTTTGCCGCTGGTCCTCGGCCCGTTCGCGATGAAACTACTTCCACCACGACTGAACACCCGCCTGCAACTACGCAAGAAACTGCGTCGCGCTAGCGGGTTTCAAATCGCCATTGCTCATCGCCTCCGCCAGCTCAATGTGGAGGATTGGCGTTCGGTAACTGCTGGGCAGAGCTTTTATTTTTCGCCGGAATACCTGCAAATGATCGAAGCGGCAGGTCCAGCCAATCTAGAGCCGCGCTACGCCTTGATCTCGGATGACGACGGACCGCGCGCCACTGTCTGCATGCAAATCGTCCAGGTGAGCCTCGAGCACCTAGGCGAACAACGCAACCACAAACTCAAGGTTCCATTCAAAGAGCGCGTGCTTATCTGTGGCAACCTGCTCAGCTACGGGCAGCACGGCGTTTGTTTCGCGCCCGGCAGCACCCCTGCGGAACTGTGGCCCGCCGTGGCGGAGGCACTGTATCGTACCCGTCGAAGCGAAAAGCTGGACGGCCAGACCAACGTGATTTTGGTCAAGGACATTCTGGAGGCCGACAAGATGCCCAGTGCCTGCCTCGGGGAACTCAGCTATTCCGCCGTCGAAACCGAGCCGAACATGGTGCTGACGCTACCTGAAGGTGTCCATACCCACGATGACTATCTTGCGAGTCTCGCTTCCAAGTATCGCAATGCCGTCAAGTCCCAGATCTACAAGCCATTCGAGGCGGCTGGATTCCGGATCGAGCGTCTTGACCAGGTGACGCCGTTTTCTGCACGTTTGCAAGATCTCTATCTGCAGACCCACACTAATGCCAAATTGCGCCCGTTTATGTTGGAACAGGAATACTGGTCGGCGTTAGCGCTAGCTGCCGCTGAATCCATCGCGTTCCACGTCGCAGTCAAGGGAAGCCAAATTTACGGCTTCGTCGTTACGCTCAAGGATGCTGAGACCGCGGTCGTCTGGCACATCGGCTTCGATCGCGAAACAGCCGCCAATGGTGTGCCGCTATATCTGCGCCTGCTGCATGCGTCACTGACGCAGGCAATTGATTTCCGTTGCCGACGTGTCTCTTTCGGCAGGACAGCGCTCGCACCTAAAGCGCGCATTGGCTGCCGGCCGGAGCCGATGCAGATTTGGGTACGCCACCGCCAGCCTCTGCTAAACCAGGCCATCGGCCCTTTGCTGCGATTGATCCAACACGAAGATGCGCCGGAATGTTCTCCTTTCAAAAAAACAACGAACCACTCTGAAGGGGTTTAATAGTCGTCAGTTCACTTTGCATTGGATGCCAGCCCATCTCGTCAATCCGAAACCTACTTCAAGCTCTGCTAGGGAAGGTCTGCACAACTCGTTTTTCAGAGAGTTGGCCGTTTGCCACTTGCGTCTTATCAGCCATGAGAGTCTGCTGGTAGGTTGGTCGTCTGGCTTTTGAAGCGTGACGACCACTGTTTGCCGAGATTCGCGGCCTGAATCTGCGAGCGTTTCAAGCTTTCCACAAAGCCTTGCGTGCCATCCACAGGTTGCCCAGAGCAAATAGTGTCGTGATCTGGGCGGTGTTCTTCATCAACCCTCGGTACCGGGTCTTCGTATAGCCAAACTGCTGTTTGAGGACGCGGAACGGATGTTCAACCTTGGCGCGGATGCCGGCCTTCAGGCGTTCAATCTGATCGAATATCGCGTCCAGCCGATCGGTTAGGTCCAGTTGTCTGCGCCTGCCTGGTCGCATCGCGACATGCCAGCGTACCGCGTTTACCTGGCAGCGCTTTTCGATACCCTGATATCCGGCGTCAGCGTACACATCCATTTCCTGGCCGTGCAACAGCGCTTCGGCCGCATTGATGTCATGAACGTTGGCGGCTGTGCCGATGACCGTGTGGACCAGGCCCGACTCTGCGTCCACGCCGACGTGCGCTTTCATCCCGAAGTACCATTGATTTCCCTTCTTCGTCTGGTGCATTTCCGGGTCCCGTGTACCAGAGCTGTTCTTCGTCGAAGTGGGTGCGGAAATCAAAGTAGCGTCGATCGCCGACCCCACCTTCAGCATCAAGCCTTTCTCGCTCAGGATCTCATTGACCAGCGTGAGCATCTGCGCAGCCAGGCCGTGCGTTTCGAGAAGGTGACGGAACCGGAGAATCGTGCTCTCGTCCGGCAAACGCGTCATACCCTCGTCCAGCCCAGCAAATTCACGATACAGCGGCACGTCATAAAGCGCCTCTTCCATCGCCGGGTCTGACAGACCAAACCACTGCTGCATGAAGTGGATCTGCAGCATCGTCGCAATAGGAAACGGCGGCCTTCCAGTCTTACCCCTTGGATAGTTCGGTTCGATCAACGCAATCAACCTCGACCATGGCACAACGCGACTCATCTCATCGAGAAATTCCCGCTTGCGCGTGCGTTTCGTTGAAAGATCCAGACCAAGACCAAGCTGTGTCATCGAGGTACCCCTTAAACCTGCCTTCTCCCAGGATAGTCCACCGAGACGTCAACGTCAGAACTTTTGCAGACCTTCCCTAGAAGCGATGCCTGATGCCAACAACTACTTGTACCTGGCTCTGAGTTGTGGAGGCGGTTAGGCCGTTGAGGTTTGCGACCGCCTTCCCACCGGTCGAATCGGTGCCCGACGCATGCTGGTAAACCGCGACTGTGTAAAGGTCAGTCCGCTTGGATAGCAAGTAGTTAGCCCCGATCGTGCCTTGATTGTAAATTGCACCGTTCACGCCATATCCTTTCAGGTAGTTATAGGCGACGCCGAGGTGGAGGGCTGGCGTGAGTTGATAGCCGAGATTGACTTCAACGTCGTGGAATTTGGCATCGCCGCCTGCGCCGGTAGCCGGGAGACCCGGTAGCGTCCCGATATCCTTGAACTGCGTATTGCTGTAGACAACGCCGAACGTAGCGGCACCAACGACATAAGAAGCGCCTGCGACGAAAATCTGCTGGCTTTTTGCGGACGCATAGCCCGAATACACGCGGCTTCCAGACATGTTGGACCCCGTCGTGCTCGAGGCCGCGGTATTGCCAAAATAAGCAAAGTTAGGATCTCGCGCGTCAACGAAGGCGGTGCCAAGCGTGAGTGGCCCCAACTTGTAGTTCGCCCCGACCGACCAGATCTGATTCTGGTTGAATTTTCCAGCGACACCGCCAAAGCTGTAGAGGCCCGCGAACGACAATCCAGCGTACGACACACTGCGAAACTTGATCGCGTTGTTGACGTGGTTGCTACCATCTGTGTTATCCAAATCACCAGGATGGGCGCTGGCGAATCCACCCCACATCTGTGCCGCCACGAACATGTAGGTCAAATCGTTAATCAAATCATACTGACGCCCGAACGTAACGGTACCTAGGTTCGATGATGAAAAGCCGAGATAGGCTTGACGACCGAACTCGTCGCCCCCTTGGCCGAGCTTCCCGTTCGCAACACTGAAGCCGTTTTCTAGCACGAAAAGTGTTTGAAGTCCGCCGCCGAGATCCTCAGCGCCTCGCAATCCCCAACGGTTGCCACTCAGATTTCCGGCAACCATCGAATACTGCTTGTGACCACCAACGTTGTTCACATAGTTCATGCCGACGTCGAGCACACCGTAGAGAGTCACACTATTCTGAGCGTGTGCCGTACATGTGAACGAGGCTACGAGCGCCGCGGCAATCAAAGACTTTTTCATAAGAAGGTCTTGTGGTTGAATAAGAAAATGAAATAAATCGAACGACAGTCATCAAGCGTCGTCACCCGACTACCCGGCGAATGCGATGTGGTGGATAAAACTTCTCCCGTTTCGCTGCGTCGAGATGGATGTAGCCGGTTGCGGCGCAGCGCTTCGGGGAACGACGAAAACGCCGGCAATCAGAGTTGCCGGCGCCGAGGGACGCCTTCCTTACTTGATGACAAAGCGCGCGCTGTTCGTCGACTCGTCTTCTATCGTCGCGAGAGCGATCGCCTTGTCGTCCGCGACAAGCTTCACGCCGCAAGCGGCTGCAGCAAGTGCAGCAGGCCGGAAAATCGTTTCATTGGGCAGGAGCTCCAGCAGATAACCGTTGATCACTCGGGCAGGTGCGGCAGCACGAACGACAGTGTGGCCTTGTGCTCGTCCTGGTTCGCCTTCGCTGGTTCCGACGGCGGCGTATCGAGTGTTGCTACGACCACGTTCAGGCCCTGGTTGCGCACCTTGATCGTCACGGTGCCATCTGCACCGGTCTTCATTGGTTTGGAATCAGGGTCATTGACGAAATCGGGTTGCACGTCGACGCCGGGCGCGGGCTTGCCGTCGTAGAGCACCCGAACCGTGAGCGGCTGGCCCAACTGATCCGGCATCTGTTTGTCAACCGGTACGATCTGCAACTTCTGCCCGGGCAGTACGGGCATCGCCCCATTCAGGGGCCGGCGCAGATGCACCGCGTACTTGAACGTGTGCTCGCTGAACGTGGCGCCGGGCACCTCGTCCTTGCCCTTGTTTTGCCACTCGCCGTTCGCGGTCTTGCTCCACAGGCCGTAGTCCATCATCCCGGCAACGATTGCCGGCTGCGTGTCGGTATCCACCACGAGCAGCGGTCCGTTGGGCGTGAGATGCGTGGCGACCTCCTTGCCCTGCTCGTCGTAGGCAGTGACGCTCTTCACCTTGTGCTGGCGCTTGATGACATCCAGGTCGTCGCTGCCCTCGCCGTAGATCAGCGCCAATTGGTTCGAGCGCTGCGCGAAATAGATGCCATGCGAGTGCGCCAGGCTGGCGATGCCCATGCCTGCAATCAGGCTTGCCACGACAGCGAGTTTTCCGGTGATCCCCATTTGTGTCTCCTTCCAGTGGTTGAAACAGTTCCGCTCTTTCCATCTACAGATCGAGTACCAGCGTCCGGCTATTGGCACGCGAACAGCAGGGAGTGAATCGATCGTTTCTATTCTTCTCGTTGTCGGAGAGAAATACGTCGCGATGCTGCGGTTCGCCTTCCAGCACGCGCGTCACACAGGTGCCGCAGACGCCCTGCTCGCAGGACGCCGTAATATGGATTCCGCAATCGGCCAAAGCAGTGATTACCGTCTTGTCTGCCGGGATACGAATAGTCCTACCTGTGCTTGCGATCGTGACGTCGAATTCGACATTGCTGTCGGATTCCTTCTTCTCAACGCTGAAATATTCCCTGTGCACGCGGTCTTTGCGCCAGCCTTTCTGCAATGCGGTGTCGATGACGGCATTCATGAATGCCTCGCCGCCGCATACGTACAGGTGCATTCCGGCGTCGTGCGTCTGGAGAAGCACGGCCAGATCCAGCCGTTGCTGTTTCTCTTCTTCCGTGAAGTGGAAAAAAACGTGGTCGGCGAATGTCGAGCGCTTGATGCGCTCGACAAAGGCCGCGCGCGCCGGCGAGCGCGCGAAGTAATGCATTTCGAAATCGGCTCCGAGATCAGCCAGGTGTTCCACCATGCAAAGAATCGGCGTAATACCGATACCACCCGCGATGAGCAGGGAATGCTTCGCGGATTCCACGAGGGGGAAGTGATTTTTAGGAGCGCTGACTTCGATCAGGTCGCCTTCCTTGACCTGCTCATGCATGGCCCTTGACCCACCGCGCGTTGGTTCTGCCCGCATGACGGCAATCAGATAGCGATGTCTTTCCCCAGGAGGATTGCACAGCGAGTATTGTCGAATCTTTCCGCCGGGTACGTGAACATCGAGGTGGGAGCCGGCCGCAAACGGCGGCAGCGCTTTTCCAGCAGGGTCGACAAGTTCAAAAGATTGGATGTTCTCCGCTTCCGCCGTTTTTCTGGCTACTTTCAACGCGAGAGTCGCCCGGGGCCACACGGGAGCCGGCCGAGGCCGTCTGCCGCGCAGATAACTGCCGATGCCGGCGTAAGCCAATACCGGTACAGATAGCACGCCAATCAGTTGCAGCACTTGCAGAAATCCGCCGCTCAGCCAACCGTAATGCAGCGCAAGCGCCGTCAGGTAAATTCGATGACCCAGGCTGTTCTCCGCATATGAAGTAAAGCGCAACACTTTGCCTGTGTTCGAATCGACACTAACGTAGGAGAACGCATTTATATGCGGCGCGTCGCGTGCGACAAGATCGAAGTTGAAAGCATCGCCCGGCTTGCCAGGGTAGCGAATGCGGGCATATTCTGGTTGCGGCACCAGTGCCTCTGCGCGTTTCCAGAGGGCCTCGACTGGCAGGCGTTGCGTCGCGGCCTGCGCGACCGGTCTTGGGGAAGGTGCGGGGGGCTTCGATGCCGTCAGTGTGTAGAGCGCATCTCTCAAGAATTGAAACGATTGCAGCGCGCCGGTGAGCGCGCACGCAAGTACGATGAGGCTGACATACGCGCCAAGGGTTTTGTGCAGACTGAGCCAGCGCGTGCGACCGGTGAGGTTGGGCTTGATCGTGACGACTCGCCTGCGTTTGCGCAACGCCTCTGCAATCCACACAGCCAGGCCGCCACCGACCAGCACAATCGCGAATGTCAGCGCAAGCGTTCCAGCGACGACGCTTCCATTCTTCAGAAACTGAAAACTGTGCAGGCTGGCCATCGTACCGAACAGGCCGCCGTAACGATGCTCGCTGCCAAGCACTTCGCCAGTGCATGGATTGACGTAGTACCACCGGTCGTCGCTGAGGAGAACACGTGTGCTGGAATCCACGTCGGCGTATATGCGCACCTGCTTTGGCCGGCCTGCGGCTGGATTGGAAGCGCTGGCATTGCCAATCAACGTATCGAGCGGTAGGCGCTCTTTGCACGATTCGACCTTGAGCAGACCGTGGTAGATGACGGGTTCGAGTGGCTCCCGAAACAGCATGCCCGCGCCAGTAATCGCCACCATGACGACGAACAGACCGATGCTCAGGCCTATCACGCGATGTAACTGACGAATACGCTCACGTAGAGATACATGCATAGGATCCCCAATAACTGAAAAGGCCCTGGTCGATGACGAGCCTTGACAGTACGCGTACCCACTGCGAACCTATGAGTCCAATTCAAAAAGCTGGATAGGTCCAATGGCTGACTCGTTGCTTGCTGACCTCCTGATCGGCCACCTCCGCCGGGATGGGTCCGTACCACTACAGATCCAGATTGCGAACGGGATCCGGGACGCAGTATCGGACGGCACTCTGAAGGCTTCCACACGTTTGCCGTCTTCCCGAACGCTCGCGGCTGCACTAAAAGTCTCCCGGATAACCGTTGTAACGGCTTATGACAGGCTGTCGGCCGATGGCTATCTCCATACCGATTCCACGAGTGGTACGCGTGTCTCCGACAAGCTGCCGCAATCAATGAAGTCAGCGCCTAGGGAATCGACCGCACGAACCCTGTCCGAGCGCGGGCAGCGACTGATAAGCGCTCCTGCGGGCATCCAGGAACGCAAGGGGGCGTTCGTTCCGGGGGTTTGCGACACGGATTGTTTTCCGTATCAGATATGGAGGCGTATCCAGAATCGCTATCTCGGCGAGCAGCATGCGGAACTCATGGGCTACTCCAATCCGGGCGGATATCTGCCGTTGCGCCGCGCGCTATCGGAATATTTGCGCGTATCGCGCGCGGTTCGGGCCTCCCCGGAACAAATCATCGTGACGATGGGGAGCAACCAGTCGATTGACCTTTGCTCACGAATTCTGGCCGACGTGGGCGAACTGGCCTACATTGAAAACCCTTGCCACTGGGCAACGCCAATCCTGTTGCGCGCCAACGGGCTGGAAGTGGAGGCTATTGCTGTCGACAATAACGGTATGAAGCTCGAACGCTGTTCGCGCCGGGCTCGCCTCATAGTGACGACCCCATCGCATCAGTTTCCGATGGGGGTGACGTTGTCGGACGAACGGCGTGCCGGTCTGCGTGCGGCCGCTGAGCAGTGGGATGCATTCGTTCTGGAAGACGACTATGACAGTGAGTTCCGATATGACCAGCGTCCGCTTCCGTCTCTTCAGGGCGTCGATGAAAACGGCCGTGTCATTCTGATGGGAACGTTAAGCAAGGTCATGTATCCCGGCATGAGGCTCAGCTATATAGTTGTTCCGCCCGACCTGGTCGATTCCTTCGCAGCCGCTTCGTTGCGCTTATACAGACCAGGGCACCTTTCCTTGCAGGCAGCAATGGCAGACTTTATTGCGGACGGGCATTTCTCGAAGCACATCCGGCGGATGCGCGATATCTACGGGGCAAGACAATCGGAATTGCTCCGATGTCTGGACCAGTGCTTTGGCGATGCACTTGAAACATCACGGAACGCGGCGGGTCTGCATATGACAATCAGAATCCGTGATCTGCTTGACTTCGATACGACTGTATCGCGATCGCTTGAACAGGGAATTTACCTTCGCAGGCTGCACACGTTCAATCAAGGAGATCCGGGATTTCGCGACGGCTTTCTGCTGGGATTCGGTGCGCTCGAGATCGAAGCCATCCGTCCCGCTGTCCAGACCTTCGCCGGCATCGTCGAGAGCGTAATATCCGTGCCGGATTCGCGGTAATGCCCCTCACGCACTTTTCGCCAGGGTCGTACCGCTGCTCGCGAGGGAAGATTTTCACTAGCCGTCCGGGTGGACCGTCAGCGTCGATTGACGTCGCACGCGGGGTGCGGGTTCGCATAAGTCGGCCGCGAAGCGGAAAGGTGCGCGAGGAACCGGCGCAGACGTTGAATCGAACAAAGCACCGGCCCTTGATCTTGAAGACGTGCAGCTTGCGATGGTCATCAAGGGGCTCGCAACAAATGTCCGATCATCTCAGCGCAGGGATGATCAAACCGTCTGCATGACCATCCGTTCTGCGCGCAGCCAACAGCAAACGTCGGCTTGGACGGTCGCGCCGCCCGCCGCGCTGCCTCGCACGCCGCATCGACTTGTGCAAGGGCGAGGCGGGTATGGTCCAGAAATGCCCTGCCAGTGTCCGCCCGTGGAAGCAAAGTTTGTTGCACAAAAACGACGGCATTTTTTCTGAGAGTTCGAGTACAACGTTTGCGCACCAGTTTTTCATCGAAACTTTTCATTCAATTTCGTCCAATCGAAAAAAGGATTTAACAATGCTTAAAAGTCGCACCTAAAATGCCTCTTTCTGCTAGAGATTTACTGGTACTGCAAGGCAACGATGGAAAGACTCAGGGAACAAACGCTATTCAAAACATCTGATGAGCAGGTACTCAGCCTTGCAAGGCAGGTGGCGCGCATTAGCGAATTCAAAGCAGATGATTATGTATGTTTTCAGGGCGATACTGATTCGCCTTTAGTTATGCTGTTAGCCGGCCACCTGCGAGTGAGTGCATTATCGGAAGACGGACATGAGATCCCCATTGGTACGGCCAGTGCCGGCGAAATGGTCGGCGCTGTGTCGGCCATCAATGACATGCCGTTGCCTGGCAATATTGTCGCCACCCGTGACAGCAGCGTCGCTCTGATCAGTCGTTCCGACGCGCGTCGGATTTTTCGCGAGCCAGGGGTTGCGAGCGCATTGAATGGATGTCTGGCTCAATTGGTTCGGGACCTGGCGAAGCGCCAAACGGACCAAGGTGTTCTGGGCGCTACCGCGAGGGTGTCCGCCTGGATTGTTTCGACACTCATCGGCGCAGCTAGCAGTGAGCAGCAGACAATTGAACTTCCGAGTCACGCGTCGCTTGGAGCAATGGCAAATGTGAGCCGCGAGACAGTCTCCCGAGTTCTTGCGTCACTTACGCGACGCGGCGTGCTCGCAAAACGGGGCCGTCATCAGATATCAATTCTGGACTACGCTGCCTTGCGCGCAATTGCCAAAGGATCAGCAATCGCTTCTCGCTCTGTTATCTGAACGGACACAGTGGCGTGTAGAGATCTTCAATACGAAAGTGTCTGGCAACAGCGGTTCGAGCGATTCCCGCGACGCTTAACTCGTTCTTGTAATCCGCCTTCAAACGACACCCGACGTTTTCAGGTGACGGGATTTTATTAGCGGCAATTAAGCGCCACGTGATTAAAGCTCGGAATCCGTCTGTCCACTTGATATGCGAGTTCCGGGATGGCCGACGCAATGCGGACCACGACGGCACCCAGTACATCCGCCGCGACGTTGCCGTCGACGGACCGCTTGAAGAGGCACAACGCGCCCGCGACACGACGCTGCGCGTTGCATGACTGACTAAAACTGCAGGCGGCGGTGCGCCGAGCGTACCGCCCGTTGCGTTGTCGTGGCCACCGTTCTCTACTCGGCCGCCCACGACAACCACAGACAGATTCGCTGTGCAGACCGACCGCGCTGTGCTTCACCAAGCCGCCAACCCGCTACCGCCGCGGTACGCCGTCGCGCCACTCGCCCCAATGCGTGACGATGTCCTGCACGAGCGAATTGCCCGTCAGGAACAGATTGTTGATCGCGATCGTGAAGCCGCCCTGTGACGCGTAGTTGAGCAGATTGTCCGCGCTCGACTGGCCCGCGTAAGGCCGGTCGAAGTCCGAGCCGGCGCGCAGCACCGCTACACGGTCCAGGTCAACACGATGCGAGGTCGCCGCGCGCGTCAACGCCTCGAAAGTGGCGTTGTCTTCCTGCTGCGTCGTGCAATAGGTGCCCTTGCCGTCGGTCAGGATTTTCGTCCATTGCCGCGCGCGCTCGCCGAGATCGGTGCCCGACCACCAGGTGTCGCCCGCCAGCGTGTCGCATTGGATCACTGTGGGCGGACGGTTCGCAGGCGCATAGTTGTATTTGGCGCGGGCAGCCTGCGCCTGTGCGTCGTCGGTGAGCGTCACGTTGCGCGACAGCGCGAATGCCGCGTTCGAAAGCGCCGGATTGAGCTGGAACACTTCGCTGCGATAGTCGAGCGGCGGCTTCTGCGTCGGGCCCGTCGTGTTGATGCCGAGATAGCCGGTGTTCCAGCCCGGCGGAATTTCCCGCCCGTCGATCTCCCATTGAATCCCGAAGTCGACGAGCCAGTTGGCCCACGCAGCGGAACCGACGGTCCCCTGCAGCGGATCGATACCCGCGATGCCTGCCACCATGAAGTACGTATGACGCAAGTCGAAACGCGGCGAGAACGTCAGCGCCATGATCGACGCGGCGGCATTCGCGTGCCCCATGCCCGTCGTCATCACGCACACCTCCTGGCGATTGCAGTGCACTGCGGGATAGTCAGGAGACAGTCCCGCGACGGGGATGTCCTGCCACGGTCCGAGATGATCGAGCCACACCTGGCCTTCCGGACCGAACATCGAAATGATCATCACCTTGACCGGACGGCCATGCGATGCGCCGTCGTCCTGCGCGAAGCCGTCGTCGGTATGCGCGATGGCCGGTGAAGCTGCTGCGCCTGCCAGCAGCAACGATGAAATTGCAGCACCAAAAGCACGATTTCGCATAAGAGGTCCCACCCGATATGTAAGAACTGCGGTTCCAAAACGTGGATCGCGTGCCGTATTGTCGACCGATGTCGTGGTTTCTTGTCGGCGTGCAGCGTGGGACCTGGGCGTGAGCCGTTCAGGCGACTATGAGTATAAGCAGAGAAAGATATGAATTGGCAAGCGTTAGCGGAAATCGATGCGCAGTCCGAGGAGGGCTTCCACCTGTCTCAAGGTCCCATCGCGTCGCCATTGCAGGCACTTTATGTAGCAGGTCCGTGCAGGTGGCATGTCCGGCGGCAAATATGTCCATGCCTTTTGGTGTGTCGAGACCCATAATATCGCGTTCAATATTTCGCGCGGATGCCTGGGTGTCTTTCCATACCGCCTTGCTTCGTCGAACCGGAAAAGACTGGCGATACGGGCCCAGTCCGCGTCGCTCAGTGGTATGGATGCGGACATATCATTCAATCGTCTTCTTTGCTGCGGGCTCCCGCTCCGTCCCGTCAAATATTGATCGCATCATCGACCTCCTTTTTCCGAATCGGGTGCGACGCACCAGTCCCTCTGCCACGGCGGGGTCATGCCAACGGGATGCAACCACGGAGTTTCCGCCATTGCCTCCGCAACTCGGTCGAAAACATCGTAGGCAACCGTAAATCCGACTTCCATCGGTGCTGGCCGATTATGCCGTCGGAAATGGCTGGCCTGCTTGTCAGGATTTCCTTCGGAGTTAAACGACGTGCTTGCGCCTGTTGGCCGCATTTTCGTCGAGCAATTCCCATCGGACGACAAATCCCCTTCAAACAACTTCTTTGGCGATCTCGCGCATCGTCCGCCCTGGATCGAGCAGTACCTCGCGCGCCAGCTTCGCGCGACGCTCCACCAACTGCCGCACGCTGCGCATTTCACGACCGAAGTTCACGGTGATCGCGCCAACCAGCGCGCCCGCTTCATCAAGCCCGAACAACATGCAAGGTGGCTCGTTGAGTTGCCCGCGCACGATCCAGTCCGCCGCGGACATGTCGCCGACGAACTGCACGTTCAGGCCGCACTGATCGGTCCAGAACCACGGCGCGGTTTGCGCGTCGGGCGCGAGGCCGAGCATGGCGCGCGCTGCCGCAATGCCCTGCTTTTGCGCGTTGTCCCAGGTTTCGTGGCGTCGATAAGTCCCGCTGCTCGCGTCGTGCCGGCTCGCGACATCGCCCGCCGCGTGGATATGCACGTCAGAAGTACGGCACGCCGCATCGATCACGATGCCGTTATCGATCGCGAGCCCAGCGGACCGCGCCAGTGCAATGTCGGGTTGCGCGCCGACACCGTAGATCACCGCGTCGCCGGCAATTCGCGTGCCGTCCTGAAGGTTCAGAACGATCTCGCGGTTTTCGCGCGTGGCGTTCGCGAGCGTCGCGCCAAAGTGGAACGTCACCCCTCGCCGGCGATGAACATCGCACAGGAACTGACTGAGCAGCACAGGCGCGCATCTCCCCATGGCCAATGGCGCAGCTTCGATCACGGTGACTTGCGCGCTGAGATCAGCCGCACTCGACGCGAGTTCGAGCCCGATCACGCCCGCGCCGACCAGCAGAATGCGCTTGCCGGGGCGCAATTCGCTCGCGAGCTTGCGCGCATCGTCGAGTGTGCGCAGCGTATGCACGTTCTCGCCTAAAGCATCGAGTAGCGGCAACCGGCGCGCCTGCGCACCGGTCGCGAGCAGCAGCTTGTCATATGCGATCGATGTGCCGTTCGCCAGTGTCAGCTTGCGCGTTTGCCGATCGAGCGTGCTGACAGCCACGCCGATCTGCAATTCGATATCGCGCTGGGCGTAGAAATCATCCGCATGCACGGCACAGCGCGTTTGCTCGGGACGCAACAGCACATCCTTCGAAAGCGGCGGACGCTCGTAAGGCGGATGCGCTTCGTCACCCACCAGCAAGACACGCCCCTCGAAACCTTGCCGGCGCAGTTCGACGGCTGCATTCGCGCCAGCCTGCCCTGCGCCGACGATCACATAAACGGGACGATTCATGAATCCCTTCTCGCGAATCAAAGATGAAGACCACCCGCGACGTGACGAATGCCGCGAATGCCGCGAATGCCGAGACCGGCATCAGCATTAATCATCACGCCGCTCAGTACGCGGTTGTTCGCGCGCGAAGCCAGCATCACGTAAGGGCCGGTGAAATCGGCGGGCTCGGGGAAGAACTGCAGCGGCAGGATGCTGGCGATCGCCTCGGGAGAGCGCGAATCCATGATGCGTTTGTCCTCCTGGCCGAGTGCGGTCGGACCGCGCAAATCGCTCGCCATCCCGCACGGGCCGACGCCGTTGACGCGCACCTTCGGTGCGCAGGCCGAACGCGCAGTGACGCGGGCGCGTCACATAGGGCGCAAAAGCAGCTCGACTGTCACCATCGGCTTCGTGCCGGCCGCCGAAGTGCGGATTTTCCCGGGCATACTGCCGCGGCTGCGGCTACGCTTTCCCGAACTGAACGTCGATCTGCGCAGCATTCCGACGTCCGAGCAGGAGCAGATGCTGCTCGACAACGAAATCGACGTCGCCTTCATGCGCAAGCCGATCCGCTCGCCCGAGATCCTCTCTGAAGTCGTGCTCCGAGAACCTATTCTGGTGGTACTGCCGGTCGCTCATCCGCTCGCGCGATACAAGCGGATCAAGCCGGCGCAGCTGGACGGCGAAGCGTTCATCAGCACGCATCCGCTTTATTCGGGCGATGCGTATGACGTCGTGGACGGCTACTTCAAACAACATAGGCTGCAACCCAAGGTCATTCAGGTGGCGACCAATATCCTGCTCAAGCTGAACCTGATCGGCATGGGACTCGGTTACGGACTGCTGCCCGCCTATACCGCATCGCTGACGAATCCAGCGATCTGCACGAGGCCGCTGGTGGGACCGGTGCCCGAGATCGAACTGTTGATGGCATGGCGCGCCGGCAACCGCTCGCCTCAGCTTGACGCACTGCTGGAGCTGGTGGCGCACCGCTCGGACAGTAATCCGGGGGAATCCCGCAACGCCAGCTAAGCGGCGCAACAGCAAAGCGGGTTTAGTCGCAACAAGATGGCCAGCTCTGGCGTAGAGCGCCCGCGTTGGCGTGGTCTCTCGCCTGTCCGCTCCGCGGATCGTGACGCCAGCCGACAGTCCCCGTAATCAGTAACGGGAGAGTTGGCTGCCGTTGACCTGCACGCGCTCGCCCGGACGCAGGTCGCCGGGCGTCGGCACGTCGAACGCGCGCGTTGAGCCGTCGCTCAGCTGCACGTCGATCTGGTAGCCGGCGGGCCGACCCATCTGCTGGCCGATCTGGTTGCCCGCGTAGGCTCCACCGAGCGCGCCGATGACGGTCGCTGCGTCGCGACCGTGCCCGCCCCCGATCTGATTACCAAGAACGCCGCCAACCAGCGCGCCGACGACGGTTCCCGCGATACCCGAAGTACCCGTGGCGCTACTCAAGGGCCGGATGCTTGAGATCGTGCCGTACTGCGTGCCATATTGATTGCCGTATTGCGGGTTGTACTGCGACCCGTACTGGCCGCCGTTTTGTATGTCATACGGCTGTTGCGGCGCAGGCTGCGGCGCGTAGGCGGGTTGCTGCACGGTGCCCGGTTGCGCGTAGACGGGCTGGCTATACGCGGGCGCTGCATACTGGCCCTGGTAGCCTTGCTGCGAGCCGTACGGCGCGTAGCCCGGGGCAACGCAGGCCGACAACGCAAGACTTGCTGCAACGACAAGCGCAGAGTTCAGGGCGAACTTGGTAGAGAGCATGGGCATCAAGGTATGGTTGGCATTTCTGCCGCGCCGGGCACGGCGAGAATAAAGAGGAAGGCGGTTGCGCGGCAGTATAAGGAAAGCCCGCCCAAACGTCCGCTGCGCGACGGTAACAACGTGTAAAGTCCGTTGCCGGGTGAATGGCGACGGGGCGCCGGCATATCCGCAACCGCATTGCGAACACTCTGGCGGTTGTTGGAATGCGCTTGTGATGTGATCGACGACTCCCGCTATCCCCCGAGCCTGACGGGACGTCTGCTGGTGCCGCACTAGGCATCAGGAGTGCGCTGCACGTTAGCATTCGCTACACAGCGCCTTGCCGAAGCGCGCATCGAGCCTTCCGTTATCACGATGCCCTGAAGCCGGCAGATTTCTCGCGCCCCTGAGACGCCGATGCTCAACCGGTCTATCTGCGTCGGCTCTGCCTTGAGACGTCGTAGGTTGCGCGCGTTCGAGACCGCCCGCGGTTCCATTGATCGACAGCATTGCCGTTGCGCGATCGCTTTATCGGCACGCGCTGACCGCCTCCGGCGAAGCGACGAAATGCCCGGGCGTCACACCGACCGCGCGCCGGAAATGTCGACCAAGGTGACTCTGATCGAAAAACCCGACCTCGGTCGCGACCTCAGACGGCGGGACGCCGTCGCGCAATAGCCGCTTGGCGTGTTGGATCCGCACCAAACACACATAACGATGCGGCGAGATTCCAACTTCTTTGCGGAACAGCGTCGCAAAACGCGACACACTCAAGCCCGCCGTCGCCGCGAGCGTCGCAAGACTGACCGGCTGCGCGAACGAGCTGTCGATAAAGGCCACGGCCCGCCTGATCGCACGCGACATCACCACGGTCGTGCCGCTGGCGGTGTAGTCGAAGATTCCAGTCATGTCGTATCCCTTCGGGCCACAAAATCATGCGCGCCGCTCGGACGACACCGATTCGGCAAGGCCGATGCCGTCATCGCGTAGCGCGAGTTTCCATCAGACGCGCAGCGTGACAGACTGCGCGAGCCCACCAGCCGCGGTAGCGCCGTCCGGCGGTCCGTTCTGGTATTGCTCCAGTTCCGCTTCGCTGCGATGGCACAGCACCTGAGCGCCGCTCGCGAGCGTGCGCGCGGCCGGCGGCGTGCGGTTGCAGACCCCATCGATGCGCAGGGGGCAGCGCGCGAGAAACGTGCATAGCTGCGGCTCATCGGCCGGCTCGCCGATCGGCGGCAGCGTCTGATGACAGCGCTCGCCCGCTTCTTCGAGCCAGCCGGCGCGAAGCTCCGGCGCGGACGACACCAGCAGATGCGAATACGGGTGGTACGGCGGCGCCGACAACGCGTCGCGGTTACCCGCCTCAACGCGGTGCCCCGCGTACAGCACGACGATGTCGTCGCTGATCGCGCGCACCTTGGCGATGTCGTGCGTGATGAACAGATACGACACGCCGAGCTTTTTCTGCAGATCGCGCAGCAGTTCGAGAATGGCTGCGCCGACCACCGTATCGAGCGCGGAGGTGACTTCGTCGCAAAGGATCAGCTTGGGTTCGGCGGCCAGCGCCCGCGCGAGATTCACGCGCTGTTTTTGCCCGCCCGACAACTCCCCGGTGCGACGCTGCGCCAGTTCGGCTGGCAGGCGAACCAGGCCAAGCAGTTCGGCGACGCGGCGCCGCGCGGCCTCGCCCTTCATGCCGTGATAGAACTTCAACGGGCGCGCCAGCGTGCGCTCGACGGTATGCGTCGGGTTGAGCGCGGTGTCGGCGTTCTGGAACACGATCTGGATACAGCGAAACTGTTCGCGGCTGCGACGGTTCAGGTTGGCGGCAAGCGGCTCACCATCGAGCAGCAGCTTGCCGCGCGCCATCGGCACGAGCCCCGCGATCACCTTCGCGAGCGTCGTCTTGCCCGAACCCGACTCGCCGATCACGCCCACCGTCTGGCCACGGCCGATTGCGAGGTCGACGTCGCGCAGAATGAGCTTGTGCGGCCAGCCGTGCGCGTCGGTGCCGCCGTAGCCGGCCGTCAGCCCGCGCAGTTCGAGCAGCGGCGCCGCGTTGCGTTGCGACGCGTCCGGCGCGGCAGCAGCGGGTGCAACGGGCGTCACCGCGGCAATCAGGCTCTGCGTATAAGGATGGGCCGGCGCATGCAGAATCTGCTCGGTGCGGCCCGTTTCGCGAACCTCACCGTTGCTGAGCACGACGATCCGATCGGCCATCTGCGCGACCACCGCCAGATCGTGCGACACATAGACGGCGGTCATTCCGCATTGCCGGATCACGCCGCGAAACGCTTGCAGCACGTCGATCTGCGTCGTGACGTCGAGCGCCGTGGTCGGCTCGTCGAGGATCACGAGGGCGGGGTCGGTGATTAGCGCCATCGCCGCCATCAGCCGCTGCAACTGGCCGCCCGACACCTGGTGCGGGTAACGCTGGCCGATCTTCTGCGGGTCCGGCAGCGCGAGCGCGCGGAACAGTTCGACCGCTTTTGCCTGCGCGGCGCGCTTGCTGAGCGTGCCGTGAATCAGCGCGCTTTCGATCACCTGGTCCATGATCGAGCGCGCCGGGTTGAACGCGGCCGCCGCGCTTTGCGCGATATAGGCAACCTTGCGGCCCCGCAATCCCTCGAGCTGTTTCGGCGAGAGTCCGAGCACGTCGGTGTCGCCGACCCGGATCGAGCCGCCCGCGATGCGGCAGCCGCTGCGAGCATGGCCCATCAGCGACAGCGCGATCGTGGTCTTGCCCGAGCCCGATTCGCCGATCAAGGCGAGCACCTCGCCGCGCGCAATCTCGAAGTCGATGTCGTGCACGATCGTCGTATCAGGCTCGCCGGGGCGGCTTCCCACCACGCGCAGGCCCCGCACTTCGACCAGATTGGACGACGGTGACGACGCGGTCTGCGTGGCGGCCGTAAAGTCCGCGTGAGCACGTCTGAACAGGTGTCCCTTCATCAATGGCCTCCATCGGCATCGGGCATGCTCTTGCGGCGCCCACGATGCGGCAGTCCGTCGATCAGCAGGTTCACGCCGACCGTCAGCACCGCGATTGCGATCGCGGGCAGGATCACCACGGGCACGCCTTCACCGAGACCGGCGATGTTCTCGCGCACCAGCGAACCGAGATCGGCATACGGCGGCTGCACGCCCAGGCCGAGAAAGCTCAGGCTGCTCAGCAGCAGCACGACGAACGTGAAACGCAGCCCGGTGTCGGCAAGCATCGGGTGGATCATGTTCGGCAGCATCTCGAAGCACGCGATGTAAAGCGCGCTTTCTCCGCGCGCCCGGGCGACCTGCACATATTCGAGCGTGCCGATATTGACCGCGAGCGAGCGGGCGATCCGGTACGAGCCCGGCATGTAGCTGATGGCCGCTGTCGCGATCAGCAACGGCAGCGACGAGCCGAACGCGGCGACGATCATCAGCGCGAACATCTTCGACGGAATCGAGGTGACCGCATCGAGCAGCCGGCTCATGGTTTCGTCGATATGGCGGCCGGCGACGGCCGCGAGCAAGCCCAGCATCGTCCCGGTGAGCGCCGCGAGCAGCGCCGCGGCGAGCGCCAGCACCACCGTCAGCCGCATGCCGTAGATGATGCGGGTCAGCATGTCGCGGCCCAGGTAGTCGGAGCCGAGCGGCAGCTTCGCGCTGAAGCCAGCGAAGACGTCGGGCGTGATGATCGCGCCCACCGCGTGCGGCGCGATCCACGGCGCGAACGCCGCGACGAACAGCGCGCAACTCACCATCGCGAGACCGATCCAGCCGCCGGTCGACAGATTCATGCGCTGCGCGACGCTGCGACGGCGCACCGGCCGCGGCGCCGGAGCGCCGCCGCCCCGCCAGGACTGTGGTGGCTCCGCGCCCTGCGGCAGCATGCTGCTGCGCTGCACCGGCTCGAGCGCGCCGAGTGGGTGAGACGAATCGGAAGAAGGTCGAAGAGTCGTCATGTCCGCAGCCTCGGGTTCGAGATGATGGCGCACAGGTCGGCTAGCAGCACGAGCATCAGATAGCCGAGGCAGAACAGCAGCGTGCAGGCCTGCACGAGCGGGAAGTCGCGGTTGCTCACCGCGTCGACCATCAGGCTCGCGAGGCCCGGATAGTTGAAGATGGTCTCGACGACGATCACGCCGCCCAGCAGATAAGACAGGCTCAGCGCGATCGCGTTGGCAATCGGGCCGATCGCATTCGGCAGTGCGTGGCGCAGTACCACGCGCGCGGGACTCGCGCCCTTCAGCATCGCCATTTCCACATACGACGAACTGAGCTGCTCGATCACCGCGGCGCGGGTCATGCGGGCCATCTGCGCAATCACGACTGCGCAGAGGGTTACGACCGGCATTGCATACGCGCGCAGAAAGTCGTGCAGGCTCTCAATGTCGCCGCTGTACGACAGCGCGGACAGCCAGTGCAGCTTGACGGCCAGCACCAGCACCGCGAGCGTCGCGATCAGGAACTCGGGCGTGGCGACCAGCGACAGCGTACCGAGGCTCACGATGCGGTCGATCAGCGAGTCGCGCTTGACCGCCGCCAGGATGCCCGCCGACACCGCGATCGGCACCGACACCGCGGTGGTGATCGCCGCGAGGGTCAGCGACTTCGGCAAGCGCCCTTCGATCAGCTCGGAGACCGGCAGATTATTCGATAGCGACACGCCGAAGTTCGCGTGCAGCAGACCGACGAGCCAATGGAAGTACCGCAGGTAAGCCGGCTGGTCGAGACCGAACTGCTGGCGCAGCGCCGCGACCGTTTCGGCCGTCGCCGACTGGCCGAGTGCGGCCTGCGCGGCATCGCCGGGCAACAGATTGGTGATCACGAAGATGATGATCGAGACGATCACCAGCGTCAGCGCGGTGACGGCGATGCGCCGGCCGATCAACTGGGCGATATTCCCGTTCATAGGCATGACCTCCTCGGTTGAGGCTTTGGGGCACGCGCCGGGGCGACGCCCGGCGCGTGCGCGCGCTTGCGCGTATTACGCGTTCCACCACACGTACTCGGCGAAGTTGAAGCCCATCATCGCGCCGGTAGGTATGGGTTGAAGCCCTTGCAGGCGCTTATCGTTCGCATCGAGCAGGCTCAGGAAGGTCGGAATGCCGATGCTGCCCTGCTCCGCTACCAGCACCTGCATGTCGCCGTACATCTGCTTGCGCTTCGCATCGTCGGTTTCCGAGCGCGCGGCGACCAGCAGCTGGTCGAACTTCGGGTTGTTCCAGCCCGACTCGTTCCACGGCGCGTCCGACTTGAAGAACTGCGTGAACAGCACGTCGGCGCTCGAGCGGGGATTGACGCTGCCGAACCCGAGCGGATGCTTCATCCAGTGGTTCGACCAGTAACCGTCGGCCGGCACGCGGTTGATGTTCAGATTCACGCCGATCTTCGCGGCGGACTGCTGCAGCAGCACGCCCATTTCGATCGAGCCGTTTGCGTCGGTCGTCGCATAGATCGGCGGCAACGCCGTCCCGATCGCTCCGGCTTTCTGGAAGTAGAACTTCGCCTTGTCCGGATCGTGCGGCCGCTGCGGCAGCGACGCATTGAAGTAACGGTGGCTGGGCGGAATCGGCTGATCGTTGCCGACCACCGCATAGCCGCGAAACACCGCCGTGCGGACCTGGTCACGATCGAACAGATACTTCATGCCCTGTACGAAATCGGGGTTGCCGGTCAGCGGATTGTCGCGTCGCATGATCAGATCGGTATAGAGACCCGACTTGGTCTCGCGCACCTCATAGCCCGGCGTCGCGGCAATGCGCTGCGTCGAGCGCGGATCGACCGCGTTGATCAGGTGGACATCGCCGGACAGCAGCGCATTGATGCGCGCCGCGTCGTCGCCGATACCGATCAGCTCGATCTGGTCGAGGTAGGGGCCGCCGCCCGTCTTCCAGAAGTTGTCATTGCGCACGCCGACTGTCGAGACGCCGGGCTTGAACGTCTTCACCTTGTACGGGCCGGTACCGACGGCCGTCGTGAAGTCCGTCGTGCCGTCCTTGATGATCACGAATTGCGGCGTGGCGAGAATCACCGGCAAGTCCGCGTTGGGCGACGCGAGCGTCAGTGTGACCTCGTTGGGGCCGGTCTGCTTCGCTTCCACGAACTGATCGGCCAGCGTCTTCACCTTCGAAGCAGTGGCCGGATTCTTATGACGCATCAGCGAGTAGACGACATCGGCGGGCGCAAGCGGCTTGCCATCGTGGAAGGTCGCGCTCTTGCGCAGCTTGATCACCCACACCTTCGCATCGCTCGTGTCCACCGCTTCGGCGAGATTCATCCGCGGCGTCAGCGAACTGTCGAGTTGCGTCAGGCCGCTGTAAAACATGAAGAAGCGGATGTAGTCGGCGCCTGCCGATCCCTTGGCCGGGTCGAGCGTATCCGCGGTCGACGATGAGTCGTAGGCGACCCGGATCTTGCCGCCTTTCTTCGGCGCGGTCGCCGCAAGCGCGGGGCGAGCGCCCGCCAGCAAGCCTCCCGCGCCGGTGGCGAGCATGCCGCCGGCAGCCAGCAAACGCATCATGTCGCGGCGGCTGAAACCGCCCGTTTTGATTTCGTCGTCGTACATGCGAACTGCTCCTCACTGGTGATTGAACGCGGGATATCCAGCATTGGTGTTCGACGGCGCTCCGCGTGCTGGTCGCGGCGCGGCGGCACTGCATGAATCGATTTAAGCACTGCCAAAAATGGCTTTGATCGCGTATCGCTGGATTCGACCATTCGAAAACATGGTTTTGAGTGGTCCAAACAGCATGATTTGCCGCCCCTGGCATTGACCCTGACGCGCGAGCCCGGCGCCGTGTGCGATCTTCGAAGCGAGGCGTCGGTGCATGCACATCATCGTAGCGGCGAGCGCACCGCGGATTGCACCGACAAAATTGGCCACTTCAGCACACCGCACGCAATCTGCACGACGGAACCACACATTTCGCGTGGCATGCCCGGCACGGGCGCAGCGGCGCCTCGCCGGGCGCGGCACGCACGACGATGAGAAGTTCGTACTAGTCAACGCGCGAGCAACGTGCAACAGTCGCGGCACGGCCGACAAATCACGGAGCACCCGGTGCCCGATTCAACCACGCACGCACCTTTCACCTACCGACGCCTGAGCGCCAACGACCTGCCCGCCGCACAACGCCTGTCCGCCGCGATCGGCTGGCCGCATCGCCGTGAAGACTGGGGATTCTCCGCGCACACGGGAATCGGATTCGTCGCCGAGACGGCAGGCACATTGGTCGGCACCGTGGTGTGCTGGAAGTTCGGCGCCGATCAGGCGACGCTCGGGATGCTGCTCGTCGCGCCGCAGCATCGCGGCCTGGGTATCGGCCGCACGCTGCTCGCTTACGCGCTCGACGAGATCGGCAAGCGCGACATCACGCTCTATGCGACCGACGCTGCCCAGCCCATGTGCGACGCGCTCGGCTTCGAGGCCTGCGGCGCACTCGACCAGATGCAGGGCGCGGCGTTCCGCCCGCCGCTCGTCGCGCTGGCCGCCAACGAGCGGCTGCGCCCGCTCGGCGCGAGCGACGCCGTGCAACTCGTCGAGCTCGCATCGCGCGCGAGCGGTCTCGACCGCAGCCGCGTGCTGCCACCGCTGCTCGATCTGGCCGACGGTATCGCGCTCGATCGCGACGGCGAACTCCTCGGCTTCTCGTTGTTCCGCCGCTTCGGACGCGGTTTCCTGATCGGCCCCGTGGTCGCCGGCGCGAGCCCGGACGCCGTGCATGCCAAAGCGCTGATCCGTCATTGGCTCGCCCTGAACGAAGGCGCGCTGGTGCGCATCGACGTGCCGCACGGGCAAGGCCTGCGAACGTGGCTAACCGGCCTCGGCCTCGCACCCACGGAGACGGTCGTCAGGATGCGGCGGATCGCATCCGCGCAAACCCGTTCCGAGCCGACGCGCGCCGACGGCTCGCTGCATCAGTACGCGGTGATCGCGCAGTCGTTGACCTGACGCGGCCACGAACGCTCGGGCTGAACTCCCGTTCGCGCCGCTATTAAGCACGCGCGGCAGAAAATGCTGTCTGTGGGGTAGAAAACGCTGCGCCTGCGCTCTTTGAGCCTTTTTTTGGCGGAACGGCTCGCATGCGGCTCTCGCTACTATCAAGGTGACGCTCACCTGATCGCAACCCGCGGGGAAATACCACCATGTCAAGAACATCGCTCATCGACGCCGACCGCAAGCATCTGATTCACCCGGTCATCAACTACCGCGCGCACGAAGCGCGGGGCACCACCGTACTCGAATCCGGACACGGCGCGTATCTGCGCGACATCGACGGCAACGAACTGCTCGACGCGTTCGCGGGCCTGTGGTGCGTGAACGTCGGCTACGGCCAGCAGAGCATCGTCGAAGCGGCGACGCGGCAGATGACGAAGCTCCCCTACGCGACCACCTACTTCCACTTCTCGTCGGAACCTGCCATCGAACTGGCCGAAAGGCTGGTTGCGCTCTCCCCCGCTTCGCTGCAGCACGTCTACTTCACGCTCGGCGGCTCCGATGCGATCGACTCGGCGGTACGCTTCATCACGCATTACTTCAACGCGACGGGGCGTCCGGCGAAAAAGCAGATGATCGCGCTCGAGCGCGGCTATCACGGATCGTCGAGCGTCGGCGCGGGGCTCACCGCGCTGCCCGCGTTTCACCGCAACTTCGATCTGCCGCTGCCGCAGCAGCACCACCTGGCGTCGCCCTATGCATACCGTCAGCCGCAAGGCGACAACGCGCAGGCGCTGATCGCCGCGTCGGTCGCCGCGCTCGAAGCGAAGGTGGCCTCACTCGGCGCGGAGAACGTCGCCGCGTTCTTCTGCGAGCCGATCCAGGGGTCGGGCGGCGTGATCGTGCCGCCGGTCGGCTGGTTGAAGGCGATGCGCGACGCGTGCCGCCGTCTCGACATCCTGTTCGTCGCCGACGAAGTCATCACGGGCTTCGGTCGTACCGGTCCGCTGTTCGCATGCGAGGCGGAACAGGTCGAGCCGGATCTGATGACGGTGGCGAAGGGGTTGACCTCGGGCTATGCGCCGATGGGCGCGGTGCTGATGTCCGACGAAATCTACCAGGGCATCGCGGGCGATGCGCGCGATACCGCGGTGGTCGGTCACGGCCAGACCTACTCCGCGCATCCGGTCAGCGCCGCGATCGGCCTCGAAGTGCTGCGTCTCTATCAGGAGGGTGGTCTGCTCGCTAACGGTATTGCGCAGGCGCCGCGTTTTGCCGCCGGACTCGACGCGCTGCTCGATCATCCGTTGGTCGGCGACTCGCGTCATCGAGGACTGCTCGGCGCGCTCGAACTCGTCGCCGACAAGGATTCGCGCGCACGCTTCGATGCGTCGCTGAAGCTGCCGGACCGGATCGCCGAAGCGGCCTACCGCAACCGGCTCGTGTTCCGCGCGTTCGGCGACAGCATCCTCGGTTTCGCGCCCGCGCTTTGCTTCGGCGAGGCGGAATTCGACCAGCTGTTCGGCCGTTTGCGGCGCACGCTGGATGAAGTGCTCGACCATGCGGAGGTGCGTGCCGCGTTGCGCGGCGCAAGCCGCGCAGCCGCCTGAGCGCGTGATAACATCGGCCTGCGCGTCGCTTGACTCAGGCGTTGCGCCATGCAGCGAAAAGCAGAACCTTCGACGGGCAGACCGATACATGACGACAAGCGGCGACACGAAGCTGGACCGGATCGACCTGCGTATTCTTTCGCAACTGCAGAAAAAAGGCCGCATCACGAACGTCGAGCTTGCTGACGCCGTGGGGCTCTCGCCGAGCCCCTGTCTGATCCGCGTGAAACGGCTCGAAAAGGCCGGCTATATCGTCGGCTACGGCGCGCACATCCAACTGCAGAAACTCGGCGACGTGCAGATCGTGTTCACCGAGGTCACACTTGCCGACCATCGCCGCGAGGACTTCGCCAAGTTCGAGGCGGCGATCCGCCCCGTGGAGGAGATCATCGAATGCCATCTGGCGAGCGGCGGATACGATTATCTGCTGAAGTTCGTCACGCGCAGCGTCAATCACTATCAGAGTGTGATCGAAGGACTGTTGGAGCGCGACATCGGCATCGAGAAGTATTTCAGCTACGTGATCATCAAGACGCCATTCGTGAAATCCGAATACCCGCTGGAAACACTGTTCTCGCAACGGCATCAATGAAGCGGTCGCGGGCCCGGTGAGCCTTCAGGTCGCAATCAGCCGTTGGTGCTCAGCCACTCACCCGGCGTTATGCCAAGCACGCGCTTGAAATGCCGGCATAGATGGCTTTGATCGAAGAAGCCCACCTCGGCCGCCACGATCGACGGCGGCATGCCTCGCCGCAGCAGGCGTTGCGCATGCCGTACCCGCACCAGCCTCACGTATTGCTGCGGCGACACGCCAATCTCCGCGCTGAAGCGCACTGCAAACCTCGAAATGCTCAGCTCCGCGACGGCGGCCAGGTCGGATAGGCTGATCGGCTCGGCGAAACATGCATCGATGAAGTTGACCGCGCGCTCGACGGCGCGGCTCACTAGATCCGGCACACGTCGCGCATGACGGTTCGCGCCCGCGAGATCGGGCGCGGATGATGACGACGAGGTTCGGCTCGGGCTAAGCATCGACGCTCCGCTCACGCAACGCGCGAAGTGACAGGAGCCGCCGGCGAAGCACCCCGGCTGGCCGCGAAGCGGCGGATGTCGAACGGCTCGAGCGGCGTGCTGGTCGCGCCCGTGTCGATCAGTTCGGCCATCGTGTCGCCGACTCCCGGACCCAACTGGAAGCCATGGCCGCAAAAACCGAACGCATAGAACAGGCCGCTCGTCGTGCCGCTCGCGCCCATGATCGGCCGGTCGTCGGGCATATAGCCTTCGACGCCGCTCCATACCCGGATGATGTTCAGCCTGCGCAGCATCGGCGCGACGCGCTGCAATTGCCTGAACTGCAGCAACGTGTTTTGCGGCAGGACCTTCGCACGGCGTTCGTCGAGATACGCCGGCGCACGCGCGCAGCCGCCGATCACGATATTGCCGCGCGCGACCTGGCGGAAGTACACGACCTCCTCGATCTGCGGCGACGACACGCCGACCACCGGCTGGATCGCATACGGCACGGGTTCGGTCACAGCCATTTGCGGGCCGTTGACGGCGATCGGCACCGCCTCGCCGAACTGCTCCGAGAGCAGATTGCCCCACGCGCCCGCGGTGATCAGCAGCACCGGGGCATGGAAGGTACGGCCGTCGGCGCTCGTCGCGCGAAACTCGGCGCCCTCTTTTTCCACTGTCACGACATCGCAGTTTTCGACGATCTGCGCGCCGAGCCGCGCCGCCGCGCGAGCAAACGCGGGCGCCGCGAGCCGCGGATTCGCGTGCCCGTCCATTTGCGAGTACGAGCCCGCCAGCACCTCGGCACCGAGAAACGGAAACCGTGCGCGCAGCGCGTCGCCGCGCAGCAGATCGAGCTTGAGACCGTAGTGCGCGGCCTCCTTCGCATAGGTTTCGAACTGGTCGGCCTGCTCTTCGCGATAACAGACGCGCACATGGCCGGACATCAAAAACTCGGCGTCGTGCTGGATCAGTTCGGGCAGACGCCCCCAGATTTCGCGCGAACGGTTCGCAAGCGGCAGTTGCGGCAGAAAGCGCCCTTGCCGGCGCACGTTGCCGAAGTTGGTACCGCTCGCCTGCTGACCGACGAGCTGGCGCTCGAGCAGGATCACCGAGCGGCCCCGTTGCCTCAGAAAAAATGCGGCGGAAGCACCCATGAACCCGCCGCCCACGATCAGCACATCGGCTTGTGCGCGGTTCATTCGGTATCCTCCACGGTTGCAATGGCCAGCGGCTTCACGGGTGCCTGCCCGCGAAGCCTGCCAACCTGCTCGAGCGGCACGTGCGCGGCCGCCGCGATCACCTCGGCGCCCGCATGGCCGCAGTAGCGCCCCTGGCAGCGCCCCATGCCGACGCGGCTGAACGCTTTGGCGCGGTTCGCTTCCTGCGCGCCTTCGTCGCGCACCACGCGGCGCAGTTCGCCCGCGGTGATGCCTTCGCACCGGCAAACGATCGTATCGTCCGACAGCCGGGCCGCCTGCCCGGCAGGCCACGCAAACGCTTCAGCGAGACCGAGCCGGAAGCGCTCCATTTTGCGCTGTTCGCGCGTCAACGTGGCGAGCGTCGCGGCCGGCACCGCACGCCCGAGATCGCTCAACGCAGCGTAGGCCGCGAGCCGTCCGGCGATCTCCGCGCCATCCGCGCCGAGCACGCGCGCACCGTCACCGGCGATATAGACGCCCTTTTCGGTAGCGCGGCCGAGTTCATCGATTTGCGGCACCCATTGCCGCGTCGGCGCATCGAAACGGAACGCGCAGCGCGCGAGGTCGGCCAGCTGAGTTTCCGGGCGCAGGTGATAGCCGAGACCCACCGCGTCGCAATCGATCTGCGCGACCTTGCCGCGCGCATCGCGAAAGCGTAGGCCAAGCACGCCGTCGTCCGGCGTGCCGAGAATTTCGAGCGGCTCGATGCCGTTTTCGACCCGTACGCCCGAGCGCTTCAGCGCCGCCACGAGCGCGCGGCCCTTGCGCAGGACGTCGACGCGCGCCAGCAATTTGGGCAGCGCACGCAGCCGCGCACCGGTAGTCGACGTGTCGAGTACTGCCGCTACCTTGGCGCCCGCCTGCACATACTGGTTCGCGACCAGATACAGCAGTGGGCCGGTCCCGATGAATACGACCTGGCGGCCAATCGCGCAGGCCTGCGACTTCAGCGCGATCTGCGCGGCGCCGAGGCTGTAGGTCCCGGCGAACTGCCAGCCTTTGACCGGCATCAGCCGGTCGGTCGCGCCGGGGCACAGGATCAGCGCGTCGTAGCCCAGCGCGCTCGCGTGTCCTTCATGCACGATATGCAGCTTGCCTTGCGCGACGTTCCACGCGAGCGTCTGAGGACGGTAATCGATCTGCGGGCGCAGTCGCTCGAAGCTGCGATGCAGGTCCTCCGCGCGCGCGGCTTCGGTGCCGTACAGCTTCGCGTACGGCCGCGTGAAGCCGTCGGGCTGGCGCCGGTAGATCTGCCCGCCATCGCGCCGTCCTTCATCGACGACGATCGGGCGGATGCCGGCTGCCAGCAGTGTTTGCGCGCAGCGCACGCCCGCGGGCCCGGCGCCGACGATTACGATGCGAGGTTCGCCCATTGGCCCTCCGGTTGCGTCGTGACGACGCGCATGCCTGCTTCGACCACGGTGGTGCAGGCGCGCAGCCTCTCGCCGTCGGCGGTCCATACCCAGCAATCCTGGCACGCGCCCATCAGGCAAAAGCCGGCGCGCTTTTCAGCGCCGAATTCGGACTGCCGCACATGCCGCACCGAGCACAGCATCGCGGTGAGCAACGTGTCGCCGGCCAGCGCTTCGACGGTGTCACCGTCGATCGTCAGCTCGACTTTGGCGCGAGCCGTCTCGCCCAAGCGTACGAATCTGCCGTTCATGCCGCGGCTCCGGCCATGCCGTCCGGCGACACGGGAGCGTCGCTGCGATTGCCCAGCACGTGGCGCAGGAATTCGCGGGTACGCGCCTCGCGCGGCGAACCCAGCACCTGCTGCGCGGTGCCCTCCTCGATGATGAGTCCCGCGTGCAGAAAGCACACCCGGTCTGCCACTTCACGCGCAAAGCCCATTTCATGCGTGACGACCAGCATCGTCATGCCTTCGCGCGCAAGGGTGCGCATCACGCCCAGTACTTCGCCGACCAGTTCCGGATCGAGCGCCGAGGTCGGCTCGTCGAACAGGATCGCCTTCGGCTTCATCGCGAGCGAGCGGGCAATCGCCACCCGTTGCTGCTGCCCCCCCGAAAGCTGATGAGGGTAGGCGTGCAGCTTGTGGCCGAGCCCGACCTTGTCGAGCAGTTCGGACGCTTCGCGTTGCGCTTGCGCACGCGCAAGGCGTTTGACGTGCACGGGCCCTTCCATCACGTTCTCGAGCGCGGTGCGGTGCGGAAACAGATTGAAGCGCTGAAACACCATGCCGACCTGGGTGCGCAACTGGTTGATGTTGCGCGCGCGCTGCTCGACGCGCTCGCCGAGCAGGCGGATTTCGCCTTCGTCGTAAGACTCCAGCGCGTTAATGCAGCGCAGCAGGGTTGATTTTCCCGAGCCCGACGCACCGATCAGGCAGACCACTTCGCCCTGGTTCACGTTGAGCGAAATGCCCTTGAGAACAGGTACGGAGCCAAAACTCTTGTGCACATTCGTGATTTCGATCATCGCATCCTCGCTTCGCACTCACCTGGCCCTGTGCCGACCGAATCGTCGTTCCAGATTGCGGGTCATGCTCATCAGCGGCAGGCTCATCGCCAGGTAGCCGAGCGCGACGAGTGTGTACACCGTCAGATTCTGGAACGTCGACGACGCGATCAACTGGCCTTCGCGAGTCATTTCCGCGACCGTGATCGTCGATGCAAGCGATGAGTCCTTCAGCATCATCACGAGCGTGTTGCTGTACGGTGGCAGCGCGACCTTGATCGCCTGCGGCAGGATCACCCGTACCATCGTCTTCACGCGGCCCATGCCGATCGACTGCGCGGCTTCGTACTGGCCCGGATCGACCGCCTCGATACCCGCGCGGAAGATTTCGGCGACGTAAGTCGAGTAACCGAAACCGAGCCCGATGATGCTGGCCTGCAACGCCGACACCTGGATGTGGATATCCGGCAGCACGAAGTAGATGTAGAACAGCAGCACGATCATCGGCAGACCGCGCACGACGTTGATCATCGCGCTCACACCGCGTACCACGTGCGGATAGCGCGACATCTTCAACAGCGCCCAGGTCAGGCCGAGCACGGTGCTCAACAGCAGACAACCCAGCGTGATGATGATGCTCATCATCGCGCCTTGCAGCAGAATCGGTACAAAGTCGGCTATGTCTTGCCAGCGCATGTCGTGCCTTCCATTGCTGTTTGCATTCGTTTCAGTCCGCCGCTCCGCTGGGCGGCGAACATCGCAGGGCGGTTCCCGCGTCGTGGCGGGCCCGCCTCTTGTCACGAGAAGCGAATCAGCTCGTGAGGTGCCACTTCTTCAGGATCGTGTCGAGCGTGCCGTCGGCCTTCATCTTCGTCAGCGCGTCGTTGATCTTCGCCATCAGCGCGCTGTTACCCTTCTTCACCGCGATCGCGATGTCGAACTTTTCCATCGGCACATAGGCATCTTCCACCCGCGTTCCCGCCATCGCGCCCGCCGCCTCCTGGGCCTTCAGGATCGGATAGTCGTTGAAGCCCGCGACGATGCGGCCAAGCGCGACGTCACGCGTCATGTCGGCTGGGCTGTCGTACATCTTCACTTCGGTAAAGATCCCGAGCTTCTTCAACTGATCGCCATAGTCGGTGCCGGTCGGCGCACCAACCGTCATGCCCTTCATGTCCTGCACCGAGCGATAGACGGCCTTGTTCGAGTCCTTCACGATGATGCCTTCGCCGAACGCCGTAACCGGCTGCGAGAAATCGACCACTTCGGCGCGCTTCGGCGTCGGCGTCATGCCGGCCACGATGATGTCGATCTTGCCCGATACCACCGACTGGATCAGCGCCGAGAACGGCACCGCGTCGTACGACACGCTAAAGCCCTCGCGCTTGCCGATCTCCTTCACGACGTCCGGCATCAGACCTTCGATCTTCTGGGTCTTCACGTTCATGAACGTAGTCGGCGCGCTCGACGGCGGCGAGCCTGCGGTCAGCGTCGCCCCTTCGGCCGCGTGGGCGGCGTGGGCGGCGCCGAACATCATCGTCATCGCGAGGCCCGCGCCAGCGGCAAAGCGCTGCACGGTGTTGAAACGGACGGCGGAAGCAGGCTGGAACATGAAACGCAACATGGGGATTTCCTTTGGGAATATTGATTTTCAATCTGCGCGCTGCCCTGGCATCTGACAGTCGCGATCAGTCGATCCGTTCAATGCAGTACATCCTGCAACCTGTAATACGCGCCGACCAGCGGCAGAAACCACGCGCGTCCGAAGTGTCCTGGAATCGCGGGCCATTCGAGCGTTCGCCACGGATTGCGCGCGGCGGCGCCGAACATCACGTCGGCCATCAGTCGACCCATGTGCACGGACATCTGCACACCGTGGCCGCTGTAGCCCATTGAATAAAACAGTCCTTCATGCTGCCCCGCGCGCGGCAGGCGGTCGGCCGTCATATCGACGAGGCCGCCCCAGCAGTAATCGATGCGCACATCGGCCAGTTGCGGGAAATAGCGGGCGAGCCCGTCACGCAGAATCCGCCCGCTCTTTTCGTCCGAACGCGGGTTCGACATCGCAAAGCGCGCGCGGCCGCCGAACAGCAAACGCTCGTCGGGCGTGGCCCGAAAATAGTTGCCGATGTTCAGCGTCGTCACATACGAGCGGCGCGTCGGCAACAACGCATCGAGGCGGTCCTTGCCGAGCGGCTCGGTCGCGACGATGAAGCTGCCGACCGGTGCGATGCGGCGCCGGAACCATTGCAGCGGACCGACCTGCGACGCGCCCGTGGCGATCAGCACGCGCCCGGCGCGAACCGTGCCGAGCGGACACTGCACGTCGAACGCGTTGCCGCCGAGCGGCTTCAGGTCCGTCACCGGCGCGTTCTCGTAGATCTGCGCGCCGCGGCGTGCCGCCGCCGTGCCAAGACCCACGCCGAATTTGCCCATGTGCATCTGCATGCCGTTGCGCTGCACGAGCCCGCCGAAAAAGCTGTCCGACGCGATCTCCTTGTGAATCTGCTCGGGCGGCACCAGTTCGACATCGGGATCGACTTCGCGCCGCAACACCTCGCAGGACTTCGCGAGCGACGCGAAATGCTGCGGCTTCGCCGCGAGCTTGATCTTCCCGGAGTGGCGCAAATCGCAGTCGATTCTCTCTTCCGCAATGATCGATTTCACCGTCTCGACGGCGCCCGCATACGTGCGGTAGAACTCCGCCGCGCGCTCGCTGCCGATGCGCGCGGACAACGCGGCGTAGTCCTGCGCGACGCCCGTATTGCAATGGCCGCCGTTACGGCCCGATGCCTGCGCCGCGAGCCGGCCCGCCTCGAACACGATCACCGACTTGCCGCGTTTGGCGAGTTCCAACGCCGCCGACAGTCCGGTGAAGCCGCCGCCGACCACGGCCACGTCCACCCGCTGCGGCAGTGGACTCTGGGCGCCTCCGGTAAACCGTGGCGCGGTGTCGAGCCAGTAGGAGTCGAGCTTCATCGTGATGCATTCCTGTCGGTTGGGTGCGCCGCTCACTGGCGCACGGGAAGCGATGTCGCCAAAGGGCCGAAGCAGTGGATCAGAGACCGAGCAGCGACGCCAGTTGCGGAATGCCCGACACTTCGTTGACGCCGTAGTACGGGTTCAGCGGCTCGTGGCCACGGTTGACGAACGCCTTGTGCTTGATGCCCATGTCGTACGCGGTCATCAGGTCATAGCGGAAGCTCGACGACACGTGCAGCACGTCTTCGGGATTGCAGTCCAGTTGCGAGAACATGTACTCGAAGGCTTTCTGCAGCGGCTTGTACGCCTGCGCCTGCTGCGCGGTGTAGACCTTGTGGAACGGCGCACCGAGCTTGTCGACGTTGCTGTGGATCTGGTCGTTCGACGCGTTCGAAAGGATCACCAGCTTGTACTTTTGGGCCAGTCGCGACAGCCCTTCGGGCACGTCCGCGTGCGGGCCCCAAGTCGGCACGGCTTCGTAGATTTTCTGCGCGGTCGCTTCGTCGAACGGCACGCCGGTGCGTTCGCAGGTGCGGCGCACCGAGTTCACGACCACGTCGCGGTAGGGTTTCCATGCGCCCAATACTTCGTCGAGGCGGTAGCCACGGAAGAATTCGACGAACTCGTCCATCTTCGCCTTGTCCAGCTTGTCGCCGTAAAGCTGCCGCGCGGTCTGGCCCATCTGGAAGTTGGTCAGCGTGCCATAGCAGTCGAAAGTGATGTACTTCGGTTCGAAATCGATCATGGTCAACATCCTGTCGTCGTGGCGAACCTGTTCGCAGGCTCGGGGTTCAGTTGCGGGTTGAATCAATGCGGTTGCTGCTTGCGTAAAGCCGGTGTAGCGCGATTGTTCACAACGTTTCGAAATCGATCAGCACACTCTTGTGCCGCATGCTGGCCACCATTGCCTCGCGGCCGAGATCCTTGCCGATACCGGATTGGCCGAAGCCGCCGGTCGGAATGATCATGTCGCCGCTGCGGCCGTAGCGGTTGATCCAGATCGTGCCCGCCGCGATGCGGCGCATCGCCCGCAGCGCCTGGCCGATGTCGCTGCTATGGACACCCGCCGCGAGACCGTAGATCGGATGCGCGGCGAGCGCGATGCCCTCTTCCTCGTCTTTGAATGTCTGTACCGTCAGCACCGGGCCGAACAGCTCCTCGCGCACGGCGGGTGTCTCCGCAGTCACATTGGCGATCAGTGTGGGGCGGTGGAAATAGCCTTCTGCGGTGCCTTCGAAAAAGCCGCCGCCAAAGATCACTTCCGCGCCGCCCTCGCGGCTCTGCTCGACCAGCGCTTCGATGCGCCGCGCCTGGGCAGCGCTGATGATCGGCGAATAAGCGGTGCGGCTGTCCCACAGCGGACCAGGCTTGATCGGCTGCAGTTGCCGTTCAATCGCGGCGATCAGCGGCTCGGCGATGCGCTCGTGCGCGATCAGCCGCGTACCGGCCACGCAGGCCTGGCCGCCGTTGGCCGTAAAGCCGCGGGCGACGCAGCGCGCCGTATGTTCGAGATCCCGCACGTGCTCGAACACGAGTTGCGGACTCTTGCCGCCGAGTTCCAGCGTGACGGGCTTGGTGCCGTGCATCGCGGCGTCGCTCATGATCGCGGCGCCCGTGCGGGTCGAACCCGTGAAGCTCATCTTCGAGATGCCCGGGTGACGCGTCAGCGCGGCGCCCGCCGTCGCGCCCCGGCCGTTCACTACGTTGAAGATGCCGGGCGGCATGCCGGCTTCGATCGCGAGTTCCGCAATTCGCAGGGTCGAATAAGGCGTCATTTCCGACGGTTTCATCACGACCGCGTTGCCCGCCGCGAGCGCGGGGCCGCACTTCCATGAACACATCGACAGCGGGAAATTCCATGGCGTGATCGCACCGATCACGCCGTACGGCTCCGATGCAATGAAGCCGAGACTGTCGCGGCGCGTCGCCGCGATATCGCCACCGAGCTTGTCGGCGAGCTCCGCGAAAAAGCGGATCGCCTCGGCGGTGAACGGCACGTCGGACGCGTAGCTTTCCGCCACCGGGCGCGTCGAGCTGACCGTCTCGAGTTGGGCGAGGCTCACCGCATCGCGATCGATCAGCTCGGCCCAGCGGCTCAGCACCTTCGCGCGTTCACGCGGAGAACGCGTGCCCCAGCCGCTCGTCTTCCATGCAGCAAGCGCATTGCTCACTGCGTAATCGACGGTCGCGTCCGACGCATCCGGCACATGGCCGAGCAGAGCGCCATCCGAGGGCCGGTGAACGGCGATCTGCGCCTCGTCCGCCGAATAGTACGCACCGCCAATGAAATGCCCCTGCGGCAACGGAACGGCTGAAGGATCGAAATCGAGTGACGGAGTGGACATGCCTGGCCTGATCAGTAGGTTCAAGTGTGTGGTGCGGCGTGCGTCAACGCACTGATGAATCCGGCACCACCCGGCACTGCTGTTCGCCATCGCGACCACCGAATGAACGAACATCGGATGAGGTTCATTTTAATGAACATCAAATGAAATACTAGTGGTCAAAAATAAACTTTGTGAAAAGTTCGTTGTGCGCTGCGATAGGTTGCCTGCCGCGCAGAAGGCGCCGCGGCACCGGCGCACACGAGCGACAGACCGGCGCGAGCGCGGCGGGCGAGCAAGGCCATGCGTCACGTCCACCCGTTCGTGCAACGCAAAACCGAAAAGGACAACAGGGAACGAAAGGCGTCGACGTCAGCCGAGGTCCAGGTGAACCGGACGCGACGCATCGGAACGATCGGAGGAAACAGAGGAAGGACAGAGCCGCGCGCCACACGGCACGCGGCTCGAACTACGGACGGATCAAAGATGAATGACGGGCGGCTGCGTATTCATGATCCATAGCAAACGCGCGGTCTTCTTGCTTTCGTTGCGCACACTGTGCGGCACCGTGCTCTTGAACTGGAAGCTGTCACCCGCGCGCAGTTCGGAGCGCCGGTCGCCGACGTTCAGCACGACAGTGCCTTCCAGCACCAGCCCCGCCTTCTCGCCGATGCCGACCAGCACTTCCTCCGAACCGGAACCGGCCGGCAGCATGATGATCATCATCTGCAAATCGTGATCGCCGTGCGGCGACAACAATTCTTTCTGCATGCCGTTCGTGCCGACTTCGAACAGCGGCCGCTCGGCCGCCTTGCGCACGAAATCGCCGGTGACCGGGTCCGAGACCGCGTCGTCTTCTTCGAGCAGCGCGGTCAGCGGAACCTCCAACGCCTGGCGCAGGCGTTCGAGAATCCGCACCGACGGATTGGCCTTGTTGCGCTCGACCTGGCTGACCGTGCCTACCGATACGCCCGCGCGCATCGCCAGCTCGTTGATCGACAGCCCCTGCGCGACGCGCAGCGCGCGCAGACGCGTGCCGACGTCGCCGTGACCCGGGTCGGCCTCGCGCTTCCTGCTGATCTGTGTTCGCTGCATGGGTTTCCTGTCGATGACGTTGCGGTTGTTGTGCCGGACACGCGCCGTGGCATGCGAAGTGGCTTCAGCCGCTTCACCACACCGAACGGTCGTGCAATTTCCATCATTATATTGAATATAGCACCATCGGAGTGAACGACAAAATACCTGCGCGCTTGCGTTGCGCGTGACTGGCCGACGCGAATCGAGCCCGACCACGCGCGCGCCCCAATAACAAAAAGATCGTCCTATGAAGCGGGCGCTGGGAATGCGAAAGTCTAGGCTGACCACGCCGCCAGCAGGAGTTTGCAGTGTCCAAAATAGTGAAGAAATCGCCAGGCTACCGCCGTTTCACCTCCGATGACATCGCGGCCGCGCATCGCCTCTCAGTTGCGGTGCGTTGGCCGCACCGCGCCGAGGACTGGCGCTTCATGTACGACGCCGGATGCGGCTTCGTCGCCGAAGACAACGGCACGGTGATCGGCACCGCGCTGTGCTGGAAATTCGGCGCCGACCGGGGCACGCTGGGCCTCGTGATCGTGTCGCCGGACGAACAGGGACGCGGCATCGGCCGCAAGCTGATGGAACTGGTGCTCGAAGAACTCGGCAACCGCGTGACCTTCCTGCATGCAACGGTCGCCGGCAAGCCGCTTTACGAAAAGCTGGGCTTCGTCGCCTGCGGCGCACTCACCCAGCATCAGGGAACGCCTGCCAGCGTGGCCGCCGTCGCGCCGCCGCCCGGCGAGCATCTGCGCGCGGCGACGCACGCGGACACGCCCCGGCTGATCGAAATCGCGTCGCGTGCGACCGGCCTCGAGCGCAGCGCGACGATCCCGTCGCTGCTCGAATTCTCGCAAGCCGTGGTGCTCGAACGCGACGGCGAAGTGCTCGGCTTCTCGCTGTTCCGCCCGTTCGGACGCGGCTACTCGATCGGGCCGGTCGTCGCGCAACGCCCCGCCGACGATCTGCGCGCCCGCTCACTGATCTCGTACTGGCTCGCGCAGCATGCCGGCGATTTCGTGCGGATCGACGTGCCGGGTGACGCCGGCATCAACGACTGGCTGACGAGCCTCGGCCTGACGCGCGTCGATTCGGTCGAAAAGATGGTGCGCAACGCTTCTGCCGACGCGCGCGAGGCGGCCCCCGACGCGACCTGGCGCGCGTACGGCATCATCAATCAGGCGATGGCATAAACGGCGATGACGGTCCTCTACAAGGCCGATCCGGTGCGTGGCGCGTTATGGGCCGAGCGCTTCGCGCAGGCCGCGCCCGAGATCCAGTTCCGCGTCTGGCCGGACCTCGGTGATCGCGCGGCCGTGCGCTACTTGGTCGCGTGGCAGCCGGGCGACCTCGCGCTCACGCTGCCGAATCTCGAAGTCGTGTTCTCGGTCGGCGCAGGCGTCGATCAGTTGGACCTGTCGCAGATTCCAGCGCATCTGCCGGTGGTGCGCATGCTCGAACCGGGCATCGTCGAAGGCATGGTCGAGTATGTGACCGAGGCGGTGCTGGCGATTCACCGCGATCTGTTCGATTACGCGTTGCAACAGCAGGCGCGCGCCTGGCAGCCGTTGCCGCTCTGCGCCGCCGCGTCGCGCCGCATCGGTGTGCTCGGCCTCGGCATGCTCGGCACCGCGGTACTCGAGCGTTTGCGGCTGTTCGGCTTTGCCTGCGCGGGCTGGAGCCGCTCGCAGCACGACATCGAAGGTGTCGCCTGCTATGCGGGCGAGGCCGGGCTCGATGCGATGCTGGCCCGCACCGACGTGCTGATCTGCCTGCTGCCGCTGACGGACGCGACGCGCTGGCTGCTGTGCCGCCGGGTGTTCGACAGGCTGCCACGAGGCGCGTCGCTGGTGCACGTTGGGCGCGGAGCGCAACTCGTCAGCGGCGATCTGCTCGACGCGCTGCAAAGCGGGCAGATTCATAGCGCGGTGCTCGACGTCACCGACCCCGAGCCGCTCCCCGCGGACCATCCGCTGTGGACCCAGCCGCGCGTGCGCATCACGCCGCATATCGCGAGCGCGACGCGGCCGGAATCGGCTGTCGATGCCGTGCTGGAAAATCTGCGTCTGCATCGCGCCGGTGAGCGCATGAACGGCCTGATCGACCGGACTCGCGGCTACTGATACCGATGCACGGCCCGACACGAGAACGCACCCCCAATTGGCGATCCGCGCGGTGCCGGCAGACAGCGCGCGATCAACGCAAGGAGAGACACGTATGACCCGCAAATACCGCATTGCCGTCATTCCCGGCGACGGCATCGGCACCGAAGTGATGCCCGAAGGCCTGCGCGTGCTGAACGCCGCCTGCCAGCGCTTCGACATCGGCATCGACTACCGACATATCGAATGGGCGTCGTGCGACTACTACGCGCAATATGGCCAGATGATGCCCGAGGACTGGAAGCAGCAGTTGCAGGACTGCGATGCGATTCTGTTCGGCGCGGTCGGCTGGCCCGACAAGGTGCCCGACCATATTTCGCTGTGGGGGTCGCTGCTGAAGTTCCGCCGCGAATTCGACCAGTACGTGAACCTGCGCCCCGCTCGCCTGTTCGACGGCGTGCCCAGCCCGCTCGCCAACCGCAAGCCCGGCGATATCGACTTCATGATCGTGCGCGAGAACACCGAAGGCGAGTATTCGTCGGTGGGCGGCACGATGTTCGAGGGCACCGAGCGCGAAGTCGTGATGCAGCAGTCGATCTTCACGCGCCACGGCACCGAGCGCGTGATGAAGTTCGCATTCGAGCTGGCGCGGCGCCGCGCGAAGAAGATCACGGTTGCGACGAAGAGCAACGGTATCGCGATCAGCATGCCGTGGTGGGATGCGCGCGCCGATGAAATGGCCGCGCGCTACCCCGACGTGAAAATGGACCGTCAGCACATCGACATTCTGTGCGCGCGCTTCGTGCTGAACCCCGACCGTTTCGACGTGGTGGTCGCGTCGAATTTGTTCGGCGACATCCTCTCCGACCTCGGTCCGGCGTGCACCGGAACGATCGGCATTGCGCCGTCAGGCAACCTGAATCCCGACCGGCGCTTTCCGTCGCTGTTCGAGCCGGTCCACGGTTCGGCGCCCGACATCGCCGGCAAGGGCATCGCCAATCCGGTCGCGATGATCTGGTCGGCCGCGATGATGCTCGACTTTCTCGGCAACGGCGCGGGCGTCGAGCGCGATGCGCACGACGCCATCGTCGCCGCGATTACGCAAGTGCTGAAGGACGGCCCGCGCACGGGCGACCTGGGCGGCAGCGCATGGACCGCGGAAGTCGGCGCGGCGATCGCGGCGCACGTCGCCAGCGCGAGCCGTCGATAGGCACCGATCACTGACAGCGCAGACGGCCTGACTGCCCGGCGCGTGTCGGGCGCTCCGCCGTCGCACGCCAACCGCACTGGAGAACCCCTATGAGCACGAATCTCGAACAGCAGGCCCGCGCGCTGATCCGCACGGACAACTTCATCAACGGCGAGTGGGTCGCAGCCGCGAGCGGCCGCCGCTTCGCGGTCACCGATCCGGCAACCGGCAAGCTGATTGCCGAGGTGGCCGACAGTGGTCCCAGCGACGCGCGCGCCGCCACCGACGCCGCCGCCAAAGCGCTGCCCGCATGGCGTGCAAGGCTCGCGAGCGAACGCGCGGCCGTGCTGCACCGCTGGCACGCGCTGATCGTCGCGAATCGCGACGCGCTCGGCGCGCTGATTTCGCTCGAACAGGGCAAGCCGCTCGCCGAAGGGCGCGGCGAGGTCAGCTATGGCGCGTCGTACGTCGCGTGGTTCGCCGACGAAGCCACCCGCATCTACGGCGATCTGATTCCACAGCAGCAGCGTGGCAAACGCATGAGTGCGATCAAGGAACCGATCGGCATCGTCGCCGCGATCACGCCGTGGAATTTTCCGCTCGCGATGATCGCGCGCAAGATCGCGCCGGCGCTCGCGGCAGGCTGCACGGTCGTCGCGAAGCCCGCTGAAGACACGCCGCTCACCGCCATCGCGCTGGTGATGCTGGCGCACGAGGCGGGCGTGCCAGCCGGCGTGCTCAACCTGATCTCGGCCTCGCGCGCCGGCGCGGCGGAGACGGTCGGCGAATGGCTCGCCGACAGCCGCGTGCGCAAGATCACGTTCACCGGATCGACGCCCGTCGGCAAGCACCTCGCGCGTGAATCGGCTGGCACGCTGAAGAAGCTTTCTCTGGAACTCGGCGGCAATGCGCCCTTCATCGTATTCGACGACGCCGACCTCGATGCCGCGGCCAATGGCCTGCTCGCCGCGAAGTTCCGCAATGGCGGGCAGACCTGCGTGTGCCCGAACCGCGTGTACGTGCAGCGCGGCGTCTACGAGCATTTCTCCGCGCTGCTGTGCGCGAAGGTGGCCGAGCTTCGGGTCGGCCCCGCGAGCGATCCCGCTTCGCAGATCGGCCCGATGATCAACGAACGGGCCGTGGACAAGATCGCGCGTCATGTCGACGACGCGCTCGCGAATGGCGCGCTCGTGCTGACGGGCGGACGGCGGCTCACCGAGCTGGGACCGCACTACTACGCGCCCACGGTGCTGGGCAACGCCACGGCGTCGATGGCGTTGTGCGGCGAGGAAACCTTCGGCCCGGTCGTGCCGCTGTTCCCGTTCGACAGCGAGCAGGAAGCGGTGCAGGCCGCGAACGACACGCCGTTCGGGCTCGCGTCGTATTTCTATAGCGAGAGCATGCGCCGTATCGAGCGCGTGTCGCGCGCGCTGGAAGCGGGTATCGTCGGCATCAACGAAGGCGCGCTCGCCTCGGAGGCGGCGCCGTTCGGCGGCGTGAAGGAATCCGGCTATGGTCGCGAAGGATCGAAGTACGGACTGGATGACTATCTGTCGATCAAGTATCTGTGTCAGGGAGGACTGGAGTAAACATGCAAGCCTATCCCATCGAGGTCGAATTCCCGGACATCTCGGCGCACGCCGACGGCAATACCGGCATCGCATACGTGCACACGTTCGACTCCGGCCAACCCGGGCCGCACGTGATGATCAACGCGCTGACGCACGGCAACGAAGTGTGCGGCGCGATCACCGTCGACGCGTTGTTGCGCGGCGGGCTGCGGCCGCGCCGCGGCAAGCTCACGCTGTCCTTCGCGAACGTCGCCGCCTACGCGCGCTTCGATCCGGCAATGCCCGACAAGGCCCGCTTCGTCGATCAGGACTTCAATCGCGTATGGACCGCCGCGAAACTCGACGACGTTGCAGCTCGCTCGTCCGAACTCGATCGTGCGCGCGCGATGCGGCCGGTGATCGACACGGTCGACCTGCTGCTCGATCTGCATTCGATGCATGAAAAAAGCGCGCCGCTGATCGTCGCGGGCCCGCTGCGCAAAGGCGCGGAACTGGCCGAGCGGCTCGGCGCGCCCGCCACCGTGATCCAGGACGAAGGCCATCCCGAAGGTCGCCGGATGCGCGACTACGAAGGCTTCGGCGACGACGCGAGTGCGAAGAACGCGCTGCTGATCGAATGCGGCCAGCATTGGGAAGCCAGCGCGGTGACGGTCGCGCGCGACAGTACCGCGCGTTTTCTGCTGCTCTCGGGCATCGTCGACGCGGCGGATCTGCCGTCCGACTGGATCAGGCCGCTGCCCGACGAAATGCGCATCGTCCGCGTGACCGAACCGGTCGTTGCAAAGAGCATGGACTTCCGCTTCGCGGGACCCTACACCGGGCTCGAAACGTTCGAGCACGCCGGCACCGTGATCGCCTGGTCCGATGGCCAGCCGGTCGCGACGCCGTACGACGACTGCATGCTAGTGATGCCGTCGCTGCGCCAGTTGCGCGCCGGCGTCACCGTGGTCCGGCTAGGCCGGATCGAACGCCGTATCGACCTGCGCTCACGCCAACAGGAACAAACCACATGAAAGTCCAGCAGATCAGGCAAGCCGCGGAAGTCACCGCCCTCGAGGATTGGGGAACCGCCGGCCTGCCCGGCACCGAGCCGTCACGCGTAGCGGGACGCCAGTACCTGATTCCGGGTCATGACGCGGTCGACACCGGGCTGTTCGAGTGCTCGCCCGGCACCTACAGGCGCTCGGTCAAGCAGGCGGAGGTCATGCATTTCATCAAGGGCAGCGGCACCTTCACACCCGACGGAGAAGACACGATCCGCTTCGCCGCCGGCGACACGCTGCTCTTCGAAGCCAACACCGAAGGGCTTTGGAACATCGACGAAACGCTGCGCAAGATCTACGTGATCTTTTGACTGCAGCCACACGCACCCGGTAGTCGCTCACATCCATCATGGTGGCTCGAACATGCTAAGAATCGACGAAGTTTCGAATAGCGACGGATTCCCCGCTCGCTGTGACGTCGCGGTGATCGGCGGCGGCATTATCGGCGTCAGCACCGCTTACGAGCTTGCGCGGCGCGGCGTATCGGTCGTGCTGCTCGAGAAAGGCATCATTGGCGCCGAACAATCGGGACGCAACTGGGGTTGGGTGCGTCAGCAGAACCGCGATCTGCACGAGTTGCCGCTCGCGATGCAAAGCCTCGCGCGCTGGAGCGAGTTGAGCGACGAACTCGGCGAAGACATCGGCTTCAGGCGAGCCGGCATCCTGTACGGAAGCGAGCAGTCCGCGGACGTCGCGCAATGGGAAACATGGCTCGGCCGGGCCCGTGCGCTCGGCTTCGATAGTCAGTTGCTGTCGGCTCGCGAACTGGCGGCGCGCGTTCCCAATGGTCAGGCGAAGTGGGCAGGCGGCGTGTGGTCGCATTCCGATGGACGCGCGGAGCCGTCGAAAGCGGCGCCCGCCATTGCAAGAGGCGCGCAACGGCTCGGCGCGCGTGTGCATCAGACCTGCGCGGTTCGCGGACTCGATATCAGCGCGGGCCGTGTCTCCGGTGTGTGGACCGAGCGCGGCCTGGTCGGCGCGAGCAGCGTCGTGCTGGCCGGCGGCGCGTGGAGTGCCCTGTTCTGCCGGCGTCATGGCATCGATCTGCCGGCGGTCAACGTGATCGGCACCGCGCTGCGCACGGCCGAAGCGCCGGCCGTGATAGACGGGTGCTTCTCCGGCCCGAACTTCGCGATGAGGCGGCGGCTCGACGGCGGCTATACGATCGCGGTCCCCGGCTACGCACGCATGGAAATCGCGCCGCAGAACCTGCGGCACGCGGTCAAGTTTCGCAAGATGTTCCGCAGCAAACTCAACAAGAAGCTCAAGTTCCGGATCGCGCAACCCTTCTTCGGCGGCCCCGAAGGGAGTGCCGACTGGCGTAACGACGACATCTCGCCGTTCGAGCTAACGCGGGTTCTGAATCCTGTGCCCGATGCCGAGTGGCCGACCCGTGCGCTGAAAAACGTCGCGACGGTGTTTCCCGAGCTGTCGGGATTGCGTGTCGCGCATGCCTGGGCCGGCGCGATCGATACGACGCCCGATCTGGTGCCGGTGATGTCGCGTGTGGACAGCACGCCCGGCCTCGTGATCGCGTCCGGGTTCAGCGGTCATGGCTTCGGGCTGGGACCGGGAGCCGGCATGCTGGTTAGCCGCATCGTAACCAATGACGCAACCGGGATCGATATTCAGCCTTACCGGTTGACGCGCTTTAGCGATGGAACCCGGCTGGCGAGTCCCGAGATGATGTGACGACCCGCGCCGCGCGTCGGGTGGACGCAGACGCGAATGGTCTGCGAGGCTTACCTAAAGGGACGGCAATGGGCTTGAGAATTGGAGTGGATATCGGCGGATCGTTTACGGACTTCGCCGTGCTGGACGACGAGACTCGCACCACGCGCACGTTGAAAGTGTTCTCGCGGCCGGATTCGCCGGGCAGCGAAGTGATCGACGGCATGCAAGGCCTGAAAGCGCGCTTTGGCATCGATCCGCACGAAGTCGTGTACTTCACGCACGGCACGACGGTCGGCGTGAACTCGGTCGTGCAACGCAAGGGCTTGCGCCTCGCGCTGATCACGACGCGCCATTTCGAGGACGTGCTGGATATCGCGCGCCTGAAGATCCCCGACATGTACAACCTGATGTCGCGGCGCCCCGAACCGCTCATCACGCGCGATCGCGTATTTGGCGTCGATGGCCGCATGCGCCCCGACGGCACCGAGGAAGCGCCCATCGACGCAGCGAGCGTGCTCGCCGCGTTCGAAGCGCTGCAGGCGGCGCATTGCGAAGGCGTCGTGATTTCGCTGCTGCATTCTTATCGCAATCCCGCGCATGAGCAGCAGGTCAAAGCGATCATCGAGAAAGCGGCGCCCGGGTTTTTCGTATCGTGTTCGCACGAAGTGTGGCCGATCATCCGCGAATACGAGCGCACGGTCACCGCGACGATCGGCGGCTACGTGCAGCCGCGCGTGTCGCAATACCTGACACGCTTGCAGGCCGCACTTGCCGAAAGCGGCGTCGGCGCGGACCTGAAAGTGACGAAGTCGAATGGCGGCGTGATGAGCGCCGAGCACGGCAAGAGCAATTGCGTGCAGATGATCCTGTCGGGCACCGCCGCGGGCGTGATCGGCGCGTCGTATCTGGCCGGCATGTGCAAGATCAAGGACTGCATGAGCCTCGACATCGGCGGCACGACGGCCGACGTCGCGCTGATCGTCGATGGCAAACCGCAGTACGCGACCGGCGAGTACATCGGCGACTTCCAGATTCATATCCCGTCGGTGTCGGTTTCGTCGATCGGCGATGGCGGCGGCTCGATCGCATGGGTCGACGATTTCGGCGTATTGAAGGTCGGTCCGGAAAGCGCCGGCTCGAACCCGGGTCCGGTCTGCTATGGCCGCGGCGGCACACGCCCGACCATCACCGACGCGTTCGCGGTGATCGGCGTGCTGGGCCGTGCGTCGCTCGGCTATAACGCGGTGCAGGTCGACGTCGAAGCGAGCCGCCGCGCGATCGAACCGCTCGCGCAACGGCTCGGCCTCGACGTGCATCGAACGGCGGCCGCGATCATCGACGTCGCGGTGTCCGGCATGTACGGCGGCGTGAGCCGTATCGTGTCGCGCTTCGGCATCGATCCGCGCGCATTCTCGCTGATGCCGTTCGGCGGCGCGGGCCCGATGCTCGGCGGCTTCCTTGCGCGCGCTCTGAACATGCGCCATCTGATCGTGCCGACCACGCCGGGCGTGCTGAGCGCGTTGGGCGGCCTGATCGCCGATACGAAGAACGACTTCGTGCGCACCACCTACTATCCGCTCGACACCGCTTCGCTCGACAAACTCGCCGGCGACCTCGCGACGCTCGAAGCGCAGGCGCGCGAGTGGATCATCAACGAAACGGGCTCCGATGCAGGCGCGGAAATGCTCGTCTCGGCCGAGATGCGCTACCGCGGCCAGTCGTTCGAGGTCGACACACCGCTCGATCCGCAAGCCATTCGCAACGGCGACATCGCGACGATCGGCTCCGCGTTTCACCGCGAGCATCATCGGCTGTATGGCCACAGCGACGCGAGTTCGCCCGTGCAGGTCGTGGCGCTGCGCCTCGTGATCAGCCTGCCGACACCGAAGCCAGAGATGCCGAAGATCGCGCTCGGCGAAGGCGCGCCGCGCCTCGAGGCGCTGATCGACGTGTATCTGGACGGCGCCTGGCGCAAGGTGCCGCTGTACCACCGCTCGGTGCTGCTCGCCGGTCATCGCTTTCACGGCCCCGCGATCATCGCGCAGGACGACACGACGACCTGCGTGCTGCCGGGCTTCGAAGCCGTCGTCGACGAATACGGCAACCTGCTGCTGTCGGCTCAGTGAAGCGCGAGTGATATCCGAAGGACTAGACCATGACATTCAATCGATCCGTTCTGCAGATCTTCGCCAATTACTGCGTCGCGGCCGCGGAAAGCATGGCCCACACGCTGATGCGCACCGCGCACTCGGCGTTCGTCAAGGAAACCGAAGATTTCTCCTGCACGATCATGACGCCCGCAGGACGCACGTTCGCATCGCCTAAAACGCTCGGCGCGACCTGGTATCCGGGCCTCGACTTCGGCTCGGTGATCGAGGCGATCGATCACTACGAGCCGGGCGACATCGGCATGACCAACGACGCGTACAGCGGTTACGTCGCCACGCACACCCCCGACGTGATGATGTGGAAGCCGGTGTTCTACAACGGCGAGATCGTCTGCTACGTGGGCGGGCACATCCACAACACCGACATGGGTGGCGCGGTGCCCGCGTCGCTGTCGCGCACGCTGACCGAGATCTATCAGGAAGGCATTCGCTGGGCGCCGACCAGGATCGTGCGCGCGGGCGTGCTCGACGAGACGCTGCTCGACCATATGGCGATCAACGTCCGCGCCGCCGAGCAGAATCGCGGCGACCTGAAGGCGCAAATCGCGATGCTGATGACCGGCGAGCGGCGTGTGCTGGAAATCATCGAACGCTTCGGCATCGACGATTTCAAGGCCGGCATGCACGCGATGATCGACTACTCGGAAGAGCAGGCGCGGGCGATCGTCGCCGGCATGCCGGATGGCGAATATTTCTTCGCCGAGTACGCCGACGAGGATGCGGTCAACGGCAAGCCGCTGCGCGTCGCGCTGAATCTGAAAGTGCAAGGCGAATCGCTGGTGCTCGATTTCACCGGTAGCGACCCGCAGCTCAATTCGTCGCTGAACATGCCGACCGGTGGCAAGGAGCGGCACGTGCTCGCGCTCGTCGGGCTCAATTACGTGCTGTATTCGCTGCACCCGGATCTGCTGCTCAATGCGGGCATGCTGAAGGTCGCGCGCTGTGTGCTGCCGGAAGGCACGATCATGAACTGCCTGCCGCCCGCCGCGGTCGGCATGCGCAGTCTGACCTGCAAGGTCGCGCAGAACGTCACGTTCGGCGCGTTCTCGATGGTCTGTCCAGACCGGCTGCCCGCGTGCCCGGCCGGCGGCATGTCGATTCTGAACGTGCGCACCGTCGATAGCGACGGACGCACCGTGATCGCGGCAATCGGTCCGGTCGGCGGCGGCGCGGGCGGCATGATCAACGGCGATGGCTCGGACGCGTCAGGCGCCAACGTCGCGTTCCTGCGCAACACGCCGGTCGAGATCAACGAAGCAGAGGTGCCAATCCGCATCCTGAAGTACGGCATGGTGCCCGGCAGCGCGGGCGCGGGACGCTATCGCGGCGGACTCGGCACCGTGATGGAGTTCCGCGTGTTCTCGCCGGGCACGCTGGTGACCGCGCGCAATCGCGACCGCTCACGCTTCGCGTCGTGGGGCGTGCTCGGCGGCAAGGCGGGATCGACGTCGCGCTTCACGCGCAACCCGGGCACCGTGCAGGAAGAGAACCTTGGCGTGACCGATCTGGTCGTGTGCGACCCAGGCGACGTGATCCGCCTCGAAGGCTGCGGCGGCGGCGGTTACGGCAACCCGTACGAGCGCGATCCGCGGATGGTCGCGACCGACGTGACGCGCGGCTATCTGAGCGAAGCGGATGCGCTGGCGCTCTACGGCGTCGTACTGCGCGCGGGCGAACTAGATATGGAAGCGACCGCTGCCCGGCGCACCGAACTCCAGGCGAACGCGCCGCGCACGCCGGCCGCGCACTTCGATTACGGCGCGGCGCGCACCGCCTATGAAGCGCGCTGGACGCGCGAGCGCTACGCGGTGTTGACGGAAATCCTGGCCGGTGTGCCGGTCGTGTGGCGGCACTTCCTGAAGCACAAGATCTTCGACGCGTTCGATGCATGGGAAGCCGACGGCCGTCTTGATCCAGGCGGGCAGTCGATCAGCGACATCTTCCGCGAGGTCGCGGGCAGTTATCCGCAATTGCTCGAAGCGCAGCGAGCCGCATAGCAGCGACGATCGCCCACACGCAAAGCGGCCGTTCAGATGGCCTGCGCCGGGCACTTTGTTAACGCAATGCCTGCCGGATTCCCAGCGCAATCATGAGCCCTCCACAGGTGAGGTCGACCCATGCCTTCGCGCGACGATACGCCGTCGCGATCACCGTGTGCGATAGAACGAGCGCGACTGCTCCGTACCAGCACGTCGCTGATGCACCGACAGTAGCAAGCATCGCGAAGAATGTCGGCATGGAAACGTGGGTGGGCACCGCTGAGGAAAAGACCGCCGCATAAAAGGCGATGGACTTCGGGTTCGCGATATTTGTCGCGATACCTTGCAGGAACGCGGCACGAAACAGAGGCGCCTTCGTTGGGTGACGTGCTCCCGAGGGGGTTGCCCGTGCCGACACAACGAGCCGCAGCCCGAACCAGATCAGATAGGCCGCGCCAGCAAGCCTAACGCCGACAGCGAGCCACGGGAAAATAGCGAACACCATTCCGATACCAAGGATGGCACAAGTCGCCCAGAACAGATTCACCGTCACGATCCCGGCGACAAGCGCGACCGGGCTCGTCGCACATCGACACACTGCCGCAGTACTGGATTGGGTTTCCCGGCCTCGGGCATTGACAGGCAAGCGCCGAGGTTGGCAGTGCTCGTCATCACTGCGTTCGATGCGGGACATCGCCGGGGAACGGATACGGTGCGTGAGGACCCGGCCATTCTGGCGCGGGCGGCCCGCTCAACGCATTGCAACCACTTAAGCCAAAGAGAATCATGCCGGCAAGCAAACCGGTCGCAATGCGGCGCAGCATCGCTCGAGTGTCCATGTTGCACCTCCGCGCACGTCACTGTAGTGCAGTTGAATCTTCAATTACCGCACAGGTTGCGCTGCGATGGCGTGCGCATCGTCATGCGCACGCGGGCGAAAGCGCGGCAACCCGCTCCGGCCGCTTCCCGCTTGGCTCGCCGGAAGACGCGAGCGGCTCGCTCAACCGGAACACCGCGACCGCGCCGTCGAGCGCGGCCGCCTGCTCCTCGAGCGATGCCGCAGCAGCCGCAGCCTGCTCGACGAGCGCGGCATTCTGCTGAGTCGCCTTGTCCATGTGCGTGACCGCGCGGCTGATCTGCTCGATGCCTCGTGACTGTTCTTCCGAAGCCACGCTGATTTCGCTCACGATACGGGTCACATTGCGCGCAGCACCAACGATCTCCGACATGGTCGCGCCGGCGCGTATCGCCAGTTCGGACCCATTCTCCACTTTCGCCACCGAACTGACGATCAGTTCCCTGATCTCTTTCGCGGCGGCCGCCGAGCGCTGCGCCAACGCACGGACTTCACCCGCCACCACGGCGAATCCTCGTCCTTCGTCGCCGGCTCGCGCGGCTTCCACGGCGGCATTTAGTGCAAGTATGTTGGTCTGAAAGGCGATACCTTCGATCGCGCCGATAATGTCGACGATCCGGTTCGAGCCCGACGACATGTCGGCGATCAGGTCGATCACCTGATCGACCACTTCGCCGCCGCGTGCCGCGGTTCGCGACGCGTTTTCAGCGAGCGTATTGGCCTCGCGCGCGTTGTCGGCGTTCTGCCTGACCGTCGCCGTCAATTCCTCCATGCTCGCGGCCGTCTCCTCCAGCGTCGCCGCCTGCTGTTCGGTGCGCGCCGACAGATCGGCATTACCGCTCGCGATCTCTCGCACACCCTGTGCGATTGCCGCCGTGCCGAAACGAACCTGACTGACCGCGGCAACGAGACTCTGCTGCATGCGGGCCAGCGCGGCCATCAGGCGCCCCATTTCGTTGGCGCGCACGCCGCCGATCTGTCCCGTGAGGTCGCCGGCCGCGATTCGTTCGAAGTGCTCGATTACCGCGTCGATAGGTCGAAGAATCGCTGCTTTCACCATGAAGCGCGTGCAGAGGCCAAGCACCAGCGCGACCAGCCCGATTGCGGCGAACACCCAGCACAGTAGACGAAAGTGCTGTTGGGCCGAGGTAAAGCGTGTTTCCTCGCGCCTCATCTGGAAGTTTTCGAGCGCAGATTCGGCATGCTTATAGTCGCTGAACACCGCATCGGGCGCCTGCCGTTCCGTGCTCCGGAAGGTGATGAAATCGTTCTGGTCGAGCGCCGTGACTTCAGGTAGAAGCACCTGTTTCAGCAACTGCTCCCGCTTTGCGCGCAGCGTGTCGGTCAGCGCCTTCTCGTCGTCGTCCGACGCAGGCTGCGCGAAATAGGCCGCCAGTTCGCGATCGCTGTCCGCAAGCCCGGCATGGACGCGAGCGAGCACCGCACCAGTGGGCTTTCCCTGTGCCACGAGCGTTTCGTAGGCGCCGAGATCGACGCGCACGTTCAGAAGCGCCTCGCTGCTCGCGGCGAGGTGGCGCATCGCAACGGTCTGTTCGGTGTACATCTTCTCGAGCGCCTCGTTCGTGGTCTTCAAACCGGCGACGGATATCGCGATCAAGAACATCAACGCGGCTGTATAGCCGGCGATGGTCACGGTGAGCGCGGTTCTGATAGACGTATTGCTGAACATGCCTCTCCCTCGCCTGCTGAAATGAAAAAGCGGCCGCGGAAAAGTCCGCGACCGCACGCTGGAGAACATCGTTGAAACGGATGCGCTGCGAGGCTGTGTTCCCGATCAGAATCGGGTACGCACACCCGTGGTCAGTTCGAGCTGATTGGTCGCGCCAAACGTGCTGCCGACCGTATAGCCGCCATGCAGCCTCATATAGTCGCCGGCCAGATAGACTTCAGTGCGCTTGGACAGGTGATAGAACGCCGACCAGTACAGGGTTTCCTTGTAACCGTTGTGCAAGCCCGAGGTCGGATCGAAGGCGCCGATATTCGCGTTCGGAATGTTGCCGTCGGCGTTGTACGCGGCATTCTTCACCCGCATCTGCTGATAGCCGAGCTGGTAATCGAGCGGCCCCTTCGGCGACAGCTTGAGCGACACGGTCCACGCATTATCCTGACGCTGACCCAGTGCGCCCTGATTGCCGAGGTAACGGAAGTAGCCGGCGTTGGCGCGCAGAATACCGAACGTATAGTTGCCGCCGACTGAGTACGACTGGTTCGTGTTGCCCTCGCGGTTCACGTGGCTATAGAAGCCCGACACATTGAACGGGCCGCCGTTATAGCCCAGCGCAACCTGATAATTCGCGTTGGTGCCGAAACTCGTCTGGTTGCCGAACGCGTAACCTGCACTCGCAAAGATGCCATTGTCGAACAGCTTCTTCCACGCGACGCCGTTTTGATAACGCGTGCCGGTCGCGCTGGCCGCGTAGAAAATCATCTGTTTGAAGTTGTTGGCGTTCGTCCAGCCGCCCTCTTCCGTCGTCAGCCGCGCATTGCCATACGGATCGCCATAGATCGCCGAAGCATCGCGCGCAATGGTGTTCTGAAAGCCTGCGGTAATTTTGCCGAACGTGTCGTTCTCGATACCGACCCACGCATCGCGGTCGAAGAGCTGACCCGGATCTTCCATCTGACCGTTGGCGACAACGTATTCGCTCTCGAGTCGGAAGATGATCTTCGAGCCGCCGCCAATGTCTTCGGCACCCCTCATGCCCCAGCGGCTGCCGCTAAACCACGGCTCTCCCCCAATGCCCATGCCGATGACGTGATTCCCGTTGGCATCCGCGTGGGACTGGTAAGTCGGCACGCTCAGATCCATCAGCCCATAAAGCTGCACGCTCGACTGCGCGTGCGCGCCGCTTGCCCCGAGTGCGCTGACCGCGACGGCCAGCGAAAGATATTTCGTCTTCAAGATGTCTCCTCAGACTACTGTGTTGAAATTGTGTTTTCCCTGCACACGATTGCGTGCGTCTCAAGGTCCCTGCAACCGGTCTGGTATGCGAATGGTGGCCATGCTAGTGATCCCAATCCTTCACCTTCCTTTCCCGTGTCATTTATGCAACACAGTGGCTCTACTGATATACACGACGACGCTTGCACCGATTATTCGGATTCCTCTTGTGATACGGCGAGGACGCCCTCGACCTCTTTCGGGCTCACTAACTCGTTCGTATACGTTCTTGCCCAACTCCAGGTGAGCTTCGTGATACTGCCCACCATGATCGTGATTTGCCGCTCTCCGCGGCTGCCGCGTGCTGCGAGGCAAGGCTGAACAACAGGCTGGAAGCCACCGCAATGACAAGACAAACTTAACTTCGATTGCGTCGGTGGCGGGATTGTCGGAGCGCCAACCCTTCTCCCGGCTTTCACGGTCAGGACCTGCATTTAGGGGATTTCCATGAAACGGCCTGCGGATTTGCTCATGGAAAACCCGCATCGGAACGTGCAGTGGCTGAAAGCGTTCAGAAGGTTCCGCGCCCCTAGAATTGCATCATCGATTGCGGGGACTCCATCGTGCTTTCAACGCCGGAACGCGATGCTGGACGAGCCCACGCAATCACAATGCTTACACCTGCTACCTGACGACGCGCGTGCCGCGATAGCCGCAACATGACTACCGATGGCATCGAACACCACCTGATCCGCGGCGTGTCGTCGCAGCGCAAGCTCTTCCGGCCAGGCGACTGGGCCGAGCGCCTGGCGGGAGTCGTTGCACTGTTCGTAGGCGAACGCTGCGCAGGCAACCCTATAGCCAGCACACGGCTCGCGATGCCGGTCATGGAGCAGGACATCAAATGCCTACGTATCTCGAACGAATTGCGACGTATCTGTCCGGACGGATTTGATTTTGTGATGCGCTTTGCCAGCGACAACGACCTGATGGTCGATATGTGCCGCGCGCTGGACGATAAGCCCGGGCGAGATCCGCAACCTGAGCGGCAGACAAGGCTGATGGAGACACTCACTGGAGTACGTTTCACCTACGCATGCGCAGCATGCGGATGCCGCGGGAGCGTAGTTCGTCCGGACGCGTCGCATGCGAGGAAGCTGGCCATTTGCGCGCGGTGCGACGGACAGGTGTGGCTCAGCGTTGATGACGCGACCGCCCGGGAGCAAGCTTCGGCAGTCTTCTCACCGCGAAGACATCAGCAAACCCAAGACGCGGACGATGCAGAAGCTCTGCATTGCGAATAATTCCGAGTTGATCCGTTGTTCGATCCGGCATGGCGTATTGCCTGGGTAAGCGCGCGTGCGCCTTTCATCCTGGGGCTTTTTGTCATTCCGGTTCCGCTCACTCATCGGATACCACTTCGACAGTACAGAAACGCGACGCCGGCATACATTCCCGGCATCAAATCAAGGAGTCGTATTTTGTCCATCACCTCACCTACGCCGAAGCACTCACCGGCGGCGGCCGCGCAGCGGCCCGACAACGTCACTCGATTCTGGCCCGAAGGCTGGTGGAAGCTGATGGAATACAGAATCGGCATCATCCCGCTGCCGGTCTATTTCATTCTGCTCGCGCTAATTACCGGGTTCGCGGTGACGGGCAAGATCCCGGGTGAGATTTCAATGGCGATCGCCGTGCTGGCGTTCTTCGGCTTCACCTGCGCGGAACTTGGCAAGCGCCTGCCGCTTCTGCGCAATATCGGCGCGGCCGCGATCTGCGCGACGTTCGTGCCTTCCGCACTGACTTACTATCACCTGTTGCCCAAGCCAATTCTCGGCCTCACGACCGAGTTCACGAAGCAGAGCAATTTTCTTTATCTGTTCATCGCGTCGATCATCGTCGGCAGTATTCTCAGCATGGACCGGCGCGTGCTGATCAAGGGCTTTCTCAAGATCTTCGTGCCGCTCGCGCTGGGTTCGCTGGCCGCATGCATCGTCGGTATCGCGGTCGGCTCGGCATTCGGACTCGGCGTGCGTCATACGCTGCTGTATATCGTCGTGCCGATCATGGCGGGGGGTGTCGGTGAAGGCGCCATTCCGCTGTCGGTGGGCTATTCGGAAATCATGCATCTGCCGCAGGGCGAGCTGTTTGCACAAGTGTTGCCGCCGGTGATGCTCGGCAGCCTCACCGCCATCGTGCTCGCTGGCGCGCTGGACATGCTCGGCAAGCGCTATCCGCATCTCACCGGCGAGGGGCGTCTGCAGCCCGGAGAGACAGACGAAATGGACCCGGAAGAGGAGGAGATTCGCGGTCATATCGACGTGACGCATATCGCGGCGGCCGGCATCACGGCGATCACGCTATACCTGCTTGGCTTGATGTGCCGCAACCTGTTCGGTCTGCCCGCACCGGTTGCCATGCTGTTCCTCGCGGTGCTGGTCAAGCTGGCGCGTGCGGTCTCGCCGCAGTTGCAGGAAGGCGCATTCGTCGTCTACAAGTTCTTTTCGACCGCGGTGACATATCCGCTGCTGTTCGCGATCGGTGTCGCCATGACCCCGTGGGACAAGTTGATCGCCGCGTTCACGTTGGCCAATCTCGTGACGATCGTCGCGACCGTGGCGACACTGATGGGCACCGGCTTTCTGGTTGCGCGCCGGCTCAAGCTCTACCCGATCGACACGGCGATCGTGAACGCATGCCATAGCGGCCAGGGCGGCACAGGAGACGTCGCGATCCTGACCGCGGCGAACCGGATGCAACTGATGCCCTTCGCGCAGATCGCCACGCGAATCGGCGGCGCTATCGTCGTCACGCTGACGCTCATCGTGCTCGCGCATATCGGATGACGCGTTACTGGCCATGGCCCCGCGATGGTCGCGCAACGCGCATCGCGCGGGGTCCGGCGTCACACCGACCGCGCGCCGGGCGGCTCGGCTAGCGGCGCACATCCCTGCGGAGATACGCAGCGACCGCGCCCGTCACCGCGAAGCCGGGCAATTCCTGCGGCGACGCCAGATGCACGGCGACGATCTCGCGATGATCCAGCCGCAGTTCGGGTAAGTGATCGACGCGCATTTCGAAGAAATGCACCCGGTCCCTTCGCCCATCCCACTCGCCGGCTGCGCTGCCTGCCGGGAGTAACGGGTGAAACGCGAGCCCGATTTCCTCGGCCATCTCGCGCAGCGCCGCGGCAGCAGGTGTCTCACCGGCCCGGACGCTGCCGCCCGGGAACCCCCATTCGGCACGGTACGATGACTTCAGCAGCAACAGCGACTGGCCGACGTAGATAGCGACTAGCGCGCCCTCATGGGGAGGCCGGCGCAAGTGCCACCACGCGCGGGCGAGCGGAAATCCGAGGCGAAACGCGATGCGCCAGACAGAGTCGATCAGCGCAGTCAGCCGCGTGCGCTCAGAATTCGGCATCGGGTCTGTCCTTTCCTGTCATTGTCGAAAGATCTTCCGTTGCGCGTCACCTGTCCGGATCTACCGGATTGTACGTGCCGGCTCGCACAGGACGCTTTCGACTTAGAATCGCTCCGTGCGTCGGTCCTGCCGCCAGTTTCGATTTCAGTTGGCTCGGAAATCCGGTTGGACGACCCTGAGGCCAGGCGCGCGCGTTTGCCGGGGCCGCCCTGGCTGGAGCGATCATCTGCGGTAACGCATTGGACGGAGATATGACGATGTCGGCGATGGCAAAGATTCGAGCATTCGTTGTATCGCTAGTGCTGCTTGGCTCGGCAGCGCAAGCGCAGACCACCGACTTCTGGGGAACGCGTCTTCCCGATCAGCCGACGCAGTTCATTTTCGGCTACGGATCGCTCATCAACACGCCATCGCGCGCCGCCACGGCCGGCAAGCCGGTTGCGGCGATTCCGGTGCGCGTCTCGGCGGCGTTCGGCTATGTGCGCAGCTGGAGCGACCGCGCATCCTCCGGGTTCACGGCGCTCGGCCTGCGGCGTCCGTTCGAGGGCGAGACGCCGATGACGATCAATGGAGTGATCTATCCCGTTGCCGGCAACGACATGTCCGCGTTCGACGAGCGCGAGAAGGGATACGTGCGCGTCGAGGTGCCGCGGGCGCTTATCGAGGCGGTGTCCTGGCAGCCGCTGCCGACGCAGGGAACTGTCTGGGTCTACGTGCCGAAGGCCCAGGGCAAAGCGCCGGGAGAAGGGCTTCCGGTGCCTGATGCGAAATTCCCGCTCGTCGAGTCGTATATCGATGTTGTTATCGAGGGCGCGCTAGAGTACGGGCCGGAATTCGCGCGCGAGGTCATCGAGACGACCCGAGACTGGAGTCCCTACTGGCTCGACGACCGCACGCTCGCACGCCGGCCATGGGTGTTCAACAAACAATATGCGCAGGTCGATGCCCTGCTCGCGAGCTCGGCGCCTTGCTTCGCGCAGCGGGCGTTCTCCGAGGACTATGCCGCCGCGATCGCCAAACGCAAAAGTCCCGTGTGCATTCTGGTGAATCACGGTCGCTAGACCGGCCACCGCCCTGCGGGCATCAATGCGGCCAAATGGCTCAAACACAAAGCGTTGCCGTTCGCGGCGTTCGTCGTCTGCTTTGGCTATCAGGCTGGGCAAGCCTGTCCGCGGGGGCCGGTTGCGCGTGGATGCAGAACTGGCGAAGCTCGGTATGTTCTCGAGCTGCCATGTCGATACCCGCGTTCCGCACGATGTGTCCCGATTCCCGGGCGAGACTCGATACTTTCAGGCGTCGAAAGCGCGGCTGATGGACGCCGCGGCACGCATCTTGCGCATCGTTTCCGCAATGTGACCGCGAACTTGCCATGAATGAATCGTTCTTCGAGCCGGGACGCAACTGCGCGAGCGTGCGTCATGCGAATCGCTTCACCCTGCTGATCGACGGAGCCGATTATTTCCGCGTGCTGCGCGAGGCGATCACGCGTGCTGAGCGCACGGTGTTCATCCTCGGCTGGGATATCGACAGCCGCATGAAGCTGACGCCCGAAGGTTCGAACGATGGCTTTCCTGAAGCGCTCGGCGATTTTCTGCACGCAGTCGCCGCGCAAAAGCGCCTGCTGCGCGTCTACATTCTCGCGTGGGACTTCGCGATGCTCTATGCGTTCGAACGCGAATGGCTACCGGTGTTCAGGATGGGTTGGCGCACGCACCGGCGCATCGCGTTTCAGATGGACGGCAAGCATCCGCTGGGCGGCTCGCACCACCAGAAAATCGTCGTAATTGATGATTGTCTCGCGTTCGTCGGCGGTCTCGATCTCACGCGGTCGCGCTGGGACACGCAACAGCATCAGGCCGATAACCCTCTGCGCCGTGATGCAAACGGCGCGCCGTATCAGCCGTCTCACGATGTCCATTCGATGTTCGATGGCGAGGCCGCACGCGAAATCGGCACGCTCGCGCGCGAGCGGTGGGCACGTGCGTGCAAGAGAAAGCACGCAATCCACGCGCAACCGGTGCCCCCGACGCAGGACCCGTGGCCGCCGTCGCGCAGCGTCGAGCTGGAAAATGTCGACATCGCCATCTCGCTCACCGAGCCCGCATACCTGGGCCGCGAAAGTAAGCAGCAAATCCGCACCCAGTATCTCGATGCCATCGCTCGTGCGCGCCGCAGCATCTATATCGAGAACCAGTACTTCACGTCGGCATCGATTGGCGCGGCGCTGAGCGAATCGCTCGCGCGGGAGGATGGCCCGGAGCTGACGATCGTCGTGCCTCGCAATCAGACCGGCTGGCTGCAGAAAGTGACGATGGGCGTGCTGCGTGCGCGACTGCACGGCATTCTCAAGGATGCGGACCAGTACGGCCGTTATCGCCTGCTGAGTCCCGACGTGCCCGGCCTGGGCGAATCCATCGTCAACGTGCACAGCAAGCTGATGATCGTCGACGACGAATTGCTGATCGTCGGTTCCGCGAACCTGAACAATCGCTCGATGGTGCTCGACAGCGAGTGCAATGTGTCGATCGATGCGGGTGCCGATGCACGCATCCGCCGTGCGATCGCGAAGATGCGCGATACCTTGCTCGCCGAGCATCTCGGCTGCGAAGTCGCGGACTTCGTGCGCGAGCGCGATGCGCGCGGCAGCGTGACAGCGGCGATTCATGCGTTGCAGCGCGATCGCGCGAAGCATCGAACGCTCGTCGATCTCGATCCGCAGGTCTCAGCCGAGCTCGATCGACTCATTCCGCCCGATGCGCTCATCGATCCCGAAACACCCATCGCCGCGAACGAGCTCATCGATCAGTTCGTGCCCGCCGAGAAAGCGCGGCCGCTGATTGGACGATATGCGTTGCTCGGCGTGCTCGCGTTGCTGGTCGTCGGGCTCGCGGCGGCGTGGCACTGGTCGCCGCTCGCCAGCTACCTCAACCTGAAATCATTCGCGAATGCGACGCGGCAGATCGAGGCGCTGCCGCTTGCGCCGCTGTGGATCGTGCTCGCCTATGTCGCCGCGGCCGTCGTCGCCGCGCCCGTGACCTTGCTCATCGCGACAATGGGAGTCGTGTTCGGCGCGGCGTGGGGCGGCTTGTATGCGTTCATCGGCACCACCGTGGCCGCCGCGACGTCTTTCTGGATAGGCCACCGGCTCGGGCGCGATGCGGTCCGCAAACTCGCGGGCGCACGCGTGAACCGGCTGTCGGAGCGTGTGGCTAAGCGCGGAATCGTCGCGGTCGTCGTGTTGCGGCTCCTGCCGGTCGCACCGTTCGCCATCGTCAATCTCGTTGCAGGTGCATCACACGTGCGCATGCGCGACTTCATCATCGGCACGATGCTCGGCATGGGTCCGGGCATCTTCCTGACGGTTGCATTCGCGCATCAGTTGGTCGCTTCGTTGCGGCGCCCGACGGCCGGCTCGTTCGCCGTGCTGATCGGCATTGGCGCGGGGCTGATTGCATTGTCGGTGCTGTTGCAGCGTTTTCTCGGCAGATCGGGCGGGAGCGATGCGCACGAAGGCGCCCCGAGCGATGCCGACAAGCCGCGCGCCAGCGATGAAGCCGAACGCGCGCAGCGTTTGCGCGACCACAGCGGGATGCCTCGTGATACATCGGGCAAAACGTCGTCACGATGTCAGGACGAGGCCAGCCCATGACACTGATGCACGACCCTGGCATCGAGCGGCCGCGCATGACGCTTGCGCGCGAACGCGAACTGCGCATCGGGACTTACAACCTGCATGGCGCGGTGGGGATCGACGGCAAGTTCGCGCCGGAACGCATTGGCGATGTGCTCGCTGAAATCGATGCGGATATTCTCGCGCTGCAGGAAGTGCCATTGGGCGGTGCGAGTTCGCCCGATGTGCTTGCAGTTCTGCAACGCATGACGGGCCTGGACGCCGTCTCCGGACCCACTTTCGACACCCCCGCGCGGCGCTATGGCAACGCCGTGCTGACGCGCTATCCGGTGCGCGCGGTGCGCACGCTAGACCTATCTTTCAGGAGCCGCGAGCCGCGCGGCGCGCTGGACGCCGATATCGATTGCAACGGCGAACTGTGGCGCGTGGTAGCGACGCATCTCGGCCTTGCCTCCAGCGAACGGCGCGCGCAAGTCGAGCAGGTATTGCAGAGCTTCGACACGCCCGCGCTGCCCGTCATCCTGCTCGGCGATCTGAATGAGTGGTTCGTCTACGGCCGTACGCTCAGGCGGCTCGTCACACACTTCCATCGCGCGACTGCGCTGCGTACGTTTCCTACGCGCTTTCCGCTGTTCGCGCTGGACCGCATCTGGGTGCATCCGGGCGAACGGCTGTTGCGTGTCGTCGTGCATCGCACGGCGCTTTCGCGAATCGCGTCGGATCACTATCCGTTGATCGCGCATATCAGCGCGTCGGTCAATGAATGATCCGCGCGCGGCTTCCGGCTATTTGTGCAATTCGCTGCGCAACGTCGCGACGTCGTTGGCGGTGACGGGCTGCGCATTGTTGCCCCAGGCGCCGCGGATGTACGTCAACACCTGGGCGATCTCGACGTCGGCGAGGGTCGTCGCGAACGCCGGCATCGACTGACGTGGCGGTCCGCTTTGGGTCGTCGGACTGTTGCCGCCTTCGATCAGCAGCCGGATCAGCGAGGTCGTATTTTCCGCGATCACAGACGGGTTGCCGGCGAGCGCGGGAAACGCGTTCGGCACGCCGCGTCCGTCCGCGTGATGGCAACTCGCGCAGAACGACCGGTAGACGTTGAAGCCGACGCTCAGCGTGTCGGCCACGCGGCTGCCGTTCACACTCGAACGCGCGGGATCGGCGCCGCCCGTATAGGTGCCCGACGGCTGCTGGGCGGGCAGCGACTTCAGGTAATGCGCGATCGCATGCAGGTCCTCGTCGGTCAGGTATTGCGAGCTGTCCTCGACCTCTTCGACCATGCTGCCGTACGCGACGACTCCCGCGCCGTGGCCGGTCTTCAGGAACGCGGCAATGTCCGCGGCGGTGAGACGGCCCAGTCCCGAGCCCATGTCGCCGGTCAGGTTGGGTGCGAACCAGTGATCGTTGACGCCGCCCACCAGATAGTCGCTCGACGACTCGTCAAGGCCGCTTTCCTGGTAGAACATGCCGCGCGGCGTATGACATGCGCCGCAATGTCCCGCGCCTTGCACCAGATACGCGCCGCGATTCCAGATCGCGTCGCTTTGCGGGCGCGGCACGTATGGCTTCGACGGCACGAACACCATCTGCCAGAAGCGCAGCGCCCAGCGCTGGTTGAACGGAAACGCGACGTCCGAGCGCGGCGTCGGTTTCGCGATCGGCGCGACGCTGTGCAGCATGTACTCATATAGCGCGTGCACGTCCTCGTCGCTGAGCTTCGAGAATGACACGTATGGCATCGCCGGATAGAGCCGCTTGCCGCCGCGTGCGATGCCCTCTCGCAGCGCGCGCTCGAAGTCTTCGTAGGTGTAGCGGCCGATGCCGTACTGCGGGTCCGGCGTGATATTGCTCGACACGATCGTGCCGAACGGCGAGCCCATGCCAAGGCCGCCCGCGTACGGCGCGCCGCCCTGCGGCGCGGTGTGGCAGCCGGCGCAGTCGGCGGCTTTCGCCAGGTACTCGCCACGCGCGAGCCGGGACGGATCCAAGCTCGCCGCACCGCCGGGAGCCTGCGCGTCAGTGCTCGCCGCTGCATCCGTCGCGCTGGCCCCGCCGCTGAATGCGATCGCCAGCATCCCAACGCACACCGCCAGCAACGCACCCGCTGCCGCCGCTCGCACCACCGTGCGCGTTCGCATCATCGCGCGCCCTCCCCGCGGGCCCGCGCCGCGTCGTGCGTAAAAGCCGGCTGCCGGTCCGCCCGGCTCAGCCAGCGCGCCGCAACCAGCAGCCCGCCGGTCAGATAGGCCAGCGCGCCCGGCACCCACATGATCAGTCCGCCCAATTGCTGATCTTGCAGAGGATCGACGCCCAACGCCGCGCACGGCTCCGTATACGACGGATACCAGAGGCCCGGAGCGAGCGTGATCAGCGCGCCCAGCGCACTCGTGTGAACCATCGTCGTGAACAGCGACAGCATCGCGTGTCCGCCATTGCCGCGGCGCGCGCCGTCGCCCGTCACCGTCCACCAGAAGAGCAGCGCACTCAGCAAAAAGCTCGCGTGCTGCAACGTATGCACGGATCGATGCGCAAGCGCGGCGTCGAACAACGTCGGCGCATGCCACGCCCACAGAGCGACGGCGTGCAGCGCCCACGCGACGAGCGGCGCACTCAGGCAGCTCCATGCACGCGCGACCGGGCGAGCGTGCACCGCCCGTCCGAGCGCCAGACGCGCGCGCCGGGGCAACGCCCACATCCATACGGCGAGCGGACGCCCGGCCACGCACAGGGGCGCCGCGATCAGCATCATCGATTCGTGCTGCACCATATGCGCGGAAAACAGCGCGCCGGACAACGTATCGAGCGGCGACATCAACGCCAGCACGAGTGTGCTCCAGCCGCTGGCGAAGGCCAGCAGATGCAGCCTGCGCGAGCGGGCGCCGCGCCGCTGCGCGCGCGAGCGTCGCTGCAGCCGCGCATAGCCGATCAGATACCCGCCGATGCTGAGTGCCATCAACGCAACGACCCACGGCTCGAAGCTCCAGCCGAACGACAGGGTCGCGCGGTCGGCGGCCGGCAGCCCATGCGCGGCAGCCGCTGCGCTGGGCAGCCAGGCCGCGCTTGCGAACCAGCGAATTCGCCTTCTCATCGGCAAGCGGGCAGCAGCCATTGCGGAAACCACATCGCGAGTTGCACGAGCGCGGACAGCGCACCGACGATCATCGCCATCAGCGCGAAAAAGCCGGCGCGCGCGGCGCGCGGAGCATACGCTGGCGTGCCGCGCGATCGTTCGGCACGCCAGCGGCCATAAGCGAGCCACGTGGCAAGCGCACAGAACGCGAACGCGGCCGCGCTGACCGCATGCATCGGCCACGCGGCGCCGCTCGCGCAGGCGAGCCGGATCAGCGCATAGTCGATGCTCTGTGTCGCGAGCACCGCCGTGGGTGCCGCGAGCAAACCTAGCCAGATATCCATCGGCACCTCACGAATCAGCCGTGCATGCGCGGCGCCAGGTACAGCACCGCATAGACCGGCAGCCAGCTCAGCACGACGAAGTACCAGTAGATCGCGTTCTCGCTGGTGTCGAGCAGCCGTTTGCCCTCGAATGGACCGATCTTCAGCAACAGCGCGAGCACCGCGGTATCGACGGTATCGGTCACGAGGTGCGTGGTATGCAGCCCGAGCAGCAACCAGACGATCGACCCATAGGCGTTCGCGTACCACATCACGTTCAGCGCCGTGAACTCGAAGCCGCGCAGCACGAGGAAAGCCAGCGCGAACGCGAGACAAACGCTAAGCCACAGACATGCGCGAGCCCGTTCGCCACGCTCCGCCGCGCGCTTTGCGAGCTGGTTCGGCGCGAGGCTCAGCAACAGGACCACCGTGTTCAGCGTGCCCCACAGCAGCGCGGGCGGTGGCGCGTGCATCGGCCACGTCGCGTTCACGCCGCGCAGATAGAAGTACATCGCGACCGCGATCGCGAACACGGTGCCTTCGATCGCCATCAGACCTGCGGTCGCCCACCACATCAGGCTGCGATGGCTGAAGTCGAAGCTCGGCAGCGCGCGCACGTCGAGGGTCGAGACGCTGAGCGCCGGCGCATCGTCCGGCTTGGCGAGCGCGCGGATTTGCGGCGCTTCGTGCTGCGCTGCACCGGCGCGTGGCGACGGCCAGCGCTCCAGCGCGGACGCCAGCGCATTGCTCGCACGCGTTGGCCAGAACCACGCGATCATCGCCGCGGCGACCGGGACGGTGCCCCACCATACGGCCGTCGGCGTGAAGATCGAGCCTATGAAGAAGATCGTCGTCGCGACCGCGCTCAGAGACGGCCAGATCGACGGCGTCGGAAACAGCGGACGGGTTTCGGCAATCGCATCGAGCGCGCTCGTCGTCAGCACCTCGCGCGCGCCCGCAGTGAGCCCCGACACCGACGCCGGCTGCTGCGTCGGCTCCCACAGCGGATGGCGGCCATGCACGATCGGCAGCACGTCGAAGTTGTGCGGCGGCGGCGGGCTCGGTACGTTCCATTCGAGGGTGCCGCCGCCCCACGGATCGGCCGGCGCAGCGGCGCCCCGCCGGCGGCTGCGCACCACGTTGACGAGGAACAGCAGGACGCCTGCGCCCATCAGATACGCGCCGAGCGTCGCGCCCAGATTCATCGGCCCCCAGCCGAGCCCGGCGGGATAAGTCCAGACGCGCCGCGTCATCCCATGCAGGCCAAGCCAGTGCATCGGGAAGAAGGTCACGTTAAAGCCGATGAAGAACAGCCAGAAGTGCCAGCGCCCGAGGCGCTCGCCGAGCATGCGTCCGGTGATCTTGGGAAACCAGTAGTAGAGCGCGCCGAACAGCGGAAACACCGCGCCGCCGATCAGCACGTAATGCAGATGCGCGACCACGAAGTAAGTGTCGTGCACCTGCAGATCCAGCGATACGGAGCCGAGCATGATGCCGGTCATGCCGCCCAGCACCAGAATGAAGAAGAACGCGAGCACGAACAGCATCGGCGTGCGGAGCCTGAGCTTGCCGGTCAGCAGCGTCGCCAGCCAGCAATAGACCTGGATGCCCGACGGTACCGCGATCAGCACGCTCGCCGCCGTAAAGAAACTCTTGCCCAGTTCGGGCACCGTGGTCGCGAACATGTGATGCACCCAGAGTCCGAACGCAAGGAACCCGGTGGCGATCAGCGCGAGCACCATCGCCGGATAGCCGACCACCGGCCGGCGCGAAAACGTCTCGATGATCGACGACATGAAGCCGAGCGCCGGAATGAAGATCAGGTACACCTCCGGGTGTCCGAAGAACCAGAACAGGTGCTGCCAAAGCAGCACGTCGCCGCCGAGCGACGGGTTGTAAAACTGCGTGCTGACCAGCCGGTCGAGGATCAGCGCTGTGCTTGCGAGCATGATGGCGGGCATGGCGAACAGCACCATGAACTGCGTGACGAGCGTCGCCCACGCGAACAAAGGCAACCGGTTCAGCGACATGCCGGGCGCGCGCATCTTCAGAATGGTCGCGATCAGTACGATCGCTTCGAGCAGCGCGGACAGCTCGGTGAACGTGATCATCTGCGCCCAGATGTCGGAGCCCTTGCCGGTCGCATAGTCGGGGCCCGCCAGCGGCACGTAGCTGAACCAGCCCGAGCGCGGCCCCGCACCGATCGCGAACGCGATGTAGAGCGTCAGTCCGCCGAACAGGAACACCCAGTACGCGTACGCGTTCATACGCGGAAATGCGACGCTGCGAGCGCCGATCATCAGCGGAATCAGGTAGCCCGCGACCGCCTGCATCACCGGCACGGCGAACAGGAACATCATCGTCGTGCCGTGCATCGTGAACAGCTGGTCGTAGAGGTCGGGACCGACGAGGCGGTTGTTCGGTCGCGCGAGTTGCGTGCGCATCGCGAGCGCGAGCAAGCCTGCCAGCAGGAAGAACGCGAACGTCGTGACGATGAACCGCCGCGCGATCGTTTTATGGTTGATCGCTGAGAACCATCCAATCACGCCCGGCGGATCGCGCCACGTGTCGGCAAGCAGCGCGCGCGTGTCGGCGGGCGCGTCGGGTCCGTCCTTGATCGCAAGGTCGACGTGCAAGACGGGCGGGCGCTCGAGCGTGCTCATCGTAGCGTTCCGAGCCAGGCGACCAGCGCTTGCCGGTCGGATGCGGCGAGCGGCACCGTCGGCATCGTCGTGCCCGGCTTCGTCGCGTTCGGGTCGCGGATCCATGCCGCGAGGTTCTCCTGCGTGTTCGGCAGAACGCCTGCCGCGAGCGTCTGCCGGCTCATCAGGTGGGTCAGGTCTGGGCCGAGCGTACCCTGCGCCGACGTGCCCCGCACCGTATGGCAGTTCGCACAGCTGGACTGCTCGAAGATCCGCAGGCCGCGTTGCACCAGCACACTGGACGGACTGAGCGCCTCGGTCACGGCGGGCGTGGCCTGCTGCGCGCGCCACTGGGCGTATTTTTCGGGCGTGTCGGCGGTCACGAACATTGCCATCCATGCATGCTGGGCGCCGCAATATTCGGCGCACTGACCGCGGTAAATGCCGGGTTGATCGACGCGGAATTCGATCGTCGAATCGATGCCCGGCAGCATGTCCTTCTTGCCGTGCAAATTCGGCATCCAGAAGCTGTGGATTACATCGGTCGTCTTCAATGCGATGATCACCGGGCGTCCCGCGGGCACGTGAAATTCGTTCGCGGTCGAAAACCCCGGCTGCTGGGCGTCACCGGGATAATCGACTTTCCACCACCACTGCTCGCCGGTGACTTCGAGATGCAACGCGTTGTCGACGGGTAAGCGTGACAGCGCGCGATCGGTCAACACGTCGGCGACGATCAGCCCGAGCAACAGCGCGACCGAGGCGATACTGACTGCTGCCACCACGCGCTGCGGTCCTCGTTCGCTCGGTCGAGCGAGCGGCGGGTGCGCGTCGCCTTCCGTATCGGCGCCTCGGTCCGTGCGGCGCACCAGTGCAATCAGCATCGCCAATAGCACAGCGGCGAATACCGCGCCGCATACGATCAACGACAGGTGCCACAGCCGCAAGATGTGCGCGGCCTGAATGCCGGCCGGATGCAGCGCATCCTGCGGCGCGAGCTGTGCGCGAGCTGCTTCGGCCACGCAGCAAACGAGCGCAACCGTGACCTTTCGCGCATCGAGCGAGTTGGAATGAGGAGCCATGAGTCTGATGGTCCAGCGATATCGACGGTCCTGCGACGGAGAATCAGTTGAGCCGGGTTTCTCACGGCAGTGAGCTAGTCAGGGCACCAGCTTCACCTTGATCCAGCCAGGCTCCCGCCGGTCGAACTCGCGGTACGCCGCGATTGCATCGACTAGCGGCTCGCGCTGGGTCAACACTGCGAGCGGATCGAACGTGCCGTTGCGTACGAGTTCGATCAACCGCGGCGTCACCGCGCGATGGTTGCAGTTGCCCATCCGTAGCACCAGGTTGCGGTTCATCGCCTCGCCGATCGGAAACACCCGATCGGTCGGCGGATATACACCGATGATCGCCACCGTGCCCGCCTTCGCGACGGCGCGCACCGCCCACTGCAATACTTGCGACGGGCCACTCCCGGGCTGCCAGTTGTCCCCGTCGGGCCTCGTCTGCGGCGCGATCTCCCTGACCTCCTGATCGAACAGCTTCTGCTGGTCCTGCGCTTTCTGTGCGGCGGGTCCGTGCTCCGCGCGCACCGCATCGACGCCGACCGCATCGATCACGCGATCCACGCCGATGCCGCCGGTCAGTTGCAGGATCATGTCGACCGGGTCTTCGTCGTCGAAGTTGATCACTTCGGCCCCTTGTGCGCACGCCATGTCGAGCCGGGAAGCAACGCGATCGACCACCAACACCCGGCCCGCGCCCATCAGCTTCGCGCTTGCGATCGCGAATTGACCGACGGGTCCCGCGCCGAACACCGCCACCGTATCGCCGGTACGAATGCCCGCCAGTTGTGCGCCGAAATAGCCGGTCGGAAAAATATCCGACAGCATGATTGCGCGGTCGTCGTCGATCTCGTCGGGCAACCGGATCAGGCTCGCGTTCGCGAGCGGCGCGCGCGCGAACTGTGCCTGCAAACCCTGAAACGGCCCAGTCGATTTCGGACCGCCGAAAAATGCGGTGCCGGCCGCCGGCCCGTGCGGATTCGCGGTATCGCATTGGGCGGTATAACCGGCGCGGCAATACGAGCAGAAGCCGCACGAGATCGTTGACGGGATCAGCACACGATCGCCCTGGCGCAGATTGCGCACCGAGCGCCCCACTTCCTCGACGATGCCGAGTCCCTCGTGCCCGAGGATCGTACCGGGCTCCATCTCGCCGAGCGTGCCGCGCACCATGTGCAGGTCCGTGCCGCAAATCGCGCTAGACGTGAGTCGTACGAGCGCGTCGCTCGGCTGCTGCAATTGCGGGTCCGGCACATTGTCGAGCCGGATATCCCCGATCCCGTGAAATACCACTGCCTTCATCATTCACCTCCGATGCTCGATGGCGTTAGCGTCCGTCAGATCCTGTCGGACCGCGCGACTGCCCGGTGTTCTCCTGGTTCCGCGTGCAGCGACGAGTTCCGCTTCGTCGGAAGGGGAATCCGTTGTGCGGTCATTCATGGCGGCTCCGCGATCGACCAGGTTCTCCCGTCCAGCAAACCCCATACCGAGCCACTGGTCGCGCGGCTCGTTCCGATCTGCCGCGCGGTCCGTGGATTGCGCAACTGACGTCAGGAGGTACGAGCACGGCGCGATCCCGCCCGCGTCGCCCCGTCGAGGTACGGTGGTTGCTACGTCGCTGGCTGACTAGCTGCCCCCCAGGCCAACCGGCGAACCCGATCTTCATGACTGACACCGACATCACGCGCGACACGTCTGCCCGTCTGAACGCGATGCGCAGGACGCTGCGCGAGGTGTTCGGTATCAGCCGGCTGCGCCCGGGCCAACGGGACATCGTCCGCAGCGTGCTCGAACAGCGCGACACGCTCGCCGTGATGCCGACGGGGGCCGGCAAATCGCTGTGCTACCAGTTGCCGGCGTTGCACCTCGACGGTTGGACGCTCGTCGTGTCGCCGCTGATCGCGTTGATGAAAGACCAGTTCGACAAGCTGCGCGAGGCCGGCATCGACGCCTGGCGGATCAACAGCGCGGTGCCGGCTGCCGAGCTTCGCGAGACTTACGAAGCGTTGCGCGACATGCGCCGCGGCATCGTGTTCGTCACGCCCGAGCAGCTGACCGGGCCCGAGCTGATCGACGCATTGCAGGCGGGCTCGCGCCAGCGCATCAAACTCGTGGTCGTCGATGAGGCGCACTGCGTATCGCAGTGGGGCCACGATTTTCGCCCGGCGTTCCTGCGCATCGTCGATGCGGTCAAGGCGCTCGGCAAGCCGCCGATCCTCGCGCTGACCGCGACGGCGACGCCGGACATCCGCGAGGACATCGTGCGTTCGCTCGGCCTTCACGAGCCGCGCATCGTGAACACCGGCGTGTATCGCGACAACCTTCACTATCGAGTGACGCAGGTGTCGGTGGGTGGCGGACGACAGCGTGCATCGACGCGCGCGAGAGAGGCGAAGACGGCCGCGTTGCGCGCGCTGCTCGCGAGCGAATCCGGCCGGGGCATCGTCTACACGGCGACCGTGCGCGAAGCCGAACAACTCGCGGCGACGGTGCGCAGCTGGGAAGTTGCCGCCGCCTGCTATCACGGCCGGATGCCGGCGCGCGAGCGGCACGATGCGCAGGAGCGTTTCGTGTCGGGCGACGTGCGCGTGATGATCGCAACCAACGCGTTCGGGATGGGCGTCGATATTCCCGATATCCGCTTCGTCGTCCATTACCAGATTCCCGGCAGCATCGATGCGTATTACCAGGAAAGCGGACGCGCGGGACGCGACGGCAAGGTCGCGCGCTGCGAGCTGCTGTTCGATCTGAACGATCGGCGCGTGCAGCAGTTTCTCGCGCTGGGCCGCTATCCCGATGCTGCGCTGCTGCGGCGGATCTGCGACGCGCTCGCGCAGCGCGCGAAAACGCCCGGTCCTGGCGTGACGGCGCGCGAGCTGCTCGACGCGGTGCCGGACGTCGGCCGCAACAAGCTCGCCGTGGCGCTGAAGATGCTGACCGACTCGGGGCACGTATCGCGCGGCCGGCTGCAGCGGTATCGGCTACGCGAGCGTGGCCCCGAGCGTGGCCACGATAACGCCGAGGACAGCGCGATCGAGGCCGCGGTCGAACGGTATGCGCAACTCGCGACGCGCGATCGCGACGCACTCCAGCAGATCATCGACTACGCGCAAACCGGCGGCTGCCGATGGCGGGTGATGCTCGAATATTTCGGCGATGCGCAGGGATTCGAGCGCTGCGGTACTTGCGACAACTGCCTGAACCCGCTGGCGGCGACGCTAGAAGCGCAACGAACCGCCCCCGCCGAAAAACGGCCGCCGCGCCACGCCAGCACGAAAGCGCGCTTCGGCCGAGGCGATGCAGTCCGCGTGCGCAAATACGGCTCGGGCCATGTGGTGTTTTCAACCGACGAACAGGTCGCGGTGCTGTTTCCCGATGGCACGACCCGCACCTTCATGGCGACGTTCGTGAAGGCCGAGATCGCGTGATGCGCGGCAACGTTCGCGTAAAAAAGAGCGACCAGCCTTCAACCGGCATGGTCGCCACAAGCACGTCTGAGAACGCTGTCCCCTGGAGTCCAAGCGGAGGACTAGGGCAGTATAGGAAACGCGCCCGCAGCGCGGAGTGTCCGTAACCCTGCGCGACGGACAGTTCTACACGCGAGACGCTGTGCGCATCATCATTGGCCGCCCTTTTCCTGCGATGGCTTCACTTCGGACAGGTCTTCTTCTTTGACTTCTGCTTGCCGCACGTTCGTGCCGTCATCGCCGGATTCGGAAATGTCCGTTTCGAACGTGCCTTCGTTGCCCGTGTCGGCGTCAGCAGGTTTCGGCGTTTTCGGCTGCTGTTGCTGGGTCGTCATGATTTGCTCCTTGCAATGTCACGCGGCGCGTGATGCCGCGCGTGAACATCACTCAGCATGGACGATGCCCGGGAGCGCAAGACGTTTCGTCGCGACGAAATTCGCACTCGGAAGCAGGCGAGAATTGCCTGTCGTCTGCGCCATATAGCTGCAACTCGTATGGGCCGTACCGGATTCGAACCAGTAACCAACGGATTAAAAGTCCGCTGCTCTGCCAATTGAGCTAACGGCCCAGCCAGCCAGATCGTCACCCGCTGCCGGGTAATCCTGGCGTCGGTGCTAGCCGATGTCGATGGATCGTTCAGTCGGTACTCACCTCGATCCGGCGCGGTCGCGCTTCGTCGCGGCGCGGTATCGTCAGCTTCAATACGCCGTCCTTCAGATTGGCTTCGATTTTCGACGCATCGAAGTCGGCGCTCATCGAGAACGCCCGCGCGAAGTGAGGCTGACGGATCTCCGCATGCTGCAGACGCAGTTCCGCCGGTGTCGGCACCACCGCTTCTGCTTCGATGTACAGGTTGCCATCGTGGACCTTGACGTCCAGCCGCTCCCTGGTCACGCCCGGAAGATCCGCCCACAGCGTGATGCCGTGGCTGTCTTCGAAGATGTCGACCGGCGGCGTCAACGTGATCCGGCGTTGCGACGCATCGCCGTCGCGCTGGGCCACCGCCGTTTGGTCCTTTCTGGCGAGTTCAGTCGTGTCGTTCATGATGTCCTCCGTAGTTCTGCCAGCCGCTCACTGAACGGTGATCGCCCGCGGCTTTGACGCCTCGCTTTTGCCGATGCTCACCATCAGGCATCCATTGGTGTACCGCGCGCTGACCTTGCCAGGGTCCGCGTTTTGCGGGAGTTCGACCACGCGCCGGAACGCGCCAGCGAATCGCTCCTGTGCATAGGTGCGCACATCGTCGCCGCGGGTTTCCGGTTGCGAGCTCGCGCGCTCGCCGCTGATGGTGAGCAAACCCTTATCTAGCGATACGTCGAGCTTGGCCGGATCGACCCCGGGCGCGAACGCGACGATCTCGATCGAGTCGTCGGTCGAACCGATGTTGATCTGCGGGAAGGCGCCAGCGCGGCCTGAACGGATACTGGAAGGGAAGCCGCCGAAGAGGCTCGCCATCTGCCGTTGCAGACGGTCGAACTCACTGAACAGGTCGGTCCCGAAGTAAAGGTCACTCATGATCGTTTCCTCCTTGGATGCAGCACGGAAACGAACCGGCCTACGCGCTCCAGTCCGTCTGCCGGGCTGCGGCAAACAAATCGAAACACGCAGCGCGCCGCATGGCGGGCGCGGCTGCCTGAGCGGAATTTAGAATAGTATGCACGGAGAAAATTTCAAGGTGGGTAGCGCAAAATTTTGTTCTTGAAATCGGCTCGCTGAGCACTATTTTTACGACACTCCGACGAACCATGCGAGGTCTTCATGGAATTCGAACATGACTGGCTCACCCTTGGGCGGCACCGAATCCGGTTGCGCTCAACGAAAGGTTTTCCAACCGAGACGATGCGCTCGGCGGCCGAAGTCATCCGGCTGGCGATCGACAACAATATGAGCGCCCGCGCGCGGCTGGTCGAAGTGGTATTCCGGCAGGAATCGGCTTACGAAATCTCCGTCGGCACCACTTTCGCGGACGATCGGCTTTGCGCGCCGCAGCTGGAAGCGGCGATCGGCACTGTGTTGGGTTTGCAGCTGGACCAGATCAACATCTTCGTGACGGTGGTGACGCAGGAAGAGGTCGATCTGCATTTCGGCGTCTATGAAAGGATGCTGGCCGAAAAACTCGGCGTCGTACCGCCGATCCAGTAGGGAGAGATGGATGATCGAACCAGTCGAATTTCTCACCACGATAGATACCGCTTGCGACGGTTACCGAAATGAAGTCCTGACGACCGTCAATGATCACGAAGTCCATATTAGCGTGATGAATGCGCCATATTTTTGGCATATCCATCCCGACTCCGACGAAACGTTCATCGCGATCGACGGAACATTGATCATTGACTTCGACGACGGCCAGGTCGAGTTGCGGCGAGGCCAAATGCTCACGGTTCCGGCCGGCATGCGCCACCGTACCCGTCCTGCCACGGAACGCTCGATCAATCTGACGGTAGAAAGAACCAACGCCACGACGGTCCGCTGCGACTCACCTGCCGACTAGCTCGTTCGGGCGGGCATGGCGGTTGCGACCCGGCTGATACCAGCAGAAACGAGGGAGGACATCATGACGAGGCTTGATCCACATCGAACGACCGGCGAAGCGGGCGCGCGGATAGTTGGCGGTGGCGTAGGAGAAGGACCGGGGCCGGATGTGATGTCCGCCGACACACTGGACGGCAACAAGGTAATCACCACCGACGGCGAACATGTCGGCAAGATTTCCGACATCATGCTCGACGTCCGGGGTGGTCGCGTCGCCTACGCCGTCCTGTCGGAAGGAGGTTTCCTCGGCATGGGCGACACGCTGCACGCGATTCCGTGGAATGCACTCACTCTCGACACGGCGGAAAAATGCTTCCGTGTCGACATCACCGCGCAACGGATCAAGGACGACCCAGGGTTCGACAAGGATCACTGGCCGTCCATGGCAGATCCAGCATGGGGAACCGAGTTGCATAAGTACTACAACCGGCGACCATACTGGTCGGCGCCTGACACCGGAGACACACCGCTTGGTCCGATAGACGTATGAGGACATAACTGAAGCGGCTGCCCGCGAACATCAGCGGGCACCGGCCCGATCACAAGCGTCGGTCAGATGAGTTCACGGAGCTTGTAATACCACATGCCCAGAACCAAAGCCTGTGTGCGTAGCCTCTTGCCGCCCGGGAACCGTCGATGCCTGATGCGGCTGAACACGTCGAAGCGGGAAGCATCGCCGCCGATCGCGTCCGCCAGAATCTTGCCGGCCATTCCCGCGAACACCAGCCCATGTCCTGAGAAGCCTTGCACATAGTAGAGGTTGTCGCCGATACGACCGAGGTCCGGCGCGCGGTTCATCGTGATGTCAACGAAGCCGCCCCATGCATACTCGATGTTCACGTCGGCGAGTTGCGGAAAAACGCCCGTCATGCGTCTGCGCATGCGATCGATCAGATCGCGCGGGGTGGTGGCGTCATACGATTCGCCTGCACCGAACAGTAAACGATGATCCGCGCTGAGCCGGAAGTAATCGAGTATCAGATTGTTGTCGGACGCCGCGGCGCGGCCGGGCATCAGCGCGTCGGCCCGCGCACTGGTAAGCGGTTCCGTCGCAATCATGTAGGTGCCCACGGGCATGATGCGGGCCTCGATCTCCGGTGCGGGATGATCGCCGAACTCTCCCAGATAAACGTTTCCAGCCATTACCACACGGTCACACGACACCTCTCCCTCGGCTGTCTTCACCACAGGCCGAGCGCCCCGATCCAGCCGCGACACGGCGGAATTCTCGAAAATCTTGACGCCCGCGCGACGCGCCGCCTCGCCGAGACCAAGGCAATAGAGAAGCGGATGAAGATGGCCAGACCCGGCGTCGTACACGCCCGCGGCGAACCGCTGCGACGCTATATGAGCGTCAAGCGCCGTGCGTCCCAGCCATTCGAGCGGGTAGTCGTACCTGTCGTGTGTGCGCCGCACCCAGTTCATCAGTTGTTTCGCCTTCCGATCGCTGACGGCAAGCGTCAGATATCCGCGCCGATAATGGCAATCGATGCCGAAGCGCGCAAGCCGATCTTCCAACAGTCGCATACCCTCCAGCGACACATCCCACGCCCTTCGCGCGACCTCGCGGGAACATTGGTGCTCGATTGCATCTTCACCCTCGTCGCCGAAGCCGACAATCGCGTGCCCACCGTTACGCCCAGACGCCCCCCAGCCGATGCGCTGCGCCTCCAGCAATGCCACGTCGAAGCCACGCTCGGCTAGCTCCAGCGCGCACGAAAGCCCCGCATAGCCAGCGCCGATCACGCACACGTCCGCGTTGAGTTTCTCCAGCAACGGAGGATGAGGCTGCGCACGGGTGACGCTCGCCTCGTAATACGAGTCCTCGACAACGCCCTGTTCCTTGTTCAACAGTGACGACATAAGCCGGTCTCCAAAGGTCTGCCCGCTATGGAACGCGTATGTTGAGAAATTGCCAGGGATCGTCGTCGCACGGCGAATCGTAAAGGAGCGAGCGTTGCGCGAGCGGCGTCCATGAATCATAGACGCCCATCATCTCGCCCAGATAGGGTCGCGCGACCCGCATCACGGTTTGATAGTCGATGTCGTCCGGCTCGACTACGCCGGCGTCCGGATTCTCGAGCGCCCATACGATGCCGGCCAGGATGCCGGCCACCACCTGCAGGCTCGTTGCGTCGTTATGCGGCGCGAGTCGACGGGCTTGCGGCGTGGTCAGACGGGAGCCGTACCAGTAGACTCCGATGTCGTTTCCCATCAACAGCACGCCGAGTTCGTCGGCGCCATCGACGATCTCATCGCGCATGATCCGCTTTTGGTCCTGCAGGCGCCAGCCTCGTCCGGCGAACTCGTCGATCGAAAGAAACGCATCGTCGCAAGGCCGATAAGCATAGTGCACCGTCGGACGGTAGATCACTTCGCCATCCTTGCGAAGTGTCAGATGGTCGGCGATGGAGATCGACTCTCCGTGCGTAATGAGGAACCCATGATAACTACCGGCGAGCGGCGTCCAACTGCGTACGCGGGTCGCGAGTCCCGGGCGTTGCAGGTAGATCGCCGCATCACTGCCGAATCCGTGCCGACGCGCGTCCGCAGGCCAATGCCGTTCATGCGTACCCCATCCAAGTTCCGCCGGTTGCATGCCCTCTTCCACGAAAGCGTCGACGGACCACGTATTGACGAACTCGTTTCGCGCCTTGCGGCATTTGGCGACCTGGAAGTCCCGCTCCGCTATGTGGATCGCCTTGATGTTCAGCCGGTGTGCGAGCGCAGCCCAGTCCTCGTAGCTGCGCAGCGCTGTTGCCTCGATGCCGCTGTTGGAGGCCATATCGAGCAGCGCCTGTTTTACGAACGCGGAAACCAGTCCGGGGTTCGCGCCTTGCGTGAGAATGGCGGTCGGACCGTCGCGCTTGTCGAGGCGAAAGGCCAGCAAAGCTTCGCGAAGTGCATAGTTGCTGCGCCTGGAGGCGGAACGATCGGGATCGGTCGACTCCCCTTCCCATGGTTCGATGGATGTGTCGAGATACAGCGCGCCACGAGACCAGCAGAAACGCACGAGCGATTCGCTCGACACGTTCACTGACAGATTCAGCACGAGGTCGCCTCTTTTGACGTAGCCAGCGAGCAGCGCCTCGAAGTTGTTCTCCGACAGCGCCTGCTCGACGACGCTCAGCCCGAATTCGCGAGCGATCGCCGTATCGTTGCCGGGCGGGCAAAACACGGTCACGTGTTTCGGGCAAACATCGATGTGCCTGAAAAGTATCGGTAGCAGCGAACTCGCGATGCTTCCTAGTCCAATGATCACGATATTGCCGTGACAAACGGCGTGCTTTGTCCAATTCACCTGCGCGCTCATCTCTGCTCCTAACCACAGCGCTTCGGTATGCGCGTGTTCTCGTGTTCGGTCTTTGTGATCCATCGTGACGGACCGTACCATCCGCTAGCATTCCGCATTCCGCATGCTGCATTCCGCATGCTGCTGCCCGCCTCGCGATTACGGCCGCGGCGGTTGGCCGGGAACGCGCGTTGCTAAACGTGCATCGTCAATACGAAACGCATAACGGAGACAGCCATGGGCTGCGCGCTTGTCGCGGCCGAACGGCGCGACCCGTTCAGTGGCGGGAGAAAAGCGATGTCCATTCAGGAATATGCGCCGTATCGCGGCTGCAATATCGAGGTCAACGTCACGCTATCGAAGACGCATTGGCTCGGCGGGAAATATCGCCGTTTTCGTGTGTCATGGACCGTGACCTTGCCCGGCAATCCGCACCAGGAAGTGGTCAGCTTTCCGGAACAGTTCGATTTTCTGACTGAGCGGGAGGCGTTCAGGTATGGAGAAAATCGGGCGCACACCTATATCGATTCGATGTTGTCGACGCCTTCTCAAAGGCGCAGGCTGCGCGAGCCGGTCGCGCAGCCCGGCACGCGCCATGAGGTTTGATGGCTCGAGCCGGCGCGCGCTATTTTGCTGAAGGCGGGCCAGCCGTCGCGCGAGGCGCAAGGTCACGCGGAAATCCGGTTGTAATATGCTAACCAGCAAATGCTCCGCGAGCAGCTCGGGCGACACCAATCGATCTCGACGGAGCCCCATGGAGGGACAGCATGAGAGGCTTCCTTCTGGCATTGGCATGCGCGTGTGAGCTGTCGGCGGCCACGGCGCAGGATTTATTACCTGCCCCTTCGACTTCAGCGCCGGTCGCCGCGACGGACTTTCTGGCCATGGCGAAGCGAGTGGTCGACGCCGCTTCGCGACCCGCTGCGCCTTGGAGCGGGCCGCGCAATGGCCCGCGCGCGCAATCCGGAAAGCATATCGCCGTGGTCGCCGAGGATTTGCGCAACGGCGGCATCCTCGGGGTGGTCGGTGGTGTGCTGGAGGCGGCCAAGGTCATAGGCTGGCGCGTCAGGATCTTCGATTCCGGCGGTACGGCCGAGCTCCGTCTGAAGATGCTCGCGAATGCGCTGGCAGGCCACCCCGACGGTCTGATCCTCGCCGGGGGCGACGCACATGCGCTGCTCCCCGCACTGCGGCAGTTTGCCGACAGCAACATCCCGATCGTCGGCTGGCACGTGGCGGCGCGGGCCGGACCCGTGCCAGGCACGCCCGTCGCGATGAACGTCTCGACGGATCCGCTCGAGGTTGCACGGGTGACCGCGCTCGCGGCCATCGTGCAGTCTGCCGGAAATGCGGGCGTCGTCATCTTCACCGATACCGGTTTCCGGATCGCACAGGAAAAGGCGGACGCAATGGCTGCTCTCGTTCGCAAGTGCAGTGGCTGTACCCTGCTCGAAGTGCGCGACGTGGCGATCTCGCGCAGCGAGAAGCTGGTGCCAGAGGCGACACGCGCCCTGCTCGCGCGTTACGGCCCGCGCTGGACCTGTGCGCTGGGGATCAACGACATCTACTTCGACTACGCCGTGCCGGTATTGACGCAGGCGGGAATACCAAACGCCGCAATGATCATGCTGTCGGCCGGCGACGGCAGCGAGTCCGCCTTCCTGCGCATCCGCACGGGTACGTTCCAGACGGGGACCGTCGCCGAACCCCTGAATCTGCACGGCTGGCAGATGGTGGACGAACTGAACCGGCTTTTCGCCGGAGAAGGCGTAACGGGTTACGTGATCCCCGTGCATCTCGTCACGGCGGACAACATCGCCGCTGACGGCGGCGATCACCTGCTCTACGATCCCGACAACGGCTATCGCGACATTTATCGTCGGATCTGGCAACGCCCGTGAAACTGCCATTCCCACAATCGCTGACCGCTCAGTTTGCGCTCGTCGCCTCGTGCCTGGCCGCGCTGGTGGTCGTGATCGGCGCCACGTCGATCTACTCGTTGGCCACTTCGGCCTACTCGATCCGTCAGCTCGCCGAAGAGCGGCTCGCCCGCCTCGTGGATGCGCAGGATCTCGTGCAGCACACGCTGACGATCGAACGCCTCGCCTTGCAGCTGTCTAGCGACGATACGGTTGAAGCCGTGCGCGAGACGCATCGGCAGGTGCTCGAACAGTTGGCATCCTTCGACGGCCTGGTCAGCCGGCTGGCCTCGGCGACCACGAGCGAAGACCCGGGCGTCGACCCGCTGACACTTTATCGGTCGAGCCAACGCTTTCGCAACATCGTCAACATCGAGGCGCAGGTGCGCGAGACCGCGCTCGCCCGCGGGGGTGCCTCGGCGTCGGTGCAACCGGCAGGCGTGTCGCTGGCCAGCCTCGACGCGGATCTGCGCGGCGCGGCCGACGCGCTCGCGGCCGCGGCGCACCGGCAGTCGGATGATTTGACGAGCGAATACCGTGAAGCAGTCCAGGATCTGGCCGCTCGCGCAGATCGCACTCGTAAATGGGTAGCAGGCGGGCTCGCTGTCAGCCTGTTGCTCACCTGGCTAATCGCCCGCGAATTCCTCGGGCGCCATGTGGTGGCGCGCCTGCGCCGTGTCAGCCATTTTCTGCGACATGGCGATGCCGGGAGCCCGCAAGCCGGCGTCCCCGTGCACGGCGGCGACGAGATTGCCGATATGGCGCGTGCTGTCGAGCAGTTCCTCGAAGACCGGCGCCAACGCCGCCAGGCCGAGCAGGCGCTAAAAGAACTCAACGCCGGACTCGAGGCACGCGTCGCCCAGCGCACGGCGGAACTCAGTACGGCGCTCGCGGGTCAAGCCGCCGAAATCGCCGAACGTCAGCACGCCGAAGATGCGCTTCGGGAAAGCGAGAACTTTCTTAACAGCATCATCGAAAACATCCCGGACATGGTCTTCGTCAAGGAGGCCGAGACCTTCCATTTCGTGCGCTTGAACAAGGCGACGGAGCAACTTCTCGGCTACCGGCGCGAGGAGCTCCTCGGCCGCTCCGTCCATGACCTGTTTCCCGTCGACGAGGCCAATTTCTTCGCGCTGAAGGATCGCGAGGTGCTGGAGTCGCGGCAAATGATCGACATACCGGACGAGCCGGTTCATACGCGCCATGGACTTCGCCTCGTGCACACGATGAAGATCCCGATCGTCGATGTGCGCGGCGAGCCCCGGTTCCTGCTCGGTATCTCGCGTGATATCACGGAGCAAAAGCATGCCGAAGCGGAGTTGCGGCGCTATCGCGAGCACCTCGAAGACATGATTCGCGAGCGGACAGCGGAACTAGCCGTTGCCAAGGAGCGTGCCGATGCGGCCAATCAGGCAAAGAGTCAGTTTCTGGCACACATGAGCCACGAACTGCGCACGCCGCTCAACGGAATTCTTGGGTACGCGCAAATCCTCAAGCGCGACACGACCCTCGATCAGCACCAGCTCGACGGGCTTGCAGTGATCCAGCGCAGCGGCGAACACCTGCTTACGCTGATCGACGACATCCTGGATATCGCCAAAATCGAGGCCGGGAGAATGGAACTCAATCTGTCCGACGTCCCGCTCGAACAGTTCGTCTCTTTTATCGCCGAGACGATACGGGTGAAGGCCACGGAAAAAGGCCTGGCCTTCGTTTGCGAGATGCCGCCGGATCTGCCCGCGTGTGTGCGGGTGGACGAAATACGGTTACGCCAGGCGCTGCTCAACCTGCTGTCGAACGCGATCAGATTTACCGAGCAGGGAAGCGTGCGTCTGAGCGTCGCTTTCACACCGCCGACGCGACTATGTTTTGAAGTCCGCGACACCGGCATCGGCATAGATCAAGGGCGTCTGGAGGAAATCTTCAGTCCTTTCGAGCAGGTCAGCGAGGACCATCATCGCTTTGGCGGTACGGGCCTCGGGCTAGCCATTAGCCGGCAACTCGTGCGCCTGATGGGAGGCGAGATCCGTGTCGAAAGTCGCCGCGATATAGGCAGCGCCTTTTCGATCGAGCTGGACGTCGAGGTGGTAGCGCCTTGCGCGGCTGTCGCCACGCCCGGACGAATCGTGAGCGGCTACAGAGGGCCGCGCAAGACTATCCTCGTTGTGGATGACGTGGCGGAGAACCGTGCCGTGATGGTCGATATGCTCGGTCCGCTCGGATTCGACATGGCGCAGGCGGGTAATGGATCTGAAGCAATGGAGAAAATCGAATCCCTGCATCCTGCGCTGGTCCTGATGGATGTGGTCATGCCCGGGACGGACGGCCTCGAAGCCACGCGTCGCTTGCGCCAGATGGCCGAATTCCGGGACCTCCCGATCGTCGCAGTCTCCGCGCGCGCGTCGAGAACCGATGCGGCGCAAAGTCTGGAGGCCGGCGCAAATGCCTTTCTGGCCAAACCGATCGACTTCGGCCAGCTATTGTCCGTCGTCGCGGCGCTTCTGAATGTCGAGTGGATCGATGCAGCTTCAGAGGCGCAAGTCACTGAAGCGGGACCATCTGCTGTACCAGCCGTCGCGCCTCTTCCGGACGACTTGAAGGCGCCCCCGCCGGAGGAAATTCAAGCGCTGCATTACCTCGCGCGACTCGGCGATATGCGTGCCATTGCGCAACACGCGCAACACTTGACCGAGCTCGACGAGCGCTACCGACCCTTCGCGGACCACCTCAGCAGGTTGGCGAAGGCTTACCGGTCCAAGTCGATTCTCAATTTCGTCGAGCAATATCTGGAAGGAAGATAAATCCGATAATTGGCGCCGCGGAACGTGAATCGCTGGGCCTTACCTTCCAACAGCATCGAGCGGAATGTGAATCGAAACCATGGTGCCCGCGCCGGGCGCGCTGTCGATTGAAAGCGATCCGCCGATCAGCCGCGCGCGCTCGTTCATGCCGAGCAGGCCATATGAATAGTCGCGCCTCACGACTTGCTGATCGAAGCCTCGGCCGTCGTCACGCACCTGCAGCAGGAGCTTCGCCGCTGTCGAAACAAGCGTCACCTCGACATGGGTGGCGTCGGCGTGCCGCGCGACATTCGTCAGCGACGCCTGTGCGATGCGAAACAGGGCCGTCGCATGGGCGTCGGACAACGCGGGGTCGCCGCCTTCGATGCGCAATTCACACGCAATCGCATGGCGGCGGTTGAACTCCTCGACAAGCCATTCGAGCGCAGACACGATTCCGAAGTTGAGCGCGGCAGGCCGCAAATGGCTCGCGACATTGCGCACCATCGAGATCGTGCCTTCGACCAGTTGACGCATATCATCGGCTTTCTTCGACGCTTCCGCGTCGTGCGCTATGCGCATCTTGAGCAACGACACGTCCATCTTGAGCGCAGTCAGCAATTGGCCCAGTTCGTCGTGAATCTCCATCGCAATGCGCTTTCTCTCTTCCTCGCGGATCGCCTCCATATACGCGGACAGTTCGCGCTGCTGCTCGCGTGATTCGACGAGTTCCTGTTCCATCTGCTTGCGACCCGTGATGTCGTTCAGGCCGACGTAGATCGCGGGAGCATCGTCATAAGTCGCGACGCGCGCCGTCGCCATCGCCCAGAACCGTGTACCGTCCGCACGCCGGAACTGTATCTCCCTATCGCGCAAGCTGCCCTCCTTGCGCAGATGCTCGATCAGACGCTCGCGCTCCCCCGGGTCGGCGTAGAAATCCGTGATATTGGCGGACAAGCGTTCGTCCATGCCGAACAGTTCGCGCAGCGGCTGATTCGTGTACAGGATGTGCCCGTCAGGCATCGACGTGATGCACAGCGGCACCGGGCTCGTTTCGACAATTGCGCGAAAGCGGGCCTCGCTTGCCTGCAAGCACGCGTTCGCGCGCGCCAGTTCTTCCGTACGCAACGCGACACGCCGCTCGAGATCGTCGCGCGCTTGCGATAACGCAGCCTCCGTTTCCTTGCGCATGGCCACTTCCGCCAGCAGTTGCCGGTTTTGCGCGAGAACCCGCTTGTGCATCACCCGCAGCTCGAGATGCACGCCGACGCGCGCGACCATCTCGTCGACGCGCAACGGCTTGGTCACATAGTCGACGCCGCCTGCAAGAAAACCTTCGACGCGGTCCTCGTTGCCTGTCAGCGAGGTCATGAACAGGACGGGAATATCGCGGGTGCGCTCGTCGAGCTTGAGGCGTCGACAGGTCTCGAAGCCGTCGATGCCCGGCATCTTCACGTCGAGCAGGATCACATCGGGCTGCGAGAAGACCGCGCGCTCCAACGCTTCGATACCGTCGAGCGCCACCAGCACGCGTATGCCTCGCGCTTCGAGACTGTCGACAACTACGCCGAGATTGCCCGGCGTATCGTCGACTATCAGAATAGTGCCGGTCTGCGCGACCGGGGTGGCGAAATGGCTCATGATGCGGTGTTCCCTTTCAGAGACCGCTCAACGAGTTGCAGGCTGTCCTATTCTGCACTCGATGTCAGAGCCCGGTCTATCGCGCGCTCAAAGGTTTTGAAACGTCCGATGACACAGCCGCGCCGCGGCCTCACTGCCGCCGCACGCTGCTCGCCTCTCGCCGCTCGCACGCTTTGCTCCGCTATTGTGCGTTTTTTGCTGCGTTGCGGCTCGCTATTGCGCCGCCTCGCCCACCACGGCCAGCAGCCGGACTGCGCGAGGCTCGGTCAGTTCGTCGATCAAGTCGGCCACTTCGCACAGCGCGCGAAAGTCATACTCGTTGATCTGCTCCGCGTGATTGCGACGCAATTCGCGCATCGTTTCACCCAGCCGTTTGAGCGCGTTGGGCGTGCTGTCGATCAGCGGCCAGCAGTGCATCAAATATGCGAGCGATTTCACGCTGCGCGCCTCGCACCACGCGTCGAACAGTCGTAGACATATCGAGTCGATCTGTTCGACGACGTTCTCCCGCTCCGACAGATAGCCCATCATGATCCATCAATCCGACATTGCATTTCGATACCTCATCATCTATGAGCAGAAGTCGTGTCGCATTCAGTGCAAGCTGGAAAACCAGGGTGACACATCCTGATTCGCGTGTCAGGAAATCCTTAGGCCATGCCGATTCAGATGGAGCAAATCCTGATGGCTAAAACAGCCCTTCCTGAGACGACATTCCGCCGGTGCCGATTGGACGCACTCGCCGATCGCCATAGCATCGACGCATCGTGCATCGAAGGGGGAAATCATGGCGGGCAACATATCGCTGCGTTCTCAGGTCGAAAAACTCATCGGCCCGCAGGACGTGATCCAACTGCGCGCGTGGCTCAGCGACTGGTACGACTATGTATTCGCCGTGGGCTACATCCACCCGCCCTTCACACTCGATGAGGCGACAGCCGACCGGCTCGAAGGCTACTTCAAGGCGGGCCTGACGCCAGCCGAAGGTGCAATCCTGTTCTTCGGCATCGTGCATTGAGAGGCGAGCAGCGAGCCGACCGTCAGTTCATCCGGCAGATCGTTTGCGACCTTTTCCTTGCGCGCGCGGACCGTGCCATTTTTCTTCGTCAAGAAGCCGATCGAATAGACGATTTCGGACCGTATCATCCAGCGGCGACATGCCCAGCAGCGAGTGAAACGCGAGGCCACTGGCGGCAAAGTAGCGCAGCAACGACAAATCCGGGTCCGTCGCCTCGTCGTGCAACGCCTCCATTTTCGCTTCGTCCGACGTCTTCATTCCGTCCAGCAGGTTCGGGCTCTCGATAATCGCCGCAAGCACGGCCCGTGCGATGGAGTGCGGCTGATTGACCGATTCCCGGTAAATGGCGATCTGGGCCGCAAGGGTCGGTTCGGCTTTCGACGCGCCCTCCTTTGCCACATACTCACGAGCAATCTGCTCGAACTGTTGCCGCTGGTATTCGAGTAACGCACCAAGCACGCCTTGCCTGGTGCGGAATTGATGCAGCAGTCCGCCCTTGCTGATGCCGCTTTCGCGCGACAAGGAATCGAACGTCAGTCCGCCCACTCCTTCCCGGGTCAGGATGACGAGAGCGGCATCAATTGCTTTCTTGCGGGATATCTCCGAGCGGGTCTGGTTGTCCATTGTCGATATTGATGACGTCGCAACCGAGGCGTTGCTGGCCCGATTGCTGTCGCGTCGCGATGGTATTGGGTGGGCACCCGGCGTGGCGAATGCGTGTCGGCACACCACCCCCAACCCGTTACCGCAAGGGGGCAGTCGCCGTATTTCGGGGAATTGTACCGCCGCGGGCGGCATAAAAACAAACCGGGTAGACGGTTTACATTCAATTTGGACGATGCTACTGTTCGATCCCATCGGTTCTCGCTCATTCGAGGCCCCGCCGCTCAGTCAGGCCACCTCTTCAAGGAACACAACATGTTCACGCACAAGCTCGTCCCGCTTCTTATTTCCGTCACGGCCGCGCTATCTCTCGCGGCATGCGCTGGTGTGCAGCCTGTCGCCTACACGGCTATTTCATCGTCGTCGCAATTGAAGCAAAACCGCGATGGCGATTCGAGCAAGGTGCCCTACAAATACGGGGCGCCGGCTAACTGGTCGCGGTACACCCAAGTCATGCTGGAACCCGTAGCCGTGTATCAGGGCACCGACAACCAGTTCGGCGACATGAAGAACGAGGACCGAACCGAGTTGGCCAATTACATGGCGGAGACTTTCGCGAAGAAACTGGCGAAACGGTTCGACATTGCGAAGCAGGCCCGCCCGAACACGCTGCGGATCAAGCTCACGCTGACCGGTGCGGAAAAAACGACAGCGATCGTCGGTCAGGTCATGCATTTCGACATTGCCGGCAATCTCTATAACGGTGTTCAGGCGGTCCGTGGGGGACAGGGCGCATTCAGCGGGTCGGTTTCCTATGCTGTGGAAATCTATGACGGCAGCAGCGGGAAACTGCTGAAAGCCTACGTCTCGAAGCAGTACCCGAACGCAATGAATCTCCCGGCCGCTTTCGGTTCTCTGAGCGCCGCCAGAACGGGCCTTGACAAGGGCGCCGATGCGCTTGTGGATCAACTCCACTGAATTTACGACTCCCGCGAGATCCCATCATGTCTGCACTTACCGATGTCGATGCTGCATTCGCGTGCCCACCTTTGATGGTCGCCATCGTCTTCTCTGTGGCGTACCTGCTGGTTGGCATTCCAGTCCATTTCACGCGCGGTGCGCTCGCGAGGGACGTGCTCGGTACGTTGGCAGGCGTTTTCGCTGCACTCGTCTATATCACGTGGGTTCTCGGGTTCGATGCAAATATTCATTCCCCGCTACGGTGAGTCCGCGGAGTGCCGACCTTGCCCACGAGCGACTGCCGCTTCGCCGTAATACCCGGTCTGCTTACCCACGACCCAGACGCCTTGTCTTTTAGGCACGGCCTGCAGGCTCATACGCCGGCAACCGGACAACGGAGAACGGACAAAACCATGTTGATTGCCTGTCGCGAATGCGACTTTCTTCAAGCGGTCACGCCACTCCCGGATGGCGGTGCGGCGCGTTGTGCACGTTGTGGCGCAGTTCTCTACAAAAGCTCGCCTGCCACGTCCGGTCGCGCACTGGCGTTCACGCTCGCTGCCGCCGTCCTGTTTGCGATCGCCAACTGCTTTCCGATATTCGGGTTCCGGCTTCACGAGACGCTCGTTGAAACCACACTTCTCGGAGCCGCTTCGTCGCTCTACGCAGAGGGCACGTGGCCCATCGCAGGCCTGGTTATCGTGACGACGCTGTTGATGCCGGCACTCAACATTGCCGCAATGATCTATCTGCTTCTCCCGTTGCATCTCGGCCGAATTCCGCAACGGCCGGAACAGGCGCTACGGGTGCTGCGACACGTCGCCCCTTGGGCAATGATCGAGGTGCTTGTGCTTGCGATGCTCGTTGCGCTCGTCAAACTCCAGCACATCGCAGACGTCGTTCCGGGAGTCGGAATCGCTGCATTCGTCGCGCTGATGGTGTTGCTGGCCGCCGCAACCGCTGCTTTCTCCAGCCCTGAGATCTGGGCGCGTATCGAGTCTTCCCCGGCGCATGTCGGCATTTCACCCGCTGGGTGGAGCACTTGCACCGGGACCACGGCGGCACGGGTCGGTCTGGCCTCCTGTCAACTTTGCGGCCTGCTCTCAAAGCCGCTCGCGCCTGACCACCCCGGAACCTGCCCGCGTTGCGGCTCGGTACTGCATCTGCGCAAGCCCGACAGTCTCGCTCGCACCTGGGCATTCCTGCTCGCCGCCATGGTTCTCTACATACCGGCCGTTCTGCTCCCGGTCATGATGACAAGTACCTTGTTCGGCGCTCAATCGGACACGATCCTCAGCGGCGTTGTCTTTCTGTGGAGCTCCGGATCGCGGCTGCTCGCCGTGATCGTTTTCATCGCAAGTATCCTGGTGCCCGTGCTCAAAATCCTGTCGTTGGTTTTTCTCGCCTGGACCACCCAGGCAAGATCTCCGCTCATTCCTGGCAGGCGAGCCCGGATCTATCGGCTGATCGAGTTCGTCGGCCGCTGGTCAATGCTCGACATTTACGTGATCTCGATTCTGGTGGCTTTCGTGCAATTCGGCGAAATTGCGACGATCGATGCGGGACCCGGTGCGATCGCGTTCGGTGCGGTGGTCGTGCTGACGATGTTTGCCGCATTGTCCTTCGACCCGCGACTCATCTGGGACGCCGTGGAGCCCGGAAGTGAATAACCCGTCTGGAGGGAGCGGCGAGCGGAACGCATCCAACCTATCCGTCGCAGTCGTTGCACAACCGCCGCGTTGGCGCCTGCAGTTCGTCTGGCTCGTCCCGCTTGTCGCACTCCTGATCGCCGGCGGGCTGGCGGTGCAGTCCATCATGCAAAGAGGCCCGACCATCACGATCGGTTTTGCCACGGGTGACGGAATCGAGGCCGGCAAGACAAAGATCAAGTTCAAGAACGTCGATATCGGCGTGATCAAGAGCCTCGAACTCTCCGACGATCACAAGACCGTGATAGCCCACGCGGAGATGTCTCCCAACTCCGCCCGCATGCTCGTTGACGACACCCGCTTCTGGGTGGTTCGACCGCGCATATCGGGCGGCACGGTATCGGGGATCACCACCTTGATATCCGGTGCTCACATCGGTATGGACATCGGTACTTCGCAGATAGCGCGCCGCGCTTTCGCCGGTCTCGAGTCGCCCCCGGTCCTCGCATCCGGGACACCCGGACGCGAGTTCGTACTGAAGAGCGGCACCATCGGTTCGCTGGATGTCGGCTCGCCGGTTTTCTTCCGGCGGCTCCAGGTCGGCCGGATCGTCTCCTACGCGCTCGACGCCGACGGGGCCGGCATGACCATCCACGTTTTCATCAATGCCCCTTACGACCGGTACGTGACCAATGACACACGTTTCTGGCAGGCGAGCGGCGTCGATGTAACGCTGGACACGACCGGCGTCAAAGTCAACACTGAATCGCTGGTATCGATCCTGATTGGCGGCCTCGCCTTCGAAACCCCGCCCGATTCGTCTCACAAGGTTGAAGCGCAGGCCCAACATGCCTACGAGCTTTTTGCCAGCCGCAGCGAGGCCATGAAGCGGCATGACGCCATCGTCGACAAATACGTGCTGACTTTCAACGAGTCCGTGCGCGGCTTGACCGTGGGTGCGCCGGTCGATTTCCGGGGAATCGTCATCGGCGAGGTGTCGGCGATCCGCGTGCACTTCGATCCGGCCAGGAAGGAATTCAGCATTCCCGTCGAAGTCAGCATCTTTCCCGAACGACTGGTCTCGCGAGAAGACTGGCAAAGAGACGCCGGCAGTACGCCGTCGGCGCGAAAAGCGTTTGCGGGCTACCTCGTGTCGAAGGGATTGCGCGCGCAACTGAGAACAGCGAGTCTGCTCACCGGACAACTTTATGTGTCGATCGATTTCTTCCCGGCTGCGCCCAAAGCGGCCGTCGACTGGAATGAAAAGGTACCGCAATTGCCAACCGTGCCGGGCAACCTGCAGGGCTTACAGGAGTCGATCACGACGCTCGTCGCGAAGCTAAACAGGATTCCGTTTGACGGAATCAGCGCGGACTTGCACAAGACGCTCAGCGATGCGGACGCATTGCTGAAAACCATCAATACCGATATTGCGCCTGGGGCAAAAGAAACGCTGAGCGCGGCTCGTGATGCGCTGACCTCCGCGAACCGTACGCTGCAAAGCGACTCGCCGTTACAGCAGCAGACGGCCGAAACAATGCGTGAATTATCGCGCGCTGCGGCGTCGATCCGCTCGCTCGCGGAGTACCTCGAACGTCATCCGGAATCGCTGATCCGTGGCAAGCGGGAGGATTCGCCATGAAAAGACTGATATCGCTATCCTTGTCGATCATCGTAACCGGCTGTCTGGTGGCGTGCACTGCCCCGCCCGCGTCGAAGTTTTACACATTGAGCCCTGTCCGGATTACCCGCACCTCACCGGCCGTCGAACGCGTTGCGATCGCGTTCGATCCGATTACGCTTCCCGAACTCGTCGATCGACCGCAGATGGTCGTGCGGCTGGAGCCGAACCGGGTGTCGATCGATGAGTTCGCTCGCTGGGCGGAGCCTCTCAAGAACCAGATTCCGCGCGTATTGGCCGCGGATCTCGAGCAGATCATCCCGGGTGCGATCGTATCCACGTACCCGCAACACGCCGACGATACGGCGTACCGAGTTTCGGTTGATGTGCAGACCTTTGATTTGTCGGCGGACGGGACGGTGAAGCTGGCCGTGCTCTGGTCTGTGCGTGCGCCGAAGCTGGGCGATAGAGTAAGCGGACGCTCTGTCGTATCTGGAAATGCTCGAGGTAGGAGGTACGACGCCTTCGTGAGCGCGCACGACAGGGTGCTCGAATCCGTTGCCTGGGACATCGCCTCAGCCACGTATTCGATGATGCATCCGTGAAAAACGCAAGATTTCGGGTTCGCAAGGCGATGCGGCCCTGCGCCACGGATCTGATCATCCCTAGATACCGGCACGCTCTATCTGGCGGGTGACTAGCGGTGTGGACGCTGGTCAGTACCGCACGTAATAGCGAGCGTACTGTTCCAGCGAAACGTCGCAATTCTTCTAGCGCCGGGGCCGACGCATGTATTCACAAATGACGATGCCCCCGCAGCCTCCGACCCGCGAATGCCAGAGCGGGCCTTGCACTGAATGGAGCATTCTTGAAACAGTGGAGCAGTTTGGCTGGACGCTGAGCCGGCCGCGGTCCGCTCGAATAGTTTTCTGCAGATCGGGATTACCGTGCAAACTTACATTGGACCATCTGAATCCGCAGTTGCTAGCAAAGCGGCTCTGTTTAAGGTTGCTACCGATCGCGGTCACATCATCATGAGCGTGGACTCCGATCAAGACAAGAACGAAGAGCGCGCAATCGTTGAAGTCCGGCGCGATGCTTTGCTGGGGCTATGGCGGAACTGGACCACAACTGAAAGCGAACTCGTCTGCTCGTCTCGTGCACCATCGACCCCGCTGAGAAGAAAGCTTGCGTTCGCCGAAGAAGCTTTCATGCTGGGCAGCATCGCCCCTATACCGCTGGCTGAAGTTCGATGCCGGGTGCGCCCGCAATCGATTGCTCGATCGACCAACGCATCGTCCTTTGTTCAAACGACGACCCAGCCATATGTGTGTGTGGCCGATGGCATCGACCGCATGCTCTGGCTCACTTCGACCGGGGCACGCTGCTTTCCGGTCGTGTGCCTGGTACCCGAGGCTCCCTTGCTTTCCCGGCTGGCCGGCACGCCTCGCAGCCAATGGGTCCGGGTTTCAGAACTATTGCGACGCTGAATCGGATGCGCACGCGTGCGGGCAGTCGGTGAGAACCACCAGCGTGAAGGCGAATACGCATACGTTTCGCCACGACGCCTAAAACGTTAGTCACCCTCACCACTCGCGATCGCTTTGAGCCGGCGATAAAGCGTGCGCTCGCTCAAACCGAGCTGCGCGGCAAGCTCACTGCGCTTCCCGCGGAACTGCGCCGCTGCGCTCGCGAGTTCCGCATCGGTGAGCTTGCGCGGCAAGCCCAGACCCACGACCAGCGATTCCTTCGCCGCGCCGGAAGTCTTTTCGCGGACCGCCTCGGGCAAGTGTTCCGGGCGGATCACGCCGCCGTCGGCGAGCAGATTGGCGCGCTCTAGCACGTTGCGCAATTCCCGGATGTTGCCGGGCCACGCATAGGCGCGCAACGGCGCCAACGCCTCGGCCGAAATCGACGCCTTATGCGACGCCCCCGTTCGCGTCGACGCAATGCGCGTCAGGATCGAATCCGCGAGCAGCGCGATGTCGTCGACACGCTCGCGCACCGCGGGCAAATGAATCGGAAACGCACTGATACGGAAATAGAGGTCAGCGCGAAATTGCCCGTCCGCGACCATCCGCTCTAGCGGCTTATGCGTGGCCGCGACGAGCCGGAAGTCGGCACGCAGCATATCGGTGCTGCCCACGCGCCTGAAGGTGCCCGTTTCGATCAGCCGCAGCAGCTTCACCTGAATGGAAAGCGGCACGTCGCCAATTTCATCGAGAAACAGCGTGCCGCCCTGCGCGGTTTCGACGAGGCCCTGCTTACGGCTCGTCGCGCCGGTGAACGCGCCTTTCTCGAAGCCGAACAACTCGCTTTCGAACAGCGTCTCGGTGATGCCCGAGCAATCCACCACGACGAACGGCCCCTGGCCGCGGCTGCTCGCTTCGTGCAGCGCATGCGCGAACAGCTCCTTGCCGGTGCCCGATTCGCCGAGCAGCAGCACGGGCAGCATCGAAGGCGCGACGCGCTGCAAAGCGGAAATCGCCTCGTTGAACGCGGGCGCGCGCCCGACCAGACCTTCGGAGCTTGGCCGCGCGGACGCGCTCCTGACCGTGGCGAGACGTTCGACATAGGCGACGATGCGTGCTTGCCGGTCGAAGATCGGCCGCAATTCGACGTCCACGTGCTCCGGGCCTCTCGGCGTGTGATGGATATGCAGCACGCGATCTGCACTGCGATTTTCCGTCGCGCGTTTCATCGGGCAGTGCTCGCCCGCCTGATCGCACGGCACGTCGTAGTGATGGGAAACCTGATAGCAGCGGCGCCCGATGTGCGCCTGGCCTTCGACGCCGAACTGGCGCTGATACGCGCGGTTCGCGGCCAGAATCTGATAGTGCGGATCGAGCACGATCGCCGGTTGCGGATCGTGCTCCAGATACGACACCAACGTGCTCACGTCGGGTACCACTGCGGCCACGCCGTCAGGCGCGCCAAAGGATTGCGACGGAAGCTCGGTCGAAGGAAGCGGCGGAATGTCGGGCGGGATCATCGTGGGTACTCGTTGGCTGCCGCACTATACGCCGGACCTGCCATTTCTGCCACGACTGCCAAATGGCAGTGACTTTATGCCACGGGTGATGCCGATGGTCCGGCAGGCGCATCGTCAATCCGCCATATCGCGCGCGACAAGTCTTTAAAAATGAGTGCGTTACAAACGAGGACCGCGACGCTGCGGCTTGATGGCACGACTCCTGCAGTAGTGGGCGCATCGGACTGGCTTAGTCCGCTATCGTGAGGAACCCACCGAAATGGCAACCGGCAAGCTCGCCGTCGAGGGCTTCTTCGATCCTGCAACATCGACCGTCAGCTATCTGCTGATGGATGCAGGCACGAGGAATTGCGCATTGATCGACACCGTGCTCGACTACGACCCGAAGTCGGGACGCACCTGCACCGCAAGCGCGGATCGTCTCGCCGCGCGCGTGGAGTCGCTCGGCGCCCGTGTGCAATGGATACTCGAAACCCACGTGCACGCCGATCACCTGTCGGCCGCGCCCTATCTGAAAGCACGGCTCGGCGGTCAGATCGCGATCGGCGCGCAGGTTACGCGCGTGCAAGCCGTGTTCGGCAAGCTGTTCAACGCGGGGCCTGAGTTTTGCGCCGACGGCTCGCAGTTCGACCGCCTGTTCGACAACGACGAGACGTTCAACGTCGGCGACCTGTCCGTGCGCGTGATGCACACGCCAGGCCACACGCCCGCCTGCGTAACCTATGTCGCGAGCGACGGCAGCGAAGAAGCCGCGTTCATCGGCGACACGCTTTTCACGCCCGACCACGGCACCGCGCGCTGCGATTTCCCCGGCGGCGATGCGGCGGCGCTGTACCGCTCGATCCAGCGCATCCTCGGTCTCGCGCCGCAAACCCGCCTGTATCTGTGCCACGACTATCAGCCGGGCGGCCGGCCGCTGCTGTTCGAGACCACGGTGGCCGAGCAGCGCGAACAGAACATCCATGTCCACGACGGCATCGACGAAGCGTCGTTCATCGCGATGCGCACGGCCCGCGATGCCACGCTCGCGATGCCCGTGCTGATCCTGCCCTCGGTGCAGGTCAACATGCGAGCGGGCCATCTGCCACCGCCCGAAAGCGATGGCGTGTCGTACATCAAGGTACCGGTCGATGCCCTGTAAGCGCGACGGCGTAAAACAAACAGGAGGACCCTACATGCGGAATACGAAACTCACGGACCTTTCGAATCCAGCGGCCGACACGCTCGCCGCCGCCTCGCAACGGATGCGGCCGACGCACCGGCACGACGTGGTGATCGTCGGCGCCGGCGCGGCAGGTATCGCGACGGCATCGAGCCTGCTCGCGCGCTGTCCCGATCTCGACATTGCGGTCATCGATCCCGCCGACACGCACTATTACCAGCCGGGCTGGACCATGGTAGGCGCCGGCGTATTCCACCCGGAAACGACGGCACGTTCGATGGACAGCGTGCTGCCCGCGAACCTGAAGCGGATCAACGCCGCCGTCACGCGCTTCGAGCCGGCGCAAAACCTCGTGATTCTCGACGACTCGCGCGCCGTCGAATACCGCCAGCTAGTGGTGTGCCCCGGCCTCAAACTCGACTGGAACGCGATCGACGGCCTCGTCGACACGCTCGGGCGCAACGGCGTCACGTCCAATTACCGCTACGACCTCGCGCCGTACACGTGGAAGCTGACGCAGCAGCTCGAAACGGGTCGAGCCATTTTCACGCAGCCGCCGATGCCGATCAAATGCGCCGGCGCGCCGCAAAAAGCGATGTATCTCGCGTGCGATCACTGGCGCCGCAGCGGTCGGCTGCAACATATCGGCGTCGAGTTCCGCAGCGCCGGCGCGGCGCTGTTCGGCGTCGCCGACTACGTGCCTGCGTTGATGCAATACGTCGAGCGTTACGGCATCGCGCTGAACTTCGGCTCCACGCTGAGTGCGGTCGACGGCGACGCGAAGATGGCGAGATTCACACACACGTTTGCCGACGGCAGCAAGGAAAGCTTCGAGACCGGCTCCGACATGCTGCACGCCGTGCCTCCGCAAAAGGCGCCCGACTTCATACGCGACAGCGCGCTCGCCGATGCGGCCGGCTGGCTCGATGTCGATCAGGCCACGCTACGGCACAAGGGCCACGAGAACATCTTCGGCCTCGGCGATGCAACCAGCACGTCCAACGCGAAGACCGCCGCCGCCGCGCGCAAGCAGGCGCCGGTCGTCGCGCACAACGTGCTCGCCGCGCTGGGCGCGGCGCGCGGCGTCGCGACCTACGACGGCTACGGCTCCTGCCCGCTCACCGTCGAGCGCGGGAAGATCGTGCTCGCCGAGTTTCTGTATGGCGGCAAGGTCGCGCCGACGTTTCCGGCGTGGCTCATCGACGGCAAAAAGCCATCGCGGCTCGCGTGGCTGCTGAAGGAGCAAATCCTGCCGCCGCTCTACTGGCGCGGCATGCTGAAGGGACGCGAATGGCTCGCTGATCCGCAACTGGCGGACTGAGCGCTGGCACGCACTGCTCACGGGGTCTTCGATGCTGCTGTCTCTTGTTCTCGGCGCGCTGGTGGGCGCGACTCTCGGGCTGACCGGCGCGGGCGGCGGCATTCTTGCCGTGCCCGCGCTCGTGTTCGGCATGGGCTGGCCACTGCAGCAAGCCACACCGGTCGCGCTCGTCGCGGTGGCCGGCAGCGCAGCGGTGGGCGCGCTGGAGGCGTTCCGCAAGCGGCTCGTCCGCTATCGCGCCGCGCTGCTGATGGCCGCCGCGGGGGTGCCCGCCACCGCCGCCGGCGCGCGCCTCGCGCATGCGTTGCCGCAACGCGTATTGCTCGCGCTGTTCGCCGCGGTGATGCTGGTCGTCGCGTTCCGGCTGCTGCGTCAGACGCTCGCGCGCCGCGCGTCGGGCGAGCCGCAATCGTCGATGTGCGTCGCGCATGTCGACCCGGCGACCGGCCGCTTTCGCTGGACCTGGCCGACCGCAGCCGCACTCGCGGCCACCGGTTCGCTGACCGGATTGATGACGGGTATGCTCGGCGTCGGCGGCGGCTTCATCATCGTGCCGATGATGCGCAAGCTGACCGACGTGTCGATGCACGGCATCGTCGCGACCTCGCTGATGGTGATCGCGCTCGTCGGCAGTGGCGGCGTTCTCGCAACGGCCACGCACGGCGCGACACTTCCCCTCGAAGTCGCGTTGTGGTTCACTGGCGCCACCGCCGCCGGCATGCTCAGCGGACGGCTCGCGTCGCATCGCATCCCCGCCCGTCATGTGCAGTTGGGCTTTGCGAGCATCCTCGTGTGTGTGGCGCTCGGCCTGCTGGTCAAAGCGGCGCTGATGTAAGCGCTGCTGCTGCCCTCCAACCCACCCAACAATCAAACAGAGCGAACGATGATCGATCTCGACAATTTCACCCCGATCGCCTCCCTGTGCGGAGGCCTGCTGATCGGCGTCGCGGCTGCGGCGATGGTGCTTTTGCTGGGCCGCATCGCCGGAATCAGCGGGATAGTCGGCGGCCTGCTGCGCTGGACGAAGCGCGACGGCGCATGGCGCGTCGCCTTCGTCGCCGGGCTGATCGTTGCCGCGCTGATCGTGCGCGCGCTCGATGCGCCTGTCGCGATCACCGTCGACGCGTCGTGGCCCGCCGTGATCGCGGCCGGCTTGCTGGTCGGCATCGGCACCCGCTACGGCAGCGGCTGCACGAGCGGACACGGCGTGTGCGGCATTTCACGCGGCGCCACCCGCTCGCTGGTCGCGACGGCGACGTTCATGGCGGCCGGCTTCGTCACCGTCTATATCATTCGACATCTTCTCGGAGCCTAAGATGGCAACAGCTGTTTCATTCGTATGCGGGCTGCTGTTCGGCTTCGGCCTGCTGTTGTCGGGCATGGCGAACCCCGCGAAAGTGCAGGGCTTCCTCGATCTCGCCGGACGCTGGAACCCGTCGCTCGCTTTCGTGATGATGGGCGCGGTGGCCGTCGCGGCAATCGGCTTCGCGATCGCGAAACGCCGCGACAAGTCGCTGCTCGGATTGCCGCTGCAAATTCCCGCGTCGACGCACGTCACGGCAAGGCTGGTGCTGGGCACTGGCGCGTTCGGCGTCGGCTGGGGAATTGCAGGGTTCTGTCCCGGCCCCGCGCTCGTCGCGCTCGGGCTCGGGTCGGCCAAAGCGTGGGTATTCGTGGCGGCGATGATCGCGGGAATGGCCATCTTCGAGTTATTCGAACGGCGCAGACAGGCGGCCTTGGCGACCGGTTCTTAACCTGACCTTAAGGTGCCGCCGTGTACGATTCCGTTTCGACAGAAACCAACTCACAGGCGCCCCTATGCAAGTCTCGATTGAACACCGCTATGACATCGTCGCCCGTTTGCTCCATTGGCTCGTGGTCGGGCTGGTTGCCGCGCAGTTCGTGATCGGCTGGACGATGCCGGACGTGCACCGCGATACCGTGCCGGATGGCGAAATCGCCTGGCACCTTGGCGTCGGCACCGCACTGCTCGCGGCGATGGTGTTGCGGGTGCTGTGGCGCGTGACTCACCCGTCGCCGCCGGACAATCTGCAGCCGCTGTTTCGCGTCGCCTCCAAAGTCACCCACCTGGCGCTGTACGTTCTGCTCGTGCTGGTGCCGCTGCTCGGCTGGATCAACGCTTCGTCGCGCACGTGGACGGTACGCCTCGGCGGACTTGTTTCGTTACCCTCACTGTCGGCACCGGGCTCGTCATTCGGGCATGCAATGGGCGATGTGCATGGCGTTCTCGCGTGGGTGCTGTTCGGTGTCATCTGCCTGCATATCGCTGCGGCAATGTTTCATCAGTTCGTCTCCGGCGACCGCGTTCTACAGCGCATGAAGATCTAGCGCGACCCCGAATAACCAAAGCCGCGGCAACTCAACAAGGCCCCTCTCGATCTCCCGCCTTGCGCGTTCAAGCGCATGCGCGGGAATAAATCGGCGTGCGCGCTCGTTCTGGAGTCTGGAGAAAGCGCTTCGCGCAGGCAAGCATCAACCCCAACGCGGCATCAGCTTGCCCCACTACGCCGATGTAAATCCGACGCCGGTCATGCCGAGCGCGAAGTGCGATGCTGTCGCCCAGTTTCCGCAGTGGGCAGGGATTCGTGCGCGCTGCGCATGACCGAATGCGGAACTGGCTGTCGGGGAGACGGACATGTCAAAGGCAATTGCAGGCGACGATGCCGCCCATCGGCTGATGGGTCACTTCTGGATGCTGGCGCTCGCCGTGTTTTGCCTGCTGGTTGCTCCGGTCGTTCGAGCGCTGCCTATATTCGCCCGTCAAACAGGGCAAAGCTGCGTCGCGTGTCACGCGGGCGGACAGTTTCCCGAACTGACGCCGTACGGTCGAATGTTCAAGCTCAATGGATATACCTTCGGCGAACGTACGGTCCCGATCGCCGTGATGGCGATGCTCGACATGACCAGGACGAGGCTCAACCATGATGCCAGCGGCAATATCGTCTCGCCCAAAGACGGTCTGCCGATCTTTGATTCAGCCAGCATCTTCCTCGCCGGCAAGATCACCGACAGGATCGGTGCGTTCACGCAATTCACCTACTCGAACTACGATCATCAGGGCAGCGACGGACACTGGATCGGCCACTGGGCATCCGACAACATGGATTTCCGTTATGTGGACAGGATCATAGGGGACGCCAGCGACCTGATTCTCGGCACCACCCTGCACAACAATCCGACCGTGCAGGACGTGTGGAACAGTTCTCCGGCATGGAGTTATCCGTACATTTCCTCTTCGATCAGCACGGTCGGCTCACCCCAGTTTCTGCCACTCCTTGAAGGCACACTCGCGCAGCAGGTCGTGGGTGCAGGCGGCTACCTCTACTGGAACCGGACCGTCTATGCGGAGGTGTCGCTGTATAGCACCGCTGATGGCATCTGGTCGTTCATGAGCAAGGGCAACAAGGCCGGCGACCCCAACCATCCGCAGATCTATCTGAAGGGTCAAAATCCGTACTGGCGTCTGGCCCTGACTCATGAGTGGGGGCCGCACAACATCATGGTGGGGACCTTTGGCATCAATGCGAACGTCTATCCGAACGACGCGAACTCGATGCCGCTCTTTACCCAGGGAGTCACCCGCTATCGCGACATCGGTGTGGATGCGCAGTACCAGTACATCCTCGAGCCGAACACCGTCACCGCACAGGCACGCTACATCCATGAAAACATCAGCGATCCAAATAATTTCGTGTTTGGCAACAGCCAGTCAGCGAATCTGAATTCCTTACGCCTGAAAGCCTCGTACATCTATCAGGCCAAATATGGCGTGAGTCTTTCGTTCTTCAACGTGACTGGCACCGCCGATAGTGTTGCGTACGCCGGCAGCGCGAACTCGTCGCCGGCCACGCAAGGGTGGATGCCCGAGATCTTCTGGATTCCGGTTCCGAACATCCGCGTCGGTCTTCAATACACGCATTTCACCAAATACCTCGGCGCCCGGTCGAATTACGACGGCCATGGACGCAATGCGAGCGACAACGACACGCTATTTCTATACCTATGGGCCGCGTACTGGTGACGGTATCGGCTCACGTTCTTTAGAAGGCTCATCGATGAAACATCCAGCGAATTCCATTGAGGATTCAACGTGCCGCTTCCCACGAGCGCGATTGATCCTCGTCGCCCTATCGCTCGGCGCAACCGGCTGCCACAACCTGGAGCAGTCCAGACAGATCGACAATCCCGCGGTCGCCGGAAAGACGATCGCGTTGCAGGTATGTTCGAATTGCCATAGCGTAAATGGCGTTTCGGTATCTCCCACGTTTCCGAAACTCGCGGGCCAACCACGGGAATACCTCGTCAATCAACTGACGGACTTCAAGGCTCATGCGCGAAGCGACCCGAATGCCAGAAGATTCATGTGGGGCTTCACGCATCTGAGTGAAACGCAAATCGAACAACTCGCCGCGTACTTCTCCAGCCAGCCGCCTCCGGTACCACGAGCGCCAGCCGATCATCGGCTCATCGATTCGGGCAGGACGATTTTCTTGTTGGGCATTCCGGACAAAGGTGTACCGGCGTGCAGTGCCTGTCACGGCCAGCGTGGGGAAGGGATAGGGGGATTTCCTCGCCTCGCCGGGCAGTACGCGGACTACGTTGAAAAACAGATACTGGTGTTCCGGAGTGCCGGGCTACGCCCCCGTGGCGAAGTGATGAAGACTATCTCCGACAATATGTCGGATCGGGACATCCGAGCCGTTGCTGCCTTCATGGAGGCGTTTCCCGCAGAGACAGAGGCGGCGGCCAGTCCCGCTGTGAATCACTAGGCGTGCGGTCTTGCCATTCGGGTTTATCGGCCAGTACGCGCCCGCCCCGTCGGAAACCAGCGTGGAAGCATGCCGACCAGGACGTCGTCCTTAAGAAACACATGATGAAAAATAGCCGCGAACGCGTGAAACCCCGCAAGCCACATAATGGCGTCGCCGAGCCACGTGTGCAGCGATGCGATGGCTGAGCCTGCTCCATGTGAAGTACCGAGCAACGGCGGGATATTGCGAGCGCCGATCAGCGTCAGCGGATGCCCTTCTAGCCACGCGCCAGAGATGGCGGTCAGCGGTAATCCAAGGAGAAGCAGATACAGCATCCATTGAACGGTTGCTGACATAACAACCATCCAGCGAGAAATTGGCGGTGTCTCGGGACGCGTGTCGACTAGCCGCCACGACAGGCGGATGAGCGTGAGCGCAAATACGCACAAACCCAAAGTCTCGTGGAGTCGCCGGTCGAACTCGTGGGCCGAAGAGTAGACGCGCTGCTCAGATCCACCTGGACCATAAATGAACGTCACGAGCACGAGAATTGCCGTGCACCAGTGAAGGAATTGGGCAATCGAACCGTAGCTAGTGGCAGAGCTTTTCACTGTGGCGTCTCCGATGTGCGACCTTCGACGAACGCCAGGCACAAGCGCTGGCCGGACACTGGCGTATTGGATTCGTGAATGGATTCTACGCGCAAACTCCGAGCGAATTATCAAGCTGACGGCGGCTCACATTTTGAACGTTCTCCGTCGAACCATCGGTCCGCCAGACTGCGGTCGATCCAGATTGATTCTCAAGTTCTTCGTATTGCTGCCGATACCTTCACTGAGGAGACAATAGCCCGGTTACTGCGCGCAATAACCGGTAAAAGATGCTGACGCACAGCCATGCCGCCGTCGAGTATCAATGTTCCGCACTCACGCGCGCTGATTCTGAATCGATGCAACATATTCCGAGCTTAGGCATCGCTGGCGTCATTGGCCGGTGGAGGCGGCGACATGGCGTCGACCGGCAACTGATCATCACCGTCGCACTGGTGTTGACCGGCCTCGTCATTTTTGCTGTCGGCATCGGTTACACGCTGGTATGGCACGAGCGGTCCGTTGCAGAGCGCATTCACGCCCTGCGTGCGCGCGATGACATCGAGACGCTGCAAGCCGTGCACATTCAGGCGAACGCCGACTTCCTGCAGGGGCTAGACAGTGCACGGGTTGCATCTTTCGCGTGGCCGGTGCAGCGTGTAGTGTTGGCCGCCACCTGCTTCGACCGGCTGGAACAAAGTTACGCAAGCGACCCGCGAAGCGAACTGGTGGTACGGCGTCTGCGCGGTGAGACGGCCGGCTGGGCGTGGCTGCTGGCCGACATCGCGGTACGTGCGCACGTCGCGGATGGCCGTGTCTCGGTCGACAGCCCTGAGCTGCTCGCAGCGAACCGCATGCTGGCGAACATCGTCACCCAGTTGGTGACCCTCCGTGACGCGCAGACCGCTTCCCTGAGGGCTGCAGCCGACAGCGCGACGCGCCACCTGGTGATAGAACGGACCGTGCTTGCAACCACGGCGCTGGCGGCATGTTTGCTTCTTTGCTATGCGCTGATCGCTCACTATCGCGCCCGTCTCGCGCGGCAACGCGCGCGCGTCATCGCAACAGAAAGCGAGCGCCGGTTCCGTCAGTACTTTGATCATCATCCACTGCCGATGTTGATTTTCGACGTCGAGACGCTATCGATCCTCGCTGCGAACCGCGCCGCCGCATCGCAATACGGGCGCACGCGCCGCCAGCTATGTTCGCTCGAGATGGCCGCCCTGTATGCGCAAGCCGACTTGCCGTCGTTTCTGCGCGATCTGCACGCGCTGCTGGCCGCGGCCACCACCAGCGGCTCGGCCGGTGTCTGCAGGCATCGACACAGCGACGGCACGCCCGTGTACGTCGAACTGTCGTACCACTTCCTGACCTATGGCCGTCATCGAGCGTGCTTCATCACAGCTGTCGACGTCACGGAGCGAAAGAACGCCGAGCTCGCGCTATTGCTGCGAAGCCGTGCCCTCGACGCGATTGGCAACGGCGTGCTCATCACTCGACCGGATCCGAACGGCGACGTGGTCGAATACGCGAACCCGGCATTCGAGAAAATAACCGGCTATGAGCGCCCGCAGAACGCAGGCGATCACTCCGCGCGGCCGGAAACACCCGGATTGTGGCAACAGATCGGTGCGGCGATTGCCGAGAAACGCGAGGCCACCACGCTGACGAAAAGCCAACGCGCAAACGGAACAGAGTTCTGGTATCAGCTATACGTTGCACAAGTAAGCGACGAGTCGGAAAAGGTTACGCATCACATCAGCGTGGTGAGCGACCTGACGGAGCTCATCGAGTCGCGCGATCTGCTCGTCAGGCAGGCGCGCCGCGATGCGCTGACGGACTTGCCCAACCGCGTGACGCTGCGCGAACTGGTCGACACGGCGATCTTCGAGGGTCACGAGTTCGCGCTGCTGTTCATCGACCTCGATCATTTCAAGGACATCAACGACAGCCTGGGCCACGGCGCCGGCGATCGCCTGTTGCAGGAAGTCGCGCGGCGGCTGTCGGCTTCGGTCGGATCGGATGGCGTGGTCACCCGCTATGGCGGCGACGAGTTCGTGACGATGTTGAAGGGTTCAACCGGCGATGCCGAACTCTGGGCGCTGTTGGCGCGCGTGACGCAAACGCTGGACGAGCCGGTGCAAATCGACGACATGCAACTGCGGGTCCGGATGAGCGTTGGGGTCAGCTGCTATCCGCAGGACGGCACGGACTGCGAAACCCTGCTGAAACACGCCGACCTTGCGATGTATCGGGTCAAGGCAGGCGGGCGCAACGGCGTCGAGCGATTTGCGCCTTCGCTCGCACATGAAGCGGCTCAGCGCATCGCGCTATCGCACAAGCTGCGCAACGCCGTCGAGCAGAACGGCTTCGAGCTGGTGTACCAGCCGCAAGTGGACATACGCAGTTACCGGCTGAGCGGGGTCGAGGCGCTGATCCGATGGCACGACGCGGACTTCGGCACGGTCAGCCCGACGACGTTCATACCCTTGGCCGAAGACATCGGTTTGATTGCGCCAATCGGAGAATGGGTGCTGCAAACTGCGTGTGCACAGGCAAAGCGCTGGGAAGAAGCGCTGCCGGGGCTGCGCATGTCGGTCAACGTGTCGCCGAGCCAGCTTACGTCGAGTGATTTCGGCGCCGTCGTGCGCCGTGCTCTTGCCGCGTCGCGATTGGCCGCGGACCGGCTGGAACTGGAGATTACCGAAGGAGGCCTCGTTGCCCCGGGCGCGCTGCCCACGCTGCGCGCGCTGCACGACATTGGCGTGTGCATAGCGATCGACGACTTTGGCGCGGGCTACTCGAGCCTGGCTTACCTGCGCAGCTTCCACGCTGACCGTCTGAAGATCGACATGTCGTTCATCCGCGGCATTGGCAGCAATCGTGCGGATGAGACGATTATCGGGGCGATCATCGCACTTGCCCGCAACCTGCGTTTCGAAGTCGTCGCGGAAGGCGTCGAACGAGCGGAGCAATTGGCTTTTCTTGCCGAGGCCGGCTGCGAGATCATTCAGGGATACTACTTCGCCGCGCCACAGCAAGCGGCGCATATTCCGGCCTACGCGGCGAGTCTGCTCGGCGAGTTGCACGAGTTGCAAAATGCCTCGTCGTGACAGCCCCGCGCGCGACGACTTCACTTCGGCCTTGCGACGCCAAAGAGCGGCGCCTCGCCGCTCTTTGGCCCGTCGCCTTTAACGCGGATCCGACAGCGTCTGATTGAGCGTCTGCCCAGCGATGATCACGTTCTGCAACGTGATGTCGTGCACGTTGTAGAGGTAGATCGGTCCCGGCGTGCTGGCGCTAGCAGGGCCCGCGGCCGCAGGCGTGCCGAAATCACAGTTGGAAATCGTCACGCCGGTGATTGCCGGGACGCTCGGTGCAGGCGCCGGACCGTTGTAGTCGAACGCGACTGGACCTTGTGCAACGATGGCCTGGAAACACGAGCCGGTTGTGCTGCCCAATGTCACGTTCGCGGCATTGACGTTCGTGATGTTGACGTTGTCAATGAGCGCGGGGCGGGTGCGGATGGCATCGGCAGCAGGCTGGTAATCGCAATCGAACGTGATCAGGCCGCCTTGCGACGCGGACGGATTTGCGGCGGTCGCGGTGGCCACACCGATGGGCACGGTGCTGTTGATCGGACTGCCTGTCAGCATCTTGCTGCCGTAGCCGCCGCCGGTGAGGCTCACCCCGTGCGGGAGCGTGACGCCGTTCACATAGAAGTTCTTGACGTAGCCTCCGCGGTTCATGTTCGTCTTGATACGGATCGCAATGTTCAGCGAATTGGTTGCCCAGAACTGATTGAGCATGGTCAGGTTGCGTGCGTAGATGTTCTGCACGCCGCCGCCCATCTCGCTGCCGAGCGTAATGCCGCCGTGACCGCTATTCATCATGCAGTTCTGGATCACATGGTTCTGCGCCGGTCCGTACTCCGTGTCGAGATCCTTGCCTGACTTGATCGCGATGCAGTCGTCGCCCGTGTTGAACGTGACGCTGTCGCACAGAACCGTGTTGCAGGCGTCGGGATCGAAGCCGTCGTTGTTCGGTCCGATGCTGTCGGCTGTCACGCCGCGGATCACGACGTTCGTGCAGTCCGTCGGATGATGCTGCCAGAACGGCGTGTTGTTGGTCCGGTAGTTTTCCATCAGCACGTTCGTGCAACCGAGGAATTCGACCATGCACGGCCGCAGATAGTGGCCGAGACCGAAGATTCGCTGCGCGACTGGCACGCCCGCTTCGGAGAGCGCTGGCAGGTAGTTCTGGTCCTGCTGCCAGGGCGTAGCCGGATTGGTCAACTGCGCGTACAGCGAGGCCGAAATGGTGGGGACGGCCACCATCAGATCGACGTTGTTCGGGTTGGTGTAAGCCTGCGACGGCGTGGACGACCCGGCGCAGCCGTATGCGCCACTGGTACCCTTGTAGGTCCACCAGCAAGTGCTGGTGTTTCCGCTTCCGGCGAACGGCGTCATCGCCTGACCGTTCAGCACCGATGTCGGACCTTCGCCAGTCAGCGCGATATTGTTCGCGTTTCGCGCGTACACGGGCGAGCCGAAGTTCAGGCAGTCGTTTGCCTGCCAGCGGCTGTAGTACAGGTTGCCGTTGGCGCCGCAATTGACGGGGCCGTCTTTCGCGTAGTCGGCGGGATTCGGGCTGAAATAGATCGTGCAGTTCGCGCTCAGATGGAAGTTGACGTTACTCTGCAGCACGATCGGACCCGCGCAATACCACGTGCCGGCCGGCACCACCACCCGGCCGCCACCGGCGGCACTGCACGCCGCGATTGCCGCGAGGAAAGCGGGACGTGAATCGAACGATCCCGGTGCGTTGGTCGCGCCAGCACCCGTACTCACCGGCGATGAACTGCCCGTATAAGGGCTGGCCTGCGCGATGACCGCGCACGGTTGGGCACCGTACTGTTCAACCGGGAAATCGACGGCCGGGAAAGCGCTCTGGGTGATTTTCTGCAGCGCATTGATGATGTTCGTCGCCGAGCCGTCGGGGCCCCAGATCGGGTCGGCCGCGGCCGTTGACGGCGTGCTTCCGGCCGCTGGCGTCGAACTGCCGCCTCCGCCCGCGGCAGCGGAAACGCCGCCCCCGCCGCACGCCTGCAAGAGTGCGCTGCCCGCCAACGCGCCTCCCAGCCCAATGAAGCCACGGCGCGAAATGCGCAAGGTGTCGCCCGTTGCGGGCGCATTTTTATCAAGATCGCACGACAGCCTGGACATCGGGTCTCCTCCGGACAAATTGCATCAGTTGTATGACAAGTCTGGAAGAGTAAAGACAAGATTCGCGGCAGTACACATGGTGGATACCCTTACTGAATGTTTCCTACACACCCCCGGACGCGGCAAGAAGTGACCGGAGCCGTTTAGAGGGTTCAAGTTTCTTTTGGAATTTCGCGCGAGACGGTTCGACTAGAATGATTTCGACGCGCGGCTGCGCATTCGATGCACTACATCCGTCATCAGGTATCGCGATGAACAACGGCAGGCTCCTATTACATGCGCGATGGCATCGTTTGCAGCGCGACGCGCGCGCCTGGTCGCCGCAGCCTGCTGCCGGTAGGCTCAGCGCTTTGCATGAAAGCGCTCGATGAAACCGCGATCCGCCGACTGCACTGCCGTCCTGATGACCGCGTCGTGCATCGCGGGACTCATGCAGACCTCACCCGTAGCCGCACAGGCATGGCGCGATGTCGCCCCTCAATCCGCCCCGCAGGCGCCGCGAAGCGCGCCGCCGCCCTCCTCCCCGGAAACGCAGGCGGACTCTGCACGGATCGCAGTCGAGCGGCTCGCCGGGCTCGTCTTCGAACCGGCCGCCGCGCCTGCGACGGCATCACCAATGCAGCAACAACGCATCGTCGCGCAAGGACTGCCCGTACTCGACGACGCGTTCCTGCAGAGCTTCGCCACGGACCTGGACAAGCCGCTGACTTTCGGCCGCCTCGCCGAGATTCGCCGCGCCGTGGTCGCGCGGTATCGGGCAGCGGGAAAGCCGCTCGTCGACGTCTACGTGCCGGAACAGGACGTCAGCTCCGGCGTCGTGCGTATCGCCATTGCCGAGTTCAAGCTCGGGCGGGTTCATGCCAGCGGCAACAGCTACTTTTCGAGCAGCCTTCTCGAACGTGAAATGCCGCTCGAGCCCGGCGCACCGATCCCGCAAGCGACGGTCTCGAAGGGACTCGCCGTGCTCAACGCGAATCCTTATCGACGGGTCGATGCTGTGTTTGCACCCGGTGAAGCAGCGGACACGACCGACGTCGTGCTGCAAACCGAAGACCGTCTGCCGCTTCGGGTCAGCGCGGGTTACGACAATGAAGGCGTGCCGGACCTCGGCCGTGACCGGTTCTTTGCGGGCATCGGCTACGGCAACCTGTTTGGGCTCGATCAGCAGATCGCCTATCAATTCACGGCCAGCAACGATTTTTTCAGCGGCAATCCGGATATCGAAGGCCGGCCGAACCGCGCCCGCTTCACCGCGCACGCGCTGAACTACACGGCGCCGCTGCCCTGGCTCGACACGATCGAGTTGTTCGGCGTCTACGCGCAGAGCACGCCACGCCTTCCCGACACGTATGGGCAAACGGGCATTTCCGCGCAGCTTAGCTTCCGTTATGACTTGCGACTGCCGACCATCACGGACACGACCCAGCTCGTCCAGATCGGATACGACTTCAAGCGGAGCAACAACGATCTGGAATTCGGCGGCTCCCAGGTTTTCAACTCGAATACGCACATCCATCAGTTCGTGTTGGCTTACAGCATCAGCAAACCGACCGACGCGGGCACGGCGCATGCCGCGGCGACACTCGTCGCCAGTCCGGGTGGATGGGATGGCAGCAACCAGGACGCGGCATTCAACGCCGCGCGGCAGGGCGCGACGGCCCGCTACATCTATATGCAGTTGACTGCGTCGCGCGCCACCGCGCTTGGGGCAGGCTTCACACTGATCACGAACGGAACGTTTCAGTGGACGCCGAACACGTTATTGCCGAGCGAGGAGATGGGGCTCGGCGGGGAGTCCAGTGTGCGAGGCTACGACCCATACGTGACGCTCGGCGATCGCGGCTGGAACATCCAGACCGAGGTGCGCACGCCTGCGATCGCTCTCGGCGCGAGCAACGCAGTCGTGCAACCTTTTGTGTTTTTCGATGCCGGCCGCGTATGGACCACCATCGATCAGCCAGCGGAGAATAATCCCGGTCTGCTCGCGGGTGTCGGCGCGGGCGTGCGCTTTCAATGGTCGAGATTCGTGGATTTTCGCTGCACCTACGGCGCGCCATTACGCTCGGCGACGCCAAATGGTTCGAAGGCACCGATCGTGCTCTTGTACGTGTCGCTCGGAACATGAGCCATCGACACGTCATCTCCCGACAGTCGACGACGCCTGAGCGCTAGTCTCACTGCGCGACCCGTTGCTCGTCGGCGCGGCCGTCATCTAGCCGTCTCGCCCCTTCCACGCTTTCGATCGGATGACCCGCGGCGCCGAAGCCGCGCTCGATGTCCGTCGCGATGCCTCGGCCGGCCGGCGCGTCCAGTGCCGGCGGGCCGTCGTCCTGAAGCGGCGGCGCCACGTCCGCGACGCGACGCGACGAGCGCCGCTTCGTCGCCTTCGCATCGAACCACGCGACGTCGCGGCGCAAGCCGACAACATAGGCACGCCAGCCTCGCGGATGATCACTGAACAGAGACGCGCGCACGGATGCGGCCAGCGCGTCCCTGTCGAGTGGGTCGTCGAGCAACCCTTGCGGCCACCTGCAGAACGCATGAAGCGCACGGGTTCTGAACGCGTCCACGGGCAAATCGGGGCGCAGCTGCGCGAGCAGCGGCTCGTCACCGAGAATCGGGTATCGCGCGATCAGCTCGCCAATGGTTGCGGCGCTCGGCGCCATATCGTCGAGCCGAACGATCAATTGCATCACGCGCCCCAGATGAAGCAGCAGCGCGCGCCTTTCGAGAGCGTCTTCCATGATTTGCGGTGCCTTCGATCAAGACGGTCGAATTGCATCCGGTCAATCGCGTCGTCTTGCTGGCCGCTGTCTGACCGGCGTTCCACTTACAAGCCTACGGCGCCTCGCGGCGCGGATGTTGATCCGGGTCAACGCATGCACCGGGTCGGCGTCACGCGCGGTTCTTCTCTTCGATGTGGGGCTGGCGATCCGTCACCAGCGATAGCTCCGACAGAAGCCCAGCCACCCCCTCGAGCAGATCGTCGAGCGTCACGATGCCGGTGAGCGCGCCTGCGGTGTCGACGACCGGCAGGCGCCGCACGCCGTTCAGACGCATTCGCGAAGCGGCAAGCCAGAGATCGTCCCCCTCGGCCACGAGCGCCGGCGGCGACGACATCACGTCGTTCACGAAAATCTTCTCGGGGTTGGCCTGTTTGGCCACGATGGCCAACACGATGTCGCGATCGGTCAGCATCCCGACAGGCACGCTGTGCCCGCCGATCGTCTCAACCACCACGAGGTCGCCGACATGCTGTTCGCGCATCAGCTGCGCGGCCTCGAGAATCGTCGCTTGCCGTCGGCAGACGGTGACGTCCCGCGTACAGATGGTTCCTGCATTCACGATCCATGCCCCACGTTCGACACGGCCTGCCGCCGTGTATCCGTTCGCCGCGCCGTCACCCGACCGAGTCCGAGCTCTGCTCGGGCTCCCAACCGCGCGCCGCAGCGAGACACGCGCGGACTTCTTCATCGCTCGTCTGGTCGAAATTCACATAGAACCCGCCGATCCCCATCAGCAAGTCCGGCTGCAACACGCTGACGAACGCGTCCGCGATTCCTTCGAATGACATCGCCGCATCGGATTGCGACACCGGGACCGCCACCACGATCCGGGCAGGATGTCTGTCACGGAGTGCGTCGATCGCCGCATGCATCGACGCCCCCGTCGCGATGCCGTCGTCGACCACGATCACCGTCTTGCCCTGCACTGCCGCCGGGGGGCTGTGACCACGGTACGCGACTTCCCTGCGCGCGAGTTCCGCCCTTTCGCGGGCGATCACATCGGTCAATTGGGTGTCACTGATTTGCAGTTCGCGAAGTACCGACCTTTCCAGATGAAGGGCGCCCCCGGAAGCGATGGCGCCCATCGCCAGTTCCTCGTCTTGAGGCGCGCCCAGCTTTCTGACGACCAGAACGTCGAGCTTCGCGCGCAACTCCCGCGCGACTTCGAACGCGACCGGAACGCCGCCGCGCGGCAGGGCCAGCACGACCAGATCGCCGCGACCCTGATAGTCGCGCAGCGCGTGGGCTAGCTGTTTGCCCGCGTCGACGCGGTCGCGAAACCGGTTGCCCATCACTTTTCCTCCCCCGCAACGCCCGAGCGCGTTGCCTCGGTCACTATGCCATCGATTGCTAGCATCAAGCGTTCCTCGACGCAGCGCAATCAAAGCGCAGTTCGATTGACGTAGGTCAGTAGTTGGTCCGAACCGGCGGCCGATCATGAATACCGACAACACGCGAGACGCGGAGGCCGACGTGTTCTCCAACATTCTGGTCGCGGTGGACGGCGGCGGGAGCGCCGCCCAGGCGTTCGAGACAGCGACATGATCCGCAATACAGACAATGGATGTCGTCATGAATGGAGAGGTTACCGAACTCCGCGATCATGCTTTCGCCTGCGCCGCGGACGCGACTGCGCGTAAAGACACGGATTCGGCGCAACTGTCCGCGGCGATCCGCTACGAAGCCGCCACGCGGGCTCGGGTTGCCATATCCCATCAACGTCTGCTGCGGCAACAGGCGCTCGTGCGTCGACTTGCTGTTGGTGGAGTCGATCATTCCATCGCGCGACAGTGCCTGCAGGGACTGGAAGACTCCTTTCATGTATTGAGCCTGATCTGGGAGATGCGCCTTCACAAGCTCAATGCGCTGCTAGACAGCGAAGCCCAGTGACGGGACCGAAGCGCCCCTGTTCACATCGGCGTGAACGGAACCGGATATTCCAGATGATCCTTTACTTCTTTTACGCCTGGCGCGCGCGCGGCGGCGGCGAGGATCGCCTGGCGCTCTTCCTCGGAGCGTATCGGCCCCCAGCAATGAGCGACGCCATCCGTGACGATCAGGTCGTCGGCGTCCAGCGCCCAACGCTGTCCTTCGAGTTCCTTCATGATCGCGACGCGAATCTGCTCGTCCGACGGTTGCGAATCGAGCTGCGCGGGTGCGCAACTCGCGAGAGCCCGCACCAGATTAGCCCTGCTGACGATGCCGACGAGCTTGCCGTCGCGCAAGACCGGTAGACGCTTGATGTGTTTGCGCCCGAGCAGTTCGGCGACCGCCGTCAGCGGCGCGGATTCGTCGACGGTGACGGCGGGGGCGCTCATCACGTCACGCACCCGAATCGAACGCTCCTTCAGATACTCGACCGCGAGTTGACGCGTAGGCGCGATGAACTGGGCGAGCCACGAGCGCCGCGGCGTTTCGGTGCCGGTTTCGACGCGCCGGAGCAGATCGCCCTCGCTGACGATGCCAATCACGCTGCCTTTGTCGTCGAGAACGGGCATGCCGCTGATCTTGCGGTCGGCGAGCAGCTGTGCCGCGTCGTAGACCGAGCTGTCCGGTGCGATCGACACGACCTGGGTCGTCATGATGTCCGAGGCTTGCATAGTGACCTCCGTATCGAGTGCCCTGCGCTGCCGCACATCGATGCAGGCAGGCACGAGGCGACGCAATGGACAGGCGCTGAAGGACGCGTCGCCGTGTTCCCTTCGGCACCCACTTCGAATCCGCTCGCCGGGCGTTCGAGTACAGCCCAATGATCGATGCGCAGCGGCCGGCGATCGTTGACTTGCATCAAGCCCGTCCCCGCTGACGCAGCGACGATGCAGCAATCGATTACCGGCCACCCGCCCCCCGAGATTCGCCGCAAAACGCGATGCTGAACGCTGCCGCGAATTCGTCGAGCCGCGCCCGATCGAGCCCGTCGATACCGGCGGCAGCGACCCTGCCATTTCCGCCGAACTTTCTGCAAAGGACGTCGGCGCCACGCGGGCAATCGAGCGGAGCCCGCACGCTGCCCGTGTATCGGCCATCGGCGCCGGCTGTCAGCACCGCGTGCGCACGCGCCGGGTCGCGCCGCGCAACCAGATTCGCGAAATCGCCTCGCACGCGCCGCGCCCACGCCGCGTCGGGAAGAATGTGCAGCGTTGCATTGGCGAGCCGCCGGACTTCCACGAGTCCCAAGGCCAGCTCGAGGTCTTCAGTGCGCCGCGCCTGCAGTTCGGGCAGCACGCTGGTCGACGCAATGAATGCGAGCGGGTCCGAATAGGGTTGAATTGCGCGATACATGTCGACGGGATCGACGGCAAGATCGGCGACGCTATCCCCGTACGCGTTGTAGTTGATCGCTTCGCCAAGTTCACGCAGCTTGCGCTCGTCGGACGAGTTCATCGCGCACGCGGTGGCGGCCCGGTGCGCTGCCGGATGCAGGTTGTCGCCATAGGCCGCGACCACCGCCCAGCGCCTGTACCGGCCTTGCAGATGGCGGTCCACGAGCAGCGCCGTGCACGTATCTGATGACGTATCGATATGCGTCGTCAGCAAAGCGTTTGCGGGTATCGGTCCCGGGAAATGATGATCGAAATAGTCGATCTTTACCCCAAGAGCCAGCAACGCGAGGAGTGGATCGCGGTTCGCATCGAGCGAAATATCCAGCACGGTCACGCTGTCGCCCGGCTGCGCGTTCGCGCGGTGCAGCAGCGTGACCTCGCGCTTGGCCCCGGTGATCAGGATGGTGTCGGCAGGCTCGGCGAGCCGCAACTGATGCAGCGCGCAAATGCCGTCCGCATCGCCATTGAAAATATCGAATCGCTTCATCCGCTGCTCCGCCCGCGCGTCGCTGCCACGATCGCACGCGGTTCGACTGGGGTCAAACGGTGCCCCCGCTCCACTTCATATGGAAGCGTACGCCGGTATCGTCCGCTTGACCGCCTCGTCGATATAGATCAAGCCGGTTACCATACGCGATGACTTAAATGAGTAGACGATTTGGCTCGCGCGCAAGGCGGGCGCCGGCCGTCCTACGATGTGGAGGTCAACCGTGTGGAATCAGACGCTCGTGTTTCCCAATGACACGCGGCCCGGCGCGCCGCTCGCCACGACATGGAGCCTGGCATGAGTTCGCCGCCGAGCCGCAAGCCTTCCAGACGCCGAGCTGATGCCACACTCCACGGCATCCTTCATGTCGCCAACCGATTGCGCGCCGCGCGTCGCAGCCTGCGCGGACTCGACGCGACGCTGCGCAGGCCGGGCACCTACGGTCATCCGGCGGGCGGGATCGTCAGAATCGAAACGCATATATCCGTCGTGTATCTCGCCGGGCGCTTCGCGTACAAGATCATCAAACCCGTCGCACCAGGCTTCGCGGACTTTACCTCCGCCTCGACACGCCAGCGCTGCTGCGAAGCCCAGCTCCGCCTGAACCGGCCACTCGCGCGAGGTATCTACGCCGCCGTGATACCGATTGCGCGCCGTGCCGGCGTGCTGGCGCTCGGCGCCGGCGGCGTCGCTGTCGAGCACGTGGTCAAGATGCGCCGCTTCGACGAGGCGATGCTCTTTTCGAGTCTCGCGGAGAACGGAGCATTGACGCCGCACGACATCGACGGCGCGGCGAGGCGGCTCGCCGACTATCACCTGAGCGCCCCCCGCAACGCGCCCTCGTCGCGCTACGGCAGCGCGACGCTGGTGCGAACCCAGATCGAAACGATCAACGCACCGCTGCTGGCCAATTGCAGCCAGCCCGCGCTGCCCGGCATTGCCGCGTGGTGCGCGCGACAGCTCGACGAACTCGCGCCGCTGATCGAGAGGCGCCGCGCCGAGGGTTTCGTGCGCGGCTGCCACGGCGATCTGCATCTCGACAACGTGGTGCGCTGGCGCGGCGCCATCGCGATGTTCGACTGTATCGACTTCGACGATGCGCTACGCTGGATCGACGTCGCGGCGGATGTCGCGTTTCTGGTGATGGACCTGTGTGCGCGAGCGGAACCGCGTCTGGCGAATCGCATGTTGAACCGTTGGCTGGAAACGTCGGGCGACTATGCGGCGCTGTCTCTGATGCCTTTGTACGTCGCCTATCGGGCGCTGGTGCGGGCGTGGGTCGCGTGTCTGAAAGCGGGGCACGTGGCGAGCCGCAACGTCGCGGTCCCGCAACCGGCCCTGCGCTACCTCGAGGTCGCGCGGGCGCAAACAGAGAAGCCGCGACCCGTTCTGCTGCTGTGTCATGGCTTTTCCGGTTCGGGAAAATCGGTCGCGAGCCGGGCTCTCGCAGACCTGTGCGGCGCGGTGCGCGTGTCGAGCGATGCGGAACGCAAACGCATGCGGCCGGTGTCCAACGCGCAAATCACGCTCGGCGCCGAACACTACACGCAAGCTGCGCGTCACGCGATCTACGATCACCTGCTTGGACTCGCGCACCGCGTGCTGCAAAGCGGCCACAGCGTGATCGTCGACGCGACCTTTCTCGCATCGAGTCAGCGCGGCACGTTTTTCGCGCTCGCCGAACGGCTTGGCGTACCGGTCCGCATTCTCGACTTTCGTGCCGACCCAGCGGTGCTCGCGCAACGCATCGAATCGCGCCGGCGTGGTCCGCGCGATCTCTCCGACGCGGACACCGCCACGCTCGCGCGTCAACTCGCGAGCGCCGACGCACTGACGCCGGCGGAACAGGCGCTGACCTTGTCGTTCGACACCGCGGTACCGATCGCAGCGTTCGACTCGCCCGCGTTCTGGCGACCGGTGATCGAGTTGATGCAGCCGGGTATCGAAGCCGTCGCGGCTGCGTCGCGTGTTACGGACACCGCTCGGTAGCCGGGCAAGCGGTCAGTGGATCGCGGATCGTGAACGAGCCGCCGATCGCGAAACCGCTGGAGCCAACGGTCACGAAAAGCCGACTAAAATCGATTTGCGCGAACAAGCGTCGATGCCCGGCGATTCGATGCGCATCGACACAGCGCAAAGCGCGAACTTCGCGATTGCTTCAGGTTTTCCTGCCAATGGATGCAACCGGAAGAGATCACCCGATGATCAAGGTGTTGCTGGCCGACGACCACACGCTCGTGCGCGACGGACTGCGCCATATCCTGCAGCAAGCGAACGGCTTCGAGGTAGCCGGCGAAGCGTGCGACAGCGCGACGACGATCGCGCTGATCCGCGCGACCCAGGCACACGTGCTCGTGCTCGACCTGTCGATGCCGGGGCGCAACGGCATTGAACTGATCAAGCAGATCAAGGAGGAAAAACCCGATCTGCGCATTCTGGTGCTGACGATGCATGCCGAGCAGCAATACGCGGTGCGTGCGTTCAAGGCGGGCGCATCGGGCTATCTGACTAAGGAAAGCGCGAGCGCGGAACTGGTCGGCGCGGTGACGAAAGTCGCGTCGGGGGGCGTCTATGTGAGCCTCGCGATGGCCGAACGCTTCGCGCAGAATCTGAACGAGCCGGCCGACACGCTGCCGCACCAGCGCTTGTCCGACCGCGAATTCGACGTGTTCCGGCGCCTCGTCGAAGGCCAGAGCATCACCGGGATCGCCCATGAACTTTGCGTCAGCGTGAAAACGATCAGCACCCACAAGACGCGCATCCTCGAAAAAATGCAGATGCCGAACGAGAACGGGCTGGTTCGATATGCGATCCGCCACAAGCTGTTCGACGACGAGAACGATTTCTAGTGCTTCCCCGCCGCGGCGCCCGGTGACACGATAGCGGTACAAACCGCGTGCTTGCGGCCCTGATCCGACAGGAGCCTTCGAGATGAGCGATGCCGCGCAACATGATGCGTGGGAAATCGGCGAACCGCACTTCGCCGCCTCCACGCCAGTGGAACAGCAATTGCGCTTTGCGCTGCACTACGCGGTACTCGCGCCGTCGAATCACAACACGCAACCGTGGCGGTTCATCGTCGACGGCGAGACCGTACAGATCTGCGCCGACCGCATGCGCGCGCTTCCCGTGGTCGATCCTTTCGATCGCGAACTTCTGATGAGCTGCGGCGCGGCTTTGTTCAATCTTCGCGTGGCGCTGTGCCGCCTCGGTCTCGCTTATGCGATCACGCTGTTTCCTGCGGAAGCGGATCCCGACATCGTGGCGCTCGTACGTGTGTCGCGCGACGGGCCTCGCGACCCGCACCTGCATGATCTTTTCGACGCGCTGACAGAGCGCGTGACGACGCGTGCGCCGTTCGTCGATAACCGTGTGCCCGCCGCACTGCAACGCAAGTTCAGCGACGCCTGCGACGACGAGGGCGCGCTTGCCTGCTGCGTGGAGCAGAAAGCCGCGCGCGAGGCGCTCGCGCGACTGGTCGCCGATGCGGATCGAGCGCAGTTCGCTGACCCGCGTTTCAGGCGCGAGCTCGCCAGCTGGATTCACCCGCGGCGACGCGAGGATGGCATGCCCGCTTACGGTACCGCTGTCGGCGCGCTGCTCGATTTCGCAGCGCCGCTCGTCAGCCTGGCCGTCCGGGTGTTCGATGCTGGCGCGGGCCAGCCGGCCACGCACCAGCACCTCGTGGATGGCTCGCCGCTGATGGTCGGCATCGCGACGATGCGCGACGACCGCGAGGCATGGCTCGCGGCGGGACAGGCGCTCGAACGGATGCTGCTGGTCGCGGCATCGGCGGGATTGACCGCTTCCTACCTGAACCAGCCGATCGAAGTGGACGCGCTGCGCGAGCGGCTCCGGACGCTGCTGCGCACGGACGCGTTTCCGCAGCTTCTGCTTCGCGTCGGGCGCGGCCCGCGCGTCCGTCATGCGCCGAGGCGCCCGCTCGCCGATGTGGTGTCCTGACACGCACGGGAAGTCTGCTCAGGGCAATGCCAGGCCCTGGGCTACATCGTTACCACGATCTTGCCGAACTGCCCGTTGGTTTCGAGGTAGCGGTGCGCGTCGACGATCTCGTCGAACGCAAAGGTGCGATCGATGACCGGCTTCAGCGCGCCGCTTTCGAGGCCCTTGAGCACGTACTCCACCGCTGCCTTCCGGCGCGTCGGGTCGCCACTCGTTAGCCAGATGTTGTGCGCCTTCACGGAATTCATCCTGGCGATCATCTGCAGCACAGGCAGCGTCGTAGCACGCTCGTCGAGCGCGCCGTACAGATACGCGATTCCCTGGAAGGACAGCGCCTCGATCAGTTTCGCGAAGTTCGGGCCGCCGACCGGATCGAATGCGACGCGAGCCCCCTTTCCATCCGTGATCCGCATGATCTCTTCGAAAAGGTCCGACTCGTCCGTCACTATCACGTGGGCGGCACCCGCGTCGAGCAACTGCTGTCTCTTGGCGGCATGGCGCGTGACCGCGATCGACGTCGCGCCCGCGTAATTCGCGAGCTGGATCGCCGCCAGTCCAACGCTGCTCGAAGCGGCCGGTACGACGACATGGTCGCCAGCGCCTACCCTCGCATCTTCGATCAGCGCGCCATAAGCGGTGACGAACATCATCCACACCGAAGCGGCCTCGGCGAAGGAAAGCGACTTCGGATGCCTGACAACCGCATGGTCCGGCACGATGATGACTTCGCCGTAGGTGAAGTACTGATTCATCGAGAACGACGGGATCACACTGACCTCGTCTCCGGGCGCGAAATCGACGACGCCCTCGCCCACCGCATCGACGATGCCGGCCGCCTCGTACCCGAGCCCGGCCGGAAAGCGCACCGGTTCGATGTACCGGTCGGTGCGCCACATCGCTTCCGCGCGATTCAGACCAATCGCCTTCACATTGATTCGAACTTCACCGCGGCCTGGGCCGCGGACCGATTCTTCGACGAATCGAAGCACTTCGGGTGCACCGGCCTCGGTAAACCTGACAGTCCGTGACATCACTACCTCCTGGATGGATTGACGGTAGAGCAATCTGGCCCGCGTGCACAAAGATGGCCCGAGGGTATCCCCGATCCTATTCCGCTTATCGACCGAAAGTAAAATTCAATTGCCCGACCGGTCGGTTAATTTATACTGCGTCACATTGCCACTTATTCTGGATGGTGCAGATGTACACCCAATCCCTCGATATCCCCGGCCACGTCGCCCCACCGGACGCGGACGCGAATTCGCCCGAACAGGCGCGCTTCGACGCGGTCATGGCCGCCGACGGCAAGATCGAGCCACAGGACTGGATGCCCGACGCGTACCGCAAGACGCTGGTGCGCCAGATCTCGCAGCACGCGCACTCGGAGATCGTCGGCATGCTGCCCGAGGGCAACTGGATCACCCGCGCGCCGAGCCTCAAGCGCAAGGCGATCCTGATCGCCAAGGTGCAGGACGAGGCCGGCCACGGGCTCTATCTGTATAGCGCCGCCGAAACGCTCGGCGTGTCGCGCGAGCAGCTGATCGACGCGCTGCACGCGGGCAAGGCCAAGTATTCGAGCATCTTCAACTACCCGACGCCCACCTGGGCCGACGTCGGCGTGATCGGCTGGCTGGTCGACGGCGCGGCGATCATGAACCAGATCCCGCTGTGCCGCTGCACCTACGGGCCGTACGCCCGCGCGATGATCCGCATCTGCAAGGAAGAGTCGTTCCACCAGCGCCAGGGGTTCGACGCGCTGCTCGCGATGATGGCCGGCACCGACGCGCAGCGCGAGCTCGTGCAGCAGGCGGTGAACCGCTGGTGGTGGCCGGTGCTGATGATGTTCGGCCCGAGCGACAGGGACTCGGTGCACAGCAACCAGTCGGCGCAATGGGGCATCAAGCGCATCACCAACGACGACCTGCGCCAGAAATTCGTCGACGCGACCGTCGAGCAGGCGAAGGTGCTCGGCGTCACGCTGCCCGATGCGCAGCTCAGATGGAACGCGGCGCGCGGCCACTACGACTACGGCGACATCGACTGGGAAGAGTTCTGGCGCGTCGTCAATGGCGACGGCCCGTGCAACCGTGAGCGCCTCGCCACGCGGGTGAAGGCCCATGCGGACGGCGCCTGGGTGCGCGAAGCCGCACTCGCCCATGCCGAAAAACAGCGCCAGCGCGCGCAACAGCACGCCGCCTGAGTGGCACCGCACATCACAGGAATCAGGAGATCAGCAATGAACAAGGAATGGCCGATTTGGGAAGTGTTCGTGCGCAGCAAGCAGGGACTCGACCACAAGCACTGCGGCAGTCTGCACGCGGCCGACGCGCCGATGGCGCTGCGCATGGCGCGCGACGTCTACACGCGCCGCCAGGAAGGCGTGAGCATCTGGGTGGTGCCGTCCGCGGCGATCACCGCCTCGGCGCCCGACGAGAAGGCCGAGCTGTTCGAACCGGCGGGCGACAAGATCTATCGCCACCCGACGTTCTACACGCTGCCCGACGAAGTCAACCACATGTAAGCGCGCCATGACCACAATATCCGTCACGCCCGAACATCTGCAGTACGTGCTGCGCCTCGCCGATACCGCGCTGATCCTCGGTCAGCGCAACAGCGAGTGGTGCGGCCACGGCCCGATCCTCGAAGAGGACATCGCGCTGTCGAACATGAGCCTCGACCTGATCGGCCAGGCGCGCCTGCTGTACACGCACGCGGCCGCGCTCGAGCAGCAGCTCACCGGCCGTCAGCGCAGCGAGGACGACTACGCGTACTTCCGCGCCGAGCGCGAATTCGCGAACTACACGCTCGTCGAACTGCCGCACTACGGGCCGCTCGCCGGCACCGCGCAGGCAGAGAAGGACTACGCGGTGACGATCGTGCGCAACTTCCTGTATTCGACGCTGATGAGGCATCTGTGGAGCGCGCTGACGGGTTCCGCCGACGCACAGCTCGCCGCGATCGCCGCGAAGTCGATCAAGGAAACGCAGTACCACGTGCATCACGCGGGCGAGTGGCTGATCCGCTTCGGCGACGGCACCGACGAATCGCACCGTCGCGCGCAGGCCGCGCTCGACTACCTGATGCCGTACACGTACGAGTTCTTCAGCGCGGACGCGGTGGAAGACGCGATCGCCGCGGCCGGCGTCGGCCCGCGCACCTCGACGCTGGAAGCCGCATGGCTCGACGACGTGCGCGCCACGCTCGACGCGGCCACGCTGACGCTGCCCGCGACGTTGCGGCACGTGAGCACCGGCAAGCACGGCGAGCATTCGGAGCACATGGGTTTCGTGCTCGCGGAAATGCAGAGCCTCGCACGCCAGTATCCGGGCGCGAGCTGGTGAGCCCGCGATGACGACCTCGACCGCCACGACCGCCGCCACCGATCCCGCGCTCACCCGCGCCTGGAGCGTGCTCGAAGCGGTACCCGACCCGGAGATCCCGGTGGTCTCGATCCGCGAGCTCGGCATCCTGCGCGAGGTGCGACGCGCCGCGGACG
>NZ_JBFPKF010000109.1:0-945 GCF_040948685.1 Paraburkholderia sp. BR14374 | reverse complement strand
CGTCCGCGGCGCGTCGCACCTCGCGCAGGATGCCGAGCTCGCGGATCGAGACCACCGGGATCTCCGGGTCGGGTACCGCTTCGAGCACGCTCCAGGCGCGGGTGAGCGCGGGATCGGTGGCGGCGGTTGTGGTGGCGGTGGTGGCAGCGGCTGTATTCACGGGCTGCGTGGCGGTCGAGGTCGTCATCGCGGGCTCACCAACTCGCGCCCGGATGCTGGCGTGCGAGGCTCTGCATTTCCGCGAGCACGAAACCCATGTGCTCCGAATGCTCGCCGTGCTTGCCGGTGCTCACGTGCCGCAGCGCCGCGGGCAGCGTCAGCGTGGCCTGGTCGAGCGTGGCGCGCACGTCGTCGAGCCATGCGGCTTCCAGCGTCGAGGTGCGCGGGCCGACGCCCGCCGCGGCGATCGCGTCTTCCACCGCGTCCGCGCTGAAGAACTCGTACGTGTACGGCATCAGATAGTCGAGCGCGGCCTGCGCGCGACGGTGCGATTCGTCGGTGCCGTCGCCGAAACGGATCAGCCACTCGCCCGCGTGATGCACGTGGTACTGCGTTTCCTTGACCGACTTCGCGGCGATCGCGGCGAGCTGTGCGTCGGCGGAGCCCGTCAGCGCACCCCACAGATGCCTCATCAGCGTCGAATACAGGAAGTTGCGCACGATCGTCACCGCGTAGTCCTTCTGCGCCTGCGCGGTCGCGGCGAGCGGCCCGTAGTGCGGCAGCTCGACGAGCGTGTAGTTCGCGAATTCGCGCTCGGCGCGGAAGTACGCGTAGTCGTCCTCGCTGCGCTGACGGCCGGTGAGCTGCTGCTCGAGCGTGGCCGCGTGCGTGTACAGCAGGCGCGCCTGGCCGATCAGGTCGAGGCTCATGTTCGACAGCGCGATGTCCTCTTCGAGGATCGGGCCGTGGCCGCACCACTCGCTGTTGCGCTGACCGAGGATCAGC
>NZ_JBFPKF010000108.1:0-962 GCF_040948685.1 Paraburkholderia sp. BR14374 | reverse complement strand
GGCAAAGCTGATCAAGTCCACCGCATAGCTACTTGGAGCGTTATAGATCGGAGTGGATAAGGAAGGCAGAACAAGATGAAGCGGCAGACGCTGGCGATGGCAGCTGACGAAGGTGCGGGTTTGGAGAGGCACCGCAAACGGACGCGGCGCGATGAGTTTCTCGATACGATGAATGCAATTACGCCGTGGGCGGAGTTGTGCGCGGTGGTCGAGCCGCATTACCCGAAGCGCGGCAATGGCCGCCCGCCGATTGGCCTGGAGCGCATGCTGCGCATCCATTTCATCCAGCACTGGTTCAACCTGGCCGATCTCGCCTGTGAAGAGGCGCTTTACGATAGTGCCAGCGTGCGTCGCTTTGCGGGAATTGATCTGGGCTGCGAGGCGGTACCAGACGCCACCACGCTGCTCAAATTCCGTCGTCTTCTCGAAACCCACAAACTGGGCGAGAAGCTGTTTGCCGAAGTCGGCCGGGTGCTTCAATCGAGCGGCATGAAACTCAAGAGCGGCACGATCGTGGATGCCACGATCATCGGTGCGCCGAGCTCGACAAAGAATGAGCAGAAGTCGCGCGACCCCGAGATGCATCAGACGCGCAAAGGCAAGCAATGGTACTTCGGCGCGAAGCTGCATATCGGCGTGGACAGCCAGAGTGGCCTGGCGCACAGCGCAGTGCTCACGCCGGCGAACGTGCATGACAAGCATCCGCTGCCGCAATTGCTGCACGGCCAGGAGCGGCGGGTCTACGGTGACAGCGCATACGCCAGCCAGAAGGCGCTGATCCACAGCAAAGCGCCGAAGGCGCGCGACTTCACGAATCGCCGCACCCGCCGCGCGGGTGAAGTCGATGAGGTGCAACGCGGCAAGAACCGCAACAAGTCGAGGATCCGCGCACGCGTGGAGCATGTCTTCGCGGTGGTCAAACGACTGTGGGGCTTCACGAAGGTGCGCTACCGCGGGTTAGC
>NZ_JBFPKF010000107.1:0-978 GCF_040948685.1 Paraburkholderia sp. BR14374 | reverse complement strand
GTGATTCATGCTGCCCTTCAGCGCTTTCAGGCTGGCTTCTGGCGCCAGCAGGTTGTTCTGCTGATTGTTCCAGTTGACCCAGTTGTTCCAGTCGTTGAGCGCCCAAGGTTTCGCACCACCGCCATCAAGATCGGCCACATTGTTGGAGGTGTACACCGGCATGATCAGCAATTGAGCCAACTCGGATTCGGTCAGCGTGCCGCCAAACTTTTGTTCATAGAAATTGGCCGTCTGCTGATAGAAGTCCCCCGGGCCGGTGAACATCCACGTTTGGAACTTGAGTACGACGTGGCTTGCCACCCATTTGCCGTAGTCGTCGCCAATGATCATCTTGTTGGCCAGCATGGCGGCGACGTCGCGGATGTTGCGTAGCTCGCGTAGGTCCAGAAAGACCAAGCCTTGATAACTGTCCTGGAATAGCTCCTGCATCGTTTCGTCAAGAGAGGATGGCCATGTTGCGTCATTGTTGGCGGGGTCGTAACAGAAACCATTGCTGTTGACCGTCAAACCATAGCCGTCGTGGCCCGTGCACATGCGTGTGTGCACAATGTCGTACCAGCTCGGGGTCTTCACGGTGGGATCGTTGCTTTCGCGCTGCCAGCGATAGATGTCCGCATACTCGGGACGATTGAGCATGCGCTTCAGCGACTGGTCGTGCATCAGATAGGGAACCAGGTCGCTGCTCTCGTACACATCGAGCTCCATACTCTCGATGTGGGCGTTCATGGTGTTGACGGCCGCGCGTTTAGTATTTTCCGCGTGGTCCACATCCACCACGCCACGGTGCGCGGCGACGATCACCGGATCGCTGGCGAGTTTTTGCAGCTCCGACGCGTTGTGGACCTTGAGAAGCTGGATCAAGGTGCTGGTGGTCTTCGGATCGGTGAGATTGAAGTAGCCGGGTGTGCCCAAGCTGACGGTGGTGGTGTTCTGCGCATGCGCGGATACCGCCATGGCAGCCGCCACGGCAGCGAGTGC
>NZ_JBFPKF010000106.1:0-1014 GCF_040948685.1 Paraburkholderia sp. BR14374 | reverse complement strand
TGCCGGGCTATGCGACCGGCCGCTTCTTTTTGCCATCTTTGGGTTCCTTTTGCTGGTCCCTATGACCAGCTCAGGCCCCGACCGTTCCACTTACCGACCTTGTCCGAAATTCCGGCGCCACCTCTGACCGCTCAGCCAGCGATCGTTACCTGGGGATTTTGAAGTGACCATACCTGGAGGAATTTGACCGACCGCCGGGGATAACAGCCATAAAAGCGGCATTGCAGCTCATGCTGGGCCCCTTGAGGGGCTCCAGTGCAATTAGGTAGCGTGGTCGAAATAATCTTTATAGATTTGGATACCTTATCGATTGAACAGGACGGCGTTCCAAACCGCGGGCGCGGTGGTATCGCTGAGCCTGAGCGCGCAGAGGTCGAACTGCGCCTTGCGAATGCGATGCATCAACTCGATGCCTGAAATCGTGATCGCGGCACTTCTGAACCGTTTGAATCCAAGCATCACGTTCGTTCTTGACTTGATGTGACGATGGTCCTGTTCGATCAGATTATTGAGATACTTCGAAGAGCGCACCTTCGTGTCCTCGGGAAGCAGGCCGTCAATTTTCATCTCACGCACGGCCCGGTGCGACGCAGCATACTCATCGAGGGTGACCGTCTCCGGTGGCTGGCCTTGATGTTTGACTGCCTTGCCGAAAAAGGCTTTTGCCGCGGCCACATCGCGCTTTGCCCTGAGCATGAAGTCTACCGTCTGGCCGTCCCGATCCACCGCCCGATATAGATAAACCCATTTGCCCCGGATCTTCAGGTACGTCTCGTCAACCCTCCACGACCGTCCCGCAGACGTGGCAAAATGATTCCAGCGCTTGACGAACTCGGGCGTATAGCGGCGCACCCAACGCAGAATCGTCGTGTGCGCCAGCGACAACCTGAACCGCCCCGGGATTTCCGGAGGCTCCACTTCTTGAGAAAATGGAGCTATGGAAAACACGAAGAAGAAGTGCCCAAGGTACTCGCCTGAAGTTCGTGAGCGGGCTGTGCGAATGGTTCTGGAACA
>NZ_JBFPKF010000105.1:0-1017 GCF_040948685.1 Paraburkholderia sp. BR14374 | reverse complement strand
GCGGCATGATTACCGCCGATTCCGCGACCAACTCGCTGATCATCACCGCGCCCGAAGCGACGTACCGCAACTTGCGCGCGGTGATCGACCAGCTCGATGCGCGTCGCGCGCAGGTGTATATCGAGGCGCTGATCGTCGAGTTGAACTCGAATACGAGCGGCAACCTCGGCATTCAGTGGCAGATCGCGAACGATAACTTGTTTGCAGCTACCAATCTGGCGACTGGCTCGGGCAACAGCATCGTTAACCTCACGGCTGCAGCCGCGGCCGCTGGCACCACCGGTGGTCTGGCCACGGCGCTCCGCTCGAGCTCCGCGCCGCTCCAGCAGGGCCTGAACGTCGGCTGGATGCACAACATCTTCGGTGTGCAGGGTCTCGGCGCGCTGCTACAGGCGCTGTCACGTACCGACGACGCCAATGTGCTCTCCACGCCTAACGTGATCACGCTCGACAACGAAGAAGCGAAGATCATCGTCGGTAACAACGTGCCGATCCAGACCGGTTCCTACTCGAATCTGACGAGCGGCACCACGAGCGCGGCGTTCAACACGTTCGGCCGCGCCGACATCGGCCTCATTCTGCAGGTCAAACCGCAGATCACCGACGGCGGCATCCTGAAGCTGCAGCTCTATACGGAAGACTCGGCGATTGTGGACGACACGAACAACGCGTCGACGAACCCAGAAAGCCCGGAATTCACGAAGCGTTCGATCCAGTCGACCGTGCTGTGCGATAACGGCGAGATCATCGTGCTCGGCGGCCTGATGCAGGACCACTACCAGGTCAGCAACAGCAAGGTGCCGCTGCTTGGCGACATTCCCTGGCTGGGCCAGCTGTTCCGCTCCGAGCAGAAGACGCGCAACAAGACTAACCTGATGGTGTTCCTGCGCCCGGTCATTCTCGCCGACCGCGACACCACGCAGGCCGTCACGGCGAACCGCTACGACTACATCCAGGGTGTGCAGGGCGCGTACCGTCAGGACAACAACATCATGAGGGATCGCGACGATCCGGTCG
>NZ_JBFPKF010000104.1:0-1038 GCF_040948685.1 Paraburkholderia sp. BR14374 | reverse complement strand
ACTCGCACATCGCGTTGTCATAGGCGTCGCCGGCGGTCCCCATTGACGGTTGTACGCCAGCTTCGCGGCAGCGCCGCCCGAAGGCAATGGAGGTGTATTGACAGCCTTGATCGGAATGTAGAATCACACCGTCATGGCATCGCTGCTGCAACGCCATGTCCAACGCCCGTAACATCAGTTCGGTGTACAGATGGTTGGACATCGCCCAGCCGACGATGCGACGGCTGAATACGTCCAGCACAACCGCCAGATAGAGGAATCCCTCACCCGTGGGTACATAGGTTGCATCTGCGACCCACAGCACGTTTGTCGCCTCGGCACTGAAATGCCGGCGCACCAGATCAGGCGCACGCCGGGCGCCAGCACGTGGTCGTGTGGTGCGTGGCCAGCGTCGCCGGCTTGCCCCGCAGAGACCCGCCATACGCATGAGGCGCGCCACCCGCTTGCGCCCCACGCGTACGCCTTCGCGCGCCAGCTGCGCGTGGATCCGCGGTGCCCCATACGTACCGCGCGAGCTCGCATGTAGCGTCCGGATGTGCGCGAGCAGTTGCGCATCGCAACGTGTGCGTGTCGCGGGCTCCCGCACCAGCCACGTGTAATAGCCGCTCGTCGAGACGCCGAGCAGCCGTGCCATCATCGCAATGGGCCAGCGGGCCCGGTTCGCTGTCATGAATCCGTACCGCCTTTCGGTGGAACGGATCCCGTCTCCCTCGCGAACCAGGCTGCCGCGTGAGAGAGTATGTCGCGCTCCATCTTCAGTTGCCGGACCTCACGACGCAACCGTGTGAGTTCCTGCCGTTCGGCTGTGGTCAGACCGTCATGCCGCACACCTGTGTCGCGATCAGCCTGCGCCACCCAGTTGTAGATGGTCTGTGCAGTCGGCTCGAACTCCTTCTCCAATTCCTCCGGCCTGCGTCCGGCCTTCACCAGCTCGACCAGTTGCGCCCGAAATTCCGCCGGGTACGGGGTACGATGCTTGGCCATAATCGGCACCTCCTTCTCCAAAGGATAGATGTCCGTTTTTGCGGGTCAATCTCA
>NZ_JBFPKF010000103.1:0-1075 GCF_040948685.1 Paraburkholderia sp. BR14374 | reverse complement strand
TCTGCCTTGTCGAATCTGCCATGATGTTTTGCGCCTGAGGTCGTGGGCTTCGGCAACATGACCGCAATTCGCGCGTCTGCGCACTCCTTGATCTGAGGCCCGCTGTAGTAGCCACGATCAGCGACTGCCCGCAGACTGGTCTTGCCCATCGCATCGCGCGCAGCTTTCGCCATAGGACTGAGCTGCGCCCGGTCACTGCCAGAGTTTGTAACCTCGTGAGCCACGATGAGGTGGTGTTTGGCGTCAACGGCCACTTGTACGTTGTAGCCCACCATTCCCGATCCTTTGCCGCTCGTCGCCATGGAACGCGCGTCGGGATCGGTCATCGAGAGTTGCCCATCAGGCTCTGTCTTGAGTCGTGCCTTGATCTGCTCGAGGCTGCGCATCTGCTCGCGCAAGCGCGCGATCTTGTCCTGCAAGCGGGTTGTCTTTGCTTCCAGTTCAGCCGGTTGCGTACGATCGGCAGTCTCCAGCGCGCTCAGATACCGCTGGATGCTCTCCTCAATCTGCTTCTGACGCTTGTCGACCTTGCCCTCGGTGAAGTTACGATCGCGTGTGTTGACTGCCTTGAACTTGCTGCCGTCGATGGCAACAAGCGCTTGCGAGAACAGCTTCAGCTCACGGCACAGGACGACGAAGCGGCGACATACGTTGCGAATGCCGGTGCCGTTATCACGACGGAAGTCAGCTATGGTCTTGAAGTCCGGCGCCAGACGGCCGGTGAGCCACATCAATTCAACATTGCGTTGGCATTCACGTTCCAGGCGACGGCTCGATTGAACCCGGTTCAGGTAGCCGTAGATATAGATCTTCAACAGCACGGCTGGGTGATAGGACGGACGCCCTGTAGTCGACGGCATCGCTCCATTGAAGCCCAGTGATGCAAGGTCAAGCTCTTCAACGAACGCCTCGATGATCCTCACCGGATTGTCCTCCGCGACGAAGTCATCAAGGCATTCTGGAAGCAGCGTCACCTGCTTGCGATCTTCGCCTTCTATGAATCGCTTCATCCGGTCACCCATGCTGAATGAGTTAATCCAGTCTAGGCGATCAACGCGTTTTCACACAAGCTCGA
>NZ_JBFPKF010000102.1:0-1095 GCF_040948685.1 Paraburkholderia sp. BR14374 | reverse complement strand
TTTCCGGCGTCTCGCACGTGACTATGAACGGCTCCCCGAAACTCTCGCCGGGCTTCATTTTGTCGTCTTCGCAATGCTCATGCTTGTCCACGCCGTGCCAGTACTTCAAAGTTCCTAACACGCTCTAACCGCATCAACGCCTTAATTCATTGGATGACTCATATCGGCCAGGAACCCGCCTCGCACACCTCGTTGCCCACGGTGATTGGGCTACGGGAGATCTCAAATCTGGCCCTTCAGCGGTCCGCTTCCCAGTGCTAGCGGCATTTCACCTTGCCGGCAGCCGCCAATCTTTGCCATGCAGAAAGCAGCGACGAAGGGTGTTGCACCAGTTCGCGAGGAATCCGCCTAATGGTAGCCGTCAAAGAGATGGTCCGGATCGCTGCTTGGAACGAATATTAGGGGATATGCTACCTGACTACTGTCGGGAATCGGGTCATTGTTCCCCGCGCGTTCTATTTCGGAACTAATGACCGCCCAACGAACGGGTGGGCGACTGGCAAGGACAGCCGGGACACAGAAAAAAAGTGACCCATCGGAGTCGTCTATACTCTGACGGGTCGTCTAAAGTCCCCACAGTAGGTCGAGCGAGACGGTTCGACCCACTGCAACACAAGTGTACGGGACGAACGCACGGCAACCCTTGATCAAGGTCAGACCTTTCTTGCATCAGGTAAGTAGCCAACATGGTCATCAATTGCTGGCAGCATAGGCTACGCGATGGAACGAATTCAGTGAGGACGTCCCGCCCAAATTGCCAACCGGCGCTGACGCCGTTGAAAGATTTCGTCTCTGACTGTTATCCGGGCGGTTTGAAGGATACGGAAAAGGATTTTTACTTAGAGTTGCCTCCTGTCATGAGCCACTTTTGTCATAGCGTCAAAGTGCCAGCCAATCTTTAGCAAGCCTGGCATTCGACGAAGAACGTCATTGGCACGGTTGCGCGGGGATGTGCGCTACCGCCCTCCTCAACCGTAAGCGGCTCGCGGTGGCCGTTGTAGACGGCCGCAAGTATCGGCATCAAAGTGATGTCCATCATTTTCGAAGTGGTGGACACCATTTTGTCAGAGCCAACACAGAGGCCCGGTAGCCGTA
>NZ_JBFPKF010000101.1:0-1146 GCF_040948685.1 Paraburkholderia sp. BR14374 | reverse complement strand
GGAAGACCGCACGCCGGATGAGGCATACTTCGCGACACTGCCTGCGATCAAATCGGCAGCATGAACGCCCCGGTGGTTCCACTTAAAAATCTCGGGACCCTGCCCGAACAAGCGGCGCCACCTCTCACCGGAATCCCAATGCCAGGACTTTTGCCGACCTTCCTTAACCTTGGCCACCTGAACAACTGGAACCAAGGATGGGCGCGCCGATTGTTGATGACGAACTTTGGACGCTGATCGAGCCATTGCTGCCGTCGCCCAAACCCCGGCGCAAGAAGAATCGAGGCCGGTTGCCAGCCGAGCTGCACTGAACTGAATCTTGTTCGTGCTCGAGACCGGTATCCGCTGGCCCGACCTGTCGACGAAATAGGGATTTTGGATCGGATTCAACCTGCTGACGACGGTTGCGCGACTGACAGAAGGCCGGCGTCGGGAAACGACTGCAGGAGCTACTGCTGCCGAAGTTACGCGAGGCAGGCGAACTCGATTTCAGCCGAGCAGCCGTCGACTCTTTGGCTGTGCGAGCCGTTGGGGCGGGCGAAAAGCTGGTCCGAGCCCCACGGATCGCGCCCAGGCTCCAAGCACCACGTCCTCGTAGACGCCAATGGCGTCTTTGTCGGCGCGATCCTCACTGGGGCGAATCGTAACGACGTCACCCAGTTGCTGCCGCTGCCTGACGCCATTCCACCGATTGGCGGCGTACGTGGCCGGCCGCTTTAGAAGCCCATGGTCATCTACGCAAACCGTGGCTATGACTGCGAGGCATCGCCAGAGACTTCGCGAGCGAAGCATCACGCCGCGTATTGCCAGGCGCCGCACAGAACACGGGAGCGTTCTGGGAAAATTCCGTTGGGTTGTCGAACGTGCTCATGCGTGGTCTCACGACTTCCGTCGTCTTCGCATTCGCTTCGAACGTCGGGCCGACATTCACAAAGCACTTCTCAAATTCGGTTGCTCCCCCGCCTGCGGGAAGATTTTCAGACGGGCGGAGCAGCCTTTTTGAATCCGTCTCTTAAGCTGCTGTCACGGATCGGCGTAATCGAGCCGGGGATGATCGGCGTAATGAGGCCACCTGGAATGGCCCCGAAACGCGATTTCGAAGGGACTCAAGAATGCGTTTTTTTGCCTGATTTTGCAACCGCGTTT
>NZ_JBFPKF010000100.1:0-1338 GCF_040948685.1 Paraburkholderia sp. BR14374 | reverse complement strand
CAGGCTGTTGAAATACCCCTCGCTGGCGAGCAGCACTTCATTTCAATGAGTCGCTGCGCCGGTTTGGTTGATGTCGATTTGATACTCGAAGTCTTTCATTCAGGTGGGGCCAATGCCATCTCCTCGCCGCCTTTCGCCCCTATGCCGCTTTGGCGGCGAGCGTGCGCATACGAGTCAGGTTGTAGGCCGCCTGAGTCAACAGGAAGAGCTGGTCGACTCGGTGCAGCCCCCGAAACATCGCCTGCCGAATCCTGCCGACCGTCTTGCTCCAGCCAAAGACCTGTTCGATGCATTTTCGCTTGCGTTGACTGATGGCATATCCGGGCCAGCGCGTTGTGCGTCCTTCGATGGCCGAGCCGCCCGCGCGGCCATCGTTTTGCGCAACATGTGGCGTCACGCCGTGTGCGCGGCACGTTGCCACGAAGCCGGCCGTGTCGTAGTTCTTGTCAGCACCTACGGTAATCGGTGTATTGGCAAACTGCGCAGCGTTCGCAAGCATTTCGGCCGCTGTGTCCCGCTCGGCTGTGCCACTAGCCTGCGTCACCTGTGCGTTCACCACGAGGCCATGCCGGTTGTCAGTCAGCACGTGACCCATGTAGCAAAGCATCGCGCCCGTGCCACGGCTCTTGCGAAACAGTCGCGCCTGACTGTCCGTGCTGGATTCATGCGTGTCGTTGCTACGCTTCTCACCATGCCAGTTCTCGTGAGAGCTGGCACCGCCGTCAGGCGGCGAGTCGTCGTCCGGCTTCGTCCTGGGCACGAAGCTCTTGTGTCCCGCCCAGGCCTGAATGAGCGTGCCGTCGACGCTGAAATGCTCCCCCGACAGGTGGCCACGCATGCGTGCTGTCTCGACCGTCTCGTTGAACAGACTGACAATGACATCATGGACCATCAGTCGGTCGCGGTTCTTGCTGAAAGTGGAGTGGTCCCAGACTGCATCGTCCATCGCCAGTCCGACGAACCAGCGAAACAGCATGTTGTAGGAGATTTGCTCCATCAACATGCGCTCGCTGCGAATCGAATACAACACTTGCAACAGCAGTGCGCGAATCAGCTTCTCCGGCGCGATGCTCGGTCGTCCGCCCTTCGCGTCGCTCTCGTACATGCGCGAGAAGACCGAATCCATGCGAGTGAGCGCATCGTTCAACCACAGCCGAATCGGTCGCAACGGGTGATTGGCCGGAATGAAGTCATCCAGCCGGGACATCGTGAACATCGACTCGGTATAGCCGTCCGCTCCGCGCATCGCTTCAGTCTCAGTGTTGTCCGGTTCTTTGTTTCAACGTTTACCCCTCCCGCGCGGATGACGTGCGTGGGAGGTATTTCAACAGCGTGCTA